>CASENS010000036.1 GCA_949289345.1 uncultured Bacteroides sp.
AAAAACGGGAAATTTTAAAAGGGTAAAATAAAATTGACCCCCAACACCAGGACTTTAAAGGGTCAATCATATTGTAGCCAAAGGTGGGCAAATCCTGTTTGGCCAAAAGGGTCAAAGTCGCGTGACTTTTCCACCACCCGCCAAAGCATTTGTCTTTTACGATAAAAAAGCAGAGGCAAAAGAAAAGAAGATGGAAATACCGACAGGACTTAGGGATGCTAACTTATTGAAATATGAAATGAGATTGAACGGGAAATTGTCGAGACAATTAAAAGTGCCAGAAGTGATAGCTTCAACCCTATCGGAGATGGATTTCTACAGATTGCTTGTAAAGAGATACCAAGACGGCTATTTTGCAATAACCAAGTTAAAACAAGTAAAGACTAACGTAATGAGTAAGATTAGAACTGTTTCAGATGCCCGTGATGTCTTTTTTGCCCGTCTTATCAATCAAGGCGGAGAAACACAGATAGCGGATTTCTTAGAAGAACTAAAATTAGAGAAGGTTTTTAATGATAGGAAAAGTTACACGAGGCTAAAGGATAGGTTACTTGAAGTTGCTGCAAAAGCAAGCGTAACCACGTCTGATGAACTGACCAAAGAGTTAGACGATGCTATTAAGAATGTAGGAGCTTATGTGTAGTGTTGTCTTTATAATAAGGTGTATTTGTACCCAAATTTTGGTAACAATCAAAATCCTATGTTAGAACCAGATTTCAATACCAAGTGGAAAGAAGCCATTTGCTTAAAAATAGAAGGTGGCTCTTTTATCTGCAATAGCATCTATGAGGGTGAAACCTTGTTGTTTGACAGCGTAAGCGGCAGACTAAGTAATATCTATGCTGATTATAGACGCTTCAAAAGTGGTGTGTTTAGGTATTGGCATATAGAATTGACCGACAATGAAAACGGCAATATCTATTTGATTTGCTTCCCTTATACAAGTGCCTTGTTTCAGTCTGTGATACTCAAACTTGCAATGACAGCAACTTACAATGACATAAGGATAACCCCTTATCGGGATAATGTCAATGCTAACTATATAAGAAGAAGCCACAGCAAAGTAAGGGTATATGCAGATGGTATGGAACTGGATATGCAACCACTAAAAATGCCAAAGATTGATTGCCGTAAGTTGGGGAAGCATATCATTAAGGATTATACGCCAAGAATAAGGACAATAGAGGGCGTTATAGACAAGATTTTGACACGGATAAGGAAATCTTCAACACAGGCGCGTAAGCAGCCTGAATGAGCGTTTTTCATTATTTGCTTAGAAATCTGGAATAAAGCGATGTAACTTCAAAATTTTGGAGTATCTTTGTAATGTGTTTAGGTTTTTACCTATAATGCAAGACATATTATAGCTCAATCGCCTCTGAATCACCACCTCGGAAATGAACGAGCTATTATTACACACGTTGAGGAGTGTGCCCTATATGGCGCAGACTTCTCGCTAAGTGTGTAATGGCTTGTGGTGAGCCAAGAGGCGTAGGCGATGGTCTGCGCTTTCCTTTTGGTTAAACGTATGACTTTGCCTATGAATTGGCAATATTGCAATAAAATACGTTTAATTCAAATGTAAAAATGAAAGTATGTGAAAGTTGTGGCAGATTGATAAGTGACGATGCCGGAAAATTGTGTGAAAGCTGTTTGAGAAAAAGCAAATTCAACAGTATTGAAAAGACGGTCAATATTCTTTCCAATCTTCTATTGACATTGGGTGTAATTGCTTCTATTGTTATGTCTTTTTCAATTGTTATGGTTGAAAAAACTGAAAGTTTTGGACGTTTTACATACCCGGAAAAAGAATTTAGTCCAATAGGACTTGTTATTGTTGTTTCTACTTTATTTTCCTCAATCCTATTGTGGGCTTTATTAAAACTTGCTATCGATGTGTCAGTCAATATTGGGATTATAGCAAAAAAACAAGGGGCATGAATCCTAATTTTTGAATTAATTGTTACATGCTTTACTGCTATAATAATAGCATATCTATGTGTAAAATTAGCACTTATATATAATATAATCATAGAAAACAATGAAAAAACTTTCTTGTCATTTTATCCCGTTATTATTCCTCTTATGTGCATGTCAAACAGGGAATGAATACAAGTCGGGAAAATCTTATGAAATCTTGAGTAAAGACACTTATGATAAGCTGCAATTAGTTTACAATTCAATAGGCGATTTTGAATTAGGAACAGCTATAGTAGCTGATTCATTGTATGGACTGATAAATGTAGAAGGGAAAGAAGTTCTTCCTTGTATTTTTGATACGATATTTAGTTTGAAGGATAATTATCGTATTGTGCGTTCATGCGATAAAAATTATGGTGTTGTCAATATCGATGGAAAACAATGTATAAGTTGTGTCTATGAGAACTTTAAGCCTTACGGGTATGGGTATTTCCCTTTTAAGAGAAATAATAAATGGGGCTTTTTAGAGGAAAATGGAGAAATAAGAATACAATTTAAGTATGATGATGTTGAGATAATTAATGATAGCATCTTTATGTGTAAGGTTGATGACAAATATGGGCTTTTAAGATATGATGAAACACCTATTTTTGAAGTGATATATGACGCAATTATATATAAACTTTTAGGAAAAGAATCATCTCCTTCTTTCTTATATTTAAATGAAAAACTTGCAATCGCCAATTCTAAAAATAAATTAATCACGGATTTTGAATATGATGCAAATAATGTAGGTGGATTACGCTATATTGCTTTGCCACAATTAGAAAAATACTTGGAATTAAAAAAGAATGGTGATAAATATGGGCTTATTGATTATGAAACAGGAAAGGTTATAATACCTTTCAAGTATGAAAGTTTGGGTAATATCTCTGATAGTTTATTATATGCAGAAATGAATGGTAAATATGGTTACATCAATCTTGATAACAAAATGATAATACCTTTTAAGTTTGAAGATGCTGAAAATTTCTCCGAAGGATTAGCAAGAGTAGGAATACACAAAGGATATTATAATAGCATTGTTGGTCGTTTGCCTTATAATGAATATGGCTTTATAAATAAAAGAGGAGATTTTATTATTAAACCGACATTTGCAAATCCAATACTTAATTCTTTATCCAAAAGCTCTGAATTCCATGAAGAATTAGCCGCAATGGGAATCCGAGATAAAAATAATATGTTGGCTCAGAAATTTGGTTATATTGATAAAACGGGGAAATGGGTCATTAAACCAGCTTTTGATGAAGCAGGTGGATTTATTCATGGAGTAGCCTTAGTCAAGAAAAATAAAAAATATGGATACATAAATAAAAAAAGGGAACTAATAGTTGATTTTTTATATGATGATTTTGTTGCACGTTATAATAATGATTCAATCATCGTATTAGAAAAAGATGGAATTGAGTATAAGTTCAATTTAGACGGTACTCCCCTATTGGAGAAATAAAAGATGTCTACTATTATTGAAAGATATGGAAAATTTAATCATGTTTTTGCTGTTTGCATGGACAGTACTCAATATCATTCTATTCTTTAAAATATGGAGTGCTACAAATAATGTGGAAATCATTAAAGAGATTATTGCCAAGCAAGAAATATCAAAATCTCCCAGACTATTGTATGCAACAAATAGAATGGAAGAAGTTTATTCACAGTTAAACATTCAGTTATTTTCAGAGCTACATTTATTGGCCATTCAATGCACCAAAAGATATAACGATATTGAATCAGATTCACAGTTTAACAAAGGACGTGAGGAGGTAATTTCCAATTATCAGAAATCATATAAGATGATTAATAAAGAGATTCCCAAGCACTTTAAGGAAGCGACTTTACAACAAATGCAGGAAATAAAATTCCTAACTACAGATTATGGAGTATAGAATTCTCGTATCTTTGTAATTGGTATCTTGTAGAAAGAGTTGCTGCCATACTATTTTTCCCGTCTGTTATCCATTTAGCAGGCGGGATTTTTAATGCCATTTGCCAAGCTACCATCATTTATAGAGAGGGGGTATATGGCGGCATACCCCAAAAATCAATATTCCCATTAAAAGTTGGCAAAGCCCGATTTTTTTCTACCAAAATTAGGATGTTAGTTATATATGATAGGTAGTAAGATATGGGTGTTGTCGTTTGTTTATACCCTGTTTATACCCGACAAAATAAAAACGACTGAAAATCAAATGATTAACAGCCGTTTTGTGTACCCAGACCCGGGGTCGAACCGGGATGGAAGTGAATCCACTGGTGTTTGAGACCAGCGCGTCTACCGATTCCGCCATCTGGGCAACTTGTTTTCTCAATTGCGGTGCAAAGATACGGTTTTTTTTTATATCTGCAATAACTTTCAAAGAAAAAAATAAAAAAAGATAGAATTTTGGAATGGAGTTTAGCTAATAATAAAATAATGATTACATTAGCGGAAATTTTAAAAACAAATAGGATATGACTGTAAATAAGGATAATTACTGCGTAATAATGGGTGGAGGAATTGGCAGCCGTTTTTGGCCCTTCAGCCGAAAGACCTTGCCCAAACAGTTTCTTGACTTCTTCGGAACAGGACGGTCTTTGCTTCAACAGACGTTTGATCGTTTTAAACAGATTGTACCGATGGAGAATATTCTTGTCGTTACTAATGATATATATGCGGAACTGACCAGACAACAACTTCCGGAATTGGGTTCTGAACAGATACTTTTAGAACCGACACGTCGAAATACAGCTCCTTGTATCGCATGGGCCGCTTATCATATCCGAGCCTTAAATCCGCAGGCAAACATTGTGGTAGCCCCTTCGGATCATCTGATATTGAAAGAAGAGGAATTTCTGCATGCCATTCAAAAAGGGCTTGAATTTGTTTCTCAAAACAACAAGCTACTGACATTGGGCATAAAACCCAATCGTCCTGAAACCGGCTATGGCTATATACAGATTGCAGAAAGCATAGGCGACAACTTTTATAAAGTCAAGACATTTACCGAGAAACCTGAATTGGAACTTGCCAAAGTATTTGTAGAAAGTGGAGAGTTTTATTGGAATTCAGGCTTGTTTATGTGGAACGTGAATACAATTATCCGGGCAGGCGAGTTGCTGTTACCCGAGTTGGCCGCCAAACTGGAACCTGGCGTAGGAGTATATGGGACGCCGAAGGAAAAACAATTCATTGACGAGAACTTTCCGGCTTGTCCCAATGTGTCTATTGATTTTGGAATTATGGAAAAGGCAGATAATGTATATGTGGCGTTAGGCGATTTCGGTTGGTCAGATTTAGGTACATGGAGTTCGTTGTATGAACTTTCACCGAAGGATAAAACTGAAAATGTCACATTGAAATGTAAATCGTTACTTTATAATTGCAAAGACAATATCGTAGTACTCCCGGAGAACAAACTGGCTGTCATTGACGGACTTGAGGGATATTTGATTGCTGAAGCAGACGATGTGCTTCTTATTTGCAGAAAGGATGAAGAACATGCAATTCGTAAATATGTGAATGACGCGCAAATTAAAATGGGGGATGAATACATCTAATAATATATAGTAGGTATAGAAAAAGAGGAAAACTATAACCGTAAAATGATAGTTTAGTTTTCCTCTTTTTATGCTATTGGTAGTCTCCGTTCGCTTTAATAAGTGCGATAAGTTTGTCTACAGCCTCCTCTTCCGGAATGTTCTTTTCAACACACTCTTTCCTTTTGTAAAGGCTGACTTTTCCGCGTCCGGCTCCTACATAACCGTAATCGGCATCTGCCATTTCTCCGGGTCCGTTCACAATACAGCCCATGATACCAATCTTCAAGCCTTTCAAATGTGAAGTGGCAGCTTTAATACGGGATATGGTAGCTTGCAGGTCGTACAAGGTTCGGCCACATCCGGGACAAGAGATATATTCAGTCTTGCTGATTCGCAAGCGTCCGGCTTGCAGGATACTAAAGGCAATGGCGTCTACTTCTGCATTGGAAATGCCGTTTTTCCCCGATATGGAAGGATTTTGGTTGAATAGAAAAATTCCATCACACAAACCGTCAAATATCAGCGCTCCCATGTCAGCCGCAGATTTAATCTGCAGGTTATCAATTTCATTTTCTGCGTAATGTTGGAAAAAGATGAGAGGATTTTTCAGCCTTTCCTGCATCAGTTGATGAGCCAGCGCACGTTGTTCGCCCAAGCGGTTGGTGTGGTTGCTTTGCGCAATGAGAACAACTTCCGGATGAAACTTCAAGCAGGCCAACACTTCATCGTTCAGCCCCATATAAGTGATAAAAAGGAACTTTAAGGTAGCGTTATATCCAGTTAGGAAAGGTAGCTGGTCAGGTTTAAAGGCCGGCCATGTATCGGGCGTTCCATCCCATATATCGGCATCCACAATGTATTGCACACCGGGGTGAAATACGTCGGGAAGTTGGTGCCCCGTATAAATATAATCAGGAATAAAATCAGGATGACAAGTCCGGTCTTTATCAAGGCGGGCTGCCACAACTACGGGAGGGTGATTACCTCCAATGTTGTGGACAGGAATCGTAACGCGCCGCGTAGGAGATAAGTAGTTAAAATCTTGCAACTGCAACCCCGGGATATAGGAATGTCCTTCACGAGCCGTAATGTAATCCACCAACTTGCGTGCCACGGGGATTTCAGCTTCCGGAGCTTCGCTTAATGAGACACGAATTGTATCACCCAGCCCATCGGCCAGCAACGCCCCGATACCTAAGGCAGACTTGATACGTCCGTCTTCTCCATCACCAGCTTCGGTTACACCCAAATGTAGTGGGAAGTGCATTCCTTCTTCTTCCATGACATGAGCCAACAAGCGGACGGTCTTGACCATGACTACAGTATTGGATGACTTGATGGAGATAACAACGTCCGTAAAGTGTTCGTCCACACAAATGCGTAGGAATTCCATGCACGATTCCACCATACCTTTTGGCGTGTCGCCGTAACGGGACATAATGCGGTCGGACAAAGAACCGTGGTTGACTCCTATACGTATCGCAGTGTGGTTTTCTTTGCAGATATTCAAGAACGGAACAAAACGGTCACGAATCTTTTGCAATTCTTGCGCATATTCTTCATCCGTATACTCCAAGTGCTTGAAAGTGCGGGCGGCATCTACATAATTACCCGGATTAATCCGCACTTTTTCCGCATAATGAGCGGCCACATCCGCCACTTTCGGGTTGAAGTGCACATCGGCAATGAGTGGAACCTGACATCCATCTTCCCGAAGGGCAGCATTAATATTTTTCAAGTTTTCCGCTTCTTTTACGCCTTGTGTCGTAAGCCGCACATATTCACCACCGGCATCGACAATCCGCTTTGCTTGCACCACACAGGCGTTTGTATCCTGTGTGGCCACATTGGTCATGCTCTGTACACGAATGGGGTTATTCCCTCCCATTGGTGTAGCGCCAATTTGTACGACCGATGTTTCTCGGCGGGAATAGTTGAATAGGTCTACCATCAGTTTGTCTTATATTCGTACTTTACTTCTTTCAGGTCTTCGTTGGCTTTGGTGATTTTCTTCTTCAAGCCTTTCTTGTATTCAGCGAAAGCTTGCGCTACTGTCGCGTCACCGAGTGCCAACATCTGCACAGCTAATATGGCAGCGTTCATGGCGCCATTAATGGCTACTGTTGCCACGGGAATACCGGGAGGCATTTGAATAATGGAATAGAGAGCATCCACACCATCCAGTACACTCCCTTTAATAGGTACGCCAATGACAGGCAACGTAGTATTGGCGGCTATGACACCGGGCAAGGCAGCAGCCATGCCTGCGGCAGCAATGATTACTTTAATTCCACGGCTGGCCGCATTTTTGGCAAATTCTTCTACGGCTTCAGGTGTGCGATGAGCCGAGAGTGCGTTTATCTCGAATGGAATATGAAAGTCGTTGAGCAATTGTGCGGCTTTCTCCATAACGGGCAGGTCAGAAGTACTGCCCATAATGATGCTTACTAATGGATTCATGTTTTCAAGAATTAAGAATGAAGAATGAAAAACGATGAATGCCTAAATCATTCATTCCCCGTCATTCATTCTTCATTAAACTTCATGCATTAATCAATGTTTTGTAGGCTTCCGCGTCAAGCAGGCTTTCGAAGTCGGCGTCATCAGCGGGTTTCATTTTGATAATCCAACCTTCACCGTACGGGTCCTGGTTTACCAGTTCAGGATTGTCCGCCAATGCTTCGTTCTGTTCGAGCACCTCGCCGGATACGGGAATGAAAAGGTCGGAAATGGTTTTTACCACTTCGATGGTTCCAAACGTGTCGCCGGCAGACAATGTCTCACCTTCAGTCTGCACATCTACAAACACGATGTCACCCAGTTGGTCTTGCGCGTAATCGGTAATACCCACGTATGCGATGTCGCCTTCTTGGCGTATCCATTCATGGTCTTTCGTGTACTTAACATTTGTCGGAAAGTTCATAATTCTCGGTTTTTAAGAGTTGATACTATGGTTTATTAATTGTGTGTTCAATTTCAATAGGCGGACAACAGGTATCGGAAAAAAAGATACAGACTGTTAGCAGCGGGATGAAGCACTATGAGTGCGCATCCCAAGCCCACGGCAAAGCCGGAAAAGACTTCTCCTAACGTATGATGCCCCAATATGATGCGTGCCGTACCCAATACGCCTGCTATTAGGATTGTCAGACAGAGCCACCAAACGGGATTATAACCAAAGAGTGCGCTGAATGCCACCAACCCTCCCACAATGGCACCTGCTCCCGCCATGTGCTCACTCAGTTTCCACCGCAGGTTGACGATAATGCAAATTATCATCATGAAGAGTGCGGAAAGAATGATGCCACTCATGTACCACGGGATATTCAGCCGATTCATCATCAGCAAACAGAACACATAGGAAATGATGGTCAGCAGGAAAGGCACATAGCGTTTTTTACGCTCACCCAGTTCGGCGGCACTAAATCCGTTAATCTTCTTGAAGACAAAAATGGAGAGTACCGGCAATAAGATTGTGAAGCAATAAACGATGCCCAACACGATGAGCTTGTATGCCGTAGGCATGATGCTTAAGTAGGAAAACAAGAACAAAATGGCAAATGCCAGAAACGGGATGGAAAATGGTGTGAACAGCAGTGACACCCCCCGGGCAATCCGGATCAGCATCTTGGCTTCTTTAATATGTATTCTTGGAGACATTTCCATAACGCTATTCGTCTTTCTCATTTTCGCAACCGTGCTACGGGTATGTTCATCTGTTGGCGATATTTGGCTACCGTACGTCGCGCAATAGGGTAACCTTTCTGAACCATCATTTCCGTCAGTTCATCATCGGTATAAGGATTCTTCCTATCTTCATTGTCGATGCATTCCTTTAGGGCTTTGCGAATCTCGCGAACTGACATCTCTTCGCCATTGTCTTTGGTATATCCATCGCTGAAGAAGAATTTCAGCGAATAAATGCCGTAGTTAGTCTGTACATATTTGCTGTTGCTCACACGCGATACGGTGGATATGTCCAGCCCTGCCCGCTCTGCTACGTCTTTCAGAATCATAGGTTTCAACAACGACTCGTCACCTTCCTCAAAGAAAGGACGCTGTAGGTCAATGATGGCTTGCATGGTCTTCATCAATGTGTTTTGACGTTGCTTCACGGCATCAATAAAGCCTTGTGCGGCGTCAATCTTCTGCTTAAGGAACATCAATGTCTCGCGCGATTCCTTGCTTTGGTTGGCTTTGTTCTTGGTATGTTCTTCCACCATGTCCGAGAAGTCGCGGCTGATGCGCAGTTCAGGCAAATTAGGATTGTTCAGCGACAAGTGTACCGTTCCGTCATCGTCCGTGTCCACAATGAAATCCGGCACTATCTGCTGCATGTTCCGTCCCACCGTCTCGCCCATTGAAGCGCCCGGACGCGGGTTAAGTTTGCAAAGTTCCTTAATGGCCTGATCCAGCTCCGCTTCGCTTATGTTCAGTTTTTGCTGTATCTTGTCCCAATGCTTGCGGGTGAATTCCTCGTAGCATTGTTCAATGATATCTGTCTCCAGCTTGAGCAACTTATCGTCCTTCTTGCCAGGTTGTTCCGCTTTGCGATGGAGCTGAATAAGCAGGCACTCACGCAAGTCGCGCGCTCCCAATCCGGGCGGGTCGA
This sequence comes from uncultured Bacteroides sp., assembly GCA_949289345.1. Taxonomy (GTDB): domain Bacteria; phylum Bacteroidota; class Bacteroidia; order Bacteroidales; family Bacteroidaceae; genus Bacteroides. Next base: position 10,112 of record CASENS010000036.1, read on the forward strand.
AGTCCTGTATTACTTTCAGTACTTTTTCCAGCTCTTCCGGTGAAGTTTCTATGCCGGAGTAGATGGCCAGCTCGTCACAAATGCCGTCTAAAGGTTTACGGAGCAGACCGTCATCATCCAACGAGCCTATCAGATATTCGGCCAACTGACGCTGGTGCTCGCTCAGCGCATGTTCTCCCAGTTGTTCTTTCAAGGTCTCATAGAATGAAGTCGCATCAGCAAAAGGGATGTCCTCTGTCTGTTCGTCCTTGCTACGGTTATTTTCCTGTAATTTGTAGTCGGGTATATCGTCTTCGTTCAGATAATCGCTCAACGAGTCATAGTCTGTGTTTCCCCCGTCTTCGGTGCTGATGTTCGATTCCTCAGGACCGGCATACTCATCCTCCTCATGTGCATTCTCATGTCCTTCCTCCAAAGCGGGGTTTTCGAGCAGTTCGCCTCGCACCCTCTCTTCCAGTTCCACGGCAGGCAACTCCAGTAATTTCACCACCATAATCTGTTGGGGCGACAAAGTTTGAACCTGTTGCTGCGTTTGGGTTTGTATTTGTTTTGAACTTTGAGCCATATTTTCTCGGTTTACGCTACAAAAGTAGTGAATAGTTCGGTAACTCGAAATCTTCTGTCCTATTATTTATGTTCCCCTCGTATGGATAAGGCGCAAAAGGAAGTTTTTCTCCCTCTCCTCCCCCTTCGTCTTACCCAATTATTTATTGCAGCATGAATAGAATATTGGGGAGAAAAGACAACTAATGTTTATAGCAATATCAATTGTTCACAACAGAAATTCCACTTTTGCGTATTTCAATACACAAAAATAAATACAAAAAAAGCACTGAAACAAGCCACAACGCCTACTTTCAGTGCCTTTTGTCTCTTAAGTGTTTTTAAGACTTCCTTTGTGGACCTGGAGGGAATCGAACCCTCGTCCAAACGAGGAAACCATAAGCTTTCTACATGCTTATCTCTGCCTTTGGTTTTCGAGCGCAAGCAAGACCAGAGCCACCAACTTGCGTCTTATCCTCTAAAACTTCACAAAAACTGCGAGGAAAAGTTTTCGCTATTCCCGATTTTGCTGTGCCGCTTTACCAAACGCTTCGGAACAAGAGCTTTTGAGCGACATCCCGTTTCCGCTACTTTAGCGGAAATAAAGCTGATCTACTGTACTTCGATCAAGCAGCGAGAGCGTAACGTTCGTTGCCAGATAATTGTTCGATAACTGAGATTTAAGTGGAAATTACCGACCCACTGCATGCTTACCTACCATTTCTGCCCGCTGTCAAATCCAGTCAAGCCCAAGGTATATAAAATGCGGAACACTTTCCACCGTTGCAAAGATACGGATAATTTCCGTATTGGCAAGTTTCTGCAAACAGAAATAATAATAATATAGCGGAGACAAACCGTTATATACAGACAGAAACTTATACACCGGAATGCGTCAAAATGGACGAAAACGAAGACGCAAAGAATATTCTACTTCATTGATTTGCAGTACTATTCACCACGCATCTTCGTTTCATTTTATCCATGTAATTCTTCTCCGACAATTTACGGTTTGAGAAATGAACGGCTAATCAGTCGCAACTTACCAATACCATGCCAGTCCAAATGAGTAAGGCATCACCTCGGGACCTTTATCTTTTTGGAACATACGGTTCATGGAATTATCCTTCCACATCCTTCATACGCATAATGGTACGCTGCAAAGTGGGGAGTGAGTCAATAATGGTACGTATCAACTTCACCTTCTCTTTCAACTCCAGCAAATGTTCCGGTGTATTGCTACAAATGGTGTCAGACAGATTTCCCGCAGCTTGCATATATCTACGTTTCCTCAACAAATCTATGCATACATTATGCGTAAGCGTCATGGCGAACGCCTCGATGCTGTGACAGTGTTCCAGCTCCTTTCTGCTATTCCATAGCTTCAGCAGCACTTCCTGTACGACATCTTCGGCATCCTCCTTCTCATCACTCAGCTTGTAGGCATAAGCCTGCAATTTACTCCTAAGTGGCAGGACAGTTGTTTTGAATACGTCGAGTTCCATTTACACCTATAAGACGTTTGAAAAAGAAAAACGTGACATTGAAAAAGAAAAAAAGAGAGTATGTCATTACGGCATACTCTCTTCTCTAATCTATTTTCTAACTTCAATATCAGTCGTTACGCTCCACGGCTGAATAATTTATTTTCAGCGCATACGCTCTGCGGAGCGCTTCCTTAATCTCGGTAACAATACCCATTCGGGTATCCTGGTCAATTTTCAACGAAACAGTCATGTTCGGCTGGTCAACCTCTTTCATACTTGCACGCTCACCGATAACATAGTCTTGAATTTCAGACGTTTCAGCGAAAGCATCGTTCAACTGGATACGACTTTCTTCACCTAACTGCTTCCGGAACTCTTTTGTCGGTTTACCTACATAGATAAACGTTACCAACGATTTTTTCTCCAATTTCTCCAATTCTGTGGCAGCCGGAGCCTTGAACTCAACCTTCAAAGTTACTTCACGCATCGTTGTTACAATCATGAAGAAGAACAACAATGTGAAAATAAGGTCAGGCAATGAAGAAGTGTTCAATGCGGGCATGCCGCGCTTACCTGTTTTATTAAATTTTCCCATTACTTCTGTTCTCCATACTTTTTAGGTTCTGCCTCAGAAATCACTTGAGGATAAATTTTACGTACTGCTTCCTGTTGCTCCTCGCTCAAGTCTGCATAGTTCTTCTGCCACTTTTGCTGTGCCAGTTCATCACGCAACTCGTTGTAGGCTGCTACCAATTCGTTCTGTACGGCGATATAAGTCTTGTAAGACGTACCGCGGTCGCAACGCAAAGAAATTACATGATTTTTTGTAATTCTTTGGGTTCCAAAGAAAGGAACTTCCTCCGCTACCTTTTCCGGCAACTTTTCATCATCGTTCGGGTTAGCAATGAATTCCTTGGCTTTATCACGCAATTGGTCAACAGAAAGATAACTATCGCCCACCATCAACTGGTCTTGGAAGTTCACGAATACCTGCAAAATGTTGCGTTCCTTAATATCTACATCTTCCTTCTTCTGGTTTTCCTGGGGAGGTTCGGGCAAGCGTCTTGCCAAACCACGGTCGGTATCCATAGAAGTTGTAAGCAAGAAGAACAACAGCAAAATGAAAGCCATATCCGCCGTAGAACTTGAGTTGATTTCGGGGACTTCTCTTTTCCTTTTAGCCATATTAAATTCCTCTCAATTATTTTATCTTCTTTGTGATACCAAATCCTATCATCAATAAAATCATCACACCTACTTCTATGTAAAGTGTATAAATAAACATATCGGTCAATTTCAACCAGAAAGGAACGTTCTCGGTACCTTCATATCCCGGTATGACCAAAGGTGTTGCATCACCCATAGTCCATGTCACGACCAATACAACAACGAGCAAAGCAATACCAACCAATGATTTAAGAGCCGTTTTAGGAGAATCAGCAAACGTTGAGCCAAACTGATAAATAACGCCGATGACAATGGCTATAACTCCTAATACAAACAAAATATAATTCCAATATAGAATAGCGTCTGTGTAGAGCGGCTCTGACAACGACGGGTCAGCCACTACACGCTGGTCCATAGGGGTTTCTCCGCCGAAAAAGAACAAGCCCAAGATGACCAGTGTAATGAGGAGCATTACAGACAGGGCGAGTCCTGAAACCCTTTGTATTTTAAATTTCTTCATCTTGCAATAAGATTATTATTTTTTGTACTTCAGTTCATACTTCACAACCATATCCAGCAGCGTTACAGAAGAATCTTCCATATCACTGGTCAAAGCTTCAATCTTAGACAAGATGTAGTTGTAGAACACCTGCAGAATCAAGGCTGCAATCAAACCGAAGATAGTCGTAATCAAGGCCACTTTCATACCACCTGCAACGACCGTCGGAGAGATATCACCTACCTGCTGGATCTTATCGAATGCCTGCACCATACCAATCACAGTACCCAAGAATCCCAATGACGGGCTCATCGCGATGAACAATGTGATCCAAGAGCAACCTTTTTCCAAGTAGCCGGCTTGTACACCACCGTAAGATACAACAGACTTTTCTACAACGTCCAAACCCTGATCCAATCTCATCAGACCTTGATAGTAGATAGAAGCGATAGGACCACGCGTATTGCGCGCAATGTTCTTAGCGCCTTCTACATCACCCTTTTCCATAGCGGCTTCAATAGAAGCGACGAATTTCTTTGTGTTGATTTCGGCCAAGCTCAAGTAGATGATACGTTCGATGCAGAATGCGAGACCAATCACCAAAGCGATAGAGATAAAGCTCATGAAGAATGCAGAACCTTCGATGTACTTAACCTTTAACTCCTTGTGAATACCGCCTTCAGCCGGAGCGATAGCTTCAGTTTGCTCGGCAGCAGGAGCGTCCTGAGCTTGAGCCAATTGAGTTGAGCCAAATGTCAAGGCTCCCATCACAGCAACAATTGCAAATAACTTTTTCATTGTGTGTCTAATTTTTTAAGATTAATTAATTGAATTACTTATGATATTTATTTGTTTTCTTTCTTTCATTCGCCTTATGTTTTTCATCCTGCGGAGAGAGGGGGATTCGAACCCCCGATACCCTTTAGGAGTATACACGCTTTCCAGGCGTGCCTCTTCAACCACTCGAGCATCTCTCCTTTTCTTAAACCGGCCGCAATTTACAATGATTTTACGGTCCCCGAATATTTTCAGCTACAAATGTATTCTTTTTTTCGTTCTCACGTTACATTCTTCGCTCTAAATCTTTGCGAAAGTCCCAAAATTAATAAACTTTAAAACCTTTGCGGCTTTATTGGGGCATTCTGAACAGTTTTAAGGCCGCTTCAGAAGTAACCTCCGACACTTTTTCGGGCGTAAGTCCATACACCTCGGCAACCTTCATTAAGGTATATTTTATAAAAGAGCTTTCATTCCGCTTACCCCGATAAGGCACCGGAGTCAGATAGGGCGAATCCGTTTCCAGCACGAGCCTTTCCAAAGGAACATGGGAAAGCACTTCCGGCAAAGTGGACTTTTTAAACGTCACCACTCCATTTATTCCTATCAGGAAGTGCGGAAATTCCAAAATCCGCTCGGCCTCATCCTGTGTTCCGGTAAAACTATGAAAAATGCCGCATAGCGGAGTATGGCGGTAAGTTTCCAACACCTTATATATATAAGGAAAGGCTTCGCGACAATGTATCACGACCGGAAGGTCATAGGCAAGCGCCCAGTCGAGCTGGCTTTTCAACACAACCTGCTGTTCCGCCAAATAGGTTTTGTCCCAATACAAGTCCATGCCTATTTCTCCAATAGCCACATATGTGTCCCTACGCGTTACCAGCTCTCGCTCCACGACACGGAGTTCGTCTTCATAATTATCCCGCACCGAAGTGGGATGCAACCCAATCATCGGGAAGCAATAGCCTGCATAGTCATGGCAGACGCGAAGCAAAGGCGCCACCGAAGTACTGTCAATGTTGGGCATAAATATGTGACTCACTCCCGCCTCACGAGCACGAGCCATCACATCCGGCAAATCGTCCCGAAACTCGTCCAAAAAAAGATGTGAATGAGTATCTATCATAACTGCATACTGGGGAATAAAGGGCAGGCCTTTCTTTCTTCAGCCTTCAATTTTTCACTGGTGCGGTAATAGTAAATCACGCCATAGCTCCGGCATATATCCAGACGTTTTTCATTGGGAGTAACAAATTCGAATTTCTTTTCCACTTGATTCCATACGTTCAATATCAAAGCATCCGCTTCAGGACGCATGGCGGAAAGTTCGCTCAGACTTCGTTCAGTCAGCGTCTGAAGGTTCTTCTGCCTCCCATAGCTCTCAACGAATATGTCGTAATGCACTTTCACCTTAGCAATCGTAGGGTTATAAATAGGAATGCCACCTTGGGAAATACGTTTATTCTCACCTTCGATGACTTTCCGCCCCCACTCCACCAGGGCAGATTCACCAGTCAGGTCAGGTATCGTATTGCTCTTTGTATCGAGGCCGTACAATTCCTTATGCGCTCTACGTATTTCCGAACGAACGACCGCCAAATTCAGCACTTGGATGAAGTGGGAAATGTACAGGCGTGCCGTCTTTACATTGTTCTGATGTTTGCGGCCTTCCTTCGACTGTCTGTCAAAACATTCCCTATAATACACTTGCGCCGCTTCAAAATGAGGCAGGAAGTTCCTCACCGCCGTTAGCGTCTTCAAGTCGACCGGCATCTCATACAAGTCATCGCTCTTGTCCGCCATTTCGCAAACAGCTTTCAAAGCCCGGATGCGTGCCTGGTCTGTATTGGGCAATCTTCTGTAAGGCATGATTTAAAGTTATAAGTTACAAATTAAACAATCATTACACTTCCCTATCCATCAACCGGTTCATCAACACTTTTAATTCCGCTTTAGTGGAAGCCGGGACATTGACCTGTTCCAAGAAGTTTGCGGCCAGCGCCGTATATTCCTCTATCTTTTGCAGACACATTGAGCCTACGCCTATCGCGTCATAAAGGCTCTTGACCGCAGTGATTTTTTCATCCGGGTTGAAGTCTGTAGCAGCCAGCCAGCGGTGGAGTTGCCGGGCCTGTTCTTCGTCACAATGCCCCAAAGCCTGTATCAACAGATAAGTTTTCTTGTTGCATAAGATGTCACCTCCAATATTTTTGCCGAAAATGTCCGGATTGCCATACACGTCCAACCAGTCATCCTTCAGCTGAAAAGCAACGCCCAAGTTTATACCAAAGTCGTACAATAGGGAAGCGTCCCCTTCGGTAGCGCCTCCCAACCACGCCCCTATCTTCAAACTGGAAGCGAGCAAGACAGAAGTCTTCAAGCGGATCATTTCGAGATATTCAGCCTCCGTCACATCAAGGCGGGCTTCAAAGTCCATATCATATTGCTGTCCTTCACAAATCTCAAGCGCCGTCAGACTGAACAAATCGAGCACCTTCGCCAACAACTCAGAGGGACAACCGGCCGCCATGAACCGATAGGCCAGCACCAACATGGCGTCACCCGACAAAATGGCCGTGTTCTCATTCCATACTTTATGGACTGTCGCTTTTCCACGACGTCGTTCGGCCTTGTCCATCAAGTCATCATGCAACAACGTATAATTGTGATAGACCTCGATGCCTACAGCTTGATTGAGAACAGACTCCACATCCTTTTTATAAAGATTATAAGCCATCAACATCAGCACCGGACGAATACGCTTGCCGCCCAATGACAATACATAGGATACAGGTTCGTACAAGCCCCGCGGCTCACGAGTGAAAGCCAAGCCGGCGATATGCGTATTGACGAGTTCGAGGAGTTCAGAAGATTTAAACATGACGATAAATGATAAATTAATGCGCTAATATACTAAAATTCCACTTGTAAAACAATAATAGCAGGAAACGAAAAGAGGCTGCACACAGGCAACCTCTTCCTTTTTTTTATTGAGTTTATTACTGCAATCTGAACATCACAGGCACCGTATATTTCACACGTACCGGTTTACCACGTTGCATACCCGGTTTCCATTTCGGCATGGAGTTAATCACGCGGAGGGCTTCCTTATCCAAGTAAGGGTCAACACCACGGATAACCTTCGCATCCACAATACTACCGTCACGATTTACCACGAACTGTACTGTCACACGTCCCTGTGTACCGTTTTCCTGGGCGATAGTAGGATACTTGATGTTCTTGCTCAAGAACTGCATCAAGCCAGCCATACCGCCATTAGGGAATTCAGGCATTTGTTCTACAACCTCAAAGATTTCCTCTTCGGCCACTTCTTCCTCCTCCTCTACTGTAGGAGCCACATAAGAGATTTCAACGGCCTGGCCGGTTTCCTCCGAAGAAGCGATCTGCGTAGATTCCACCTCCATATCGTCGTCCACGATAGTCAGCGTTTCCACAATTGCGGGTGCCTCAACCGGAGCAGGCGGAGGCGTAACTTCTTCCGGTTGTTCCGTAATAGGAATTTCAATTTCCTCTTCAAACACGACATCGGCCACAGCCTGGCTTGTATCAATCTGCACGTCGCGTTCACTCCATTCGAATGCCACGAACATGATAGCAAGCGTAATGACATAACCGATGAGCAGCCAGGTAGACCTCTTGCCCTCCAAGTCTGCTTTAGGCGATTTTTTTACTTCCATAATTTATCTATTAATTTTTAGTGTTTCTCATTGGGGGCAAATATAGCACTTTTCCCATGAATGCTCATGCGCAAATGCTTTTTTTTACACCGCAAACCTCCGCATTTTTATTTTTTTAATTCTTCAAAAGCACACTTATGCTTTTGTGCCACAAATGTAGCAAGATATTTTAAAAATAACCTTATCTTTGGCATGTTTTTTTGGACAGAAACAAATATTTTTCATCAAAGTGTGTTCTTTAGCCAGACATGCGACATGAAAGAAAGAGTATATACCATATTATATATATAACATGAAGAAAATAATCATAGCAATCGACGGTTTTTCCTCCTGCGGGAAAAGCACCATGGCTAAAGACTTGGCCCGTGAGATAGGATACATCTACATAGACAGCGGAGCCATGTATCGTGCCGTTACCTTATACAGCTTAGAAAACGGGATGTTCGAAAACGGCCACATCGATACCGATAGGCTGAAAAGGCACATCGGCCAAATCCAAATCTCCTTTAAGCTCAATCCGGAAACGGGAAGACCGGACACCTATCTCAACGGAACAAACGTAGAGAACAAGATACGCACTATGGAAGTATCCTCGCACGTAAGTCCCATTGCCGCATTGGACTTTGTGCGCAAAGCCATGGTGACGCAACAACAGGAAATGGGCAAAGCCAAAGGCATCGTGATGGACGGACGAGACATCGGGACGACTGTATTTCCCGATGCGGAACTGAAGGTCTTCGTCACCGCCTCACCGGAGATCAGGGCAAAGCGCCGTTATGACGAACTAAAGGAGAAAGGGCAAGCCGCCAGCTACGAGGAGATATTGGAAAACGTGAAGCAACGCGACTATATTGACCAAAACCGCGACATCAGTCCCTTGCGCAAGGCCGATGACGCTTTGTTATTGGACAACAGCCATCTGAGCATTGAGGAACAGAAGGCTTGGCTGATGGAACAGTATAAGCGAATAGTGGAATTATCATGAAAATTGTATGACAAAAGTAGAAATAGACGAAGGATCCGGCTTCTGCTTCGGTGTAGTGACCGCTATACGTAAGGCGGAAGAAGAATTGGCAAAAGGCGGCACATTGTACTGCTTAGGCGACATCGTACACAACAGCCGCGAAGTAGAAAGGCTGAAAAACTTAGGACTCATCACCATCGGCCACGAGGAATTTGAGCACCTGCACAACGCCAAAGTACTGCTTCGTGCACATGGAGAACCTCCCGAAACGTACGAAACAGCCCGGCGTAACCATATCGAAATCATTGACGCCACATGTCCGGTTGTGCTTCGGCTGCAAAGGAAAATCAAACAGGAGTATGACACCGGGAACGGGGAAGGGAAACAGATTGTCATCTACGGAAAGAACGGACACGCAGAAGTACTGGGACTCGTAGGACAAACCTGCGGGAGAGCAATTGTCATAGAAAAACTGGAAGAAGCCAAGAAGCTGGATTTCAGCAGAAGCATCTGCCTGTACTCACAAACAACCAAATCGCTCGACGAATTCAGATTGATTGTACAATACATCAAAGAGCACATTGCGCCAAACGTGTCCTTCGAATACTACGATACCATCTGCCGCCAAGTGGCCAACCGAATACCCAACATACGCACATTTGCCGCGGCGCACGACCTGATTTTTTTCGTCAGTGGGAAAAAAAGTTCGAACGGAAAAATGCTGTTCAGTGAATGTCAAAAGGTAAACCCGAATTCCCACCTGATAGATAATGTGGCCGAAATCGACGAAAGCCTCCTGCACAACGTGCGCTCCATAGGCATCTGCGGAGCTACATCAACTCCTAAATGGCTGATGGAAGAAGTGCAGAGAGCCATTACAGACAAACTGGAAGATGCAGGAAACAAAAGCTATGCAAATTAATGCAAATTATTCGTCGAAGCCTTAGGTTTTTCGTACCTTTGCCCCATATTAGTTTGGACATCAATCATTAACGCTTTATCAAATAGATAGTTATGAGTATAGTTAAGTGCATCGGTATCTTAACGTCCGGAGGTGACGCCCCGGGCATGAATGCGGCTATACGTGCCGTGACACGCGCAGCCATCTACAACGGACTTTCCGTAAAAGGTATCTACAGAGGTTACAAAGGACTCGTCACAGGTGAAATCAAAGAGTTCAAAAGCCAAAACGTGAGCAACATTATCCAACTGGGCGGCACCATTCTGAAAACAGCCCGTTGCAAGGAGTTTACCACTCCCGAAGGACGTCAGATAGCCTATGACAACATGAAGAAAGAAGGCATTGACGCATTGGTGATAATCGGTGGAGACGGTTCGCTGACGGGCGCACGCATTTTCGCACAAGAGTTCGACGTGCCGTGCATCGGCTTACCGGGCACCATTGACAACGACTTGTATGGCACAGACACGACCATCGGATATGACACGGCACTAAATACCATTCTTGACGCAGTGGACAAAATCCGTGACACAGCCACCTCGCACGAACGTCTGTTTTTCGTGGAAGTAATGGGACGAGATGCCGGTTTCCTCGCGTTGAACGGGGCTATCGCCTCAGGAGCTGAAGCAGCCATTATCCCGGAGTTTAACACCGAAGAAGACCAATTGGAAGAATTCATCAAGAACGGCTTCCGCAAATCTAAGAACAGCAGCATTGTATTAGTGGCCGAAAGCGAACTGACAGGAGGTGCCATGCACTATGCGGAACGTGTAAAAAACGAATATCCGCAATACGATGTACGTGTCACCATTCTTGGACACTTGCAGCGCGGTGGAAGCCCTACAGCCCACGACCGCATTCTGGCCAGCAGGTTGGGAGCCGCTGCCATTGACGCCATCATGGAGGGGCAACGCAATGTCATGATAGGCATTGAGCACGATGAGATAGTCTATGTGCCTTTCACCAAAGCCATCAAGAACGACAAACCCATCAAGAAAGAACTGGTCAACGTCTTGCACGAATTATCCATCTAAGGAAATCAAAGCCCCATTTTTCCATAACGATTATCCGTAAAACGTCCGAATGGAAAACAATAAGGGGAGCCAAGAGGAGCCATAAGCTACTGATTAACGATCAGCTTCCAATTCCTCTTGACTCCCTTCACATTTTTCTCACCCCCACACAAAAAACAACCTTCTATAAACGTAAAAGGTGTTATGACCACCTTTGGAAAGCCTATTCGGACAATAAACCAACTTTTCCCATTCATAGACTAAATATTACACATCCATAAAGGAACAGGGAACTAACTTTGCAAGCAGAAATAGTTTTCATAGGTTGCTAATAAGAAAGTCAAAGAAACACGCCTTTCAACAGCATTTCATAACAGAAAGGCATTCTTTGCAAAAAGAGAGGGGTGTCCTTGCGAGAAGGATGTCCCTCAAACTTTTATGAGACAGTCTGAAAATCCAGCCGCGACGTATTCTTGGATAAACGCCCAAGTATCATTGGATAAATGGCAAAACATCCAATAATACTCAAGCCGGCAAGCAACGATACTTGAAAAATCCGACAATCCAAAAACTTCAAAAGAAAAGGTTAGAATAATACATCTACCTTATGCTTAGTTCCACCTATTCCACTGATATTGTAATCTCCTACTGGAGTTACAATATCCTTGAAATATTCTGCTACATTACTATCAATCAAACAGCAAGTGCTTCCAGTATCTATGATGAAGCAAAGGTGTTTGCCATTTACTTCGACAAAAATGAGTGGAAGTTTACTTTTGCTTAATCCATAATTCAAAGGATATGCCATCTTTCTATTTGTACTGTAATCACTCCTTTCTTTTATTATTTTCAGGTTTATTATCCTTAGGCCAAAAGAATCCAAGGAGGCCACAAACCATAGCTATCCAAGGATATAAATCATCAGACATTAGGACGGAACCTCCATCACCAGAGGAAATAACATGATTGGGCACAAAAAGGCTACAAACAAATGCTGTTCCTGCTATCATTAATAATGTTCTTCTCATATTTATATCTATTTTGACAACTCCGAGCACATCCTTAAGATAAAAATGGCTATAAATACTGCAATCCACCATGCGTTTCTTTCAAACCATGACTTTTGATTCTTATTATTCTGATTTTCCATTTGTAAATAGTCTAAACAAAAAGAATATAATTACTGCCAAGATTAATACTGTTATCATTTGGGTTTTGGAATAAACAATTTTTCTTTTCAAGTTAATAGATTATTTACCACATATTCCCTGAAAAATACTCATAAGAAGCGCACTAATGATAAGCCCTATCCATAATTCTGCACTTTTCCAAATACTTTTGATTTTTATTCCAAGTTTCTTTCTGACCTCATCGGACATCTTTTCTATTTCACTTGTTGTCAGACTGTTAAGAACTTCTTGGGCTATACCATCCACTTCTTCCGGAGTCAATACATTCAATTGTTCAATTGTCAATGACTGTAATTCCTGCTTTGTCATACTATTGAATTATTAACGTGTTAATAATATTATTAATTATATCATTTTGTTTCATTTCCTTATTGTCATCTACAGTTGCAGTAATTATAAAAGTTGTATTATCCCGCTTTTTCACAATATACTGTATTCCTCGCAAAATATATCCTTGCATATTAAATGTATATTCAATAGAGCTGCCTTTGCAATTGTTTATGATTATATTATTTTTTTGCTTAATCACATAGTAGCTATCAAGCAATTTTCTATTTTGATATATAGTTTGTTCTGCTAAATAAGATGTAGGCTCTTTCCATCTTTTACTTGATACTATAATATTTATATTAGGACTAAAATCATAATCATTCTTTTGTTTTTCCATAATTTGAACAGATATATTGGTTTTACCGGTAACTTGATTGTCCTCTTGTACTATTTGCCATGAAGCAGGGTATTTCAAACTAAAGTATTTATTAGAATATTGCTTGTTAAGTGTTACAGAAGATTCTGTTATTTTTGCATCGGAATTTGCAGATTCAGATAAGACAGATATATTCTTAAAAGAGTTCGTAAATTTATTAAACTTACTGTTTAGATTATCATTTGATATTACGGTAAGGCAAATAATAAATTTGTCTTTCCAAAATACAACACCTTTTTGTCCATAACCATTAGTAGTACATTCTGCTGTATATCCTGGATATTCATCATAACTAAACCGCATAGACTTACAATTATTTAATTTTGCAAGACTTTTCTTCATAAACTCATCTGCAAGTTGGGGCAATTCTTGTTTGTTTAAGTCCTTATGTCCTATGGGCAAACGATTTACTATAATTTGATAAAAAGTTATTTTATCAGGATTCTCCTTGTCTGTTATACCACCATAGTTTAGGAAAAAATCGCCAGAAGCTTGCTGCGATACATCTTCCAATAGGCAAGGGGCTTTAATGGCAAACCCACACTCCTGAAAATACTGATATTTACCTTCAATATTTGACGTAGTAGAATCTAAAGTAACTACGTCGCTATTAATACTTTTGTTGATATTACTTTTATCTGTATTTTCAATCAAAACTACCAATACGGATAAAACAATAAGAAATATAGCTAATATCCACTTTTTTCCCATCTTATTTTTTCTTTAATAGGTTATATATTACTGTTATAAATATGAGTGCTATAAATATTACAAAGCCTATGCTTGCTATGGTGCTTAGAATGGTGCATAGCCAAGCGAATGTTGGCAATAATGCTATTATTCCTACACCTATCAACAATGTTCCTAAGCATCCTATAGAAGAACTGTTTTTAGTACTACGTAAAATTAAATATCCTATGGGAATAACCACAAGAGCTATAATAAGCCCTATTGTAACTTCATTACCGTCAGGTAGTCCAAGATTAGGATGGTCGTAAAATCTACCCCTCGGACTATAGGCATATACAGGCAGGAATAATATTAAACCACACCATGACAATAAATATTTCATTGCATCTTTCTTTTTGTAGCCATACCACAAAAAAAGGTGTAGGCTCAACCTGTTGCTATTCTGAGGTATCGCCAAACACCTATAACTATACAACAAGGAAGCCCACACCTTATGGTGCAAGCATTCACTCTCCTGCTGTGATAGTTATATTCATCTAATTGGCGATTTTCAGAATACATCAAGCAAGAAGCAAACACTTCTTTTTCTAATATGTCTTGGTTAAACTTTTATTTCATTAGTCATTCGTTTAATTGTTCATGCCACAAAGTTACTACTTTTCGGCAAGTAACAATCATCTGAACACTAATTTTTCAGTTCAACTTCAACACATCAGATACCATAGGTATGGGCTATGCCTTAATGGCATACAAAAGTACTTTTATTCCTTGTTTCCCATGCAGGCAAATACAAATAATCACGCCAAGACTTCCATAATGTAGTTCTTCTTTCCTTTTATTTCTGTTTGCCCTAACCACTCTTTGCAGAACTGGATGAAATCGATGCTCTTGTTTTTCTCTTGGGCTGTTTTGATAAACTCCAGAATTTCATCAATGCCATAGTTGGAGGCTTCCAGGGGAAGACCAGCACATATCTCCTGATACTGCCTTACTAAGACATCCGCTTCTTTGATAAGCCGGTGTTTCTTTAGTTTGAATGATTTGGTGAGGTCGCAGGGTCTTACAAAAATATTGGTAGATAGTCTTTTCGACCTCCCTATTGTGAGTCATTCTTATCTTTACATTGTAAGTTCCATCTGCTTTCTGCTTGTTTTTCATATTTTGTACGGGAAGAATTTGTGCATTTACGCCACCCCCCCTTCCCATTCCCTCTCTGGCACTGTCATTTTGTTATCCGTGACTATTTGTCTTTTCCAATCGCTGAGAATCGTTTGTTTCGGCGCGAAGCCGGGCGCAAACGAAATGAACGGATTTTGAAATCGCTTATTCGCTTCTATTCAGCGGAATAGATGAATATTTTCTTGAATGTTTACATATTCCAGAAGTAAAAAATCCCTAACATGAAAGGTTTGTTAGGCTAAACTTTACATTTTTTAGCAAAACGGGAAAGCCTCTCCGCCGAAACACTTAACGATTGGCGTTCAGCGGGCGAAGTTTTCGCTTTTGATTTGTGAAGCGTTACACCTCCCACACTTAACGAGTGGAACGCAAACGGTGCGGTAATTCAGAGCGCCGTATTTTTATGCGTTTCTTTTTCATCACTTTTGCAAAGGTGGAAGGTTAGCGAAAACAGGAAAACACAGACTTTTTAATAGCGATAGACGGAGAAATAGAATCAGTTTGTCAGCCGCCATCCCAAACGGTTTCGTTCAAAACCGCTTTTGACAGGTGGACAATAATGCGGCAAGCCTTGCTTTAAAACCTGTCAAAAAAAGATAATCCTCAATAATCTGTTGATTATCAAGGATTCTTTTTGTGACCCGGGCGGGATTCAAACCCGCGACCTTCAGAACCGGAATCTGACGCTCTATTCAGCTAAGCTACCAGGCCTTCATTGCGGGGCAAAAGTATAAAAAATCCTGGAAACAGCCTAACATTCCCCGTTTTTTTTATGAGCCGATAAAAAAGAAACCATCCGCTTACAATATTAATACGACAGCCCAACAGGCAATACATAGCACATTTTGATATTTTCCGGACCAAATACTTGACACATATCAATATTCTACCTATATTTGCCGCACAGAATATCAAATCAACCTATAAAAAGAAGCAGAATAATATGAGTTATCTGATAGCGCCCGAACATTATAAGCCGTTGCTAGACTTGAAGCAGACGGAGTTGGGCATCAAGCAAATCAAAGAGTTCTTCCAGTTGAACCTATCGTCAGAGTTGCGTCTGCGCCGTGTCACCGCCCCACTGTTTGTACTCAAAGGAATGGGTATCAACGACGACTTGAACGGAACGGAGCGTCCGGTATCTTTCCCCATCAAGGACATGGGCGACGCACGGGCCGAAGTGGTGCATTCATTAGCCAAATGGAAACGGCTGACTCTGGCGGACTACCACATTGAACCGGGTTACGGTGTCTATACGGACATGAACGCCATCCGCGCGGATGAGGAACTGGGGAACCTGCATTCACTCTACGTGGACCAATGGGACTGGGAACGTGTCATCACGACTACAGACCGCACCATCGATTTCCTAAAGGAAATTGTAACCCGGATTTACGCCGCCATGATCCGCACAGAATACATGGTCTACGAAATGTATCCGCAGATAAAGCCATGCCTGCCCGAGAAGCTGCACTTTATCCATGCGGAAGAGTTACGCCAGCTCTATCCGGACCTGACGCCTAAAGAACGTGAACATGCCATTACGAAAAAGCACGGAGCCGTGTTTATTGTAGGCATAGGCTGCCCGTTGGGTGACGGGAAAAAACATGACGGACGCGCTCCGGACTATGACGACTACACTACACCCGGACTGAATGGCTTGCCGGGGCTGAACGGTGACCTTTTAGTGTGGGACGCCCCGCTGCAGCGCAGTATCGAACTTTCCTCTATGGGTATTCGTGTAGACAAGAAAGCTTTAGTACACCAACTGAAAGCATCCGGCGAAGAACGGCGACTGGAATTGTATTTCCACAAACGACTGATGAACGACACGCTTCCTCTCTCTATCGGAGGAGGTATCGGGCAGTCACGTCTGTGCATGTTCTACCTCCGCAAAGCGCATATCGGTGAGATACAAGCCAGCATATGGCCACAGGACATGCGCGAAGAGTGCCTCAAACATGGCATCCATTTAATTTAAGGTGACATTACCTTTTCAGACAAAAAACGAGCCATCCTGCATAAATTATGGAATGGCTCGTTTTTCAAATAGTACGCAAATGAGCTGAAAAAGTTTTTCTATTTGCTGAAATCTGTGTTAATTTGTATCCGAATATAACACCGTTATTTATGAATGTACAAATAGAAGAAAGCTGGGGAAAACGCCTCCAACCGGAATTTGACAAAGCGTATTTCCGCACACTGACAGATTTTGTCCGTGAAGAATACGCCAAAGGTCCGGTCTATCCTCCGGGACGCCTTATCTTTAACGCCTTCAACCTCTGTCCTTTCGACAAAGTGAAGGTAGTCATTATCGGACAAGACCCTTATCATGGCCCCGGACAAGCGCACGGGCTGTGTTTCTCCGTTAACGACGGCATCCCCTTTCCACCTTCGCTAATCAACATCTTCAAGGAAATCAAAGCTGACATCGGTACGGATATGCCTGCGACAGGCAACCTGACCCGCTGGGCCAAACAAGGCGTATTGCTACTCAACGCTACCCTCACCGTACGCGCCCATCAAGCCGGTTCACACCAAGGCCATGGCTGGGAAACGTTCACCGATGCCGTGATACGCCTGCTTGCCGAAGAGAAAGCGCACTTGGTCTTCATCCTTTGGGGAGCCTATGCACAACGCAAAGGAGCTTTCATAGACCGCAACAAACACTTGGTCCTAACCTCAGCCCATCCCTCTCCCCTGTCCGCCTATAACGGTTTTTTTGGCAACAAACACTTCAGCCGTACGAATGCTTATTTGGAAGCGCATGACGAAACACCGATTATATGGTAATAAGGCATTAAACCACATTGCGAGCCGCTTTCCGATAGTCCAAAGGAGTCTGCCCGGTCTTCCGTTTAAACACACGGTTGAAGTAAGTCTGGTCCTCGAAACCCAATTGGTAAGCTATCTCTTTAATAGGAGTTGTTTCGGTCACCAGTCGTAGCTGGGCTTTCTCCATTCGCTTTTTATTAATGTAAGCAGCAGGAGTCATTTTCATTTCCCGTTTGAAGATACGAATCAAGTGGTCTTTGGAAAGACATGAAAAGGAAGCTAAGGCATCCAGATCAGGTGAAGTGTTCAGATGGTTACGGATATATTCCAATATTTTGGTGATGCGCTTGTCCGCCACATACCGTTTGGGAGTGGCTCCTTGCAGAAATTGAGCCAACAGCTGATAAATTATGCCGCGAGACTCTACCCGGGCATACAAATCACGCTGCTTGTTCTTGAGGATATTGCGGGTCAAAGAAGAACTATTGTCATAATATTGCGGGTCGGTCTGCGTCAGTTCCATACCCGGGCACAAAGCGTGCAACTTTCTGATGCGCGACAGTATGGTGTTCTCGGGCTCAATCTCCGCAGGCAGGTTCCAATCTTCCAGCATGTCATGTCCGTACTCATTATATATATGTATGTAATAATGATGAAACTCTTCCCGACAGACATAACTATGCGGAGTAAAAGCAGGAATAATGTACATAAAACCTGGACGCAAATCCTGCCTCTTGTCTGGCAGCACAATCTGTGCATGTCCTCCCATTACGTAATACATGCGTGTAAACGGACTGCAGATATTTTTATAGTTCCAGTTCGTCCCACAATGGGCCTCGCCAATATGGAGGACGAGAAAAAGCATATGATCAATATCGTTATTCATATTGTTACCACCCTTTAACCGCACAAAGATAGGGAAAAAGTCGATAATTTACCATTATTTGCCGGATTAATACCATTACCAAAAGAAAGGAATCCACTAAATTTGTCTGCTGTAAGAACTTAACAAACAGTATTAACAACAACAATATTTTTATACCATGAGTAAATATCCAAAAATTGGCATCCGCCCGACCATAGACGGCCGGCAAGGAGGCGTACGTGAGAGTCTGGAAGAAAAGACGATGAGTCTGGCCAAAAATGTGGCCGAGTTAATTTCCTCACAAGTGAGATATGCCGACGGTAAGCCGGTGGAATGTGTAATAGCCGATGGAACCATAGGCCGTGTAGGCGAAAGCGCGGCTTGCGCCGAAAAGTTTGAACGCGAAGGTGTTGGTGCCACCTTGACTGTTACTTCCTGCTGGTGTTATGGTTCGGAAACCATGGACATGAATCCGTATTGGCCAAAAGCCGTATGGGGATTCAACGGCACGGAACGTCCGGGAGCCGTATATCTGGCAGCTGTATTAGCTGGACATGCACAGAAAGGACTGCCTGCTTTCGGCATCTACGGACACGATGTACAGGACATAGACGATAACTCCATCCCCGTAGACGTAGCGGAAAAGATTTTGCGCTGGGCACGCGCAGCCGTGGCCGTGGCCCAAATGCGTGGAGAAAGCTACTTGTCCATCGGAAGCCAATGCATGGGTATAGCAGGAAGCATTGTAAACCAAGACTTTTTCCAGACCTACCTGGGCATGCGTAACGAAAGTGTGGACGAAACGGAAATACTACGCCGCATGGACGAAGGCATCTACGACCACGAAGAATATAAAAAAGCCATGGCCTGGACCGAGAAATACTGCAAGTCCAAAGAAGGTTGGGACAAGAACCGTCCTGAACGGCAGAAGACCCGTGAACAAAAAGACGCAGACTGGGAGTTTGTAGTAAAAATGACTCTCATCGTACGAGACCTAATGCAAGGCAATCCAAGACTTCGCGAATTAGGCTTCAAAGAAGAAGCTATCGGCCATCATGCCATTGCGGGTGGCTTCCAAGGACAACGGCAATGGACTGACTGGAAACCGAACGGAGACTTTACCGAAGCACTGATGTGCAGCACATTCGACTGGAACGGCATACGCAAGGCATACGTCCTGGCTACAGAAAATGATTCGTGCAATGCGGTAGCCATGTTGTTCGGCAATTTACTGACCGGATGCGGACAGATGTTCAGTGATGTGCGCACTTACTGGAGCCCGGAAGCCGTGAAACGTGTCACCGGAAAAACACTGACCGGACTGGCAGCCAACGGCATGATACATTTGATAAACTCCGGTGCTACGACACTGGACGCTACGGGCGAAAGCCTCAACGCCACAGGCGAACCTTGCATGAAGCCTTGCTGGGAAATGACCGAGAAAGATGCCGAAGCCTGCCTGAAGGCCACGAACTGGCTGCCCGCAGACCGTGACTATTTCCGTGGAGGCGGTTTCTCCAGCAATTTCCTCTCAAAGGGTGGGATGCCAGTCACCATGTCCCGCCTAAACGTAGTAAAAGGCTTGGGTCCCGTATTGCAGATTGCCGAAGGCTGGACAGCCGATGTTGAGCCTGAAATATTTGAAATACTGAACAAACGAACCGACCCCACCTGGCCTACAACGTGGTTTGTTCCTCGCTTGTGTGACAAACCGGCCTTCCGTGATGTCTATTCAGTCATGAACAACTGGGGAGCTAACCACGGCGCTATCAGTTACGGACACATCGGAGCTGACCTCATCACACTGGCCTCCATGCTCCGCATCCCGGTATGCATGCACAATGTTGATGAGAAAGACATCTTCCGTCCGGCTGCATGGAACGCTTTCGGTATGGACAAGGAAGGAGCCGACTATCGTGCATGCGCCGTATACGGTCCTATATACAAATAAACGAGCAAAAGGAAAAAGAAAACCATGAAGAACACTCGCAAAGTTCCGATTATTGGAGACGGCACATGGGCAGCCGTTCTCCCTTTTGCACTCATCACGAGTTGTTTTGCCCTATGGGGCTTTGCCAACGACATCACCACACCGTTGGTAAAAGCCTTTTCCAAAATTTTCCGCATGAGTGTGACGGAGGGGACATTGGTACAAGTAGCCTTCTACGGAGGTTACTTTGCCATGGCCTTCCCTGCAGCCATGTTCATCCGGCGCTACTCCTACAAGGCGGGTGTCATGCTGGGACTGAGCCTGTATGCCTTTGGAGCATTTCTCTTTTTCCCGGCCAAAATGACGGGCGACTACTACCCGTTTCTCATCGCCTACTTCATCCTCACTTGCGGATTGTCATTCTTGGAAACCAGCTGCAACCCTTATATCCTTTCCATGGGAGCAGAAGAAACGGCCACACGACGACTCAACTTGGCACAGGCGTTCAATCCCATGGGAGCTTTATTGGGCATGTACGTAGCTATGGAATTCATACAACGCCGACTACACCCAATGGACACAGCTGAACGCGCCACGCTTTCCGACAGCGAGTTTGAAGCCGTACGCGATGCCGACCTAAGCACACTGATAGCCCCTTATCTCATTATAGGCATCATCATTCTCTGTATGCTGATACTTATCCGACTGACCAAAATGCCAAAGAACGGAGACAAGTCGGGGAAAATAGACTTTATTCCTACCTTGAAACGACTTCTCAGCGTGCAACGCTATCGGGAAGGCGTGCTGGTGCAGTTCTTTTACGTCGGTGCGCAAATCATGTGCTGGACGTTTATCATTCAGTATGGCACTCGTCTGTTCATGGACATGGGCATGGCGGAACAAGCGGCCGAAGTCCGTTCACAGCAATTTAACATTGCCGCAATGGCTGTATTCTGCGTAAGTCGTTTTATCTGTACGTTCCTACTACGATTCTTCAATCCCTGTCTACTGTTGCGGACACTGGGCATCGGTGCGGCTTTGTTCACCCTTGGCGTAATATTTTTCCAAAATATATGGGGAATGTACTGCATTGTGGGTGTATCAGCATGTATGTCCCTTATGTTCCCCACCATTTATGGCATCGCCTTGAAAGGCTTAGGAGATGACGCCAAATTCGGTGCCGCCGGCTTGATTATGGCCATCCTGGGCGGTTCAGTACTACCTCCACTACAAGCGTCCATCATCGACCTGCATGAGCTATGGAGAATGCCTGCAGTCAATCTCTCGTTCGTTTTGCCATTTATCTGCTTTGTAGCAGTGGTTTGCTACGGACACCGTTCCTACCGGAAGAAATGGGCTTAAAATCAGGGAATGCGCTTAAATGAAAAACAGGGTTCATCCGCATTCCGTCTGACTTGTTACGATTTGCTTCACTCCAATTTTAAATGATAGTGAAATAAATCTGTAACAAGTCGGATGCCCAAGGCTTACTTCGGATGTTTAGCAAACATAAACTCCGGCAAATAAAGCCCCCAATCAGACAATTTATCATTCCCCATTGCTTAAATCTTACTAACGGGACACTAAAACGGGCGAATATAACAGCGGTAAATGAATATTAAGTCTTAAATTTGGGGCAATTTTTTAAACTCTAAATAAAATAATGGCAATGAAAGAAAATTTAAAACCGGCAACAGGCCGATTAGGCGTGTTGGTGGTTGGGGTAGGGGGAGCTGTGGCCACTACCTTGATTACGGGTGTTCTGGCAGCCCGCAAAGGGCTGGCAAAGCCCATAGGTTCTATCACACAAATGGCAACCATGCGTGTGCAGAGCGGTGAGGAAAAAAAGATAAAGGACATTGTGCCGTTGGCGGACTTAAACGACATCGTGTTTGGTGGGTGGGATATCTTCCCGGATAACGCTTACGAAGCCGCCCTGTATGCCGAGGTTCTGAAAGAGAAAGACTTGAATCTGGTAAAGGAGGAATTGCAGGCCATCTGTCCGATGCCGGCCGCTTTTGACCACAACTTTGCCAAGCGTCTGAACGGAACACATATTAAAAAAGCTGCCACACGTTGGGACTTGATGGAACAACTGCGGGCAGATATCCGCGACTTCAAGACGGTCAATGCGTGCGACCGTATCGTGGTGCTGTGGGCGGCCAGTACGGAAATTTACGTACCACTCAGCGATGAGCACATGTCGCTGGAGGCATTGGAAACAGCGATGAAGGACAACAACACGGAGGTAATCTCTCCCAGCATGTGCTATGCGTATGCCGCTATTGCAGAAGGTGCTCCGTTTGTGATGGGGGCTCCTAATCTTTGTGTGGACATACCCGCCATGTGGGAATTCTCGAAGAAGATGAATGTGCCCATCGCCGGAAAGGACTTCAAGAGCGGACAGACGCTGATGAAGACAGTGCTGGCCCCGATGTTCAAGACACGTATGCTTGGCGTAAGCGGATGGTTCTCTACGAATATCCTGGGCAACCGCGATGGCGAGGTGTTGGACCAGCCGGAGAACTTCAAGACGAAGGAAGTGAGCAAGCTGTCCGTAATAGACAACATCTTTGAACCGGAGAAATTCCCCGACCTGTATGGCGATGTATATCATAAGGTGCGTATCAATTACTATCCGCCCCGCAAGGACAATAAGGAAGCATGGGATAACATCGACATCTTCGGCTGGATGGGTTACCCGATGGAAATCAAGGTGAACTTCCTGTGCCGGGACTCTATCCTGGCTGCTCCCATCGCTCTGGATTTGGTGTTGTTTAGCGATTTGGCCATACGTGCCGGATGGAGTGGCATTCAGACGTGGCTATCCTTCTTCTGCAAGAGCCCGATGCACGACTTTGAGCACCAGCCCGTACACGACTTGTTCCAGCAGTGGCGTATGGTGAAACAGGCAATCCGCACGATGATAGGCGAGAAAGAGCCTGACTATTTGGACTAAACAGTTGTCCTGTTTGTCACAAAATGTACATAAACTATAGGAAAGGTTGCGCCAAAGACAATTTTTTATTGTAACTTTGGCGCGACTTTTTTTGAATGACCGAATAGAATGAACAAACCGCCTTTCCTGCCGATGCTGATAGGCACAGGATTTGGCTCCGGATTTTCACCGGTAGCCCCGGGTACTGCGGGGGCCTTGCTGGCCTTCGCAGTGTGGTATGTTTTGTCCTTCTTGGTATCGGCGTCCGCTTTGCTGTGGCTGACGGTGCTACTGGTGTTGGCGTTTACTGTAGCAGGCGTATGGGCGGCCAACCGTTTGGAACAAGCGTGGGGAGAGGATCCTTCGCGTGTAGTGGTGGACGAGATGGTGGGCTGCTGGATTACGCTGCTGGCCGCTCCTGCAGGGCATCTTTGGTATGGACTGGCCGCTTTCGGATTGTTCCGACTGTTCGATATATGGAAGCCGCTGGGGATACGGCGGATGGAGAACTTGCCGGGAGGCATAGGGGTGATGATGGACGATGTGCTGTCCGGAGTTTATGGCTTTATCATACTTATTGGTGCAAGATGGCTGATAGTGTGAAGAAAGGAGGGCGGAAATCGTACTGGCGCCGGACGGTGTGGATGTTTGTCAAAGCACAGTTGTCTGCCCAGTTTGCCAGTCTGGTGGATTTCGTAATAACCATTCTCTTGGTGAAGCTGTTCGATGTGTTCTACTTGTATGCCACGTTTACGGGTTCGGTCGTAGGTGGCATGGTGAATTGTTCGGTCAACTACGGATGGGTGTTCAAGGCTGCCGGAGTGAAGAAAATGCACGTGGCGGTGAAGTACCTCTTCGTATGGGGCGGAAGCATCATGCTCAATACGTGGGGAACCTTCGCGCTGACGGAGTGGCTGACGGATATGAAATGGGTCAACGGACTGTTGGGATACTATGTGGACAATGTCTTCATCCTTTCTAAGATTGTAATGGCTGTACTGGTGGCTTTCGTGTGGAATTATCAGTTGCAGCGCGTCTTTGTGTACCGTGACCTGCACTTTCGCGATTTCTTGAAACAACGTTTTGATACTAATAGATATAGAGATGAATTATAGAGATTGGTTGCAACAGTTGATTTACAAAATCATAAATCCTGTTGTGCATGGCATGATTAAGGTGGGCATCACGCCCAATATCATTACGACTACGGGGCTGGTGCTGAATATTGTGGCGGCTGTCGTGTTTGTGTACGCCGCGGTGACTGACTGGGATACGGCCCTGACCTACGCCGGATGGGCGGGCGGACTGGTGCTGTTCGCCGGATTGTTCGACATGATGGACGGGCGGGTGGCCCGTGTGGGAAGCATGACTTCCACGTTCGGGGCGCTGTACGACTCCGTGCTCGACCGTTATAGCGAGTTGGTTACTCTCTTCGGACTCCTCTATTTCCTGTTGTTTCAAGGCTACCTCTGGGGCTCGGTCATCACCGGCCTGGCCATTATCGGCTCGCTCATGGTGAGCTACGTGCGGGCACGTGCCGAGGGACTGGGGCTGGAGTGCAAGGTGGGGCTGATGCAGCGGCCCGAGCGTGTGGTGCTGACAGCCTTGGGCGCCATCTTTGCCAGCGTATTCCAGCGTGTCGAGCTGTTCGACCCCATGTATATCCTCATCGCGCCACTGGCCATTATCGCCGTGCTGGCCAACTGGACGGCCTTTGTGCGCATCGGCCATTGTCATAAACTCTTGAAGCAACAAGCGAAATGAACCGTCTGTCCTTGCCTTCCCTGCGCGAGACGGTGTGGGTGCTTGTGCTGTCCGCCCTGTTTCTGACGTTGACGGGGCTGTACGTCGGTCTGCGCATAGACCATTTCCTCATCCTTGCCCTCTACTGGGTGTTGTTCTTCGCCAGCGGCATTACCCGCCGCTTGGCCGTGGCGCTGCTGCCGTTCGTTGTGTTCGCCGTGTCATACGACTGGATGCGCGTGTGGCCCAATTATGAAGTCAATCCCGTCGACGTGCGCGGGCTGTACGAGGCCGAGAAGTCGCTCTTCGGCATCACCGCGGGCGGCGAGACGCTGATTCCCTGCGAGTACTTCGCACGCCACCATTGGCCCGTGGCCGACTTCATGGCAGGTCTCTTCTACCTCTGCTGGGTGCCCGTCCCCATCGCCTTTGGCGTGTGGCTCTACCTGAAGGGCAAGCGCGATGTCTACCTGCGTTTCGCCATGGTATTCCTGCTGGTCAACCTTATCGGCTTTGCCGGATATTACATCCATCCCGCCGCCCCGCCCTGGTATGCCATGAACTACGGCTTCGAGCCCGTCCTCGGCACGCCGGGCAACACGGCCGGACTGGGGTGCTTCGACCAGATGCTGGGCATCACCGTCTTCGAGGGCATCTACGGGCGCAACGCCAATGTCTTCGCCGCCGTGCCCTCGCTCCATGCGGCCTATATGGTGGTGGCGTTGGCCTACGCGCTGATGGCCCGCTGCCGGAGGTGGCTCGTCGGGCTGTTCGCCTTCATCATGGTGGGCATCTGGTGCACGGCCGTCTATAGCGGACACCATTACATCATAGACGTCACCTTGGGCATCGGCTGCGCCCTGCTTGGCATAGCGGTCTTCGAATGGGGGCTGATGCGATGGGGGGCGTTCCGCCGGTTCTTCGGGCGATACGCCGCTTATCTGAGGGGCTGACGTATATTGGTATCTGTACTGACTCCCGTATCGCACATCGAGCGTGGTACGGGATTTTTTTGTGCCCTTCTGCTTGCATTTATGCGGAAAAGCTGTATATTTGTAAAGTCAAAAGGTATATACCTTATGGGTAGAAAGGTATATACCTTATAGGTCATAAAGTATATACCTTTTAATGTGTAAGGTATATACCTTTCGACTTAGAAGATACGTATATAATCATTTATGAGATACTACAATGGCAAGATACAAGTTAAGGAGAAAGCGGAATGGCATCAGCCGTGAAAAGAGTGACCTCTGGTATGCCGAGCCTTCGCCCGCTCAGCGCATGTCGGCAAGGACGTTGTGCCGTTTCGCCACGCAGCATACGACGATGGGCGGCATGGAGCTTATGATGGCGTTGGAGATATTGGCCCAGTATCTGCCCGGGGTGCTTGCGCAGGGGACGATTGTGGAGCTGGGGAGGCTGGGCACGTTGCAGATTGCGTATGGCAGCGAGGGGGTGGAGGAGCCGGAGGATTTCAACTATCACCTCATTCGGCAGCCGCGCATCGTGTTCCGCCCTTCGCGTGAGCTGACGCGTGAGGTGGAGCGGCTCATCTCGTTCCAGTTGGACGGGATTGTGTCGGGGCCATATTCGTTCCCTACGGTGGAGGGCTACCGCCAGTGGCTGAAGGGGCGTGAGGACGAGGAGTGACGGGATGTATATATTCTTATTAATGAACAGATAGCGTATGGAGAATTTCGTATTTTACAGTCCCACGGAGTTTGTCTTCGGGCGGGACACGGAGAGGCAGGTGGGTGCGCTGGCCGTGAAGCACGGGGCGAGCCGGGTTATGATTGTGTATGGCGGTGGCTCGGCGGTGCGCAGCGGGCTGTTGGACCGTGTGAGGCTGACCTTGCGCGAGGCGGGACTGACGTTCTGCGAATTGGGCGGTGTGCAGCCTAATCCGACGGACGCGAAGGTGTATGAGGGCATCGGCCTTTGCAGGCGTGAGGGAGCGGACTTGCTGCTGGCTGTGGGCGGCGGTTCGGTCATCGATACGGCGAAGGCCATTGCGGCGGGCGTGCCTTACGAGGGCGATTTCTGGGATTTCTACATTGGCCGCGCACAGGTGACGAGGGCGCTGAAGGTGGCTGTGGTGCTGACTATTCCGGCTGCGGGCAGCGAGGGCTCGGGCAATACGGTCATCACGAAGTCGGCCACGTTGCAGAAGATGAGTCTGCGTGCGCCGATGTATCTGCGTCCGGTGTTTTCCGTCATGAATCCGGAGCTGACTTATACGCTCCCTGCGTTTCAGACGGCCTGCGGCGTGTGCGACATGATGATACACATCTTCGAGCGGTATTTCACGAACACGACTGATGTGGAGGTGAGCGACCGCATGTGTGAGGGTGTGCTGACGGCCATCTTGAAGGAGGCTTACCGGGTAAGGCAGAACCCGCAGGATTATGGCGCGCGGGCTAACCTGATGTGGGCCGGCATGGTGGCGCACAACGGTACGTGTGGTGTGGGATGTGAGGAGGATTGGGCTTCGCATTTCATGGAGCATGAGGTGAGCGCGCTTTACGGTGTGGCGCATGGTGCGGGATTGGCGGTCGTTGTTCCGGCGTGGATGACGTTCATGGCGGAGCGTCATCCGGAGAAGGTGGCCCAGCTGGGCGAGCGTGTGTTCGGCGTGCCTGTGCAGGATGATTTGCAGGAGATGGCTTTGGGCTGTGTGTCGCGTCTGAAGCACTTCTTCCGCTACATGGGGCTTCCGGTCAGCTTCAAGGAACTGGGTGTTGAGAGTCCGGACATTCCTTTGCTGGTGCGTAAGTTGCATGAGAACAAGGGGCCGCTTGTGGGGAATTATGTGAGGCTGACCCCGAAGGACACTGAGGAGATTTACCGGCTGGCGTTATAACTGACGGAACACAGAGGCACAGCGTGCTTATCCCGCTGACATTACAAGGATATGCACGCTGTGTCTTTAAGTTTACATGCGACATCGAATCTGTTACATCAAGTTGCTTGCCAGTTCACTCAATTCGCTACGCTCACCCTTCACCAAATTTACATGGGCAAACAGTTTCTGGTCATGCATACGGTCTATCATGTAGACAAGGCCGTTAGACTGTGTATCCAGATAAGGCTGGTCTATCTGCTGAATATCGCCTGTGAACACCATCTTGGTGCCTTCGCCCGCACGAGTGATGATGGTTTTTATCTCGTGGGGCGTAAGGTTCTGCGCCTCGTCAATGATGCAATAAGTCTCACTCAAACTACGCCCGCGGATAAACGCCAATGCTTCGATGACCAGTTGATCGCTTTTCTGCATCTCTTCCAAGCGCTTCACTTCGCTGGAGTTAGTGGCGAACTGGTGCTTGATAACGTTCAGATTATCGAACAATGGCTGCATGTATGGAGCCACTTTCTCGTTGGCGTCACCGGGTAGGAAACCGATGTCTTTGTTGGATAAAGCCACAATGGGACGAGCCAGCAATATCTGCTTGTAATCGTTCATCTGCCTCAATGCGGCGGCTAATGCCAAAAGAGTCTTTCCTGTGCCGGCCTTTCCCGTCAGTGCCACCAACTTGATGTCGGGGTCGTTCAACACTTCAAAGGCAAAGCTCTGCTCCGCGTTCCGAGGTTCGATGCCATAGTTCTTTGTCTTATTAACCCGGCATACGGTGCGGGTGAATGGATTGTAGCGTGCCAGAACACTGTTACGGTCACTCTTAAGGATGAAGCATTCGTTGGGGTGAATGACATCCTTAAAGGGAAGTTCACCGATATCAATGCCTTCGTGCGAAGAATAGATGCGGTCTATTAAGGCAGGATCGGTTCCCTCGAACACCTCGTTCGATTTCTCAAAGACATCTACATTGACTACTTTGTCATTGATATAGTCCTCACAAAGGATGCCGATGGAACGGGCTTTCATGCGCAGGTTAACGTCCTTGGTTACTAAGACGGTCTTTGTCTTGGGATACTTTCCGGACAGCCAGTCGGCAACCGCCAGTATCTGATGGTCAGGCTTACGCACAGGGAAAGAGGTGTACACCCGTTCGGACTCCACATTGCCCGTCACGACAAACAACTTGCCCAAGCCTTCGCCCAAAGAGGCTCCTTTGGTAAAAAGCTTGTCATCGGTTATCTCATCCAATTCACGGACAAATTCGCGGGCGTTGTAGTTAATCTGCTCATTTCCTTTCTTGAACTTGTCCAACTCTTCGAGTACAACAATGGGAAGATAAATATCATTCTCCTGGAAGTTTTTCAGACACTTATAGTCATGCAGAATGACATTCGTGTCGATTACAAAATTTTTCTTTGCTCCCATAACTCAATAGATTTAAAATAGTACGTATCTTTGTTGCCATTAAAGATAGCAATTTTGCCAATAGCATGGATCCGTTTCCCGTTAAATATTTCAAAAGATGAACTATCAGGATACTTTAGAATACTTATATAATAGTGCGCCCATGTTTCAACAAGTGGGCGGAACCGCTTACAAAGAAGGTTTGGAGAATACACTCACCCTGGACGAACACTTCGGGCACCCGCATCGCCGATATCGTACCATCCACGTGGCAGGCACCAATGGCAAAGGGTCATGCTCGCATACGCTGGCCGCCATCCTTCAAGCAGCCGGTTATCGAGTAGGACTTTATACTTCGCCCCATCTGGTGGATTTTCGTGAACGCATCCGGGTGAACGGCATCCCCATTCCGGAGGAATATGTAATACGCTTCGTGGAGGAAGAGCGGAGTTTCTTCGAGCCACTCTATCCCTCGTTCTTCGAACTGACCACAGCCATGGCCTTCCGTTATTTTGCAGACGCACAGGCAGACGTAGCCGTTATCGAGGTAGGTCTGGGTGGAAGACTGGACTGCACCAACATCATCCAACCTGACTTGTGCGTCATTACGAACATTAGCTTTGACCATGTCCAATTTTTAGGCGACACATTGCCAAAGATTGCCGGTGAGAAGGCGGGCATCATTAAAACGGGCGTGCCTGTAGTGATAGGCGAGTCCACACCGGAAACCCGCCCTGTCTTTCAAGCCAAGGCAAAGGAAATGCATGCCCCCATCTATTTTGCAGAAGACTATGACCGAGAAGACTACTCAGGCATTGAATTTGAACTGAAAGGACTTTATCAGAAAAAGAACAAACAGACGTTGCTCACCACCCTCCCTTTGCTGAAGGAGGCGGGATATCACATAGACGGACAAGCGGTACGTAATGGATTTGCGCATGTGACCAGCCTGACCGGACTCATGGGACGTTGGCAAAAGCTTCAAGACTCCCCTACTCTCATCTGCGACACCGGCCACAACGTGGGAGGTATCCGCTACATCGTAGAACAACTTAAAAAGGAGAAATACCACCGGTTGCACATCGTCATGGGCATGGTGAACGACAAAGACATCCGGGGTGTAGTAGCCTTGATGCCCCAAGAGGCCGTGTATTACTTTACCCAAGCCAGCGTGAAGCGAGCCATGCCTGCCGATAAACTGAAAAAGCTGGCCAATGAAGCAGGTTTGCAAGGCGAATGCTATGCTGATGTGCCAAGCGCTGTGCGAGCCGCACAAAAAGAAAGCCTCCCGGAAGACTTTATCTTCGTGGGAGGCAGCAGTTTCATTGTGGCCGACTTATTAGCGAACCGCAATACACTCAATCTCCACTAAAGCCCCTTTAGGAAGAGCCTTAACAGCTACCGCCGAGCGGGCAGGACAGTCCCCTTCAAAATAGGTAGCATATACGGCATTCATATCGGCAAACAAAGACATATCAGCCAAGAATACAGTCGTTTTCACAATATTCGCCATGCTTAATCCAGCTTCTTCAAGAATGCGCTTTACGTTCTCCAACGATTGGTGTGCTTGAGCCGATACACCTTCGGGCATCACTCCCGTAGCTCCGTCTATAGGCAACTGCCCCGATACGAACACCATTCCACCTGCATCAATCGCTTGGCTATAAGGCCCGATGGCACCAGGTGCTTTCGGGCTACAAATCACTTTCTTCATATTCTCTTTTATTAAATGATTGATAAATATATATTAATTCGCATCTCTTTATGCAGTATTTCCGCATTCTCCTCATTTATACCTATGAATGCAAAAAGCTGTTTGTTCATTCATCACCTTATTTTGTGACTCAGACTTAACTATGAAAGAGGATGCTACCACGAATGGGCGTTTAATTACATCCTACAAGTGAGTATCAACCGCATCCCCACAAAGCAAATCCCCGCCTTTCATCCGGTGGGGATTTCTTATTTATTTACAATGCTTCTCTATCAACGCATCTACATTAGGGTCACCCAGTTCTTTGGCTTTGGCAAAGCTGGAGCATGCCGCCTCCTTTTGTTTCATCTGTACCTGAGCTATACCCATCAGACGATAAGCCTCGGCATATGAACCATCAATGGCCAACGCCTCTTGCAGCACCTTCACAGCTTCTTCATTCCGTCCCACACGGATATTGACCACAGCCAATTCAGCCCGATAAGTCAAATCTTTTGGATTCAAGGCGATGGCACTCGCCATGTCATCCAAAGCCCGCTGATACTGTCGGGACTTCAAGGCTGCCTGTTCACGATAATAATAGAAAACATCGTTTACATTTCCCTTTACTGCATCATAGTAAGCATCATAATCGAATACAGCTTGACGGGGTTGATTAGCGACCATGTAAGCTTGCGCCCGTGCAAGTAGATAAGGCGCAGCATCCTGCGTATAAGGTTTGTTGAAACGCACTACACAACTATCCAACAGCGCAAGCACCTCTTCGGACGGAGCTTTCATGGCTTCTTTTATCTTGGCCGTCGTATAGAAGGTTGCTGGCGAAACCAATTCTGAATGGTTCACTTCATCATAGGCTTCGAGCGCAGCGGGATAATCACCCTTAGCAAAGAGGATATCTCCTTCGGTCTGCCTATAAACTGGAAGTGGGCGTATCTTGATAGCCTCACGTATTTCTGCCACAGCCTTGTCCAAGGACCAATCGGCATAAATTCGATCAGGGTTCTCAATGACAAATGCCGAAATCAGTTTGGCACGGCTATAATACACATCATCCTTCTGCACGGCAACCTCCAACGCCTTGTCCAAATCATCGGAAACCATATCCAACGATGCCTCATCTTTCGACATCAAAATACGCTGATTGGCACGACGCATATAACCGTCCGGGCTATCGGGATATTGGGCTATAAAATCATGAAGGACAGTCATGTACTTATCGGCCGAAAGCTGAGAGGAAGCCATAAATAAGAAAACCAATGCTTCATCCTCCGTATCGGGAAGAGCTTTCTTAATGCCAATGTCTTTCAAGGCGGCATCGCTATAGGACAAAGCGGTAATCTTCTGCGCCATCACATAATTGACATCCACGCCATAGCAGATAGTGGCGGTGTCTTGCCCGGAAGATTTCTGTGCCAATGCGAAAACTTCACCTTCCATCGTCATCAACGGACAACTTACCCGCTTATCCGCTAACTGCAGTGTCAAGGTATAGTATGAATAATTATCCGCCACCTTGTCTACCGCCTTCACCTTACCAGCCGTATACGCACGACTTTTCTGGGTAGAGTAAGGCAAAAGACATACGGCACTACCTACGGCAGGAGGAGTTGAAGACAACATCAGAGCGGGCACACTTTTCTTAGTAATGCCTACACGAAACTTCACCACATCGTACATATCGTCCGCCCCCATAATGGCCTCTACGGGCATCTGTTCGCCTTCATAATTCACTACGATGGCACGTTGCGCCCCTTTGAACAAGCTATAATCAGACAATGCCACTCCGTCTTCCGTCACAAAGAAGCCATTGCCCGAATTCAACATCTTGTTATCCTTGTCATAAGTAATTACAGAAAAGACAGCCCGCTTCGCCTTCTCCACCCACTTGGGCTGAGCCACCACTCCCTGACAAACCAAGCTCACAAATAATGCTATAACTATATTCTTTCTCATTGCATCTTATATTTATCTTTGTTTTAGTGCTTCATAAATAAGTATGCCTGCGGCAACCGATACGTTGAGCGACTCGATGGTGCCCAGCATGGGTATTTTTATCCATTCGTCGCACAAAGCCAAGTTATCATACGATATACCCCGGTCTTCAGCTCCCATGATAAGGCACAAGGGACCCGTATAATCGGCCTTTGTATAATCATAATCGCCCTTCTCCGTAGCACCTACAATGTGAAAACCGCTATCCTTCAAATACTGAAGCGCTACTTTCAGATTCGCTTCGCGGCATACAGGCAAGGTATGCAAGGCACCGGCAGAAGTCTTTACGGCATCCGCATTAACGGACACACTATTACGGGAAGGGATAATAATGGCATCTACTCCCGCACACTCGCATGTACGGGCTATGGCACCGAAATTGCGCACATCGGTCACTCCATCGAGCATCACAAAGAACGGACTTTTGCCTTGCTCGAACAAGAAAGGCACCAAGTCTTCCGTTTTCTGATACGCAATAGCCGACACAAAGGCCACTACTCCCTGATGATTCTTACGGGTCATTTTATTGATACGCTCCACCGGCACACGTTGGACAGTGATGTGCGTACCTTTCAAAACAGCAAACAGTTCCCTCGACAGGTCGCTCTGAATGTCCCGTTTCACCAATATCTTGTCAATGTCCTTACCGGCCTGTATTGCCTCAATCACGGCACGGACACCGAATATAAGTTCGTTTTTCTCTACCATTTTTCTTTATACCATAATTATATATATTCAATAATTATATATACATTCAATGTCCCAATAGCGCACGCGCATTGTTAAGAGCCGCCTCGGTCAGCGTAGCTCCACTCAACATATGAGCTATTTCCTCTACCCGTTCTTCCTCCGTCAAACGACATATGTGGCTATTGGTCTCCGTTTCATTGTCCTGCTTATAGACTTTATAATGGGTACGTCCGCGAGCAGCTATCTGAGGAAGGTGGGTGATACTGATGACCTGCCGGTCATTATCTCCCATCTCCTGCATAATGTCGGCCATGCGATCGGCTATCTCACCGGAAACACCGGTATCTATCTCATCGAACACGATGGTGGGCAATTTCACCGCTCCGGCTATCATAGCCTTAACGGAAAGCATCACACGGGCTATCTCGCCTCCTGAAGCTACGGAAGAAATGTTTTGCAACGTCCCATTCTTATTAGCTGAGAAAAGGAAGTTCACGGTGTCCATTCCGTGTATGCCCGGTTCTTTACGAGTGCCCATCTCCACCTGGAAACGCACATTGGGCATACCCAAAGGAATTAGACGCGAAGCCATCTGACACTCCACTTCTTGAGCTGCCCGCTTACGGGCTTCGGTCAGCACATAGGCTTGCGTCTCCACCTGTTTGAATAAATCCGCGCAACATTCCTTCAAACGGTCAATCTCTTCATCGGAGGAAGTGATGGCCGAAAGCCTCGAGGCATACGACTCTTGCAAATCCAGCAACTCGTTCACAGTATCCACGCGATGCTTCTGCTCCAAAGTGTATAGTAAATTCAGACGTTCGTTCACCGTATTCAAGCGTTCGGGATTGAACTCTACCGCATCCTCCCGGTTTTCTATCTCACAGGCAATGTCCTTCAATTCGATGTAAACACTATCCAGACGCTCGGCCAGTTCAACCGCAGGAACATAGACCTCACGCAAACTTGACATCGCGTTTTGGCAATCCTTCAAGGCTCCGAGCATTCCACCCTCATCAGCATTCAGTGCCTGCCCCGCTTTATAAAGTCCCGCCTTAATATCCTCGGCATGAGCCAACATCTCGGCCTCCCGCTCCAAATCCTCTTGCTCACCGGGCGTGAGTCGTGCCTCTGCCAATTGCTCCAGCTGGAAACGCAGATAGTCTTCGTCCTCCCGATTCTTGGCGGCTTCGGCTTTCAGCCTTGCCAAATCCTGTTCAGCTTGTTTCCAATCTCTATACAAGGTCTGATAGGCTTGCAAGTCATCCTCATCGTGTGCCAAGAGGTCGAGCACGTTCAGCTGGAAACCTTCTTTATTCAGCAACAGGTTTTGGTGCTGGGAGTGAACATCAATCAATTGCTCGCCCAACTCCTTCATTTGTGCCAAAGAGACCGGCGTATCGTTGATGAAAGCACGACTTTTTCCAGAAGCATACACATCGCGCCGCAAGATGCACTCGGCCTCGTATTCCAAATCGTTCTCCTTAAAAAAGGCTTGCATTCCATAAGCCGAGATATCGAATTGCGCCTCAATAACACACTTTGAGGCACCAGGTCGGATAGCTTTTACATCGGCACGCTGACCAAGCAACAAGCCTATAGCGCCCAGAATGATGGATTTTCCCGCTCCGGTCTCACCGGTAATCACTGAGAATCCGCGCTCAAAGGCAATGTCCAACTTCTCTATCAACGCATAGTTTTGTATGTATAGTGAACGCAACATAACGCACAACGCTTATTTTCTCGAGTTCAACACTTCCACCAAGCGGTCTACGATGTCACCTGCCACTTCCGTCTTGGGCTTCAGAGGATACTCCGCCTGACCTTCGGAGTCAATGATGGTTATCTTATTGGTGTCGCACCGGAAACCGGCGCCCTTATCCTTCAAGGAATTCAACACGATGAAGTCCAAGTGCTTGCGCTCCAACTTATCCCGGGCATTTTGCTGTTCGTTTTGGGTTTCCAAGGCAAAGCCTACCAAAACTTTCCTTTCGCCAAGGCCGACCTTTTGTTTCGCCAAGGCGGCTGCAATGTCTCGCGTTGCTTTCAGCTCCAAAGTCATGTCTCCCGTCTGTTCCCGCTTAATTTTCTCATCTGCCACACAGACCGGTGTATAATCGGCTACTGCTGCGCACAAGATGGCGGCATCCGCCTCCGGGAAAGCAGACGTAGCGGCTTGATACATCTCCTCG
The DNA here is from genome assembly GCA_949289345.1 of uncultured Bacteroides sp. GTDB lineage: Bacteria > Bacteroidota > Bacteroidia > Bacteroidales > Bacteroidaceae > Bacteroides. The sequence continues at coordinate 46,086 of CASENS010000036.1, forward strand.
GCCGACTCCACATCAATGCGCTGATACATGGGATATCGGGTTCGGAGTTGTACAGGCCCTGAGACGAGTATTACCTTCGCTCCCCGGCTGGCGCACTCGTCCGCTAAGGCAAAGCCCATCTTTCCCGATGAGTAGTTTCCGATGAAGCGCACAGGGTCTATCTTCTCATACGTCGGTCCTGTAGTAATCAAGATAGTTTTCCCCACCAAATCGCCCCCTTTGGATGCGAAATATTGCTCTAAATGGCGGATGATATTCTCCGGCTCTTCCATGCGGCCTTTGCCTACCAAGTGGCTGGCCAGTTCTCCGGTACCCGGCTCTATGATATGGTTTCCGTACGAGCGGAGTTTGTCCAGGTTTTGTTGGGTAGACGGATGGGCATACATATCCAAGTCCATGGCTGGAGCAATGAACACAGGGGCTTTTGCCGACAGATACGTAGTGACCAGCATATTGTCCGCTATGCCATTGGCCATCTTGCCAATGGTGGATGCCGTGGCTGGAGCTACCAGCATCGCATCAGCCCATAGCCCCAAGTCCACATGGCTATGCCACGTCCCGTCACGCTGGGCAAAGAAATCGCTGATAACGGGCTTACCGGTCAGCGCCGAGAGGGTAATAGGCGTAATAAACTCCTTACCCGCTGGGGTAATGACGACCTGCACCTCAGCCCCGCGCTTTATCAGACCGCGGATAATGTAACAGGCCTTGTAAGCCGCAATGCTTCCCGTGATGCCCAATACAATTTTTTTCCCTTTCAATACATTTGCCATATTCTTAATGTACTAATGTGCTAATATGCTAATGTGTCAGCTCGCGCAAGCGTATTTTGGTCAGCATAGCCTTAGTGTTCAGGGTAAAGTCGCTGTTTAATATCCAGCTATAATAGCCCGGATCGCGCTTCAGCACCTCCACTACCGACTGGCCTTTATACTTGCCGAAATTAAATACCTCCGTGCCTTTATCGTCGTACACCATACGCCCGGCAAAATCCACGTTTTTGGTAAAACTGGAATAATCGGCCAGGAAGGCTATATCATTCTTCAAATCCGGATAACGGTCCAACTGAGCCATCAACACCTCGTAAGTGGCACGGGTGTCAGCCTCAGCGGTATGCGCGTCTTCCAAATTTTTCCCGCAATAGAACTTATAAGCAGCCGAGAGTGTACGTTGCTCCATCTTGTGGAAAATGACTTGCACATCCACAAACTTTCTCTTCGCCAGGTCGATATCCACTCCGGCACGCAAAAATTCTTCGGCCAGCAAGGGGATATCGAAACGGTTGGAATTGAAACCCGCCAAATCGCATCCCTCAATTTCGTTAGCGATACTACGGGCCACTTCCTTAAACGTAGGACAATCGGCCACATCCTCGTCATGAATGCCGTGCACGGCCGTAGCCTCTTCGGGGATGTGCATACCCGGATTGATGCGTAGAGTCCTTGCCGACTCATTGCCGTTGGGCTTTATTTTCAAGTAACAGATTTCTACAATCCGGTCACTATTAATATTAGTGCCCGTAGTCTCCAGGTCGAAGAAAACAATAGGATTTTTTAAATTCAGTTTCATATCATTGAAAGTTTCCTGCGCTTTTCCTTTAATCGTTCAACATCATAGGCATCAATAACATCAGCAAATCTTCTTGTTCCTCTTGCTCCAGCGGAATAATGACTCCGGCGCGCGAGGGATCCGCCAATTCTATCACAACTTCTTCCGCGGCTATATTCGTCAGGATATCCAACAGGAAAGTAGATTTGAAACCTATGCTCATATCACTCCCTTCGTACTGGCACGTCACGGTTTCCTCGGCCGAAGTGGAGAAGTCGATATCCTGTGCCGAAATCGTAATCAGATTATTGCTCAAGCGAAGTTTGATAAGACTGCTGGCCTGGGAAGAGAAGATGGAGACACGACGCAAGGCTCCGATAAGCTGCATACGGTCCACAATCACTTTATAAGGATTATTTTGGGGGATTACCGAGTTATAGTTAGGATAGCGCCCTTCTATCAAGCGGCAAATCAGCTTATAACTTTCCAGTGTAAACGCGGCATTGCGCTCATCAAAAGCAAAAGAAACTTGGCCCTGTTCTTTCGATAAAAGATTTTTTAAAAGATTAGCCGGTTTTTTAGGCAGAATAAAAGCCGCGCGTTCATTGCCATGTGCCGCAAACGTCTTGCACCGCACCAGTTTGTGCCCGTCCGAAGCTACCAATGTAATATCTTCCGTGGTGATATCGAAATAAATACCGTTCATCACAGGGCGAAGCTCGTCATCGGCCGTGGCAAAAACGGAACGATTGATGCCATCCAGCAGAACATCAGCATCCAATTCTACGCAAACGGCATCATTACTAAGCTGCGCCGACTGAGGAAATTCTTCAGCATTCTGTCCCATCAAACTATACTTGCCGTTCTGATACTGAACGGTTATCTCCAGATTATTGAGATTGACATCAAACGACAGAGGTTGCTCCGGTATTTCCTTCAAAGCATCGAGCAACGTTTTGGCCGGCACAGCGAAACGTCCGTCGGCATCACTTTCATTTACCTCCAAAGTAGTTATCATGGTGGTTTCACTATCAGATACTGTGACGGACAACGTCCCGTCCTGCAACTCGAAAAGGAAACAATCTAAAATGGGTAGCGCATTCTTTGTATTTATCACCCGGCTTATAGCTTGCAAATGACCGGAAAGCGCGGTGCTTGACACAATAAATTTCATATATTCAGTATATTTTAGTGTTTATTTTCCATCTTTTTTGTTGGAGGACAAAGTTAAGAAAAGAATTTTCTACCCACAAAAGAATAGGGAAAGAAATTACGAGTTCAAAAAAAAGTCGTACCTTCGCCCCATTGAATTTAAAAACGAACTCTATCATTATGGAATTTACAGGAAGAATTATTGCCGTACTCCAGCCCAGAGGCGGAGTGTCTAAGGCTGGAAACGAATGGAAAGCGCAGGAATACGTCATTGAGAATCATGACCAATATCCGCGCAGAATGTGTTTTGACGTATTTGGAAGCGACAAAATAGAGCAATTCAACATTCAGATGGGCGAAGAACTCACCGTATCGTTCGACATTGACGCACGCCAATGGCAAGACCGTTGGTTCAACAGCATCCGTGCATGGAAGGTAGAGCGTGTAAACACCGCAGCCCAACAACCTGCCGCCCAACAAGGTGCTCCCATACCTCCTCCCGCACCTGCCGCACCCGAGTTCTTGGCCGGTGACGCGAACGATGACCTGCCTTTTTAATAGGCACAGATAAGATTATAGCTACTATCACATGTAGGGGGATTAAGGAGTCATCACGTCATTTGACTGCTTAATCCTTTTTTCATGACACAAGAGTCCCCTCCTACACTTTTGCATTTCCGTTCAACCATAACCCAAACAGGTACCGAAAATCGGATTGCCCGGCATCCAATATGAAATGGTAAAGTATCCAATATGAAATGACAAAGTATCCTTGAATAAATGGGAAGGTATCCAAGAATAACGGAAAGAGGGTGCGGTATTTTCACACCCTCTTTCCAACTTGATATAAAAAGAAAGGAGAAAATGTACTTAAAGAGCAACACGGATAGCTTCGGCTACCGCCTTGAACTCATCATCGGAAAGTTGAAGCTTCGGATTGGAGAAAAGCATATCGTTCTCACTCTGCATCGGTATCAGATGGATGTGCGCATGTGGCACCTCCAAGCCAAGCACGGCCATACCTACCTTTTTGCAAGGAAACGCTTTGCCAATAGCCAGTGCCACTTTCTTGGCAAATACGTGCATAGCAGCCAAATCCTCGTCACTTAAATCGAAAATGTAGTCTACCTCCTGCTTGGGAATGACCAACGTGTGACCTTTCACCAACGGATTGATATCAAGAAACGCAAAGAACTTGTCGTCCTCCGCCACCTTGTAGCTCGGTATCTCGCCCGCTACAATTCTGCTGAATATTGTTGCCATAACGTCTGATAATGTATCTAATTAAGAAAGGCAGGTTCATGCGCATGCATGGCCCGCCTTCCGGATTAAAATGAAATGTTCACAACTTCGAGTTCAATCATGCCTTGCGGCACTTTTATTTTAGCCACTTCACCCACTTTCTTGCCCAATAATCCCTGCGCAATAGGGGTGTTGACCGAAATCTTTCCCTCCTTCAAATTGGCTTCGCTCTCGGATACAATGGTATAAGTCATCTTCATACCATTCTTTACATTTTTCAACTCAACCTTATTCAGTATCTGTACGGAGTCGGTCTTCAATTTCGATTCATCGATAATCTTGGCATCGGCAATGATCGCTTTCAGTTTGTTTATCTTCATTTCGAGCATTCCTTGAGCCTCCTTAGCGGCATCGTATTCCGCATTCTCGGACAAGTCGCCTTTGTCGCGCGCTTCGGCAATAGCCGCTACTATCTTAGGACGTTCCACCGCCTCCAACTCTTTCAAATCGGCCAACAACTTGTTGTAACCTTCTTCTGACATGTAAGCCATACTGTTTTCCTCCTATTTTTATTTATTCACAATTATTATTAGATATATAAACAAAAAAGAATTCCAACATGTGCAGCATGCTGGAACCCTCTTCCTTTTATTTTCGTGGCAAAGATAGTATTTTAATTTCTATCCGCCAAGCCTTGGGCTGTGTTTTGTAACATATTTAAGAGTTCCTCTTGTATTCATAACATTACAGCAAGGCTTTCACTTCTGTTTCCAGTTTGCTGAGGTCATCCACCCTTCCGCTCAACTCGTTGTTCCGGTTGACAAGATATAAAGTGGGGATGTTCTGGAGATTATACATGGTGACCAATGAGGAATAGACCCCGTTGGCGTCACGTACACAAATCCATGGCAAGTTATCGGCCGTGGTTTTCCAATAATGCTCATCCGCATCCAATGACACTTGATAGATTTCCAGACCGGAAGCGGCATATTTGTCATAAAGCTCACGCAGCAAATAGTTGCGACTTGCCGATACGGCAGTCTGATAAATCGTAAAATCCAGCACGACGGCCTTTCCTTTTAGCTCACTCAGCTTGCGCACATTCCCGTTCATGTCACGCAGTTCGATATCTATCACACCCGTCTCGTGCACTTCAATGGCAGGAGCGTCGGACGCCTGCTGAGGACTGCGCGTGTTCTTCATGCCTTTGATAACAATATTATAAAGGTTTTTGGAACGGTCTGCATGCGGATAATAATTGTTCAGGCTGGTGGCTACGGCGGCAAAGCACTTGATATCGTCACGGCTGTTCAAAGGATCGAAAATAAGATAATTGTTCAGTTTCTGGAACAAAGCGAAATAAGCGGACGCCGTATTGGGAGCTGAGAAGATGTAGCGAACCTTCACGTCATCCTTATAACGCTGTATCATAGACTGCATGCTGTCCTGATAGACATCCACGCCGATGGAATGGCTTTGCATAGCTTTCGCCAAGGCATCGGCTTTGCTTTGCAATTGCAACTGCATCAACGTGAGTTCTTTAATTTTCTCACTATTGGGTGATCCTTCTACCGTATAATCGGTGGCAAAGTTCTCGTAACTGGCCTTAATGCGCAAAGTCTCCGTAGAATCCACAGAGAAATTAATCATTTTGTTCTCTATACGCAGGCGATAGAACTCGGGGGACTCCGGACGGTTTCCCTTAAAAGAGAAAGTCCCACTCCCACTCAACTTAACCGAGTCCATAGGTACGATGCCTTCCAAAGCGGACGCTTCAAGATAAAGCGTCTTGCCGTCAGCTCCAGCCACTTCTCCTTCCACCTTGAAATTCGGTTCCGAATTACAGGCACCCAAAGCTATTGCCGCAAGTGCCAATACAAAAAGTTTCTTCATATGTGTGTTTTTGTTGTTTCCACTAATCGGTGTGCAAAGATAATACAAAAAAGTGAGATACTGAGCAAATCACGGAAATATGATTGAAAGTTAATGATTTATGGGATTTTGGCGATTTGAGTGAGTGCCAACTGAAACCGGGAAAAAGCCAACTTGAACCGTAATTGCGTTA
>CASENS010000037.1 GCA_949289345.1 uncultured Bacteroides sp.
ATTATGTTAACATGGTTCCTGACAAAATCACTTTGGCTACCAGCCAATGGTAAATTCAAAGCTAATTAATTAACAAAACTCGGTTTAGGGCACTGAAAAGTGCCCTTTCAAAGGGGGATGCCCTAAATTGAGTGCTTACAATACGTTTCACAAGAAGATATTCTCCAAACGCTTCGTTTGATTGAACTTTTTTGTACGAATGCCATTATTCAAAGAAATGCGGAATCTGAAATTCGTGATATAAAAGATCTATATCTTCTTTCACTGGCTGAAACAATCAAGGCTGATTATATTCTGACAGGTGATAAGGATTTGCTGGTATTGCACAAGCATAAACAAACCATCATTCTTACATTGACGGATTTTTATGAATTGTTGACATAACAAGTAAGCAGTCAAAAATGGCATCACTTTAGCTACCAGCCAATGTTAAATTCAAAGCTAATTAATTAACAAAACTCGGTTTAGGGCACTGTTGAGTACCCATTCTAAGGAGGGATCTAAATTGAGTGCTTACGTCAAGATTGGACACTATTGAAGTGCTACAACATGTTATTCAATACTTTCAATTTTTGGATCATTTTCCCTTTCATATTTGTATTTTATTGGCTTATACCGACAAAATATAATTCTATTAAGAAGGTATTTTTACTTCTAATAAGTTATCTTCTTTATATGAATTACAATGCAGTCTATGCCTTAGTACTATTGTATATTACCATTGTGACATACGGAGGAGGGTTGCTTGTTGGGAAGACAGACGGGGGAAAAAAGATATGGATTACGGTGGGGGCATTGTTTACATTAGGCCCTTTACTGATATTTAAGTATTATAATTTCTTGTGCGACAACTGCAATGAATTGCTTTCTTTGGCTGGACTGAGGTTTTCGTTGCCCGGATTGAATTGGGCAATTCCTTTAGGTATTTCTTTTTTTACTTTTCAGGCAATCGGATATTTGTGGGATGTGTATTACAAGAGGATACAGGCGGAAAAATCGTTTTTGGATTATCTGTTGTTCGTCTCTTTCTTTCCCCAGATTGCATCGGGACCTATCAGTAAAGCATCGGAACTGTTACCTCAAATTAAAAAGCTGCATCCATTTAATTATACGCAGGCGGTATCCGGATTGAAACTGTTGCTATGGGGAATGTTCTTGAAAGTTGTTGTAGCTGACAGGTTAGGGCTATATGTGGATACGGTATATAGGGCTTATGAGCATTATTCAGGTATTACCTGTTTCATTGCCAGTTTGTTTTATTCGATACAAATATATGGTGACTTTGCGGGTTATTCATTGATGGCCATAGGAATAGCCAAGGCATTGGGTTTTGACTTGATAAATAACTTCCAACGACCATATTTTTCGGTCAGTGTGACAGACTTTTGGAGAAGATGGCATATTTCGCTTTCCAGATGGCTGAAAGATTATGTGTATATTCCTTTGGGCGGAAGCAGATGCAGCAAATGGAGGAATTATTGGAACATATTGATGACATTTTTGGTGAGTGGCATTTGGCATGGTGCGAATTGGACATTTATTATATGGGGTGTTCTGCATGGCGCTTTTCAAATAGTGGAGAAGGCATTGGGTCTTCAAAAATATACCGGGAATAAAGGTTGGCAGAAGGGAATGAGGATATTGATTACTTTCTTGCTGGTGAATCTTGCTTGGATATTTTTCAGAATGCCGAGTATAGGAGACGCATGGGAGATAATCATGAAGATAGTTACTGATTTTAATGGGGAAATCTATAAATCGTCCAATACAAATCTGCTGCTGTATTTAACAGGTATATTTATTCTCCTGTTTAAGGATGTAAAAGATGAGTTTTGGACGGGACGTCATACGGTTTTCGATAAGAAAATTGTGAAATGGGTTGTCTGCTTGCTGCTGTTTGTTCTGATTGTTAGCGTGGGGGTTCTTGACAGCGGGCAGTTTATCTATGCAAATTTTTGAATAAGGATTCCTATGAAGCGTTTTATTGGATATGTTTTTCTGTTTTTCATAGCAGTGTTCTGCATTGACAGATTAGCCGGACTTTGCTTTGATTACCTGAATTCACATGCAAAAGGAGGTGACACGGCAAACCAATATTATATTTGTAAACAATCGGATGAAGATATATTGATTTTCGGTTCATCAAGGGCAAATCATCATTACGTCCCTTCCATTATAGAAGATTCGTTAAACATGTCATGCTATAATTGTGGAACGGATGGAAATGGAATTCTGTTGCATTACGGACGATATAAATTGATTTCAGAAAGATATACCCCCAAGATAATCATCTATGATTTGACGGATGCTTTTGATATACTCCCCAATGACAATTTAAAATATTTAGAACAGCTGAAGCAATATCATGATGAGGCGAATTTAATTGAACTGTTTGACGATGTGGCTGTTACCGAACGATATAAGCTGTATTCCAAGCTGTATCAATACAATACCAAATTCATTCAAATGTTGGGAGATAATATTAAACCGCAACAACAAACCGTACAAGGATACAAGCCCCTCCTTCATGTAATGGATTATGAACCAGACAACAGACGGATGGGAACAAATACAGAAACGGATAGTATAAAACTTAAATATCTCGAGAAATTCATTATAGACACTAAATGGAAAGGCATAAAACTCGTTTTTATCATTTCACCTTATTATAGGGCTTGTTCATCCGACTCCTATAAACCGGCTAAAATGTTAACAGAAAAATACAACGTGCCTCTATGGGATTTTTACGCAGATAAACAATACAACACGAGTAAGGATTATTTTAGCGATTCATCGCATTTAAACGACACCGGAGCTCGAATTTTCACAAAGGGGATCATCTTCCAACTAAGACATGTAGCTGAATGCCGGGCTTATAACACACAGCAAACTTATCAAGAGATATTGCCTGATTAACCTATAGAATTAGATTTAGATTATGATAAGCATCCTGTACAGTAAAAAAGAGCTTCATAGCTTATTGAATTACATTTTTAATTTGCTATTCAGTTCTAAATATAAAGAACTGAACAACTCCAATTACATCAATCAGATGGTGCCGCGATTTGAACGTGTTTATCTGAGATTGGAGAAATTACCTGAGACCATTGTTTTATCTAATGAGGACTTATTTCCAAACAAAATAAAGACATCCTGGGAACAATTTGACGCTTCCTTTGACGGAACGATAACAGAATCCATAAAAAAAAATTATGCCATATTGATAAAAAAGACCGCTTCATTCCTAAAATACATGGAGAGTCTCCCGGCAAGTAAAAATGAAAAAAGGTCTTCATTCAATGCCCGTTCCATAGACGTAGAAGAGGAAAAAAAGAAGCAACGCCAACTTAAAAAACAATATGACAGACTAAAGGAACTGATTGATAAACGGGATACTGCCGACCCCGATCCTCAAACCGTTGAACTCCTGCAGGAACAGCTGAAAGCTAAAGCTCAAGAAGTGAAAGAGGTTAGAGAGAATGTCGAGTCTGTAGACGCAGATCAAACAGCCGAAACTAATTGGGCCGACCGAATAAAACAAGCTTTTAATGATTTAGGCGTATATACCCAGCCTATAGAAAAAGAAAGGGAAAAAGTGAAAGCAGAATATTGGGGGTTTCTTATAGCAACATGGATTTTAGTCATTTTGTTTTGCATATTGTATTATTTGTTTATAAAGGAAGTACAAGAATACAAAATTATCCTTTGTTCATGGTTAGACTATCTGCCTTATGGAATACTGCTGCCAGTGTATAGTCTGTTAATATGGTTATGCGTTTACCAGAAGAATCGTGCGCACAAAATTTCCATTGAACTGACCACACGCCTTTTCAATATACAGTATCTGGAAGGTTTGCTAAAGTTGACCAACACGTTGTCTGCCAACCCTAACGAAGCCATCAACAAGATAGATCATGCTGTTGATTCCATGTTGCAAAGTTATTTGAAACAGGCAGACCATAACCAACTATCAGAAGCGGAACTTTCCCGTATAGAAGTTAAAGAATTAGAAGGTACTCCCTATTGGAAACTGCTTCAAGAAATAAAAGAACTTATTAAAACTATCAAGCAATGACTGAAAAAGAATACGATCTTATGGTGGAAAAGCTGACTTTGGCAACACAAGCTAGAAAATTAGAATGGAGAGAAGATAAATCACGTTTTTCCACAGTTGTCAACGAATGCCCCATAACCATTTACCCTGATTATGATCCTCTTTTAGAAAACTCCAGTTATTCGTTAGCTTTAGCTAACCCTCAAGGAGTGGTTTTTAACACCTATTCCGTTGACGAGATTTCTGACAAGTCCGGATACGAGCGTTTGGATAAGCTATACGCTATGATAAAAGATTCTATTTACCAGATTAGCGAATCGGAGCAGAAAATTTTAAAAGGTTTGGAATACTTAGTTAGAAAATAATTGTTTGCTAAAATACTACACGCCAGATGAGGCATTTTAATGTTTTATTTTGAGCACTACAAAAAACTCAAGTAGTTATCAGTAAACCAAGCTGACAATATCCCGTAATGATATGCCTGATACTTCTGCCAACAACAAACGCATAGCCAAAAACACGCTATTCCTTTATTTTAGGATGCTGTTCATCATGGCCGTAAGCCTATATACAAGTCGGGTTGTATTAAACGTTTTAGGCATTGAAGATTTCGGTATTTATAATGTCGTAGGCGGAATTGTCGGAATGTTCAGTTTCATAAATGGTGCCATGACTGCCGGTACTCAGCGCTATTTGAACTTCGCTATCGGCATTGATGACTTCACCCAGACAAAAAAGGTATTCAATACATGCATTAACATTCATTCGATTTTTGCAGGCTTCATCATATTGTTAGCGGAGACTATCGGGTTGTGGTTCTTTTACACACAGATGAATATTCCCGACTCCAGAATGACTGCGGCATTTTGGGTTTATCAATGCTCTATAGCAACAACATGTATTATGGTCATAAGCGTTCCGTACAACGCTATTATCATTGCACATGAGAGAATGAATGTTTTTGCCTATATATCAATTGTAGAAGTTGTTTGTAAACTGGCTATCGTATTCCTGTTATTGGCAGGAAATGCCGACCGCCTTATTCTCTATGCTTTTTTGATGTTGTGCGTCCAAATCGGTATCCGCTTCCTATATGGTATTTATTGTAAGAAGAACTTTCCTGAGACCGGATTTTTATTTATTAAAGACTTTAAACTTATAAAAGACATGTTGGGTTTCACGGGGTGGAATTTATGGGGAGGATGTGCGCACATTGCTTTTACCCAAGGGGTAAATATTCTCTTGAACATCTTTTTCGGTCCGTCCGTTAATGCAGCCCGAGGAGTTGCTATACAAGTACAAAATGCAATATCGCAGTTTGCCACTAACTTTCAAACGGCACTTAACCCACAGATTATTAAATCATATGCACGACAGGATTATTCCTACATGTACAATTTGGTATATAGAAGTTCAAAGTTCTCATTTTTCTTATTGTTTTTGCTTTCGCTCCCGATTTTATTGGAAACGAACGCCATACTTATCATTTGGTTGGGAAATGTTCCGGAATATACAGTTCAATTCATCCGATTGATTTTATGGATTGCCATCATTGACGCAATTTCAAATCCTTTAATGATATCAGCAACTGCAACAGGAAAAATGAAAGTATACCAAAGTGTATGTGGAGGTATTCTGCTAATGATTGTTCCTGTTTCATATATCGTATTAAAATTGGGAGCCTCCCCTTCTGCTGTTTTTATCGTACACCTGATTATCGGAGTCGTCACTTTTATGGCGAGACTTTATATTGTACATAAATTGATCGGCTTGCCGATAAAGGGATATCTTCATGTAGTGGTCCGAAGCATTGCATTCGTGGGGGCGACGGCTGCAATAATTCCTATGGCAGTTAAGATTCTATTGGGATACGATTCGCTTCTAAACACAGTAATCGTATGTATTACTGCCCTGTTTTCATCCTTTTTATCTATCTATCTGATTGGGCTGAATAACAATGAAAAAAAATTCATTTGTGAAAAAGTGAATCGTTTATATACACAATTGAGAAAAAATGATAACGATAAATAACCCTAAAGATTGCTGTGGCTGTTCTGCTTGTGTACAACGTTGTCCCAAGCATTGCATATCTTTAATAGAGGATAATGAAGGATTCTTTTATCCGAAGGTGAATGTGAACGCTTGCATAGACTGCGGACTGTGCGAAAAAGTCTGTCCCATGCTTAATCGCTCCAACGATATGAGGAAGCCGATAGAAGTTTATGCCGCAAAAAACCGAGATGAAGAAATCCGCAGAACAAGTTCTTCTGGGGGAGTGTTCAGCGCATTGGCAATACAGGTGATAAAGGAGGACGGTGTGGTTTTTGGCGCTTGTTTCAATGCAGACTGGGAAGTGATACATGATTATGCTGAGACCGAAGAAGAATTGGTAAAATTCAGAGGTTCCAAATATGTGCAAAGCCGTATCGGAAATGCTTATTTGTTGGCAGAAAAATTCTTGAAAGCAGGACGAAAAGTCTTGTTCTCAGGAACACCCTGCCAGATAGCCGGATTGAAGTTCTTTTTACGAAAAGAGTATGAGAACCTATATACAGCTGATATTATTTGCCACGGTGTTCCAAGTCCGGGCATTTGGCGTGAATACTTAAAAGAAGAGATTGCGCTGACGCGCAATCGAAAAAATACAGTTTTGCCTCACCCTATCCATGAAAAGGATACCCGCGTAGAGGGTATCTCTTTCAGGGATAAAGAGTATGGCTGGAAAAAATTCAGTTTTGCTCTCACTCTCTCCACGACCAACGGGAGTGGAGAAAAATTCAGTTTTTGCTCTCATATCCCCCTGCATGAAAACCTTTTCCTGAAAGGTTTCCTGGCAAACCTATACTTGCGTCCTTCCTGTTATGCCTGCCCTGTGAAATGCGGGAAAAGTGGAAGTGACCTCACTTTGGGTGACTTTTGGGGATTATCCGCTGTGTTTCCTGAGTTGGATGACGACAAAGGAATGACTGCATTGTTGGCAAACAGCACAAAGGGGAAACGGCTTTTGGAAAGAACCGACATCAAGACTTGGGTAACGAATTATGAAAGTGTGCTTCGAGGCAACCCGGCATTGGAAAGATCTGTCCGTATCCCTGAAAACAGAGCGAAATTCTACGAATATGCAGATATACCTTTTGGAAAGCGGATACGCAAGTATACCCGTACGGATATTAAAAGCAGGATAAAAAGGAAAATAAAAAGAATCGTTACCGGTATTGTGAACGGTAAATCGAACTAATACACAAAATTCTGGAACATGACTCTGAAAGAGATCAAAAGGAATCCGTTGCTGCAATTCTTGGCCAGTATTGTTTTGTACCAGTTCGGTACGATTATACGTCTGCAACTGGACAGCCAATTGCTTGGAAACAGCCTAAGAATTATCGGTTTCCTTGTGTTATGTTATTCTTTGTACTATCAACTGTCATACGTAAAAAGGCCCAGGCTTTCTTTTGTGATGAAATTCCTTTTATGTTGGAATGTCATCAATATTATCATTTCAATCTTTACAAGCGGACTGAACTTGACACGTATGTTCGGTGAGGATTCCTATATCCTCAATTACCTGTTGCCCTTTTTATTGCTATACAACGTCAAGTATGTACCACTTAGGGAGATTTTTAAATTTGCTGTCGTATTTGAAATTTTTGCATTGGTGTTGATAGCCTTGAATTTTCAATATATCATCATGGCCAGCAACATCCAACTGATAACAGGCTCTTTGGAAGAAAATTCACGCATGCAGTCATTGGCGCAAATACCAATCATGTGGTCCATACCCGCGGCCATTTTATTTTTCAACTACCAGCTTGTACAGAAGAAATACCTCGTCATATCCGTTATGGCTTTTATACTGGCCATCGCTTTTTCAATGGCTTTTGGAAGACGCTCTACAAGTGCTTACGGCATTGTTTTCCTGCTGGCAGCTTTTGGTTTTTACATGTCCTATGCGCGTATCGGTTTCAGCAAAAAAATGATATTCAGTTTTCTTGTCTTGTTATTGGTTGTTGTAGCCATAAGTTATGTGGCAAACCATTTCCAGTATCTTATGAGCCGTGGTCTGGAAGATACGCGTTCTGGCGTAAATGACGCATTTTATGCAGATATGAAAACTATGGATTATATATTTGGAAGGGGACTGAACGGTACTTATTACGACCCGTTGAACGTCTTTGACAGCATAAAAAATCAGAGACCCGGACACGAAACAGGATACCTCAACATTATCCTTCATTCGGGATTGTTGTTTCTGATACCTTATTTGCTTTTATGCCTGCGTTCAGCTGTAAAAGGTTTCTTCTCATCACGCAATCTTTTGGTAAAATCCATGGCCATTTATATATTCATCAATTGCCTGATGCTTATTTTAGGTAGTTATCCGTCATTCAATCTTCGTTTCTATATTTTGTGGATAGGCATTTTGCTGTGTAACAGTGCTTACTTCAGGAACATGAATAACCGGATGATTAGAAGATATTTTGGCACATTATAAAAAATCAATATGACAATAGGAATACTAACCTACCAGTTCGCCATAAACTATGGGGCACAAATGCAATGCTATGCCTTGTACAATATCTTGAAAGACAAGGGGCATGAGGTTGTTGTTATAAACTATACGCCACATAAAATCAACAATCTCCGACTGAATGACATCAGACAGGCAGCACGACAATTGAAAGAAAGTTTTGATTGGGAACATCTTCAAACCGCCTGTCACATTCTTACGCACAGTCCCGGAATGAGAAAATCATTCCACAGATTTCAAAACAGATATTTACAGATAGGACCGTATTGTTCCACGCCACAAGAAATTGTTACGAAATATCCGCAGCTGGACGCTATGATAGTAGGCAGTGACCAAGTCTGGGCACCGGCACATCATAAGACAAGTGTTTATTTCTTGAATTTCAATCCTCCATTTGAAGGTTTGAAAATAGCTTATGCTCCTTGCTGTGCAGTCAATCATGTTGAAACCGCCTATAAAGAACAAATAACAAACAGTTTGCTGCATTTTGACCATCTCTCTGTCCGTAACAAGGAAACACAAGATTTTGTAAAAGAACTGATAGGAACGGAAGTGCCCATAGTAGCTGACCCGACATTTTTATGGGACTTTAAAGAATTAACATCCAGACCAGTTCTTGCTGACGGGAACTATATATTGGCATATATATTAGGTAAAGAAATCAATGGCGGGCATAGAAATGCCATAGAAAAAATGAGAAAGGAATATGTCGGTTTGCCTGTATACGCTGTTTCTTTGACTGCCAGCAAGCCTCATTTTTTCTCTTGGGCGGACAAAACGTTCTGGACATGCAATCCTGTGGAGTGGCTGAATCTGATACGCAACGCCTCGTACTTCTACACGGACTCATTCCACGGTGTAGCATTCGCTTTGAAGTTCCACGTCCCTTTCACTGCCTATTATGTGGAGAAAAGCAGGGCTTCCCGGTTTATTGACTTGAAAGAGCGATTCGGGTTGGACAATATCGTTACTCACGCCGATGAAATACACCCATCGGCTGTCACAGATTTTAATCGGATAGATAAAGAAATCAGCGACATGAAAACAAAATCATTACAATATCTCACACAATCCTTGATAAAATGAAAGTACTTTGGTTTTCCAATTGCAAATTGAGTGAACGGAATAATAAATTGTCCGGTTCATGGCTCTACTCCATGTCAGAGTTGTTGACACGTCAAGATGATTTTATTTTGACGAACATTACAGTCGATAGAAGCAAAACATATAAAGAAGTTCAATGCCTAAAGATTGCACCTAACTTTTGTGAATATATACTTCCTGGCTGGAAACTTGACGGAAGAGGATATCCGCATAAAAAGCACATCCAAGAAATTGCAGAAATATGTCATAAAGAAATGCCGGATTTAATTCATGTATGGGGTGTTGAGAATTATTTCTGTAATCTGATTCCGGATTTGCAGCTTAACGTTCCACTCTTGTTAGAAATACAAGGAATGCATGAGCCTTGGGTTAGAGTTTATTTTGGAGATTTGTCTTTCCAGGAAACATTGTCATGCTTGGGATTAAGGGAAATACTGTTCCCGCAGCTTAAATCCATTTACGCCTTCAAAGATGGAATGCGTAAACAAATTCAACGTGATATGCATGCGTTTAGCAAGTTCCAATATATTTCGACTCAATCCGAATGGGTCAGAGATTATATCAGACTCAACCATATACAGGCACATTTATTTGAAACCGGCATGTCAATACGCACACCTTTTTGGAAAGTGAAATGGAGCTACCCAGAAGACGGACAAAAAAACTTCTATTGCTCGGCAGCCGGGCCTGCACCCTACAAAAGTATACAGACAGCCATCAAAGCGTTGCGCTATGTGAAGTCATTCTACCCGGGATGCAAATTATACATCATCGGCAATTTCAAGAAGTCGAATTGGATTCATCAGCCCGGCTATTTGACTTACCTATATAAACTCATCCGAAAACTGGACTTGACAGACAATGTTGTTTTCACCGGTTCCTTAACTGCGCAACAAATCGTAGAAGTCATGAAGAAATGTATAGCCATGGTGCAGACAAGTTATGTAGAAAGCTATTCTTTAGCACTCGTAGAAGCACAAGCAGCCGGAGTGCCTGCCATCATATCCTATGCCGGAGCTATGCCAGAACTGGCAGAGAACAGAAAATCCGGATTATTCTTTTCACCAGGTGATTATATGAGTTGTGCCGCACGCATGATAGAACTGATAGAAAATAAAGAACTGGCTTTGGCAATCTCTCGGGAAAGCCTTTCTCTTGTAAAGGAAAGGAATAATGACCAGGCCGTAGTAGAAACCCAAATTCGAATATACGAAACTATTTTAGCGGATAAAAGATAGAGAACATGGGCATCATACATAAATTATACTGGTTGCGGGTTCTGTTAATAAGGATGTGGTGGACTCCTATCTGCCGTTTCAAAGCTTACCTATGGCAAATAAGAATGGGCAAACATGCTTCGTTTATGGGAAATACAACCTTCTGCAAGAAACCTGGAAGCTGCATATCCATCGGCAATGACTGTTCTTTTAACTCAAGTTCACTCTCCAATTTCAGAGGTATCAACCATAGCTGTATTTTAAGTACCGGTAAAAGTGATGCAAAACTTATCATAGGGAATAAATGCGGCTTCTCCGGAGTCAGCATTACTTGCGATAAGTTAATTCAAATAGGCAATAACGTAATTGTAGGGGCAAATAGCAAAATTTCTGACAGAAACGGCCATGAGGATCGCTACTATTATCCACCGAGAGAAGTTAAGATAGGAAATAATGTATGGGTAGGGATGGATGTTACAGTTATGCCAGGAGTAGAAATAGGAGATAATAGCATCATTGGTGCCGGAAGCATCGTGACCAAAGATATTCCTGCCAATGTAGTGGCTGCAGGAAATCCGTGTAAAGTAATTAGAACTTTATAAAAACAAAGATGAAAAACAATATCATATTCCTTGGGTGTACTCAAAACTATGGCTACCAATTCTCAGCAGCTAATACAAAAGTGGAGTTCCTTGCAAAAGGACTAAAAGAACAAGGAGATATCTGTACGATACATAATGGAATTATTGGAACATCTATTATCAAAAGCAATGAGATAAAAAGCATAGATAAGGTAGGAACCGTAATAACGTATCATAAGAAAGGGAATCAATTAACCAGTTGGATTTTCAATTTACCCAAGTTAGCTAAGGACTTAAAGTCTAATAAAAAAAGTACTTATAACAATTTCATTATATTAGAATCACCGGATTACCACATATTCTTGTTATATGTACTTTTGGCGCATTTACTAAGATTCAAAATCTTGATAATTGCTCATGAGTGGGGACCAACTATTTTATCCACTCACCCATTACGGAAGCCATCTGTCTATTTGTTTTCCAAAACTTTCGGATATTTCGTTGATGGAATTTTGCCAATAAGTGAATTTATCATACAAAAAATACAACATTTTAAGAGACCATATATAAAAATTCCAATAACCGCTGAATACAACTCAATATCAATAAGAAAAAATTCTGTAGGAGAGAAATATTTTCTTTATTGTGTTTATGCAGCTTACAAGCGTGTGATTTTTCGGATAATTGATGCTTATGTGAAATATTCTACCGATGTAAAAACAGATACGAAACTAATTTTGGTGTTATCAGGAAATGATGAACAAATAAGTACAATAAAGGATTATATCAAGCAGGTAGGAAAAGAACGTAACATATATATAAAAAATAAGGTACCGTTCATAGAACTTATGGATTTATATGCCAATGCTTTAGCATTAATCATTCCACTTGATCCAAACAGTCTGCAAGATGAAGCACGGTTCTCGCAGAAAATAGCAGAATATCTATCATCAGGAAGCCCAATAATATCAAACAATGTCGGAGAAATAAAATACTATTTTGAGGACAAAAAAAATATTATTTTATGTGATTATAGCGCAGACGGATTTATGGATGCATTCAAATGGGTTACGCACAATCCTGATAAAGCTAAACGAATAGGTATAAACGGCTTTAATTTAGGAAAAATAAATTTTGATTACCGTGAGCTAGGTGATAAATTACACAATTTTATGCTGACATTATTATGATATCAGAATATGTTACGCTCAAAATACGAATTAAAACAATACCTTATCGAAGACTTTAAACGCTTTGGTAATAAAAGACCTAATCTGAAAGATTGGCTGCTTCGCAATGAAGTTTGGTATATATTTCATTACATCAGACATTTAAGGTTTGTAGAGTACTACAAAGATAGAAATAAACTATTATTTCTTTGGCATTTTTTCCGCTACAAACGTCTCGGATTCAAACTTCGCATAACTATTTATCCATATACGGTTGGATTTGGATTTAGAATATATCATGTTGGTGATTTCATTCATGTAGGTAAAAATGTCAAAATAGGAAATAATTGTACAATCCTTCCGGGAGTAGTATTCGGCAATAAAACAGAAAAAGAGGATAATAGTTTAGTAACAGTGGGAGACAATTGTTATTTTGGTCTTGGAGTAAAAATTCTTGGATCTGTTAAAATCGGGAACAATGTAACCATTGGAGCTAATGCGGTAGTAACCAAAGATATCCCGGACAATGCTGTGGTAGGTGGAATACCTGCAAAAATAATCAGATACAATATGTTAACGAATGTAAATGGGGGGGGGTAAAATGGAACGTTAAGCATGCAACGTTCGCTGCCGTTCCGGAAAGGAGCGCGGCATGATCCTCACACAAAAAGATCTGCAAAGGTATCTTGCAGCCGATTTGTCCCGGTTGGGACGTAAACCGACTTTAAAGGATTGGCTGCTAAAGAATGAAAGTTGGTATATATGGCGATACATCCGGACATTAAGACATGTCGAGTATCACCTAAACGCTCATCACAGACTACGGTATTTGTGGCATTTTTTCTGGTACAAGCGTTTGTGTTTTAACCTGAAAGTAGATATTAAACCGAACAACTTGGGAGCGGGATTTCGTCTGGTGCATATCGGTGACTTGGTGCGCATCAAACGTGATTGCACCATCGGATGTAACTGTACCATGCTACCTGGGGTGGTAATAGGTAACAAACACTTTGACAGTCATGATGAACCGGTATACATCGGTGACAATTGTTATTTCGGCCTTGGTGCAAAGATATTCGGTAGTGTGACCATTGGTAGCAATGTTACCATAGGTGCCAATGCGGTAGTAACCAAAGATATCCCAGACAATGCTGTAGTGGGTGGAGTACCGGCAAGGATAATCAAAATAAAAAAGACATGACTAAAGTATTAGTAGTCGCTACCTCCCGAAAGACGCGGGGAGGAATTACTTCTGTAGTAAAAGCTCACGAGGCGGGAGAGCAATGGAAAAAATATCATTGCAAGTGGATACAAACGCATCGGGATGGAAATAATATCCGAAAAGTCCTGTATTTCATCAAAGCATATACAGAATTTTTCTTTCTGATACCCTTTTATGACATAGTACATATCCATGTGGCTTCGTATTCTTCCCTAAAGAGAAAACGATATTTTTTAGCATTAGCCAAACTATGGCATAAAAAAACAATCGCACATTTTCATCCACACAAGCCAGAAGTGATTTTTGAAAAAAGTACGCAACAAGATTACATCAAGTTCTTTAAGTCTGTAGATAAAATCATTGTATTATCTCCTCAATGGAAGCGCTGGTTAGAAGAGGCTCTTGCTATTAAAGATAATGTGTTAGTCATCTACAATCCGTGTCCTACTGTTGAATTGGCCGCAGCCAACCATACACTCAAATACATACTATTCGCAGGTACTTTATATAAAAGGAAAGGATTTGATACACTATTAAAAGGATTCGCTAGAATTGCCCATAAATACAAGGATTGGTCTGTTGTTTTGGCCGGAAATCCTAAAACAGAAAATGATAAATTGCTAATGGAAACATTACCTAAGCAATTAGGCATCGAAGCGCAAGTAAAGTTTCCCGGATGGGTTACAGGAAAAGAAAAAGAAAGTTTATTCCGCAACGCCTCTATTTTCTGTTTGGCAAGCAGCGCAGAAGGTTTTCCCATGGCTGTTTTAGATGCATGGGCTTATGGAATTCCGGTGGTATGCACACCTGTCGGGGGACTGCCGGATATTGTGGAAGATGGGAAAAACGTTTTGCTATTTGATTATGGAGATGAGCAGACATTAGCCACTCAATTGGAAAAACTGATTTTAAACGAAAACTTAAGAGAGGATATGTCAAAAGAATCTCTAAAACTGGCGCATTCAACATTCAACGTAGAAAATATAAATAAGCAAATCGGACAAGTTTATCAATCATTATCCAAATGAATAAAATATTAATATTAGGTGCACACTCGTTCGTTGCATCGGGCTTATTTGACAAATTAGAGTCTTTAAACTATGTAGTGCATGATTTCGCGAGAGGTCACCAAGATAGAAAAGGCAACCATATTTATGGCGATTACACACAAATCGCCAACAACCAAGCATTGGATGCTTCATACGATGTAGTAATAAATTTCGCAGTACTAAAAGATGAAACATTAACTGACAATGTCAATTATATAAAATCTCTCATTGATTTCTGCAAAACACACAATGTAAAAAAGCTGATTCACTTTTCCTCCATCATGGTGTACAACTATCAGTTAAAAGAGGTCGATGAGTACATACCCATAGAAACTTTAGCCGGTACCTACAAAAAAGGGTATGGTGAATTTAAAATCGGGGTAGACCAGTATTTGTCTGAGATTAAATCCGCTTTGCCCTTTGAACTCATACTGGTAAGACCCGGATATGTACTGGCAGATAACAGGGCATGTCCTTTTATCAAACGATTACCATTAGGAATTGCTTTCATTAAAGGAAATAAAAAAAGCAAGCAGCCCATTGTCCAAAGGGAGGATATACATAAGGCTTTAATCAAAATCATCGAGACTGGGCATAACCTGCCTGTTTATCATTTCTTTCCCAACGATGAAATGACCAAGTATGAATATGCCAAACGAACTGTAGGCGGAACTATACTGACAATGCCCCAATGGATGTTCAAGGGTGTTCCTTTCGTATTGATGAAACTGAAACTGATGCCGAAATCTTTGTATAGCAGGTTTGAGGGCATGTATATTGAAAGTGTATTCAGTTCTAGACTTACAGAAGAAAAACTCAACATAAAGTTCAAATGAAAGAAAAAATGAATATAGCAGTCCTTGGCGCCGGAACATACGGAAGTTATGTCATCAACTCCTTGCTGAAAAAAAATCCCGAAGCAAACATAACGTTATTTGACGTAGGTGACAAATCCGTCAAAAGCGAAAAAGAAACAGGCTTTTATTCATCGCTGAAAAAAGCAATGTATAAAGGTCTGACTGACGGACGTTATTTCGGATTCGGGGGGGCTTCCGACAAATGGGGAGGGCAACTATTGACCTATTCCACTAATGATTTCAAGCATCCTAACAAGTTCATGCAAGATATTATCAAACTGGACATGAAAGATAAGGATGAAATGCTTGCCAAATTTAAGATAGAAAACAAGTACCCGGAAAAACAGGTCTCTGATGAATTGTTCACAAAAACAGGGGTATGGCTGAGCGCACTGCACAGGAACTTCTTCCATTGGTTCAAAATTAACAAACGGAAGCAGGTAACCATCCTTTCCCATTGCCGGGTAATTAGGCTGGAATCCGATAATGGAAAGGACATCACTGCCGTTGTGTACAAAGAAAACGGAATAGAAAAATCACAGTCTTTTGATTACTATTTTCTGACAGCCGGCGCATTTGAAAGCGCAAGGATATTATTAAGTTCCGGCCTGACGTCAAAGGATAAAGTCTATTTTTCAGACCACCTGTCACAAAAGGTCTTCAAAATAAAAGGCTCAACAATCATTGGGGACGAGGACTTTGTTTTCAGGATGCGGGGCACTTCATTGATAACCAAACGCATGATTGGTGAGGTCAATGACTGTTCTTTCTACATACACCCGGTATTCAATCTGCAATTCCCGTTTTTTGAGAGTATCAAAGAAGTGCTGTTCAAACATCATTTCAAAATGAAATATGTATGGAATATCTTCCGGGACATTCCCAATGTCATAGGCTTTGCCTGGGCTGTGCTTGTATTGAGAAGAATGTACGTGATGCATAATGAATGGTATCTATACATTGATATAGAAAATCCGACAAAAGACAGCTATGTTTGTCTGTCCAAAGAGGTCGATAAATTTGGCGTAAACGGGTTGGACGTCTATTATAACACGGATGAAGAAGCTATAGACATTTATGACCAAGCCAAACAGATTGCGATAAAACATCTGGATGCCTGCCACGTGGATTATGAAGTCCTGGCGGAACAAATCAATGTGCAGACTTGTGAAGACATCTATCACCCTTACGGAATGTTTGACTTCAAAAGCATAAATGACTATTATACAAGATGGAGCAACATGTTGGTCGTTACAACCGGAGTCTTACCCCGTTCCGGCGGTATCAACCCAACCGCTTCCATGCTGCCGGTTGTGGATGAGTTTATAGATATGAAGTTATGAATGCAATCAAAAGATTAGAGTATATTGATTTTTTAAAAGCTGTAGGCATATTAGCGGTTATTTGGGGGCATATTTATACAAAGAATGACACGATATATCAGTTCGTTTATTCTTTTCACGTCCCGCTATTCTTTGTTTTATCGGGCGTGTTTTTTAATCCGAACCAAACTCTCAAAGAATTCCTGGCTAAAAGAATAAACAAATTAATTATACCTTACCTGTTCTTTTATCTTATAACCTATTTTTACTGGGTTTTCATAGAAAGAGAATTAAGGGCAGGTGCGGGTGGGGTAAATGCCGAATGGTGGAGACCCATTATAGGTTTGTTTTATGAAAGTCCTTATTGGGATTTGTTTGCGCATAATAATCCGCTGTGGTTTATTCCGACATTGTTTTCCATTGAAATTCTATCGTGTATTTTTAGAAAATGTACTTTCTATACCCGGATACTAATTGGTCTGATAGGGATAATCGTCTCGATTATTTGTGCAAGTTATAGCATTCTGCTTCCATTCGGTTTGATAAGCGCATTTTATTGCTATTTATTTTATTCTTTAGCCGGGTGGGTAAAATATGTAAACAATATGCCTCATAAGCCATGCGTTTTATTAGTTATGGTAATAGTTTATGGCATCTATATTTATAAATTTGGATATACACCTTCTCCGATATTCGGCCCATCCATAAATGCTGCGTTTACTTATTATATAATCGCATTGTGCACCATATTCTCTTTGATATTATTAGCTCAGTCCATTCGGAAATGGGGAGGAATATGGTTGACTTTCTTTTCTTATATAGGAAGAAATACCTTGATTATTCTTTGCTTGCACGATCCTGTCAAAAGGGCGGTTATTTTTATGTATAGCAAAATTTCGAATCAAACGATGACAGACATAAGGCATGATTTAGTTGACTCATTGATATGCTTGATTATTACCGTCATGGTCTTGTATCCAATTATTCAACTTTACAATAAGTATATGAAACCCAGATTAGCCCAAATAGCCGTCAAGCATTAATAGTATAGCCTCCAAATAGATTGTTTCAACAAAGTAACCATTATGCTATCCATCCTCATCAACGCCTATGCCTGTTCCCCAAACATGGGCAGCGAACCCGGTATGGCCTGGAACTGGTGCGTGAACCTTGTGCGGATTAAATATACTTGACCAAGAAAATAATTGCAAAGTTTTTCTCTTTGGGGAAAACATGCTATCTTTGCCTACTGAACAATTATCAAAAATCTGATTATGCTTATCTCTGAAATAAAACTTTTCAACTGGAAAAATTTTCAGGAATGTGCTGTCTGCCTAGCAGAGCGTTGCTTCATTGTGGGGGCTAACGCTACCGGGAAATCGAATTTCCTGGATGCATTGCGCTTTTTGCGGGATATCGCCAAAAAAGGGGGAGGATTACAAACTGCTGTGGATATAAGAGGCGGCATCCGGAAAATCAGAAGTTTGTCTGCGCGTCAAAGAACTGATGTTGCCATAGAAGTCACACTTAAAGAAGAAGTGGGAGGACCTGACAAATGGAGATACATGCTCAGTTTCAAACATACGGGAGGAGGAATCAAGGAGAATGAGGTGAAAGTCAATTATGAGAAGGTTTTCCTGATTACAGAAAACAGGTATTTAGTGGACAGGACGGAGGCTTCGGAAAACGAAACTGCCGACACACTGAAATATACGCATCTGGAACAGGCTGTGACAAGTCAACAGTTTCTGGAATTGCGAAATGCGTTTGCCGAGATTGAATACTTGAATATTGTACCTCAAATGGTACGGGAGTCGAACTCAGCCCACCCTGTGCTCAAGGAGGACTATTACGGAAGGAACTTTCTGACGGACCTAAGCAAACTCAATGAGGCTACCCGAAACAAATATCTACAGGTGGTGAACGAGGTGCTAAAGTGCGCGGTCCCTCAATTGGACAATTTAGCGTTTACAAAAGATGAAAACGGACTGTATCATTTGGAAGCCAGATATATTCATTGGAGACCGCAAGGAAGCAAACAGACTGAAATGCAGTTCTCGGACGGCACCTTGAGGCTGATAGGCTTTTTGTTCGCCATCTTGTCCGGTAAAGGGATTTCTTTGTTGGAAGAACCTGAGATTAATCTTCATCCGGGGGTTGTAGCGCAATTGCCGGAGTTCATCGCTAAAATGCAACGACATAAAAAAAGACAAATCATCCTTACAACGCACAGCTATGACATACTGGCCAATGGAGGCATTGATGAAAAAGAAGTAATTCTACTACAAAATGACAAGGAGGGAACGAAAGCGACAGTTGTTGCCGACATAGAAGAAGTCCGTGAAATAGTAAAGGCCGGATTGTCAATAGCTGATGCAGTGCTTCCTATAACTTCCCCAGACCGTATTCAACAACTGTCTAAGGTTTCAATCTGCAAAGAATGAAAAAAATATATTTAGTGGGTGAAGATGAGGTGACGAAAGCCATTATCCGGAAAATAATGACCGTATATACGCCTGACCTGGTTGTCAAAAGTGAATTACCGGCAAGAGGCAGTGAGATAAAACGTAAAATAGAGAATTTCAATACGCTGTCCGCAACAACCCCGGTTGTATTACTAACTGATTTAGATACGGAAGATTGCGCGCCTGTAGCTAAGAAAAAACTGCTTGCAACGGTTGACGAGCAGGCAGAAAACTTTATTGTGAATATAGCGGTAGACGAAGCTGAAGCCTGGCTGATGGCAGACCGTGAAAACTTTGCGGCGTTTTTGGGCATCAATATACAGAATATGCCTGTCTCGACTCTTCAAAAGCAAGGTGGAAGAAACAGCCGCAAAGAGATGTCCATTCCTCTAAAAGCATCCTACTACCTGACACACCGACTAATCTTGTTGTCTGATAAGGAAGAACTGAAAGAACAATTACAGTCGCAAGGTGACAGGTGTAAGGGGAAAGAATATAATACGGCTTTGGTTCCGTTCATAGAAAAGCAGTGGAATCCGGAAAACGCGAAGGAAAATTCAGACAGTCTGCAAAGAATGATTCTCAGACTGCAAAGTTTAAGCCAAAGACTTCCTTAGAACCGATGGCTGACCATTTGTACATAGATTGATTTGACATGCTTTCCATCCTTATTAACGCCTATGCCTGTTCTCCGGGCATGGGCAGCGAACCCGGCATGGCTTGGAACTGGTGCGTGAACCTTGCCAAGCATTGCGAACTGCACATCATCACCGAAGGGGAATTTCGTGAACAAATAGAAGCAGCACTCAAGACCTTGCCACAGGGTAAGAACATGCACTTCTATTACAATCCCGTATCGGACGAAATCAGGAAGATGTGCTGGAACCAAGGGGACTGGCGTTTCTATAAATACTATAAGGCATGGCAATGGAAAACGTATGAAATGGCGAAGGATATCTGCCGAAATACGCACATCGACATCCTGCACCAACTGAACATGATTGGTTTCCGTGAACCGGGGTATCTATGGAAGATAGAAGGCATTCCGTTCGTTTGGGGACCGGTGGATGCCAAGGAGAAGTTTCCGACAGCCTACTTAAAGGGGGCGGGGATAAAGACGGAACTATTCATGCGACTGAAGAATTTCTTGACCGGTATCCAGCTCAGGCATTCCAAACGGGTGCGGCAAGCCGTGCAACGGGCTTCGGTCGTAATCTCGGCCTCCTCCAACTCGCAAGATACATTCAAGAAGTATTTCCAAACAGCCTCTCCTTTGCTGAATGAAACGGGATGCTATGTACACGAACATCCGTTTGCGGAAAAAACGTACAAAGAAAGTCTTGACGTGTTATGGGTGGGGAAGATGGATTTCAGAAAACAATTGGGCTTGGCTATGCGTAGTGTGGCAAAGACCGGTAATCCGAACATCAAGCTACACATCGTAGGAGGAGGGAATAGTGCTCCTTACCAAGCTCTTGCCCAAACATTGTGCCTGACAAAGCAATGCGAATGGCATGGGGCGGTATCGCATGACGAGGTGCAACGTTTGATGCAAGAAAGTGACTTATTCCTTTTTACCAGTGTGGCGGAAGGGACACCTCATGTGGTATTGGAAGCCATCGGAAACAATCTGCCTGTCTTGTGTTTCAATACCTGCGGACAAGGGGATACAGTAAATGAAAAAGTAGGTTACAAAATTCGGTTGACTAATCCGAAACAATCGGTGAATGACTTTACCGAAGCCTTGAACCGTTTTGAAAAGAACCGGGACTTATTGAAAGGAATGTCCTCGAACTGCAAAGACAGGCAAAAGGAGCTTTCCTGGGACAGCAAAGCCCAACAGATGATAGGTTTATACAAACGAATTCTACAGAAATGAAACAGAGAAACGTAAGTATTGACATCTTGAAATTCTTCGCTGCACTCATCATTACCAATTCACACATGGAATTGCTCTATGGCGATTACAAAAGAAAACATCAAAAGTTTAATCGGAGTTGCGTCCGGCATCAGTCAACAACAGATTGAGGCGGATGACCGACTGAAATATCTTATGAAGTAAAAACACTTACGAAAATAGCCACAATGTTTTTCTCTTTGACTGAAACTTGTTATCTTTGAGGCTGAAATAAAAAAATAGCATGAACCATCTTTTTAAAGAAATAGCAATTACGAACTTCAGAGGGTTTGATTCGCTTAAGGTCAATGACTTACAAAGAGTCAACGTCTTTGTCGGGGCTAACAATGTGGGCAAAACCTCCATACTGGAAGCAGCATTCATGCTAAGCGGAATGTCGAATCCTTTAATATCTAATCGCGTTAATTATCTTAGGACGACATCATTTGCCAACCTTGATAGTGCAAGATATTTGTTTCATAATGTGGATTTTAATAATAAACCTCTTTTGAAGGGTGTCATGAATAACGGAGGGATAAGAAAAATGACCTTTTCACCCGTCACCTTCCACAATGAAACAGATGCGTCTTCCAACTATTCAACCAACCAATCTACAATCAGGCAACTGAATTTTGAGTTTGACCAACAAGAGCATGAAGAATTTGCATACCATTCTACCCTATTTGTCAAAAATGACGGAAGTACTCAACAGGAGGCTGACAAAAACTACCATGAGAACCTGAATGCGCTGTTTATTCCTGTTGATAAAAATGACGCAAACGCGACGGCTAATTTTTCTACGCTCGTGAAGCATAACAGGAAGCATTTCGTAACCAACGCCCTGCATAATTTCGACTCTTCAATTGAATCGGTAGAAGCATTGCCCGATGGATTGTATTTGAAAATCGAGGGATTGAAAGAACTGTTGCCCATAAACATGGCGGGAGATGGGGTGCGGCGGATGATAAACATCTTATCAACTATCGCCAGTGAAGACTATAACATCGTGTTCATTGATGAAATAGATAATGGAATGCATTACAGTGCCCACCAACTGATGTGGAAAACAATCTTGGGATTTGTTCTGGCACATGACATACAGCTTTTTATTACGACCCATAATTTGGATTGCCTGATGGGACTTAAAAGTGCCATGCAGGAGGAAAAGAGATTCCAAAAGCTGGCACACATATACAACATAGCAAAGACCCGAAATGAAGGATTCCAAGCTTATTGCTATGGCTATAATGAGTTGAAAGAAGCTATTGACAACGAAATTGAAATCAGAAGATGAAGGATGCATACCGGATTTTTGTAGAGGGTGAGGCTGACAAACGATTCATCGCACAGCTTTTGGAATCTATTTTCAATGAAAACATTCCCTTAGGCAATATCATCCCAACTAACGGTTATACGAACTTAACCGCTGTTGGCAAAGAAAGCCTATATATCAATGAAATGCAAAGGACGACAGCAGACGGAGGTATTAATCTCGTCATATTTGATGCAGACTCTAATTGCGAAGTCCGTCGAACCGAACTACAGGATTGGGAAAGACGAAGCAAAGTAGATTTTGAACTATTTTTGTTCCCAGATAATTCTAACAGCGGGGAACTGGAAGATTTGCTGCAACAGATAATCAACCCTGTAAACCAACCGGTCATGGAATGCTGGGATAAATATGAAGATTCTTTGAAAAAAGTCTGTTTGTCATGGAGAGAGGGCAAACCCTTGACAACTCCCGCAAAGAAAACCAGGATATATGCTTACCTTGAAGCATTATTGGGTTCATCAAAAACTGAGAAAGAGAAGATTAAAGAAGCAAAAAGAAATTATCTGGATAATAATCATTGGGACTTAAATGCTCAGGCATTGCATAACCTCATTGATTTTTTTAAAAGAAACCTTGCATAAGAAGTCTTTTTCATATAATCCACCTCTCACGGTGTAGGTCAGAAACAACTTCGCTCTGATCAAGCTTCACATATCCTTCCAATTCATTCAATGAAATAGTTATACCTGCCGTAAGGTGTGCCGAAATGTAAAGGAGATATCATGTAAAATGATTCTTTAAATTCAAGTTGATACGCCCTTCGGCGCGGCTTTTCTTATACATTCCTTTACTTTTTACCATGCTACAACTAAAAGAGTTGTCCGTCCTTGAATCGAAGGAGGGACTGAAGGCTATTCCCCCAGGGAAAGTGCTGATCAACACCATTAACGCCCATTCCTACAACACGGCTCAGAAGGACGGGCTGTTTGCGGAGGCGTTGAGGAAGGGAGACTATCTGATTCCTGACGGGGCAAGTATCGTAAAGGCCTGCCGCTGGCTGGGCTGCAAGTCGCAACCCAAGGAACGCATTGCCGGATGGGACTTGTTCGTGTTTGAAATGGAACGGCTGAACGAAACGGGAGGCCGCTGTATGTTCATGGGAAGTTCTCCCCGCGTGCTGGAACTGATTGTGGAAAAAGCGAAGGCGGTGTATCCGAACATCGAGGTGGTGACTTATTCGCCTCCTTACAAACCGGAGTTTACCGAAGCGGAGAACAAGGCCATCATCGACGCCATCAATGCCGCCGATCCTGACCTGCTGTGGATTGGCATGACGGCTCCCAAGCAGGAGAAGTGGACGTACGCGCATTGGGAGGAACTCCGGATCCATTGTCATGCAGGTACCATCGGGGCTGTGTTCGACTTCTTCGCAGGGACGTACCAACGCGCTCCACGCTGGTGGCAGGAACATTCGCTGGAATGGCTGTACCGGCTGATAAAGGAACCCAAACGCATGTGGAAACGGTACGTGATAGGCAATCCGCTGTTCCTATGGCTGATTTATAAGGAATCCAAACGGCAAATCCACGTAAACTAAAAGGTTTGATATATGGACAGACTTGACTACCAGAGACGCTATGACTCGCTGATCAAAGCATGGGTCATGGCGGGTGACCTGCTGCTATGTAACCTGTTGTTTCACCTGGCCTGTACGTTTTGCGGGACGCATGGAGAATCGTCCTTGCTGCAATCGCATCTGTTGGCAAGCGTCATCTGTTTTGCCTGCACGGTGAACGGAGGCGTCATCCTCCACTACAAGAAGGTGCGCAACTTCCAGATTGTGGCGCGGGTGCTGCGCAATGTGTTCCTGTTTTCCATTTTCGCGACGCCGTTGTTGGTGTGGGGAAACTTTGCCATGCCTTCGTGGTGGGGGTATGCGGGCTTCCTGTCGGCCATGGCGGCAACCGTCATCTGCTTCCGGCTGGGCATACGCAAGCTCATCAAGAATTATTGGAAACAGACACGGCACCGCAATGGGGTGGTGCTTGTAGGGAGCACGGAAAACAACATCGAACTGTACCATGAGCTGGCGGGTGACCCGTCTGTCGGCTATTGGGTGTGCGGTTATTTCGACCATGCCCCGAACAGTGACTTTCCGCAAGAATGTCCTTACCTGGGAACGCCCTCGGACGTGATTCCGTACCTGCAAGAACATGGCGGCGGCATCCGCAACCTGTATTGCTGCCTTCCCTCGAAGGAGAAGAACGAGATTCTGGCCATTATCCACTACTGCGAAAACCATCTGGTGCGGTTCTACAGCGTGCCCAATGTGCGCAACTACCTTTACCACCGGATGCACTTCAGCATGATGGGAAGCGTGCCTTGCCTGAGCCTGCACGAAGAGCCGCTGAGCTGGATAGAGAACCGGATGGTGAAGCGGGCCTTCGACATTGTGTTCTCGCTGGCGTTCCTTTGCACGCTGTTCATACCGATATTAATTATCGTGACCCTCGTCACGAAACTGACCATGCCCGGCCCGGTGTTCTTCCGGCAGAAGCGGAACGGCATTAACGGCAAGGAATTCTACTGCCTGAAGTTCCGCAGCATGAGGGTGAACGCGGATGCGGACAGGCTGCAAGCCACCAAGGACGACCCTCGCAAGACCCGTTGGGGCAACATCATGCGCAAGACGAACATTGACGAACTGCCTCAGTTCATCAACGTGCTGCTGGGAGACATGAGCGTGGTAGGCCCGCGCCCGCACATGGTGAAGCACACGGAGGAATACTCGCAGCTGATAGACAAGTACATGGTGCGCCACTTCATCAAACCGGGCATCACGGGCTGGAGCCAGATAAACGGCTTCCGGGGGGAAACCAAGGAGCTGAAGCAGATGGAAGGGCGTATCAGGGGAGACATCTGGTACATTGAGCACTGGAACTTCGGACTGGACCTGTACATTATCTATAAGACGGTGGCCAACGCGCTGCATGGGGACAAGAACGCTTATTGACAGAATGATGAAATACAGAAAATACGGGCTTGCCTTACTGGCCATGCTCTTGCTTGGCAAGCCGACGCTGACAAAAGCCCAACCTTCCATACCTGCAGGGCAGGTGGATGTGTTCATGGGGCTTGATTTCCACTACCGTGACATATTCCATAACGGACGTGTGTATGACATACTGCTGAACCTGACGCCGGGGGTCAAATGGAACATGGGGAAAGGATGGCAGGCTGCCGCACAGGCGTTAGTGCCGGTATATAATGACTATGGCGAACGGTATAAGAAAGTGAGGCTGAACATGGCGGTGCTGTCTAAAGAGATGCATTGGAAATCCAGGTGGTTCTTGAAAGTCAGCGGAGGACTGTTCGACAACGAGCGTTACGGACTGGACTTGAAGGGGATGTATGTAGTGAACCGATGGCTGGCCCTGGAGGCCCAAGCGGGATTGACCGGCTATTGCTCGATGGCTGTAGACTGGGAAGCAAGCACACCGGAACGTCTGACCGCCTTGATAGGAGCGGATGTCTACCTGAGCAAGTGGAACACACAGTTCCGCGCGAGGGGAGGACGTTTTATCTACAAAGACTATGGGGGCATTGTGGAAGCCATGCGGCACTTCAACCATTGCACGGTGGGCGTCTATGGAGAGTACAGCAATCTGGGAGGCAGCAACGGCGGCTTTAAAGTGATTGTGATGATACCTCCCTACAAACGGAGGCGGCATAAGATAAACTTCAGGCCGGCTTCCAACTTCCGGCTGACCTACAGCATGGAGGGCGGGTACTATGGAAACAGAACCTATGCGACCGACCCGGAAGAGAACGAGCGTGAAGGCTGGTTTGACCGAGACGCGGCGCACTGGGGAAGCAATACGATGAAACCGGACTTCACCAGCAAGGAAAGGAGGCGCAAATGAAAAGGATGTGCATCTGGCTGCTTTTCGTATATGCAACCTTGGCCGTGTCCGCACAAGAATACGTAGGGATAACCGGCATGGTGCATGTGCCCACTGCGGAAATGGCGACGGAAGGCGAGGCACGCATCGGGGCGTTTTTCCTGAACAGCCATTTCCTGCCGGAAAGACTTGCGGAGCGGAAATACAATACGTTCAACCATTTTCTGGCTATCGCGCCTTTCTCCTGGATAGAAATCTCGTACGCATGTACCCTGATGAAATCGTCGAGAGAAGGTGATTATGATATGAAGGACCGCACCTTCAACGCCAAAATACGGCCGTTGAAGGAAGGGAAATGGTGGCCTGCCCTTGCCATCGGAATGAATGATATTGGCCATACGCCCTCCAATGAAGAGCTTGGGGTGGACGGCGCCTATTTCCAGAACATCTATCTGGCCGCCAGCAAGCACCTCCTTTGGAGGAACCACGAATTCGGCTTTCACCTGGCGTACCGCTATTATACCTCTGATTATAATGTCAAATGGAGAGGCATAGCCGGAGGCATTACTTACCGTCCGGCTTTCGCCAAGAACTTTCGGGCAATGATTGAATATACGGCTGAGGACGTAAACATCGGAGCAGACTGCAGGTTGTGGAAATACCTCTTCCTGCAGGCGAGTCTGCAAAACGGGAAATACTTCACCGGAGGTGTCTGCCTGAAAATAAATCTGCTCGGTAAGAAGCCGTTTTGAATTTATTCATGAGATAATCCGACTTTCCTAAAACCCTTTCCGCCTTTTCCTCTTTTCGCATGTCGCCGCACAGCCCGCACCATGCCTCCCATAAGGAAAGAGGAAAATCCTTGAAAAGCTTTGGGAAATGGCCGGAATAAATGCAAAACAGCTTCTATAGAATATAGAATAACTGTGTTTAGTGTTTTTTTGTTTAATTAAATTTATCTTGAAATGAGAAAATTAGCAAAATTGGGAATGTTTACATTCCTTAGTGCGGTTTTGGCCGCAAGTTTCGTAGGGTGTAGTGATGACGACCCTGATTACAGCAACGTAACACCGCCAACCGTAGAGGCATCCTATAGCATCAGCGGACGTGTTACGGGGATGGATGGTAATGGCCTTGCGGCTACAGTTGACATGGATGGAACAAGTGTCCAGACGAATGCTGACGGTACTTTCGTGTTTGACGATGTGTCCACAGGTTCCCATACGCTGACCGCTTCAGCTTCCGGGAAACAGACGAAAGAAACGACCGTTACGGTTTCCGAAAGCAGCAACAATGTGGTTTGGAACGTGTCATTGTCCAATGAAGGTACAACCATTGAAATCAGCGCCAATGGGGATACCGAGGGACAGGTGACATCGGAAACCATTGAGGGTAATGAAGATGGAGCCGTGACCGTAGACGTTACTGTACCGGAGTCTGCTTTGCCGGCCGGAAGCTCTATCGTCGTTACACCTATCTATTCGTTGGACGAAGTGGGTACACGGGCTACTACCCGTGCGGATGAAACGGTTCTGCTGATTGGTACGGATGTAAGTTGTACGGATGCAAACGCTACATTGTCCAGCCCTATCCAGCTGACTTACGATGTGGATCCTGAAGTAGCACAGAACATCACGGTACAAAAATATGCAGACGGGCAATGGGTAGACGCCACATATACGGTGGAAGGCGGCCAGGTCGTTGTATTTGCCGACCAATTCACTTCCTATACGCTGCTCTTTGGCGCAGACGTAACCATGTCCTCTACCTCGACGGCTCTTGCTTTTGAACAGGATTTGTGGGATAACCTGTATGGAAACAGCGAAATGACGGTAGGTTCAGCAACCTTTACTTACCACATCGGTACGGAAATCACCTCTTCCGGAACAAGCCGCGTGACAGCCTATCTGATTGAGATCCTGGCTCGTATCGCAGGTTCCAGTGTAACTACGGTTACAGGAACTTATCCGATCAATGTGACTTTGCCTGTGGGAACGGCTTTGCACGTGACCGGAAGCCAGGAAGTGACTACGCTGACCGTTTCGGCTTTGAACCGTTCTGTTTCCGGAAGACAATACGGCGACATAGCGGTAGTGACAACAACCTATAACAGACAGCACAACGGAGGCGGCAGCGGTGACTGATTGTCCATAATCGTGTGATTCTAAATTCTCACCTGCTGACGGCAAGCGCCTGAACCGGATATTCCATCCGGTTTGGGCGCTTGTTTTTTTTCATATTGCCGGCTTGCCGCCTTGAGGGGACGCTATACACGCTCAATACGTTCCTCCGCGACATACCACAGGTATCCTTGGATGTGTCCCGGTTCATAACCCATTTGCTGGAGTAACCGCATGTATTCCTGAACCTGAAGGTTGTATTTCCGGCCGGGTTTGCCGAACTTGAAGTCCAAAACAACGATTTCACCATTCCGCATCATGACACGGTCCGGGCGGCGGTTTTTCAGTTTGCCGTTTTCACTCCAGATGATGTCACATTCGCTGAACAACCGCCAAGAACCGTCGTACCACTCCTTGGCTTGCGGTAGGGCAAAAGCCTTGTCGGTCAATCGCTTGATTTCTTCCTCCATTTCCCGGCTTCCAATCACGCCGTCGAACACCAGACGGCTGATGGCCTCATCCACATCGGCCTCCGTGCGTATGGCTGAAAAAAGCGTGTGAAGCAAACGGCCCCGGTTCATAAAGCGACGGGAAGACTCCGCTTCGTCTATACCTGCTATAAAATCGGCTGACGGGTTGGACTGGCGGAACGCTATGTCGTGACGGGTACTGACTACTCCGACAGTTTGCCGGGCCGGCTTATGTGTCAGCCGGTTGGCAGGCGGCAATGATACCCCTTCCGTTTGATTAACGTCAACCGACATGCAAGGCTCTCCCCATTCGTATGTCCCTATCCCTGTATTCCAAACGCCGTCTCCCGCCTGTTCCACCTGTGGCAACGCATTGGCAAGCAGCTCGGCCATTGTACGTCGCTGGTCCTTACGGCTCCATACCAACAGGTTTTTGCCCGCACGGGTGAAAGCCACATACAACAGGTTGAGATTGTCCACCCACAGTTGCAGCCGTTCATTCAAATAATCTTCCCGATAAACGGAAGCGGCCATTACGGAGGAATAATTGACCGGCACCAAATCCAACTCGTTGTAAGGCGCTACCCGGGGAGCGCACCACACCAGCTGATTGTTCGTCTCGTTCTCTAATTTCCAGTCACAAAAAGGTATCAGCACGGTATGAAATTCCAATCCTTTGGATTTGTGTATCGAGAAGATGCGGATGCCTTCCACTTCACCGCTCGGTATTGTCTTCTTGCAAAGTTTCTCATCCCAATAACGGATGAAGCTTTCCGGTTCGGAAGAATTGGATTGCAGGTATTCGGTGACAGCATCGAAGAAAGCGAACACATACGCGTCCTGCTGTTTAAGATGGTTCAGGTTGAAGATTTCCACTAATTCTTCCAGCAGTTCGTAGAGAGGCATCAGTTTCAGCGCTTCACGACGTGTGACAAACGCTGCCGGCAACAAGGTTTCCCGCTTCATGGCAAGTAAGCCGTCCAGTGTTTCTGTACAATCCATGTTCTCCGTCCGGCAAGCCATAACCAATGAAGCCAGCGATATGCAATCGTCCGGATTAACCAGATACCGCAAGGCGTCCATCAGGATATTGATACTTTGCGAAGCGTCCAGACGGAACGCCTCATCGGAAACAACGGGTATTTTTAAAACCTTGTCGAAGTAATCGGCTATGGGTGGAATGTTCTTGTTTTTGCGCACCAAGATGGCTATATCGTTCAGCCGGACGCCAAGTTCCATTAACCGTTCCACTTCCTTGCCCAAAGCTTCCCACGTCTTTTCCGGGTAGCTCATGTCATCATCCGGCTCAAGGAACTCTACCTTTACATAGCCTTTGGTCTCCTCTTTGGGCGTTTCCTGCTCCACATCGGCGTAGGCATGTTCCAACGCAAAACAATCGGTGCCTAATTCTTGCTTGTGCAGCCCATTCAGATAGTTTACAGCAGCCCTGAAGACCCGATTGTTGAATTGGATGATGCGAGTCTCACTACGCCGGTTCGTCTTTAATGTCTCTACACGGATGCGGAAAGGAAGGTTGCCTTGCCCTTCATTTCCCAAGCCATTCAAAATCCGCCAGTCTCCGTTGCGCCAACGATAAATGGATTGCTTTACATCGCCTACTATCAGGCTGTCCTCACCTTGCGAAAGGCCCTCCAACAATAACAATCTGAAATTATCCCATTGCATGCGGCTGGTATCCTGAAACTCGTCTATCATCACATTCTTCAGCTGGGCGCCTATCTTCTCGAACACAAACGAAGAATCTCCTTCGCGAACTAATTGATGGAGTAAGGTATTCGTGTCCGACAAGAGGAAGCGGTTCTTTTCATCGTTCAGCTTCCGCATTTCCTCATCAATGTGATTGAGCAATTGCAGCTTGTTCAGATGCCGGCGTGTCAGCCGGCACGTATTTACCTGCCGGCACTTTTCGGGCCTCGTCCGTTCGGCTTCTTCCAACAACGGCATCAGGCTCTTTGCAGCCAGGGTCTTGATGTTCTGACGGAAGGGGGATGTCTTCGATGTCCAGTTGTCCGCACTTTCCATACAGTTTTTCAAGGTTGCGCTTACAACCTCTTTATCATTCAACTCGCCCCGGCTTAGCTTGTTGAAGTAGCTTCCGATGCCTTTTGCACCGTTTTTTAAATCGCTGACATTCAAGCCGTGCGCGTCCAGTTCTTTTTCGAACCGGTCGTTGAAAGCCTTCATTTCCTCCAATGCCTCTTTCTCCAACGTCTTTAGCCGCTCTTTATACGTTTTCAAAAAGTCCGGTCTATGCAGGCTTTCCCGTAGTTTTTCCCCCCGTCCGATGTAGTTTTCGTCCAAAATATATCTGCCGAAACTTTTGATTTCTTCCGACACCTTCCAACGTTTATCGTCAGCTATGCGTTCGTTGATATAGTCCAAAAGCCAGGCAAGCACCGGTGAGTCCAGCGTAAGCTTTTCGATCATGCTGTCCACCGCTTCGTCCAGCACCTCCGTACTGTCCAGCTCGATGTCCAGATTCGGATTAAGCTCCAGTTCTCTTGCCAGGTTTCTCATCACGGACTGGAAGAAAGAGTCGATAGTCTCCACCCGGAAGCGGCTGTAATCATGCAACATGTACAGTAAGGCCATGCCAGCCCGCTTTGTCAACTCTTCGTCCGACACTGTCCCGCATAAATCTTCCAGGATCCGTTTTCGATAAGGTGTTGATGAGGGATCGCCTTTCCAGATGCCGTACAACTGCTGAAGGATGCGTTCCTTCATTTCCGTGGTGGCCTTGTTGGTGAAGGTCACGGCCAGGATTTGCCGATAAGCTCTAGGATTTCTTATCAGATGCTTGATGTACTCTACTGCCAGCGTAAAGGTCTTGCCCGAACCGGCCGAGGCTTTATATACCAATAGTTCCATACAGACTTATAAGTGACTAATCAAATTTGATTTATCCGACATCAGCGGTTAAGGAGGCAAGGTATCCATTCATTCCGCACACTTGCTTATCCAATGAATGAATACCTTCAGGTTATCCTTGATGGTTGATGCAGATGCCTTGCTTATACCACTCGTACAGACGGTGGATGCCTTCGTCAATCTCTATGCGATGATGCCAGCCGAGCGCGTGCAGCTTGGTAACGTCCGTCAGTTTCTTCAAGGTACCGTCCGGTTTAGAAGCGTCCCAGCGGATTTCACCTGCAAAACCGATTTCCTTCTGTATCAGCAAAGCGACATCATGGATACTGATTTCCTTGCCTGTGCCTACATTGATGTGGCAATTGCGCACTTCTTTACATCCCGGTTCATATGTATCCTTGAAATCAACGTTCAGCAATACATGTACACTGGCGTCGGCCATTTCCTCACTCCATAAAAACTCGCGCATCGGTTTTCCTGTCCCCCACAGGGTCACATGACTGCCTGTGATGCCGTATCCGGACAATACGTCTGTTATCACATCCGCTTTCGCCTCTCCGTCCACGCCCTCTACCGGACGCAGGTTCAAATCCTTGCGGACGGCTTCCCAATCGTTGGTGTTCAAACAGTGAGCCAAGTAGATTTTGCGTATCATGGCGGGCAACACGTGGCTGTTTTCCAGATGGAAATTGTCATTGGGCCCATATAAGTTGGTAGGCATCACGGCTATGTAGTTTGTGCCGTATTGGAGGTTGAAACTCTCGCACAATTTCAGTCCGGCTATTTTGGCAATGGCGTATGGCTCGTTGGTATATTCCAATGGCGAAGTCAACAGGCAATCTTCAGTCATGGGCTGGGGAGCCTCACGCGGATAGATGCAGGTGCTGCCCAAGAAAAGGAGTTTCCTGACTCCATGCCGGAAGCTTTCGCCAATGACGTTCTGCTGGATCTGCAGATTTTCGTAGATGAAGTCGGCACGGTATTGCAAGTTTGCCATGATGCCTCCTACATGGGCAGCGGCCAGTACTACGGCATCCGGCTGTTCTTCATCAAAGAAACGTTTTACGGCTACTCCGTCCAACAAGTTCAGTTCCTGATGCGTGCGTCCCACCAGATTCTTGTATCCTCTTTCTTGCAGGTTGTTCCAAATGGCCGAGCCTACCAGACCACGGTGGCCGGCCACATATATTTTAGCTGTCTTCTCCAACATAAGCTTACTCCTTATTATCCAGTTCCGCTTTCAAGTGCAGTTTCTTCACAAAACGCATGTCGTGTTCCACCATGATGCGCACCAATTCGGTGAACGGGGTCTTTGTAGGGTTCCATCCCAACAGTTTTCTGGCCTTTGTCGGGTCGCCCAAGAGTTGTTCCACTTCGCAAGGACGGAAGTACTTGGGGTCGACTTCTACCAGCACACGGCCCGTGGCTTTGTCGACGCCTTTCTCCTCTACGCCTTCACCCTGCCATTCGAGTTCGATGCCCAGGTACTTGAATGCCAGTGTACAGAATTCGCGTACTGTATGCATCTCTCCCGTGGCGATAACGAAGTCCTCGGGTGTGTCATGTTGCAGGATGAGCCACATACACTCTACATAGTCTTTGGCATAGCCCCAGTCGCGCCGTGCATCGAGATTTCCCAAATAGAGTTTATCTTGATAGCCTTGCTTGATGCGTGCGGCCGCCAAGGTGATTTTGCGGGTAACGAAGGTTTCGCCCCGGCGTTCGCTTTCATGATTGAAAAGGATGCCATTGACAGCAAACATGCCATAGCTTTCCCGATAGTTCTTGGTTATCCAAAAACCATATTGTTTGGCCACACCGTAGGGCGAACGGGGATAGAACGGGGTTGTCTCTTTCTGCGGCACTTCCTGCACCTTACCGAAAAGCTCGGAAGTGGAAGCCTGGTAAATGCGGCATGTTTTCTCCAGTCCGCAAATACGTACAGCCTCCAGCAGACGAAGGGTGCCTACCGCATCGGCTTCAGCGGTATATTCGGGTACATCGAACGAGACTTTCACGTGGCTCTGTGCGGCAAGGTTATAGATTTCCGTAGGCTGCACGTGGCTTATAATGCGGATAAGGGAGCTGGAGTCGGTCATATCTCCCCAATGGAGGTTCACCAAACGGTTCTTCTTCATGTCGCGCACCCATTCGTCCAGGTAGAGGTGTTCGATGCGTGCTGTGTTAAAGGAAGAGGAACGGCGTAGGATGCCATGTACTTCGTATCCTTTCTCTATTAAGAATTCGGCCAAGTAGGAGCCGTCTTGTCCGGTGATGCCGGTGATTAACGCGACTTTTCTCATAATTTGTTTGTTGATTTGTTGATTTTATTGATTTGTTGATAACTTTTATAGGCTGATTTTGATACAAACACCCTGTCCGTGGGATGAGGCGCTAAGGCCGGTCCTCCGCTTCGACCAAGCGGAATAACCGCTGGTGGATGTCCTCTTTGGGGAGTAAACGGTTATCCGCATCAAAGCAGCGGATTTCCTGCAAGCGGCCTTCTCCGGTCATTTTGATGTATTCTTTATATACTTCTGATTGGAAAGCGATTGAACTTTCGTGGATGTCCCGCTTTCCGTTCAGGTAATCCCGGTCGTTCCCTTCACGGGTTGATGTCAAGGACTTCCGTATGAAATCAAAAGGAACGTGCAGGAAAAACATCTTGTCCGGAAGGGGCAGTCCGTTTTGTCCGAACTCCAAGTCTAATATCCAGTCTTTCAAGGCGGCCTTGGCCCGCTCGTCTTTCAGCTTGGCGCATTGGTAAGCTACGTTGGAAGCCACATAGCGGTCGGCAAGCACAAAGCAGCCTTCGTCCAGTCCTTGTCTTATCTTATGGACGTGCTCCATGCGGTCATTGGCATAGAGCAGGGCCACCAGCTTGGGATGAACTTCTTCCAGGGTGCCGAACTCCCCCCGGAGGAATTCGGCTATCAATGTACCGTAAAGTCCTTGGTTAAGCATCGGGAAGTGGATGAACCGGTATGCTATCCCTTCTTGTCGCAGGCGTTGTTGTAACAGGTCTACTTGTGTGGACTTTCCGCAGCCGTCCAGGCCTTCTATGACTATAAATTTACCTTTCATCATTCAGTCTCTTCCAAAAATATCTCTTGTATACACTTTCTTCTTCACATCGTCCAGGCATGCGTCATATCGGTTGGCTATAATCGCGTCGGCCTGCCGTTTGAATGTATCCAGGTCATTTACGACTTTTGAGCCGAAGAATGTTGTCCCGTCCGCTAACGTCGGTTCGTATATGATAAGGGTCGCACCTTTGGCTTTAATCCGTTTCATGACTCCCTGTATGGAGCTTTGGCGGAAATTGTCGCTGTTCGATTTCATGGTGAGCCGATATACTCCAATGACGCATGTCTTTTCCTCTGCCGGGTCGTAATCTCCGTTGTCGTAATAGTCGTAATAGCCGGCTTTTTTCAGCACTTGGTCCGCAATGAAATCCTTTCGGGTGCGGTTGGACTCAACGATGGCGTGGATGAGGTTCTCGGGCACGTCCTGGTAATTGGCAAGTAACTGTTTGGTGTCTTTAGGCAGACAATATCCTCCATATCCGAATGAGGGGTTGTTATAATGAGTCCCTATGCGGGGATCCATGCAAATGCCTTCGATAATGGCCTGTGTGTCCAGTCCCTTCACTTCCGCATAGGTGTCCAGTTCGTTGAAATAGCTTACACGCAAGGCCAGATAGGTGTTGGCAAACAGTTTCACCGCTTCGGCTTCCTTCAGACCCATGAACAGGGTAGGGATGTCCTTTTTGATGGCGCCTTCCTGGAGCAATGCCGCAAAGTCGTGTGCTTTCTCCTTCAGGCCTTCGCCCGCGATGGCGCGGATGGCTTCGTTCTCCTTGTCGTGTCCGTCAATGATTTTCGGATATCCTACAATGATGCGGCTTGGATACAGGTTG
Source organism: uncultured Bacteroides sp. (assembly GCA_949289345.1). Lineage (GTDB taxonomy): Bacteria > Bacteroidota > Bacteroidia > Bacteroidales > Bacteroidaceae > Bacteroides. Next base: position 36,039 of record CASENS010000037.1, read on the forward strand.
TCATACAAAGCCTTGCTTTCGCGTAGGAACTCCGGTGAGAACAGCAGATTAAGACGTTTGCCTTGCAAGGCCGGAGTGTGTCGGAACTGTTCTGCGTATCTGACGTAAAGGCTTCGGCAGAAACCGACGGGAATAGTACTCTTTATGACCAGCAGCGCATCCGGATTGACGGTCAGGGCCAGGTCGATGACTTCCTCTACATGGCTTGTGTCAAAGTAGTTTTTCACCGGGTCGTAATTGGTAGGAGTGGCTATGACAATGATGTCTGCCTTGCGGTAAGCGTCCTTTCCGTCCACGGTCGCCGTAAGACGCAATTTTTTTTCTATCAGATATTTTTCGATGTATTCGTCCTGTATGGGGCTGACATGCCGGTTTATTTTTTCAACTTTCTCGGGAACCACATCCACGGCTATCACGTCGTGGCGTTGTGACAGCAAAATGGCTATCGAAAGCCCAACGTAGCCTGTTCCGGCTACAGCGATAGTACAGTCTTTCATCTCTGGCAGATATATTCATTAATTGGGACAAAGATATGAATTTCAAATTAAATATTGCTACAAGTGTAGCATAAGTTTAAAAAAAAGTGTACTTTAGCGCTCGTTAAACAATCTTCATTACAATATTATGAAAATATTCAATAAATTTTTGCCGCTGATGTCAATGCTTGTCTCCTTGTTATTCTGCGCACTTGTGGGGCATGCCCAGACTCTTCCATTGCAACTGCCCGACGGCTATGGTACGCTCCGTCTCGGAGTGGTGTGGGGCGAAGAAAGCTGCTGGCTGGACGAGTGTGAAATGAAGAATGAGGGTGCGTGTTACACCCTAGACGTAGCATCCTGGAAAGACGGGCATGTGGAGTTGGTAGTTTGTCCGCTGACTGATGCGGAAGGTTTCATTGTAAAAGCTACAGGACATAACCTGCCCGCCAACGCACTGCTTTGCTGGGCGTTTGGAGCATGCAATGACAAACTTTCGCAGGGGCTTCCGCTTGGCGAAATAAATCCGCAAGCTTGTCGGGACAATGTCTTCTGCACGGAAGGTAACGCATTTACTGTCTATCATGGCGAAGTCATGCGGTTAAGGATCACTCAGGGTGTCATGCCTTCCGGTTCGGAAGCACGTCTTTCGGATGCGCGCCAACAAGCGTCTCCTTTGGCATTATACAACTCGGGTAAGAAGACGGATGCTCCGGTCCTATCAGCCTTATGCGCTTGGCAAGAAGGCGAGGCGCTCTACCTTTGTGTTCACAAGCCCGGACGAAACGCCGATTATGCTTACTACATGTTGCCCGGATTATTTGACCAACTCTATAAAGACTGATTGCCATGAAACGACTATACCTATATATAATAGGCTTCTTCTCGTTGATGAACTTGCCTATAGGGGCACAGGAATATAAAATCTATCAATTTACCAAAAACAATATTCCGCAGATTGATGGCGATGTACGCGACTGGGAATGTGTACCCGCCAGCTATGCCATCACAGAAAAGGCCTTGAAAGAAGATGAAGGCAAGCATGCACACCCCAATCCCGAAACCCTTCAAGTCAGTGTCAAGGTGGGTTGGTGTGCCGAGACGCAAAGGCTGTATTTCCTATACGAAGCATACGACAATTATTGGCGCTTCAGCGAAAATTCTCTGAATACGGACATCTTCGAGGTCGTTGTAGACGGTGATTGTTCGGGCGGGCCTTTCATCGACCGTTTTCATCCTACGGCTCCTAAAGATGTTTGGCAGGCATGGTTTAAATTCCATGGCTGCCATGCGCAAAACTACCACATTTTCACACCTCCGCACGGACGGGACTGGTGCATGTTGTGGGGACCGCAAGTGTGGCTGAAACATGCACCCTATGCGGATTATGCCTGTCATTACGACTTTGAGGAAGGAGAAGAAGGCAAGTTGGTTCTGGAGTTTTACATCACTCCTTTTGACCATGCCGATGCTGACGGACCGGAATTTTCCCATCCCACCCTGCTGGAGGAAGGTAATGAAATCGGGCTTTGCTGGGCTATTATCGATTGGGATGACAACCTTACCTCAAAGGACGGATTTTGGAACCTTTCCGAAGAACATACCATGTACGGCAATGCCTCTTATCTGAAAAAATTCAAACTAATGCCTGTTCAACCCTAAATAAAAATAGAACCATGAAACGAAAAAGCATTTTATTCTTGTTATTTTGCTGCTGTACAATCGTTTTGCAAGCCAAAATATATAATGTAAAAGATTATGGAGCCAAGGCCGACGGTAAAACCATAGACAGCCCTGCCATTAACCGCGCCATCCAGGATGCAGCCGACAATGGCGGGGGAACCGTCTACCTGCCGGCCGGTAATTATGCCTGCTATTCCATACGTCTGGCGAGCCACATCCATCTGTACTTGGAACAAGGGGCACAGATTATCGCCGCTTTTCCAACCGCTACAGAAGGATATGATGAAGCTGAACCCAATGAACACGACCGTTACCAAGACTTCGGACACAGCCATTGGGCGAACTCGCTTATTTGGGGCATCGGTTTAGAAGACATTACTATCAGCGGTCCTGGGCGCATTTATGGTGAGGGCTTAACCCGTGAAGGCAGCCGACGTCCCGGCGTAGGCAATAAGGCCATCAGTTTGAAACTTTGCAAAAATGTGTTGCTGAAAGATTTGTCCATGCTTATGTGCGGTCACTTTGCCTTGCTGGCTACAGGTGTGGACAACCTGACCATCCTGAACGTAACCGTAGATACCAATCGTGACGGCTTCGACATAGACTGCTGTAAGAATGTACGCATCAGCCAATGCACCGTCAATACTCCCTGGGACGATGCCATCGTGCTAAAAGCCTCATACGCTTTGGGATATTTCAAGGATACGGAGAATGTCACCATTTCGGACTGTTTTGTAAGCGGATATGACCGGGGAACGGTGCTGGATTGCACATGGCAACGCGATGAGCCACAAGCGCCCGATCATGGATTTGTGACAGGACGTATCAAGCTGGGAACCGAATCGAGCGGTGGCTTTAAGAATATAGCCATCACTAACTGCATCTTTGAACGTTGCCGCGGACTGGCTCTTGAAACCGTAGACGGCGGTCGGTTGGAAGATGTCGTAGTAAGCAACATCACCATGCGTGACATTGTCAACGCTCCCATTTTTCTCCGCTTAGGAGCCAGAATGAGAAGTCCGGAGGGTACACCCGTAGGCACCATGAAACGTATCCGCATCAGTAACATCAATGTGTACAATGCAGACTCGCGTTATTCGTCTATTATCAGCGGCATACCTGGGGCAAGGATTGAGGACGTCAGCCTCAGTAACATCCACATCTACTACCAAGGGGGCTATACGGAAGAGGACGGAAAACGTATTCCGCCGGAAGAAGAGAAAACCTATCCCGAACCTTGGATGTTCGGTACCATTCCCGCAAAAGGTTTTTTTATCCGTCATGCCCAAGGTGTCACGTTGGACGGCATTCACTTTCATTATGAAAAGCCCGACGGACGTCCTCTGTTTGTTACGGACGACGCCGCGCCCACTTACCGGAATATTACGGTAGACGGAGAAGACTACAGGGATGTTGGCAAGGGGAAGTAGGGACAGACAGGGCGTATGAGGCGTAGAAACCCGACAACGGGTTACCATTCCCTCTTTCCGAAATATTGCTGATGGATTTTCCGGTACTCTTCGCTCTGTTTGAAATGGTTAAGCCATGTGTTCAGACTGTCCAATAGTGCGGGGGAACGTTTGTTTACGGCCCATGCATAAAACTGGGTGAAGCTGATATCTGTTGAAATGTCTATTTGTGGCATGCTGTCAGCGGCAGCGCGTGCTATGCCTTCGTCACATACCGCATAATCGATATCGCCGTGCGCTACCATGGCTATCAGTTGCTCCGGTCCATATTTTTCCACTTCGTTAACATAGATAGTGTCGGCTATTTCATCTCCTAAATTGCGGATGCGTAAAATGGCCGGTGAACCTTTTACGACATGCAAGGTTCGTTTGGCCAGTGAGAGTTGGCTTTTAACAAACATCGGGTCGGCAGGCGAAGTGGCCTTGCGTTGCACCAGTACTTCTTTTTTCAGCACAATGGGAGTGGTGAGCAGAAATGAGTCTTTGAGCGGACTGATGACGGGTACTTCATTGGCAAGGATATCGAATGTGCCCGAAGCGAGTCCTTCTAAACGCTTGTCGAAACTCATTTCGGGCATGATGGTTACTTGTAGGCCGTGGGAACTGGCAAAAGCCTTTATCAGTTCGTAATCAAAGCCGGATAATGTGTCACCGTCCACAAACATGCTGACCGAGTTGTACTCCAACGCGGCACGTAGCACGCCTTTGATGGCAATATCGGCATAGTCGTATATCGGATTATCGGGCCGTGCCGCTTTCTCTTTCCGGGTGAAAAGGGTTACAAGAGCAATGGTCATCAGCCCTATAATTGCATATATTCCAATTCGTACGTGTTTCTTTACTGGTATCATAACAGGTGTTTGGAGGCCAAAAGGCGGGTTAATCGTAGAAGTTCCAAGAAACTCCGATTTTCAGCAGGCGTGAATTGATCGGATAGTGTGGTACAAGAAACGAGTTGCGGTTACCCATACCTGCATTGACATGGTACATCATGACGAAAATGCGGGTGCGCTTCAGGTGTAGGTTGGCATAAACGTTTACTATCGGGTAACCACCCAGTTCCACCCGATTTTCTTCCGGTTGAAGTTGGAATTGCTGGATAGCGGGTTGATAGGCAGGAGCGTAATATTTGGTGAAGTAGCGCACATCAGCGCCTAATTGTACTGTAAGCACTTTCTTGAACATTTTGCCTAACAGATATAAATTATGGTATAGTGAGAAGTCGGGTAAAGGAAGCACGGACTCGTTGCTCGACTTTTGCCAAGCCACCTCGTTATCCAAATGCAGGATGCCCAGTTTGAAGTCTTGCCGCAATACAGCGGACAAAACTTGAATGTTTCCACCATGTTGCTGGGGAAGTCCTTTACTGTTGAAGTACGTGTAATTCTTGATGTTCTCCATGCCCGCTTTCAGATTGGTACGCCAGTGGTCGATGTTTAGTTCGCCTTCTACCCGTGTGCGGAACTCCTTGTTCATGTCATCGTCCCATGAATAATGATTGGAGTGGTAATGGCGCATATAGAACGATGGTAGCGTATTGCTTACATAGCCACGGGCAAGGAAGTTTACGGTGTCTTTGCCGAGGCGGAAGTTCAAGTCCAAGTCTCCGTTTACGCGGAATTGTCCAATGGCTTTTCCTGCCAGTCCCACTTCACCGTTCACCCGATAGTGGAGCAATGTGCCTTGACGTTTAGCCAGTTCTCCGCCCACAAACAGTTCATGTTCTGTATAGTTGAGTGAAGGGCGCTGCGTAAGGGTGGTGTCTACGTTCATTAGCGTATATTTGCTCATTTTGTGTGACACGTATGCCGTCAGTCCGGCTTTTGCGTATTTGTTAAAGCCTTCCAGAAGCGAAATGCCTATGGTGTTCTTTATGCTCAGCGCCACGGTGCTGTCATTGCTGGCTCCTTCCTGTAAATATGTGTTTTCGTAAAGTGAACTTTCACCTGTCGGTTCGGCGCCTGATCGGAACCGACGGCTGGAACGTTCTATTTTGAACGTATGGATAATGCTTGTTACGGGTACGTATTCTTCCGTCACAATGGTATCCATTGGAGTGGTGGATGTGCTGTCGTTTGGCGCTTGGAGTGAGGCGTTTCCGTTTTTCGATGCTTCTACTTTTACAGTCTCACGTGTGAACCCCATTCTATAACGGTGTGTCAAGTAAACAAAGAAGTTATGGTTGCGGTTCGATGTCTGGTCCAGGTTGACAGGGATACTGCTTGCGTCAAATGTCTGTCCGCCTTGTGCCATGTTCTCCGGCCGGGTTATGTATTGGTCATCCGTGATGCCACCGTTTTCATTCATCTTCATAAAGAAGTTGTTGTACATGGCCTGCATTTGGTACTTTTCACCAATGTAGCTGGCAAAGAGTCCTGCATTGAAGTGGGCGGTCGACTGGTTCTGGTAGTATCCGCGTCCATAAAGGTAGTCGATGTTGAAGCCGAACGCCATCCGTTTGTTGGCATTCACGGAGAAGTAGGATTTGAAGCGCTCTTCCCCATTGAGCTTGTTTCCAGCCTTGTAATAAGTCAGATTGGTGTAAGGTACGTTGCTGTTGGTGAATTTAAAATCGCTTGGCGTGAAGTAGAAACTCGACATGGGTTCGAGAAACAGCGTATGCGCTTTACTCTGCCGCTCAAAGAACAGGCGTGACTGGCGGGGCGCTCCCAGATTGCCCGTATAGTTATAGTGTCCGTACATGCCTTCCACCAGGTTCGTGTTCTGGAAGTTCAGGTTGGCCGTATCCGCCGGGATGATGGTTCGTTCGCCCAGCAGCTCTTCCAGTTGCCACATGTATAGCTTTGGTGGAAGGCTTTCTATCTCCACATTGGTGGAATCCTCCAGGTTATCCGGTTGTGTGGACGGGTCAATCTGATTGCCGTATTGGTCACGCAAGGTCGTAGAATTGATTTGCGCCTGCACGCATATCCATCCCGTCACCAGTAAGAATATATATGTAAGTAGAATCCGTTTCATAATCAAGGGGCAAAGATACAACAATTTCTTATTAGCCCACTAAAAACGGATTTCATTTCTTGGTTTATTCTGTTATGTTAGCGTCTTTTGTGAAGTTATTCTATATTCGTTTTTCATTTTGTCGAGGTGGCTGATATGCTTCGCATATACGTGTTTCTGCGCTTTCCCTATGGTGTGGATATGGCCTATGGCTTTTCGGACAACGGCTCCTGCTTTTCGTTCCATTACTTTTTTTAAATTGATTCGCCAAACATTGTCCTCTTCTTTGCCAAACATTAAGACCGGCTTTGCGAAGGATTGCGCAGCTCCCAGAAGGCCACGGCCGATGCTGCGGCTACGTTGAGTGAATCTACACCGTGCGCCATGGGGATGCGTACCACGTAGTCGGCTTCACGAATGACTTCGTGGGGTAGACCGTCGCCTTCGGTGCCCATAATAAGGGCGAGGCGTGGCTCGGCTTTCAGGATGGGAGCGTCCAAAGGAATGGATTGGTCGGTCAGTGCCATGGCGGCAGTACGGAAGCCGAAGTCGTGCAAGTGGGATAGGGGAGCGTCCAGCCATGCCCAGGGAATTAAGAAGACTGCACCCATGGACACGCGTACGGCACGCCGGTTGAGCGGGTCGCATGAATTGCGAGTAAGCAATACGGCATCCATGCCCAAGGCGGCCGCTGAACGGAAGATGGCTCCGATATTGGTCGTGTCTACCACACCGTCAATGATGACAATGCGTTTTGCGTCCCGGCAGACCTCTTCTATGCTTCGCCCTGCAGTGCGACGCATGGCGCAAAGCACGCCACGGGTCAAGACGTAGCCCGTCAGTTGTGCCAATAATTCTCGTTCGCCGGTGTAGACAGGAAGATTGGTGTATCGCCGGATGATGTCGGCGGCATCTCCCTCGATGTGCTTGCGCTCGCAAAGCAAGGCCAGAGGCTCGCATCCTGCTTCCAGTGCCACGCGGATGACCTTGGGGCTTTCGGCTATGAATATACCTTTGTCCGGTTCCAAACGGTTGCGGAGTTGAGCTTCGGTGAGGGTGCTGAACACTTCCACACCGGGGTGGGAGAGGGAGTCAATAGGAATAATGGGCATAAGTTTGTCTTTTTTTATTCGTTTCTTGCAGACAAAGGTAGCGTTTTTCAGTTTAAATGTCTAATTTTGTCAACCGAAACAGATACGATAAGTAGATTATGTCACATTTGGCTCCTTTGATAAGTGATTTGGCGTTGATACTGATATGCGCCGGCTTGATGACGTTGCTCTTCAAGAAACTGAAGCAACCGTTGGTGCTGGGTTATGTCGTGGCGGGTTTTCTGGCCAGCCCGCACATGGCCTACACGCCTTCGGTGATAGACACGGCCAGCATCCAGACATGGGCGGACATCGGTGTTATCTTCTTGCTCTTTGCCTTAGGGTTGGAATTCAGCGTGAAGAAGATTGCGAAAGTGGGCGGAGCGGCCATCATTGCGGCTTGTACGGTTATCTTCTGCATGATTCTGCTAGGAATGTCGGTAGGAGCAGGTTTCGGTTGGAGCCGGATGGACAGCCTTTTCTTGGGCGGTATGATTGCCATGTCGTCTACCACTATTATATATAAGGCATTCGATGATTTGGGCTTGCAGAAGAAGCAGTTTGCCGGACTGGTGATGAGCGTGCTGATACTGGAAGACATCCTGGCCATTGTCCTGATGGTGATGCTTTCCACCATGGCCGTAAGCAATAACTTTGAGGGCGTGGAGATGGCGGAGAGCATCGGCAAACTGGTGTTTTTCCTTGTGTTGTGGTTCGTGGTAGGCATTTACCTGATACCGGGCATCTTGAAACGGTGCCGCAAGCTGATGAGTCCGGAGACGCTGCTCATTGTGGCGTTAGGCTTGTGCTTCGGCATGGTGGTACTGGCGTCCAAGACCGGTTTCTCACCCGCTTTCGGGGCATTTATCATGGGTTCTATCCTGGCGGAGACAGCAGAGGCTGAGTCCATCGAACATCTGATAACGCCGGTAAAGGATCTGTTTGGGGCAGTGTTTTTCGTATCGGTGGGCATGATGGTGGATCCTGCCATGATTGTGGAGTATGCCTTGCCTATCTTTGTCATTACCGTAGCGGTTATTGTGGGACAGGCCTGCTTCGGCACGTTGGGTGTGTTGCTTTCCGGCCAGCCGTTGAAGATGGCCATGCAGTGCGGCTTCAGCCTGACGCAGATAGGCGAGTTTGCGTTTATCATTGCCTCATTGGGTGTCTCGCTCCATGTCACCAGCGATTTTCTTTATCCCATCGTGGTGGCCGTGTCCGTTATAACGACCTTTCTCACTCCATATATGATACGCCTGGCCGGTCCGGCTTCTGACTTTGTGGACAGCCACTTGCCGGAGAAGTGGAAAAGCCTTCTGTGCCGTTATGCCACGGGCACGCGCACCATGAATCATGAGAGCTTGTGGCGCAGGCTGATTGTTTCCTTATTGCGCATTACGCTGGTATATGCCATTGTCAGTGTAGCCATTATAGCCTTGTCCTTCCGCTTCCTGGTGCCTCTGTGCCGCGAGGCGTTGCCGGGTGTATGGGGCTCGTTGGTGGCGTCCGTGGTCATTGTGTTGTTTATCTCTCCCTTCCTGCGTGCCATTATGATAAAGAAGAACCATTCGGTGGAGTTCACCACCTTGTGGAAGGAGAACCAGGCCAACCGTGCCCCGCTGGCGGCTACCGTCATTTTACGTCTGATGGTGGGGGTAGGCTTTGTGATGTTTGTCATCGGAAGTTTGTTCGATATGTCGGTCGGCCTGGTGTTTGGCGTGGCGGTGCTGTTGATTGTGCTGATGATTCTTTCACGGAGCTTGAAGCGGCAATCCATCCTGATAGAACGCACTTTCTTCCAAAATTTGAATTATCGGGAGATGCGGGCTGAATATCTGGGCGAGAAAAAGCCGGAGTATGCCGGGCGATTACTCTCTCGCGACTTGCATCTGACGGACTATGTGCTTCCTGCCGAGTCCCCTTGGGCGGGGCGTACGTTGGGCGAACTGAAATTCGGCAACAAATATAATGTGCATGTAGTTTCTATCCTGCGCGGGCGGAGGCGTCTCAACATTCCCGGCGCCAATATGCGCCTGTTCCCGCAAGACAAGATACAGGTGATAGCTACGGATGAGGACCTGACGGCCTTCAGCAAGGACATGGAGCAGGCTTCGGCTTTGGACGCGGACATTGTGGAGAAGAGTGAGATGGAGCTGCGTCAGTTCCGCATAGACGGGCAATCGCCTTTCTTGGGCAAGACTTTGAAGGATGCCGGCATCCGCGAGAATTATCATTGTCTGATAGCAGGTGTGGAACGCGGGGACGGCACCCTGCATGCGCCCGACCCTCACGAGCCTTTCATGGAGGGCGATGTGGTGTGGATTGTAGGCGAAAGCGCCGATGTGCATAAGCTGATAAATTGAATTATCGTTATATTAAAAGCATCAAGTATGAAAAGTGATCCGAAAGATTGTCTCTATTGCCAGAACAATGAGGCATTGCACAACTTAATGATTGAGATTGCTCCCTTGAGCGTCTCACGCGTATTCCTGTTTAAGGAACAGACTTACCGGGGCCGTTGCTTAGTGGCTTACAAAGACCATGTGAACGACTTGAACGAACTGACGGATGAAGACCGCAACGCCTTTATGGCCGATGTGGTGCGGGTGACGCGTGCCATGCAGAAAGCGTTTGACCCGGAAAAGATCAATTACGGAGCTTATTCCGACAAGCTTTCCCACTTGCATTTCCATTTGGCGCCCAAGTATGTGGATGGGCCGGACTATGGCGGCACTTTCCAGATGAACCCCGGAAAGGTGTATCTGTCCGACGCAGAGTATCAGGAATTGATTGAGCGGATTAAGAGGTATTTGTAAACGGTGCTGTGGCCGCATGCGCTTGCCACCGCAAACGGACGTGCATGCGGTTGCAAACGGATGTACATGCGTTTAAAACGGACGTACGTGCATTTTAAACGCCAAGTACGTCCGTTTTCGCTCGGGTGATAAGGTCCGTGGAGGTCAGAGCTTTCCCAGTATTTTGTCCATCACCCAGTTGGTGAGCGTGGCGCTTTCTCCATCGCAGGTACAGACGGACTTGCCTAACAGATGGTCCACTACGGCTTGTATGAGCGGTTGTTGTACGTAGGTGGGGTTTTCTACGTGGATTTCCTCACGGCCTTTCTCCGTATGGAGGGCGATAGGGTCGTAGGTGAATACCGAGAAGCATATCATGCCTTTGTCTCCGATGATTTCGATGCGGTCCTCGCGTGCCGAGTCGTGTGCCACGAAGCACCAGGAACCGCTCCCGACCAGTCCGTTCTCGAACTGGAAGCAGGCGCTGATGGTGTCTTCAGCCGGATAGAGCCCGCCACGGTTGCTTTTAAATCCGCTTGCGCCGAGTATGCAGCCGAACATTTCTTGAAGCAAGTCTATCTGATGGGGAGCCAGGTCGTAGAAATAGCCTCCTCCCGCAATGTCGGGCTGCACGCGCCACGGCAGGTTGGAGCGGTTGTAATCCAGGTTGCGAGGTGGCTGGGCAAAACGTATCTGTATGTTTATCACGTTGCCCACCGCCCCTTCTTCCACCAGTGCTTTCACCTTTTGGAAATAAGGCAGATAGCGGCGGTAGTAGGCCACGAAGCAGGGGACGCCTGTTTCCTTGGAGATGCGGTTGATGCGGCAGCACTCTTCGTAGGTTACAGCCATGGGTTTCTCAATGTAGACCGGCTTGCCGGCTTTCATGGCCATGATGGCGTATGTGGCGTGCGAAGATGGAGGGGTGGCGATGTATATGGCGTTCACTCCTTCATCGTCCACCAGTTCTTGGGCGTCGTCATACCATCGGGGAATGTTCCTTTCCTGTGCATATTGGCGGGCTTTCTCCAGGTTGCGGCTCATGACGGCCACTACTTCCGAATTCTCGATTTTTTGAAAAGCCGGTCCACTTTTGTATTTGGTAGCTTCTCCGCAACCGATAAATCCCCATTTAATCTTTTCCACCTTATCCATTTTTGTAATCCAACTTATTATATCTGTTCATTCAGCCTGTTTCTCCTCGTCTTCGTCAAAATCGAAGTCAAAATCAAAATCGTCCATAAACTCGGGCATGGTGAATTCTTCCAGGCTTCGACGGTCTTTCTTCGTGGGGCGTCCTGTGCCTTTGGCTCGGTTTACAAATCCGCTTATGCGGCTCATTTCCAGCAGCTCGTATTGGTCGGAAGTGGTGACGTTCTCCATAATTTCCGGTACCAACTTGGCTCCTACACGTTTCTCGATGGGTTGAAGCACTTTGAAAGAGTAAGTTACGGGCGGTTTGCGTACCTGAATGACATCGCCCGGTTTCACTGTGCGTGATGCTTTTACCTGTGTACCGTTCATGCTCACCCGTCCTTTTTTGCAGGCTTCGGCGGCTATGGTCCGTGTCTTGAAGATGCGTGCCGCCCACATCCATTTATCTATTCTGGCTTCGTTCATTATTTTTTATTATATTGGTTCATGGTTCGTTCAATGCCTGCCAGGCAAAAACTCTTGATGATTTCGCCTGCAGTCTTCAGCCGTTCGGGGATGCTCTTCCAGTCCTCTTCGCTGAAGTGCCCCAGCACATAGTCTATCTGTGTTCCCTTAGGGAAGTCGTTTCCTATACCGAAACGTAGACGGGCATAGTTTTGGGTTCCCAAAGTGGCGGCAATGTGTTTCAGTCCGTTATGTCCCGCATCACTACCCTTTCCTTTCAGTCTTAGCGTGCCGAAGGGTAATGCCAAATCATCCACTACAATTAGCAGATTTTCCAACGGGATGTTTTCCTTTTGCATCCAGTACCGCACGGCGTTTCCGCTCAAGTTCATGTATGTAGACGGTTTCAGCAGCATGAGCTGCCTGCCTTTGACGGACAGGGTTGTGGTGAAACCGTATCGGCCGTCTTTGAAGATGGCTCCTTCAGTCTTAGCCAGTGCGTCCACCACCATGAAGCCTATGTTATGTCGTGTCTCGTGATATTCCGGGCCAATGTTTCCCAATCCTACTATAAGATATTTCATTTTGTTTCATTTAAGCTTTTCCGGAGCAAAAATAATGTTTTTAGCAAGGGCAGGCAAATTTCGGAGAAGATAAAGCTGTATCAATTACAAAAAATAATTCTCCACCTCCAACCGTCAGTAATCCGTTAGTATATAAAAATGAAAAGGAGTTAAGCCAACCGCTTAACTCCTTCATTTTCACCAGTCGGGGTGACTGGATTCGAACCAGCGACCACACGCCCCCCAGACGCGTACTCTAACCGGGCTGAGCTACACCCCGAATTGCGGATGCAAAGGTACGGCTTTATTTTGAACTCACAAA
>CASENS010000038.1 GCA_949289345.1 uncultured Bacteroides sp.
TAAGTGATTATCATAATATGAGTTGGGCTTATATAAATATGATTCATACTCAAAATGTAATAATTGTCCCAGGTGTAGGACGTTCTACAGATGAAGAAGCTTTGAAACATATAAAAAAACTGTTTCCAGAGTATGATGGTAGAATTTATCAGGTGCAGATGCAATCTATAGTTAAAAGAGGGGGAGGAGCTTTAAATTGCCTTTCATGGTCTTTTACTATATAAGCAAACTGAAATAATGCGCTAAAATAAGTTTCTCATATCTCTATTTTTTCTAAATTTGCAAAAACTTGAAAAGCAATATAACGCAGACCACAGCAATTTGGACGGTTGCCAAATCGCTACCCCAAAACAAGGTAATTCTTCTAACTCGTTTAATCTCAAATAGCTATATTCCTTATACATATTTACGAAAAATCCATGGAATAACCGCCTAAATCCGACAGAAATGCGAATTTGAAATTGAAGATTAAGCAGTTAAAAGAAAACACAGAAGTTGGGCAGAGGGCAGGAAACTGTTTCCAAACGGATTGAAGCAGAAGAACGGTTTCCAAGTCACTACCCAATGGAGTTACTGATTTGGCAGTCATCGAACCGTCCGCGCCGTTCTGTGTAGGTTATTACCCCGTCAGAAACCAATGTTCTGATAAATGGCCTGGCGATATGTATGTTTCACTTTCATTGCTTGATATGATATACTGTTAGTCCGGTAATCATGTTCTCGTTGGTCTTGGATGGATTGAAGTATCTGGCTTTCACTGGTATGGAATCCTGTCCCTTGCCTCCCCAATCCAATTCTCCGGAATAGAGAACCCTGTTTTTCCAATACAACGTGCCCTCTACGAAAAACGTATATTTCCCTGCAGGAACATGGAATATCGGATACAGATAAAACTGTAAAACGACTCCCCCTGCTACAAGCTGCCATCAGACAAACTGACAGATGGGAGGGGTAAGTAATGCGGAAGCCGAGTGCCCTGACATTTCTCTTTCATGTCAAGCAACACCCGGCTTTTAGGAAAGTAACTTGAAATTCTATAGGAATGGACAATCCGAACTCAGTTCAAGATTTTAATCAAACCGCTTAACCAACCGGTGAGGGAAGCGGAGGTCAATCTATGAACTTCACCTTTTCCGCATTCCGTGGCTTGGCACCTGGAGCTTCGTCCGGATAACCGAAAGCGATGCAGTACAACAGTTCGTAGCCTTCGCTAAAGTTGAGCCGCTTCAAGTATTCAGCCGCTTCGGGTGATTTCATAAATCGGGCAGGGCCTCCTAAGCAACAGGATCCGATACCCATAGACTGTGCGGACAAAATCATGTTACCACCCAGCAGACCGCAATCTATTTGTGAGCAATCATACGAGGGGTCATTGGCTATAAACACCACCGTAGGTGCGTTGCGGAACATATTTTTGAACGAAGGGTCTTCGGCCGCTTTCGGATTGGCTTTGGTATAGAGATCCGTTACACCGTCGATGTAGTCCGGATTGTCCACTACACGCACTTCCCACGACTGCTTGTTTTGTCCGTTGGGCGCATTGATACCACAGTTCAGAATAATCTGCATCGTATCACGGTTCACAGGCTGCGGTTTGTATTGGCGGATGCTACGGCGTTCCATGATAGTAGCTATTACGGCATCTGACTTGCTGACCTCTTTTACCTCCGTGTTTTCCTGCTGGGGTGCTGATACACATCCACTGATAGCGGCGCATAGACACAAGCCGCCCAAAATGCTCTTTACTGTTTTCATATGTTTTACATTTTTAAGTAAGTGTGCAGAATTAATTGATATTATCTTTCATCATTTTCCAATCCCTCGTTCAGCCCGTTCAGAAATCCGTCTAATGCCACACCGGCCTTTTCCATTTCTTCCATAATGGCCTTTCCACTGTTCTTGAACACAGTGGCTGCATATTGGCCTTGTAACGTGGCTACTTCCTCCAGTTCTTCTTTCGTTAAGTCGTCGTAGGAGTTGATTTCATCCAGCAGTTTGCTAAATTCGTCATTGGCCTTTTCCCACTGTTCGGAAGTATAATCCCCACACTCCTCGCTGAGTTGCTCTACAAAATCTTTCAAATCATCGATGCGACTCGTTTTCGACTGGCATGCGTCAAGGAGAAGCAATCCTGTTCCGAACATCAGTCCTACAATAAGTTTCTTCATATTTTTCTGTTTTTAAACGTTCAGATGGCAAATATACGAATTTTGTGAGAAAATCCAAGCACAAAGAGGAAACTCAACGGGTGGGAAACGTTCACTTTCCTCGGCAGATATGGAGAGAAAGCAGGTCAGTAACAAATAGGCAATCAGCAAGAATCGTAGCATCATAGCCATATCCATTCATCGTTCGTATATAAAAACAGGAGCAAAGGGAGATAATCTTTCAATTCAACCGTTAATTGGTTTAATGCTTGCTGAATCCGGTAATTTACCGTTTGTACCGATACGCCCAGTCGTTCGGCAATTTCTTTATAGGTCATATCCTTGAAGCGATGCATAATGAATGCCTCCCGATAGGTGTCGGGCAAACGGTGAATAGCTTCATTTAATTTCCGACTTAAATCGTTGATAGCACAGAGATCCACTTCTTCCAATACGTTTTCTATAATATTTTGGTAAAAGCGAGTATCGGCATTCAGTTTGATTTGTTCTTGTTCAATACGGTTAAGTGCTTTCCGATAGACTACTTTCAATAAATATTTTGCCAATGAAGTCTGGATTATTTCTTCCGCTCGGTGTTCCCAAAGCCATAACATCGCATCTTGTGCTATTTCCTCCGCACTTTCCACACAAACAAACCGCTTACCATAGGAACATAGCAAGGGATAATACTTTCTGAACAGGGTGTCGAAAGCTTTCATATCTCCTTTTTTCAGTCGGTTGAGCAACAATGTATCTGTGTGGAGTGCTTCCATTATTCATGATTAGGTTACTTATTGGCTGTGCAAATATAGTTTTCTTTTTGCAAAATTACCAATAAATGACTGAAAAAACTCCTATTCCATAGATAATATGCATGACATCATGTAATAACGACCCGACATTCTGTCAGCTGTATACTGCCAAAATTTCTTATATATTCGTGGGTCGATGAATATAAGTGCGTGGGCCATTTCATATATACATTCGTGAGCTCACGCACTTATATTCCTTTTTGAGGGTAATTCCTTGGAGAAGGTTACTGTCCAATAAAAAGTAGTTTTTCCCAAAAACATCTTTCACAAAGGTTTCACCCTTCCCTTCACCCTACCGTTTCACGTCCTTCACGGCTGGTGAAAGTTTATCGCCCGGTGAACGATTTGTATACCTTCACAAACTTACACACATTATTTTTCACTGTAAGTGATTGAATGTCTTCCTGTTATGGCAAAACCTTACAGACTAGCACGTCGCTTTTTGCTTCATACTAATGTTAGACGTGGAAAAACTAAAGTTCTCTCAATGTCTGTTAAATATTATATCAGACACAATCTTTCTTATTCGAAGAACATTTATCTCTATAGGTAACAAGAAATCTATTTTCTCGTAAACAGCTTCTTTGTCTAAGACTTCTTTGGGCTGTTGTTCAGTCTTTTGCGACCAAAAGCAATTGCCTTTAAATGAAGACAACTCCATGGTTTCATCTCCGAAGAAATGTTTTGTTCCGGCTTCAGTCAGTAAAAACTTATTATTCTCAAATCTCAGATTTGAAGAATATGCCATGCAGAAATTAATGGCATGTATCTTATTAACAATCAGATTATCATGCACTAAGGTGTTTTTCAAGGGAGAATCCTTGTGAGCGGGTTCACACCAAATGTGCATACCTGCTTGCGAATATTTAAGTCCATCATTGATACTTAAGTTATAGCGTACAACATTGTCGCTCCATTCGCTGGCACCTCCATACTGAAACAGCCCATAGCCAGCCCCTGCATTATTCATGGCAATGTTATATTGCATGACGGAGTGAGTAATGCCGCCGTCAAAATCAAATCCACCGCCATCATATCCGTTGACTGAACTCTTGTTATTATGCGAGTAACAATACTGGATGACCAGATGGTCTGTCTCATAGCCCCAAATGCCAACCGGTCCATTCCCGGAGCGAGGCATGTCCCAACCATTCTCCATTGATTCACAATATTCCACTAAAACATGACTCGCATATCCTACTAATATCCCGCTTCCACTATGATTGTCTAAGATGGCAGGACATCCCGGATTATTCTCTGCCACACAATAACCTACATATGCGTTATACAGACGCTTCTCGCCGGGACGTCCTGTTACCTCAATTCCATTGTAACCATTGTCATGCACGTATGCATGGGTAATCCGTATATTTTCTCCTCCGACTATTCCGATGCCATTCATCAGATAACCGGAAGCCTCCACGTCCTCTATCTGAACGTTGCGCGAATCTATTACTTCTATGCCGCTTCCTTGATTCCCGCTTTTACGTCCTTTTCCTTTCACGGTTATATCTTTAATATGAATATACTCACATGCGTCGAGAGTAATGGCGGAAGAAGTATCCGAGTAAATTTCAGATTGCCCCTTCCCATAAGATGTAATGACAACAGGTAAATCCGCAGTAGCCTTTATGTCAGCAATCCGAATAGATCCATTCAGCGTTTGGTTACCGGCAAGCAGGATGCTATCTCCAGGTCTGAATTGAACATCCTGCAATTTGTCCAATGTTTTAAATGGATATTCCCTACTGCCGTTAGTTATATCTTTATCATTAGATGAATCTATATAGAAACATCTTGTCTTGTTGGCTGTCAGTCCATTCTGAGCCTCTTCTAAAGCCATTGTATAAGAAAAAGCAATTCCGGTTAAATACAAGAAACCTAATGTTATTGTTTTCTGTAAGAAAAGTCTTTTATTCATAAGCAATTAAGCACATTTAGTTTAAGTAGCTAAAAAGTTAAGCCGATAGTAAAGTATTGGCTTAATTTCTAAAATAATATCAATCAAGCCTGTATACTTACTTAATATCATATCTCTGTCAATATCCATACATCTTCACTCTGAACACCTTAGCTTCCACCTTGTCAGTGAACGAGCAATTCATGGAAGCCTCATCGCCATTGAGCCGATGGGAAAGCATTTCTCCATCGTCCGTGAAGGTAATCTCGTCCAAAGAAAGGAAGCCTATGTTCTCCGCCTTGCAACGGCTGCCTTTCTCGATATGAATCATTATATCTCCAAAACCGGCTAACAGGAAGTCTCCCTTTCCCAACTCAATGGCCAACAGGCCTGCCGTGTTACCCTTGGGACGATTAGAATCATTTCCTGTCACAATGCCTGCCAAGGCCATTGACTGATTGTTTATGTAAGGCACGATGCTGATGACGAAATCTCCTATCTCCACACGGTCTGTCTTTCTGTCTCCATCGATGAGCAAGCCCGTCATTCGGGGCGTTCCCATAGCCGATTGAATATAAGGGATAAGGTTCTTCAGACATCTAAAAGCCTTGTCATATGAGGTGTCGTTTATTGACCACCACCGGTCTATCCCGAAAGGAGAATAGCCTATAGCGCCATAGCGTCCGATGGCATAGAAAGCCCGCGCCGCACCCGCTGCGTCAGCAGTAGTCTCAGGAATAAACAGCGGATTTCCTTTGGCAGTGTACTGACGGCAAGTCTCATCGAAAATCTCAATGGCATAGATGTCCGGCGAGAAGAAATCGATGGACGGAGCCGCCGCACGCCAGATATCGAATACATGAGGAAGCGGACCTCCCGAAGGATATTTTCCGGGTTCACAAAAAGCGTAACTCTTCAACCACGCATTGACATACATGGGCAAGGCATAAGCCTGCTTGCCTCGCAAAGCGATGTACTCTACATAAGTGGCGTAGTGCCAGGTCATGAAAATTTCTTCTGTCAGATATGGGTATTCGTTCATCCATTGAGCGGTGTCGTTGCCTGGATGTCCCTTACCGAACACTTCCTCCCATGTTCCCTGCCGCTTGCTTCCGTTGGTTTCCCAAGCCTGGCGGATGGCGGGATGCAAGGTCTTGCAATGCTTGGCCAAATAGGCTGTCAATGCTTCGGGAACCTGCCCCTTGAAAGCAAGGTTAGCCGCCGGCGAATAGTCGCGCATGGCACGGTTGTCTCCTCCCCAGAAAGCTGCGGCTCCATCCAACGCACCCATTTCATTCTCCACCTGCACTAAAATAACGGTATGGTCGTAATCTGTTTCCTTGATGTGTGCCATCATTGCGGTGAAGGCGCGGGCATCCGCTTCCATGGTTTCACGTCCCAACGTGGAAAGTATGTTCACCTTCTGTCCGTTGACGAAGCTGGCCAAAGGGAAACGGCGGGTGTCCTGCTTCACCCACGAAGGAGCATAAGTGGAAAGCCCATTCTTCCAGCTTCCGAACCACAAAATACCTAATTTGACTCCCGCCGCACGGGCACCGTTAATCATGTTGTCCACTTGGGTGAAATCAAACTTGCCCTCTTCTGGTTCAAGAAGTTCCCAGCTGACTGGAGCCAGTACGGTGTTGAAATTCTTGTCGGCCATCTGTTGCCATACGGGAGCCATGAGGTGCGCACTGCCGGTGGCAGAGTTGTGCAGTTCTGCAGCCAGCATCAAGAAAGGTTTCCCGTCCACAATAAGTTGTATCTGTCCGTTTCGTTTATCCAAATGCGGAATGGTGGTGTCACTAACCTGTGCCCTTGCAATGACAAAGACAAATGAGAGAGCGATTGCAAATAAAGTTTTCATTTATAACATATTTTATTAGTAATGTTCCAACTTATTTTATTCTTCAAGATTCCACTGGTCTTTCCACTCTATCACCGGTTTTCCATCGACAAAAGTCAACGGGAGCCATACATAGCGGGAATCGTCCAAGTCGGTCTTGTTCCAACGGTCGAACATCGCGACAATCTGACCGTCTTTTCCTCCGACAGGCAATACGAATGTACTTTGTGCATAATAGGTTTTCTCGGCATCCTTTCCTATGCAAGGATTGCCAATCACCTTCCATTCACCCAACATGGAATCCGCAACCGCGCACTGGGCTGTGTTAGGATCCCACCCCGTGCAACCGGAAGAGATGAGATAATATTTCCCGTCATGCTTAAAAACGGCCGGTGCTTCCCGGTATTGTTCAATGAAATTGCGAGTATAAATGCCTGTATGTTGCGTATAGTCATCGTTCAGCAATCCGATGTAAAGCGTCTTGTTCCATTCGGACGAATGAATGTGATAAGCGCGTCCGTCATCGTCTTTAAAAACAGTTTGGTCACGGCTGTCTCCTCCATTAGGCTTGAAGGAGCCCAAGTAGGTGAACCGTCCCGTAGGCGAGTCGCCCACGGCAACACCTGTATGAGCTTTTTCATAATTGGGGCTGTCGATGTGTACCCACATGACGAACTTCTTCGTCTTGTCATTGTATATGACTTTGGGACGTTCGATGATTTGTGAAGGATGCAAGTCTGATTGTGCGTCTTGAGTATCGGGCGGCAGTACCACGCCTTCGAATTTCCAGCTCACTAAATCCGTGGACGAATAACACGAAACGCCTCCCGCTTCGGCACGCCAACCTACACAGATGTCATCCCGATAATACGTTGAGTCACCTTTGTATTCTCCATACCAATAATAAACTCCATCATGATACATAATGCCTCCGCCATGGGCATTGATGGGATTGCCGTCCGTGTCATACCAGACAATGCCCGGTACAATGGTTTTCGGAGTTCCATTACGACATGCACCGACACTTATCATGAATAAGCAAGCCAATGCGACAATATAAAACAATGAATTTCTTTTATGCATAAGTCTTATTTTAGATTTGACTATAAATTACTAAGGTTTCTCGTATAAATGTCTCTGTGGAAATTTGTTCTCCATTATGCTCCACAACTGAAATGCGAGGATGAAGTATCGAAAAATCTAATGAAGTTGCATCAAAATGAAAAACGAACATATTACCAGTAACTCTATTTACATGCTCCGTATAGGTAAGATGTACAGTTAAAATCCCCATCACGAACTATGCCCTCTAACTCTAATAAAGTAATAAGAGAGGTAGTATTTGCAATAGCATTTTTTGCCATTTCCTCGCAAAACTTCATCGGGATTATCCCGTCCTACCAATGATGGCACGCTCAAAGCTACTGCTTCATTCTCACTGAATATTCCACTCCATTGAAAAAAATCTTCAATTCGTCTCCCCGATATACCTTGCTTACGGTAGTTAATTCAATAAGCGGTGCTTCGTCATCGCTACAACTATACTGTTGCAAGAGCAAGGGAAAGAAAATGTACCACACATAAAAAACTGTTTTCTCCATAAACTTCTAATTCAAAGAGATGTTTGAATTATGAATACATCATAGCCCCAAACATCTCCCTGTGGAATTATTTTATTTTTCAGCCGGTTGATCCGCCATCAAAGGCCAATAAGGATTTTGGTACAAAGGAGAGTCTTCCACGTTATTACCACTTTCCAACGTCACCAGAAACTGTTTGTACATAATAGGGGTTAAGTAGTGAGCCAAATGCCAAGTATAGCCGTCATAGCATACTTGCTTGCTGTTTCTTTGGTAAGGCCGCAGATATTCACTGATTGAAGGAGAAGAAACTGTTGCTTCATCCGAGCCATCAGCCAACAACTCACTATCCTCATACCAATCCTCCATGGGGGTATTCCAAAGATGGAAGCCTTCTATAAAATAAGGTGTATCTATCATTTGGTCCATAGACCTCCAACGACACAAATCCATATAACGCAATCCTTCAGCTAAAAATTCGCAACGGCGTTCTCTACGAATATTATACAGGGTTGCATCTATTAATTGCCCGCCGGAATAAGCACCCCAATCGTTCTTTGCTTCTTCGTTCATATCAGTCTGCGCAATAGTCCTCTCAAAATCAGTATCGACACACGCACGTTTACGTATTAGCCGCCAATACTCTTGCGCCGAATTGTCCAACATACCGTTCTTCTCATAGCATGCTTCCATATAATTGAGCAAAGCCTCGACCGAACGATAACAGATTGAAGCGGAATAACAATTCATGTTCAAATAATTTCCTTGGTCAAAAGAGGCTCCTTTTCGGAGAAGATAGCCCGTAAGATTACCTCTTTGGCTTTCTACAGTAGTTATTTGAGGATAAGGTTCTATCATCTGGGCCTCAGTACCAACTGGATCTTCATAAAGAATATTTACTTGTCCGGGTTCCTTTAAGAATATAGTCAGCCGAGAATCCCTGTTCTGGCGAACGTCATGAAGTGTTTTATCGCCCATATAATAACCGTTACCATCTGCATAACTGCCGTTTCTATATACAGGGGTACCATCTGCCATAAGGAAATTATTGACAAATCCCCTTGTTACCCCTATTCGATCGTTACCCGAATTAGCCATGATGTCAGTTTCATGAGTCACCAGATTACGCGCATACATACGCCACAGCATCGCTTCCGGATAATTAGACAAATCTTGACTGGCAAACATTTCGTAATAAGGATTCTTCGGTTCATCGACCGATTGCTGTAATACACCTGTATTGACAGTCAAACTACCTTTATATTTCTCAGCTACTTCTTTTGCGGCCTCCATTGACTGCCCAAGGAAATAATCTATTTCATTGTCAATACTTCCCGATGGATATTCATAATTCGCGTTATAATCTTTGCTCTTTCCCGGCCAACCTTCACCATTGGGAACAAAAGGTGTTCCTTTAAAATACTTCAACCATGTGGCTTCGTACAAAGCGACTCTTGATTTCAACAATAAAGCCACATCACGATTAATGCGATTCGTACTCATATCCTGATCTGCCATCAATTGAGCGGCCTTATCTAAGTCTGACAAGATGAAACGCGCCACTTCATTACGAGGCATCCGCCTGTTTGCCTCAATTAGAGCTTCTCTATCATCAGACAACGGTTCTGTCACAATCGGGAAATCACCAAATTTCCAATAACGTTTGAAGTATTCACATGCACGTAAGAAGTAAACTTCGCCAATATAATGCTTTATCTCAGACAACGAACCTTCTATGGTGTTCTGCGAACCGGATATATCTTCACCATATCTTGCTAACACATTGGACAGGAAAAAGTTTGTATGATAAATCCACAGAAAATTCCAATCATTGCTCTCAGAATGAGGAACTTTCCATAAACCATCTGCATAAATGTCACTTGCTTCTCCTCCGGCTTGATTGTCTGTATCTTTATCTATTCCATAGATACCATAATAATTACCGGCATTAGAATGAGATAGCAAAATTTCCGGATACATTCTGTCTGTGTATGCCTTAAGTTGGGAACTATTGGTAAAGTAAGTTTCCGGAGACAGAGACGATTGAGGTTCTCTATCCAGAAAATCGTCACAAGAGATAAGTCCGCACATGGCAGTACTTATCATTATAATTTTTGCTATATTTTTCATTTTGTCAAGTTTTTTTAGAAAGTTACATCAAGCCCGAAAGACCAAGTTCTGGTCAGTGGATAGATATTTCCGCGACCGGCATATCCGCCACTCACTGTTTCCGGATCATATAAAGTTGAAAGTTTGGTACCCGTCCAAAGATTCTCACCAGACACATACACTCTACATTTGTTCAGACCAAGTTTTTTAATCCAACGCTTAGGCAATGAATAACCGACCTGAAGATTTTTCAGACGGATATAAGACGCATCCTGCAAATAACGAGTCTGGGTATACTGATTTTTACCACCATTATCCATCACAGGACGAGGATAATACGAATCTATATTTGCAGCCAACTCATATCCCGGCAAGCCAATCGGTTCAGCCCGGAAATAGTCATTGTGCTCCTCTAGGCCAATGCAGTACCACATAGTTGTATAAATTCCCCAAAATGTACCACCCGTAGACCAATAATCACGCTTCATGACCCCTTGGAAAAAAGCGCGCACATCAAAACCTTTCCAATCAGCAGCCAAATCAATGCCCAAAAAGTAGCGAGGAGTATTGTTACCTATTACTTTCAAGTCACCATGGTCTTCCAGCGTACGGCCTCCTTCGGTAATGCCGGGCTTACCATCCAAGTCCTTATACATTATATCACCGGCAGCCCAATTGAAGCCCAAAGCATCTTGTCCACCTACTTTATTAAGATGAGCCTGCATTTCTGCGTCAGTCTTGGCAATTCCAACAGTTTCAAAGCCCCAAATCTCTCCAATCTCTCTTCCGGCAATATAGGTATCAATAGAATTGGCACTATTGCCCGGATAACTTTCAATAATCGTTTTTGCATCCGACAATGACAGGTTGATGCCATAGCCTAATCCATTACGTAACCGGTCTCTCCAACCGATATTCAATTCCCAACCCAAAGTTTTTAAATCGCAATTGTTCGTTTTAGGAACAGTGATACCTAAAATACTTGGCAATTCAGGAGCAGGTCCTACCATATTGTCCGTGAAACGGGTATAATAGTTGAACTCACCAGTCAGGCGGTTATTGAAAAGTCCGAAGTCCAAACCCACATTCCAGGTACGTACCGTCTCCCATGTCAGAGTCGTGCTAACCAAATCACCAACAAGAGCCGTATTAGGCTTCTTCAAGTTCTCTATCCATGCTCCATTGTAAGAACCTAAATTCATCGACCGATAAGTGGGATACCATGAATTGGTATTCTGATTACCAAGTTCACCATAGGAGAAGCGGAGCTTTAATGCATTTACTACATCGCTAACAGGTTGCCAAAACTCTTCGTTGGCTATGTTCCAGCCTAAAGAAACCGATGGAGAAGTCTGCCAGCGATTACCTCGTCTGAAACGTGAAGTGCCGTCATAACGCAAATTGAATTCGGCCATGTACTTCCCTTTATAATCATAATTCATACGACCAAAGAAGCCAGCCGTAGCCCATTCATTATGATTTCCATATATTTGAGGGTTCAATTCGTTCCCATTACCATCAGTACCCGTTGTCAAATCAAACTGAGGCAAATCATTATCCATCAATCCATTTTTCAAAACAGACGAATAGTCCTGTTTCATTTCCTCAATCTGCATACCCGCCATCACTTTCAAATTGTGAGCCTCATTGAATGAATGTGTATAGGTACTATAAATGTTCAGATTCCAAAAATCTTCTTTCTTATTTTCCTTATATAAATAAGATGTACCATGCGTATCTACGATGTTACCATCAACATCATGGTTGTATACTGGGATGCTCTTCTCTTTCACCGTATAGTCCCAAATACTATAATTAAAATCAATATTCGTCACCCATCCTTTTATCGGTTCCAACTGCAAAGAGGCTTGATAGTAATGTTGATCAGAAATGGTTCTACGATCTCCACCTTCTTCAAATGACATAATAGGATTTGTGTTATTATTATCAAAAAAATAACCATTCGGATCGTATATCAATAAGTTTGGCCATAACAAACGGTCACAAAATTCATAAAACCAGCTACTCAATGCTGTAGGACGTTCATGCTCTTTACGAACAAAACGAGTAGACAAATTCAGTTTCAACCAGTTTGTCAACGTAGCGTTGATCTTTCCTGTAGCCGTATAACGTTGTACACCGTCATGCCCATGGCGCATCAGTCCATTCTGATTCAAATAATTGAAGGAAGCATAATAAGTGACATTGTCCGCTCCACCATTGACACTGACATTATGTTCCTGAGAAAAGACATTGTCATCATAAATCTCTCCATACCAGTCCGTATTACCATAGGCATAAGTGTAAGGATCGTAATCTGGTTTGCCCCATTGACCGTTTGAAGAAGCAGGTACCCCTCCTCCTATTTTCCCGGATTGACAATCAAGCATCAAATGCATAGTTTCCTCACTAAAAATCATGCCTCCACCGTTATTCAATGAAGCCGAATTGAAGAAATTGGCAAACGTATAAGAATCCATCATTCTAGGCAGATTTACTGGACTGGCAAAACGGAAATTGTTATTATAACTAATGGAAGGTTTACCAGCACGTCCTTTCTTCGTTGTTATCAGTATTACCCCGAATGGCGCGCGAGACCCGTAAATAGAAGCTGCCGCTGCATCTTTTAAAACTGATATATTTTCAATATCCTGTGGGTTAACTGTATTAATATCTCCTTCCATTCCATCAATCAAAATCAACGGGCTACCACTTGAACCCTCACCAATAGTACCTACACCACGAATGTTAATATTCATGTTCTGATCCAATTCACCTGTACTTGTAGAAATTTGCAAACCGGGCACAACACCTTGTAAAGCCTGCGTAGCACTTATTACCGGACGGTTTTCAAATGTTTCTGCATCTACGGTACTAACCGCACCTGTCAAGTTCACCTTCTTCTGTGTTCCGAAACCCACTACCACCACTTCATCCAACATCTCCGTATCATCTTTCAGCATCACATTCATTTCTTTACCGGATACAGCTTTTACATCCTGCGCCACATACCCAATATAAGTAATCTGTAGAACGACATCGGACGGAACTTCTAGCACAAACCGTCCGTTTATATCGGTTATCGTACCTATGGATGACTGACCTTTCACAGTTACGTTGGCACCAATAATCGGTTCACCATTACCATCTACCACTTTCCCGCGTACAACGTGGCCTTGTTGCGGGTGTTGTTGGGCATCCAGTTTGGTAGAAAGAATAATTTTTTTGTCAAGTACTGTGTAGCGTACGTTGGTGCCGGCAAAAACTTCATCCAATATAGCAAAGATGTCGCTATCTTGGGTAGAGATAGATACACGCCGATTCAGGTCTACATGGTTGTTGTTGTAAAAGAAATCAAAATCGGAAGACTCCTCGATTTGTTTGAGGATGTTTCCCACGGTTTCTTCTTCGGCATGAAGAGAGAGCCGGGCATTTTGAGCATAGGTTTCCATGGCTTGTAACATGCTTATGGAACCAAACAAAAATAGAATGAATAGTCTCATAACTAATGGAATTTTCTTTGCGAAAGTCCATATAGACTTTCCTATTTCCAAGTTTTGGAAATTACAGTTGTTTTTCATAATTTTGTTGCGCTTAATAAGTGAAAAAAGAGTTCATTTCTCATGGCTTTTTCATACGGAAAGATATGGGCGTATTTTTCCGTATGTTTTTTGTTTTTCTTTTCAAGGTGGTCTGTTTCTCATGGCTGATACTTTTTTAGATAATCATTATTCGGGTTAATAAATCTCTATTTTCATCTTTTCTTGATTGATATCCGGATCGTTCAAGTATCGCCAGCGAATGCGCGATGATATTTCAAAGTGTTTCAATATCTTTTCCAAGCGTTGGGTAGTAAAAGTTCCGGTAAAGCGATTTTTATTCAAGCGCTTGTCTTTCACTATAAAATCCACATTAAATCGCTTGCCAAGCATACGTAAGGCTTCCGGCAAGGGAGTATTTTCGAAAATGATTTGTCCGTCTTTCCATGATAGCTCTGACCGCCCCGATGTCTGGTAGCGCGACAGGCGTTGCGTGGCTACGTTGTAGACTAACTTTTGTCCCGGGTGCAACAAACTGCGTTTTATATTTTGTCCTTTTTTATAAAGAAAACCTACTTGACCTTCGGTCAAAGTGGTTGTAATATCGGGCGCATTTTCGTATGCTTCGACATTGAAACAGGTTCCGTATACTTCGATGGCTGATTGTTGAGGCGTATGAACAATAAAACGTCGTTGAGGATCCTTGGCTACTTCAAAGTAAGCTTCACCGGACAAACGGACAGAACGCATGTCATCGGTAAATCGGGATGGATAAGTTAGCACGGAACCGGAATTCAAGCAAACCAAACTACCGTCGGGTAAAGTCAATCGGGTAGTCATGCCTGGAGTGGTATGAACTTCAAGTGTTTCTACTTTTAGCTCTTCTTCCTCTATGCGGTTTTGTTGCCATACCAAAAGCACAACTAATGGAATGAACAAAACGGCTGCTGCCCGTTGTGCCCATTGCCACCAGTTGGGCTTCTTCCTTTGTGCAATCATTCTACCTTTAGTTTTTTTCAATGCCTTTTCAGTATCTGTTTCTTTTTTAACCTGATGTACATCTAAAGCTAATAGAAGAGAATAAACACGACGAGCTATCTGGCGATTCTCTTCAGAAGCATCAATCCACGATTTGACGGCATATTGTTCAGCTTCTTCGAGCTTTCCGTCATAGTAGTCGAATAATTGTTGTTCGATGGACTTTTTTTCGTTCATGTTTTTTAGTTTATTAAAGAGACAGGCGAGAAAGTCGAATTACTAAATGGAAATTCGATTTTAACATTTAATTAACATCCTCATTTGTCTTACTCAAGACGGTCTTTACACCAGCTAAAAGAGACTTTTATCTGTTGCAAGTTTCACGCTTTCGCAATCTTCCCAATCTTTTGACGACTTGTATAATACTTAAAATCAGATAGTTGAAATAGCCAAAGGCGTAAAACTTATGCGGGAAGATTGTGTAGAGGGTGAAATAGGATGCCTTTCCGGTCCGGAAACGGCATGCTTTCAAGCGGGCGAATAACATTTAAACGTAAGGCCGCTCCCATTTAAAGGGACGAAACGTCACATTAAATGAAACGGGGGCGGGACATTAAATGATAACTAAAAACCCATTGGTGGAATTAATTTGAGTAGCAGCGGATGATTTTTCTTATCCCGCCCAATCTTCCCTGTCGAGGTTACGATACCCGATAGCCTCGGCCAGATGGGTGGATTGGATATGTTCACTTCCTTCCAAATCGGCAATGGTGCGCGCCACTTTCAGAATACGGTCATAGGCGCGGGCGGAAAGGTTGAGCCGCGTCATGGCACCTTTTAATAAAGCCAGTCCTGATTCGTCCGGTCGGGCATAAAGATTCAACAGTTTACTATTCATTTGTGCATTGCAATAGACACCCGACACATCGGCATAGCGTTGTTGCTGGATTTGCCTTGCTCGGATGACACGCCCACGAATGATGGCACTGGGTTCTCCAGGCTTTTTCTCCGACATTTTTTCGAAAGGAACCGGTGTCACTTCAATCTGTATATCAATGCGATCGAGCAAAGGACCGGATATTCTGTTCAAGTACTTCTGCACTTGCCCCGGACTACACACGCATGCCTTGGTGGGATGATTGTAATAACCGCACGGGCACGGATTCATACTGGCCACCAGCATGAAACTGGCAGGATATTCCACATTGAACTTTACGCGGGAAATACTAATCTTACGGTCTTCCAAAGGCTGGCGAAGCACTTCAAGAACATTACGGCTGAATTCGGGCAGTTCATCCAGGAATAGCACTCCGTTATGTGCCAAACTAATCTCACCCGGCTGTGGGAAAGAACCTCCACCGGTCATAGCCACATTCGATATGGTGTGATGGGGCGAACGAAAAGGCCGGCAGGAGATGAGTCCCCCTTCCTTTCCCAGCTTTCCGGCTACGGAATGTATTTTAGTCGTTTCCAGACTTTCACCCAAAGACAACGGAGGCAAGATGGAAGGCAAACGCTTGGCCAACATGGACTTTCCACTACCCGGTGAACCAATGAGCAAGACATTATGACCTCCAGCTGCCGCTACCTCCAATGCCCGCTTCACATTCTCTTGCCCTTTGACATCGGCAAAATCCAAGTCGAAATTGTTTTGACGGGCATAAAATTCCTCCCGCGTATTGACAAGAGTAGGCTCCAGTTCCCTTGTACCATTGAAGAAGTCGATGACTTCGCGGATATTCTCTACTCCATATACGGTCAAGTTATTGACTACCGCTCCTTCACGGGCGTTTTGTTTGGGTAAAATCATTCCCTCAAACCCCAGTTCGCGTGCCTTGATGGCAATAGGGAGCGCCCCTTTGATGGGCTGCAGACTTCCGTCCAAGCTAAGTTCGCCCATGATGAGGTATTTGTCCAGCCGCTCCGGATTAATTTGTTCGTTGGCAGCCAAGATGCCGATGGCAAGCGGTAAATCGTAAGACGAACCTTCCTTACGAATATCGGCCGGAGCCATATTGATGACAATGTTGCTGGTAGGCAACTTATATCCATTCACCTGCAAAGCGGAGATAATACGCTGGTGACTTTCCTTGACCGCGGAATCGGGCAGACCGACGAGGTAAAACATACAACCTCGTGAACTATTTACTTCTATGGTAATAAGAGTTGCGTCAATGCCTTGCACGGCGGCGCCATAAACTTTAATCAGCACGTGTGTTTATTTTTTTGTGATTTCTTTCAGTTTCTCTTCTACTTCGCTCAAGGTCAGATTCTGTCCTTCAATCCTG
Source organism: uncultured Bacteroides sp. (assembly GCA_949289345.1). Lineage (GTDB taxonomy): Bacteria > Bacteroidota > Bacteroidia > Bacteroidales > Bacteroidaceae > Bacteroides. The sequence goes on from CASENS010000038.1 coordinate 17,200, forward strand.
CCGGAAGGGTTCAGTAGCCATATCGACGGAAGTTCCCTTATGCCGAATTGTTTTATAGGAGCGGAATTCCAACCTTGAAAGTCGCACACTTGTTCCCATTCCAATGTGTCCCGTTCCATCGCCTCTTTCCATTGCGTCTTATCTATATCCAGCGAGATGCCTAAGATGGCCAAGTCCTTTTTATAGTTTTTTTTCTTGTATAGTGCACGCAGGTCCGCGTTGCTTTTCCGGCAGCGTTCTTCCCACGAAGCCCAGAAGTACAGCAACAGGTATTTATCCTTGAAGTCTGTGCGGGTCACTTTTTCTCCTTCCGGATTGGGGAGTTGAAAATAAGGGGCAGACTTCCCGGACGACACCTTTTCTTGCGTTTCAATGTATGCGCTCAGTTCCTTTATGTAGTTCTGGTCTTTCAGTTCACCTGTCATATTTTCTATCAGGCGTTCTATACGTCGGAAATCGGGCTCCTCCTGTTGCACGAAATACTTGTCCAACACATAAATGCTGGTGAGAGAAGCCAGGTGACTTTCTATATAAGTTTCAGCAGTTTTGGTTATCCGGCGCAAAGTCGACGTTTTCAGGCCTGCCAGTTCTTGACGGAAGGAAGTAAGGTCTTCGTTAAACGTATTTCCCGAAATGTTTAAGGAGTCCGTATTTTCCATACTTCCTTCTATCCGGATGACGTCCCCTTTACCCATATAGAGTGGGTATTCTGCACCATCGGGGAGTTGAAGCCATGAAATGACCAATGTATCTACATCCAGTTCGGCGTTGAACCGTCCGTTTTGGCTGATGAGGGTGTCCAGCCGACTGTACATGATGTCCGAACCGTATAAATACAAGGTATCATCGCCTAATCCCGTGATGTTTCCCTCTATGACGACCTGGTCGACAGGCTTGTTTTGGCATGCCGCTAATAAAGTCAATCCCACCCATAAGGTCACGAAGCCACTTTTCTTCATCTCTTATTTAGTAAAAAGTTCTAAAGTTTGTTCGCAAAAATAACTCTTTTTGTCGTGATACAAAAGAAATGCCCGATACATTTCTATATCGGGCATTTCTTTTTATGGAGTAAAATGTTTATTTTGCAATGCTCATGAATTCAGAGTTCGTGAAATACTTGGCGAATTCCAAATCCGTAGCGGCTTTTTTACCTAAAGTAGGATCCTTAGCGACAGCATCTTTCAAGCTGCTTACAACCAAAGTAGCATTGTCTGTTCTTGCGCCCAGGATGGCAATCAGATAGTCAGTGTAAGCGTCCGGGTTTTCAATGTCGGCCAACGTGTTCTTGGCTTTGTTGTAGTCTTTAGCCAAGATTTGTGCCAAAGCGGCGCTGTTGGTCTTCGTGTCACCAAATGCGTTTACGGCTTTTTCATACTGACCTTGAGCAATGTACAGGTTACCCAGCGCCTCATTCAACTCAGGCGCGCCCGAAGCCTTAGCCAGGTAAGTCTCAGCGGCAGCCTTGTCACCTTTGCTCAGTGCAACCAGACCCATGTTCATGTTGCCTTCTGCAGAGTCTTTCAGTGACAAAGATTTCTTCAGGTAGCTTTCGGCCTTGTCCAAGTCACCGGCTGCATACGCCAGTTTGCCCAAGTTGTTGTAAGCGCGGTAGTCGTTCGGATAATTCTGAGTTGCTTTCGTGTAAATTGCTTCCTGCTTAGCGGGATCCTTAGTCAGCGTAGCAGCGTAAAGCAATTCTTCCAGATTTAACTGGCTGGCATCAGTTGCGGCCAAGTTAGAGATTTCCTCGTCAGACTTACCGATTACTTCATAGTTCAACGTCAAGCGAGAACGACGGAGTTGCGGAAGGATTTCGTCGGCCAAGGTCTTGTAAACAGAAGAAATGTTCTTGATTTCCTGCTCTCTTTGTTCGGGGTCAGAATACATGGACAGCACGCGGAGAATGAGTTCCTTGTCCTGGATATTGGATTTACTTACCAATTCCTGGAAGCCTTCCCAGTCCTCAGCAGTGTATTTCGTGTCAACGGTGAGGCCTTCAATCTTGTCTTTCTTCAAGTTCTTGTTGATAACCTTAGCCGTGTTGTCCTGACGGTTTTCAGCCAATTTGGTGTTCAAGTCCATGCCGCCATCAGGAGAAGCGTAAGCGGAGATTGAGATATTATCAATCTTGCGGTTCGGAGTCTCGTTAATGTTCTTCACCTCATCATTGAAAGCACGGGCAGCCTTCAGTTCGCTGGAACGGACGTTGGCCTGCTGAATCAAGAACATGATGTTAGCCTCATGCTTTTCCTTGATGATGCGTTGGAAGGCATCCTCGCCCGTAGCGGTATTGGCAGTCTCCAATGTCTGCTCAACCAATTCAGATGTAGAAATCACACCGTCGGCTATCTTTACGGCCGGTATTTCTACCGTCTTTTTGCCGATAGTAGCGGTGAATTCCAAATAGAGTTCAGACTTGGCCATTTCCGGAACATAGTCAAACGTAGTTTTCATCGTGTAGCTGCCACCCATCTTGTAGGAGATAGTCTGGTCATTGCCTTCCACCTTCTCGCCTTGGAAAGTTGCGGACTGGCCTTTGGCTTCGCCACCGTTCCATTTCAACACGGGAGTAACTTCTACCACAGCTTTCTTGTTGAAGTACTTTTCGGGGAACTTGCCGTTGATAGTTGCGGGAACTTCACCGTTGATTGCTTCCAGCACCTGCGGGGTCACTGTGAAGTAATCGGATGACAACTCACCCATCTTCTTGCTGCACGATGTCAGTGCAACAACGCATGCCAATAATAATGGCAAATACAGTTTCTTAGTCATTTTTAGATATAAATTAATTGTTTGTAATTGAATTATTTTTCTATTCCTATATCACAGCCTTGTCCTTATTACAGGATTTAGCCACGCAAAGATATTAAATTTTCTACAAATTGTTAATACAGGCACTTTATTTATTATAATTTAAGAGCCTTTCTCCTCACGATACTTGATGTTACGCGGATGATGCTCAATGATTTCACTCCTCAACATGTTGCGGTCGATGTGTGTGTATATCTCCGTGGTGGCGATGCTTTCGTGCCCCAACATGCACTGGATGGCGCGCAGGTTGGCTCCTCCTTCCAACAGGTGGGTAGCGAAAGAGTGCCGGAAAGTGTGCGGACTGATATTCTTAGTAATGCCAGCCTTGGAGGCCAGTTCCTTCACGAGCTGAAAAACCTGGATGCGGCTGATGGCGTTTCCCCAGCGGGCCAGAAAGACATAATCCTCGTTGCCAGGCTTGATGCGCCACGTAGTGTTGCGATCCATGAACCAATACTTCAGTTCCTTGATGGCACGGGGAGAGATGGGCACCAGACGTTGCTTATTGCCTTTACCCGTCACACGGACAAAACTCTCGTCCAGATACAGGTCGGAAAGCTTCAGCCCGCACAACTCGGACACGCGCAGACCACAACTGTAGAGCGTTTCCAGAATAGCCCGGTTGCGCTGGCCTTCTGCTTTACTCAAGTCTATGGCGTCGATGATGCGGTCAATTTCTTCCACGGTCAGTACTTCGGGCAGGTGGAAGCCGATTTTAGGACCTTCCAGCAACTCAGCGGGATCATCTTCCCGATAATCGGCCAGCACAAGGAAGTGGAAGAAGGATTTGATGCCCGACAGGATGCGGGTCTGCGAACGCGGATGGATACCAATGTCGTGCATGCCGGCATTGAAACGTTGCAGGTCATCCGGTTTGACATCGAACACGCTTATGCCTTCTCCTTCCAGAAAATGAACCAACTTGGCAAGATCCGTGAAGTAAGCGTCCTCCGTATTTTTGGAAAGCCCTTTTTCCAACTTCAAATATTGCCGGTATTTCCTAATAACTAATGCTTGCCGTTCCTTATTCTCCATTTTTCTCCGTTTTTTATTCCTTTTTCCACCTTGTTCATGAGACAGGCGGCAACTCGGCCAAACATTTTCAAGCAAGCTTGAATGTTTTACACTCAAATTGCACTATCTTTGCACCACAAAAAGTGTGCCCCGAGGGGCGAAGATAATAAAAAAACAAGTATATGCGCATACAAATCATTAATGGACCTAATATTAATTTGCTGGGCAAGCGTGAACCTTCCATCTATGGCAGCTCTACGTTCGAGGATTGCCTGGCCGGTCTGAAATCCCGTTATCCGGACGTATGTTTCGACTATTTCCAATCCAACATCGAGGGCGAGCTAATCAATAAGATACAGGAAGTGGGCTTCGATGTAGACGGCATTGTGCTGAATGCGGGTGCCTACACCCACACATCCATCGCCTTGCAGGACGCCATCCGCGCCATTACCGCACCGGTCATTGAGGTTCACATTTCCAATGTTCATGCACGTGAGTCTTTCCGACACGTGTCTATGATAGCTTGCGCATGCCAGGGTGTCATCTGTGGTTTCGGGTTGGACTCTTACCGGCTGGCGACAGAAGCCTTGTTGCAGGCCAGCCGTTAAAACCGAACAGGCCGAGGCGCTCATTCCGCGAGACTTTGTGTTTCCCTTTGCGAGACTCCGCATTGCGCTTTGCGAAAGAATAATAGGCGAACGGCATAAGAGAGAATAAGGTATTATATATATTAAGGTATAAAGAAGAAAGGTACTAAGATTATGTTATTGAAACAGACTAAGATTGTAGCAACCATATCCGACCAACGTTGCGAGGTGGATTTCATTCGACAGCTTTTCGAGGCTGGCATGAACGTTGTGCGCATGAATACGGCTCACTTGAACCGCGAAGGCGCTGAAAAACTGATAAATAACGTACGCACCGTGTCCAACCGCATCGGCATTCTGATGGATACCAAAGGACCGGAAGTCCGCACCACCCCGCTAACCGGCGAGCCCATCACTTTCAAGACGGGCGACCGGGTAAAGGTTGTCGGCAATCCCGAACAACTTACTACGCCGGAGTGCATCGCGGTGTCCTACCCCAACTTCGTACACGACCTGAATGAAGGCGGACACATTCTGATAGATGATGGCGAGTTAGAAATGATTGTCATCAATAAATATCCCGACCATCTGCTTTGCGAAGTGCAAAACGAAGCCACCCTTGGAAGCCGCAAAAGCGTCAACGTGCCCGGTGTGCGCATCAATCTGCCCTCGCTCACGGAGAAAGACCGCAACAACATCTTGTTTGCCATTGAAAAGGACATCGACTTCATCGCCCACTCTTTCGTGCGTAACAAGCAAGATGTGCTGGACATACGCGCCATCCTCGACGCTCATCAAAGTGACATAAAAATTATCGCCAAGATAGAAAATCAAGAAGGTGTGGACAACATTGACGAGATACTGGAAGTGGCCGACGGAATCATGATAGCCCGTGGTGACTTAGGCATCGAAGTGCCGCAGGAACGCATCCCCGGCATCCAACGCCTGCTCATCCGCAAATGTATCCTGGCCAAGAAGCCGGTCATTGTGGCCACACAGATGCTTCACACCATGATATCCAACCCACGCCCCACCCGTGCGGAAGTGACCGACATTGCCAACGCCATCTACTATCGCACGGACGCCTTGATGCTGAGCGGGGAAACGGCCTATGGCAAATATCCGGTAGAAGCCGTAAAGACCATGACAAAAGTAGCCGCCCAAGCCGAACAGGACAAATTGGCGGAAAACGATGTGCGCATCCCGCTGGACGAAAACAGCAATGACGTGACCGCCTTCCTGGCCAAGCAAGCCGTAAAGGCCACAGTGAAGTTGAAAATACGTGCCATCATCACCGACAGTTATAGTGGACGCACCGCACGCAACCTGGCTGCTTTCCGTGGCAAGTATCCCGTATTGGCCATCTGTTACAAGGAAAAGACCATGCGCCACTTGGCTCTTTCCTATGGCGTGGAAGCTATTTACATGCCCGAGTTAGCCAACGGACAAGCCTATTATTTCGCTGCCCTGCGCCGCCTTCTGGCCGACGGGAAGTTGCAACCCACGGACATGGTGGGCTATCTGAGTAGCGGAAAGGCAGGCACACAAACTTCTTTCCTGGAAATCAACGTAGTGGAAGATGTGCTGAAACATGCCGATGAATGTGTGCTGCCCAATAGCAACCGATATTTGTAATGACCATCGACGAATATATCCTCCGGCATATTGATCCCGAAAGCGAGTATCTGCACGCCCTGTATCGGGACACACATCTCAAGTTGCTCTACCCTCGCATGGCTTCAGGGCATTTGCAGGGACGCATGCTGAAGATGTTTGTCCGCATGATACGTCCCCGGCAAGTGCTCGAAATAGGAACGTATAGCGGCTATTCGGCTCTTTGCATCGCCGAAGGATTGCCCGAAGGCTCCCAGTTGCATACGTTTGAGATTAATGATGAGCAAGAAGATTTCACCCGTCCGTGGCTGGAAGGTTCTCCTTACGCCGACCGCATCAAGTTCTATATAGGCGATGCCTTGAAGCGAGTGCCCAAGTTGGGGCTGACTTTCGACCTCGTGTTTATGGATGGAGACAAGCGCAAATACATCGATTATTATGAGATGGCCTTGTCCGTGCTCTCCCCCGGAGGGTATATCCTGGCCGACAACACCTTGTGGGACAGTCATGTATTGGAAGAACATCCCCGCAGTTCAGACTTGCAGACCCTTGGCATAAAAGCTTTCAACGACCTTGTGGCGCAAGACGGACGGGTGGAGAAAGTCATTCTCCCTCTGCGCGACGGACTTACAATTATATATAAAAAGTGACATGAATAGTAGAGCTTTATCCATAGGGGTCTTTATGGCGTTGATGCTTTCGTCCTTGCTGGCGGGACATCGCGGGTATTGCGGGGCTAAGGAAGCGATAACCGCCGACTTGAATCAGGCTTTGATGCGTACATGGGAAGAGAAACAGGACAACATCGTCACGCAAGATTCCATCCGGGCCTATCGGCAGCTCAGACGGAATTCGGACGGTCCGGTATGGCTGGCCATTGCAGATAAAAAGTTGTGCCGTAATCTGAAAAACGGCAAACTGAAGGATAAGACATTCCTTTCGTTCGATGTGGTCGATGCGGCCTATCCTGGCATGCCAACCAAAGATGATTTTATCACCAGCGATACTTTACTTGTGAACAATCGGGAAACAGGGGCGACACTTGCCATCAAGAGTTGTGCCCGCCTTTCTACAGCGGCCATATTCCGTATGTCCGACCAGCGTTGGTCATTCCTATTGGCTCTTTCCGCATTGGTTTGGGCCATTGGCTTCAGATACTTTGGCCGTAGAAAGCAAGTTGAAAATGAGGAACCGCAAAGTTATGGTGGACTTTCCTATTCGGTAGAAGAGCGTTGCTTTTACGATGCGCATCGTGTCCCGCTGCATCTCACTCCGATGCAACACCGGTTGTTGCTGATGCTTTGGGAAAATCCTTCCCATTCGGTGCCGAAAGAAGAGTTGTGCGCAGCCCTATGGCCTAAGAAGGAGGATGCCAATGACACGCTTTACACATTAGTGAGGCGGTTGAAACCGATTCTTGAGTCGTACAGCAGGCTTCGGATTGTAGCCCATAGAGGGAGAAATTATTCGTTGGAAACCAGATAGATAGGCGATTGTCAGAATAATGTCAGGAAGATGTCAGCCACATTTCCTGCCGTAGAATGAAGCGGGACGTACCTTTGCGCCGGATTTAAAAATGAAAGCGCAATGAAACGTATCAATTTACTTTTTATCTTAGGGCTGTTTGCCATCGCCGCATCGGCTCAGAACGAAACGGGAACCGTCGAACTTCAGGAAGTGGAAGTGAAAGCGGCCAAAGTGATTCATAAGCCCGACGGACAAATCATTTATCCCACCGAAGCGCAAAAAAGTGCTTCTCATTCGGGCTACAGCATCTTGCAGAAACTCTCTTTGCCCAACATCCGTGTGGACGAGGTCATGCAGAGCCTGTCGGTCATTGACGGACGGGGAAGCGTCCAACTACGCATCAACGGCATTGTGGTGGGGCGGGAAGAAATGCTGGCGCTCGCTCCTGAAAACATCAGCCGGATAGATTTCATCGACAATCCCGGGGTGCGGTACGGCGAAGGCATTGCCTGCGTCATCAACATCCTGACCCGGCGGATGGATAGTGGATATACGGTCGGCTTCGACCTTACCCAAGCGCTTACCACAAAATTAGGCCATGACCTGGTGTATGGGAAGTGGAATGCCGGGAAAAGCGAACTTTCGCTGAGCTATGATTTCGGATACAGGGATTTCAAGGGAAACCGGATGGATGAAACGGCTCATTACCGGCTGACGGACGGCTCTACGCACACCATCGAACGTCATGACATCGCTTCACGTAGCCGGAGTTTCAGTAACGGTTTGCAATTGAAATACAACTTGGCCGATTCCGCCAACTATGTGTTTCAGGCTTCACTAAGCGCAGACTTTTCACGTGTCCCCGGCAATTATCAGCACAAACAAATAGTGGACGGAAATGAACAGTATTTTGCCACCCGGCGGGAAAAGAATCAGAGTTCCAGCCCTGTTTTAGACCTTTATTACTTCCGTCAACTGTCCCCCCGCCAATCGTTGACCCTGAATGCCGTGGGGACGTATATCGGCACTTCGCTTCACAACAGCTATAATGAAGGTTCGCCCTATGCTTACGATGTAGACGGAAAGACCTGTTCGTTCATGGGCGAGGCCATTTACGAAAACCGTCTGAATCCCTTTACGTTTACGACCGGAATAAACTATATGCAGAAATATACGAATAACACGTATTCGGGGGATGTCAATTCCGTCAGCCCGATGCATAACCGCAACGTGTATGCTTTTGCCGAAATCAAAGGAACTGTCGGCCCGGTGAGATATACGGCGGGGATAGGAGGAAATTATCTGGATTATCGGCAGCAATCGGACAAATATCATTACTGGCTGTTCCGTCCGAAGGCTTCTCTTGCTTATAACCCGGCGCAGGCTGTCCAGTTGAAATATGATTTCCAGATAAGCGAGCACGTTTCACAAGTGGCGATGATTAGCAATACCTCCATACGCAATAATAGTATGGAGTGGACACAAGGGAATCCGAATATCAAGCCCAACCGTGAACAAGAGCACACCTTCCAACTCTCGTACACGCATCCGCGCATCCAGTCTTTTCTTCAGGTGTACGGAAAGCTTTGTCACCGCCCCAACATGGCGGCCTACATACGGACGGAAGACAACCGATTTGTATATACCCAGCTCAATCAGAAGGAAATCGATGTGCTTCACCTGATGTTTTATGTCAATGGTTGGATTATTCCCGACAAATTTTCGATGGCACTTTCCGGCACGTTCTTCCGGTGTTTCAATTTCGGGGAAGATTATACGCACTGCAAGACATTTTATTCGGGTAACGCCAACGTCCAGGCTTACTTGGGTAAATTTACCTTTTCAGCCTTTGTGGACAGTGGCTTCCGCTTTCTCGAAGGCGAGACCGAAGGCTTCAATGGGGTATTTACCTATTTGAACGCGGCTTATCGCCATAAAAATCTGAGTTTGTCGCTCACTTGGCAGCAACCGTTGAATCCACACTACAAGCAATCCCAGTCGGACGTGTACAATCGTTATGTCCGGAAAACCACTACGCTTCATTGCCGTGACTTCGGTAACTTGGTCAGTCTTAACATCGCCTGGAAGTTTTCGCAAGGACGCGCTTATAAAAACATCCGGCGGAACATTAAACAGAAGGCGGATAAAGATACCGGCATCTTGCGATAAATCTCTATTTACCCGTTTTTTAAGCATCATTGCTTACCTGCTCAAGTATCATTGCATACTTTGCCATTTATCCAATGATATTCGGACAAGTAAGCAATAAGACTTTTTAATTCTCATTGCATCTTTGCCATGTAGGGACAATCCTTAGCTCTTCTTAATGCTTATTTCCGAATATTTTATCCGAAAATAATTCAGGTACACCATTGGCATTCATCATGTTATGTAACTGAAGGAAACGATACCCCCCAATAATAATCAATGCAACCCATCCATTTGAATGGAACGGAGAAAGCACAGAAGCGGAGGTTGCAAAGAAGAGACACGAAGACACAGAAAAACGTTACAGACAATCCACGAAATAAAAACAGTCTATCCGGTAAATGCGTAGTCATGAAAACTGCTACCCTTACAGGTGCCACCTTTCAGGTTACTAACCTAAGGGGACTATGTTTCTAACATTCCCGAACACCCACGAGAAGCATTTCCGGCAATCCTTACGCATATCCAATCAGGAGCTATCGCAAATATGGACATGAATGCAGTTATTCCCACTTTTTTCTAGTTAGGAATAATACAGAGTTGACCATATCATCAGGCATAAGACAAAAGATGCCCCTGTCTTCTACACATGTATTTATCGGATAAACCAATTTTATATTCCTATCCGCTTGTAGAGACGTGATTTATCGCGTCTGAACACACACAGGTCCGTTACCTCTGAGACGTAATGAATTGCGTCTCTACAAGTGAATGAAGAATGACAACCTAAAAATCCGTTTGCGTTATCCACATACTGTACATTCCGATTATACGTTGTCAAATAACTTTAGGAGCGATTGGATTGTTACGAATTTATATATGTAAAACAAGGTTAAACCAAAGTCTTATTCTCTCAAATATTTTGTCTGTTTCATCATAATGTATACATTTGCATTGTCTGACACACATGTCAAACTAACATATAAAATAGATTTGATAGTATAATCGGTTTCCAATTATAAAAGTTATTATATGGTACGGATAGGTATTGATGTCGGCTCAACAACAGCCAAGTTGGTTGCAATAGGAACAGACGGTGAAATGTTGTTTTCAAAATACATACGGCACAATGCGAGGGCAAAAGAAGTGGTATGCGGCATTCTACGTGAAGTAAAGTCATTGCTGGGCGATGTCGAGGCACGTGTGAAAGTGACAGGCTCAGTAGGTATGGGCATTTCTGAACAAACAGGCATTCCGTTCGTGCAGGAAGTTGTGGCCGCCTCCAAAGCAGTACAGGCGAATTATCCACAGGTACGCTCCATGATAGATATTGGCGGAGAGGATGCCAAAGTGGTCTTTTTTGAGAACGCGGAAGCGAAAGACCTCCGAATGAACGGGAACTGCGCAGGAGGGACAGGCGCATTTATAGACCAAATGGCGGTTATTCTTGGCGTGGATGTGAAGGATATGAATGAACTGGCACAAAATGCCTGTCGGATTTATCCCATTGCGTCCCGTTGTGGCGTATTCTGTAAGACCGATATACAAAACCTGATAGCCAAAAACGTATCCAAACAAGACATTTCCGCTTCCATCTTTCATGCCGTGGCAGTGCAGACTGTGGTAACGCTTGCTCATGGATGCGACATTGAAACTCCCGTTTTGTTCTGCGGCGGGCCGCTGACATTTATTCCCGCCTTGCGCAAGGCGTTTACAGATTATCTGTACATTGCCAACAAAGATGTGATATTGCCGGACAACGGTACGTTGTTGCCTGCAATCGGTACGGCACTGGCCAATGCAGACAGTGACAGAGCATTTAGGCTTTCCGAAATCATAAGCCTGATGATGAATAATGCCCAAAAGCCGGGAATAAAAACCTCCGCCCTACGCCCTCTATTCTCTTCTTACGAAGAATACGAAACATGGAAAGAACGCATAGCGAAAAAACAGATACCCAAATCCCAATTTAAGAAAGGGAAACAAGAAGTTTTCCTGGGCATAGACTCCGGTTCCACCACCACAAAGATTGTAGTGACCGATACGGATAACCGCCTGCTCTTTTGCCATTACGATGTAAATGGCGGGAACCCCGTACAAGCTGTAGAAAAAGGGTTGCTCAAACTGAAAGATGAGTGCACGGCATGTGGCACGGAGCTAAACATTATCGGCTCCTGTTCCACCGGATACGGCGAAGACTTGATTAAAGCGGCTTTTCAACTCAATGCAGGTATCGTCGAAACCATCGCACATTACATGGCTGCCTCGCACATCGACAAGGACGCTTCCTTTATTCTCGACATCGGCGGACAGGATATGAAAGCCATGTTTGTGGACAAAGGCATCATCAATCGCATGGAGATAAACGAAGCCTGTTCTTCAGGGTGCGGTTCCTTTATCGAAACATTCGCCAAGACACTTGGTTACACAGTGCAGGATTTTGCACATGAGGCATGTCTTTCAACTGCTCCATGTGATTTGGGGACACGTTGCACCGTGTTCATGAACTCCAAGGTGAAACAGGTGTTGCGCGAAGGTGCGACGGTGAGCGACATTGCCGCCGGACTGGCTTATTCTGTGGTAAAGAACTGTCTTTATAAAGTACTGAAACTGAAAAATGTATCGGAACTGGGAAAGAGCATCGTCGTACAGGGCGGTACGATGCGTAACGATGCCGTGGTACGCGCTCTTGAACAACTGACCGGAGCCGAAGTGTCGCGTTGCGATGTGCCGGAATTAATGGGAGCTTATGGCTGCGCCTTGTATGCAAGCGAACACATCCATACTGCCGTAACATTGAACGGTATTTTGGCAAAGATGCAGTACACAACGAAACTGTTGCATTGCAAAGGTTGTGATAACCAATGCTTGGTGTCGCACTACGACTTCACGAGCGGAAAGCGTTATTACAGCGGCAACCGTTGCGAACGGGTGTTTACCAACGGGGAGGAAAGCAAACATGCCGTAAATGTATATGAACAGAAGAACAGCCTGCTTTTCGACAGGGCAGATAAGGCCGTATCAACTCCCAAACTGACTATCGGCTTGCCGAGATGCTTGAATATGTACGAAGATTTCCCCTTTTGGCACACATTGCTGACGGAATGCGGCTTGCAGGTTGTCCTTTCCGACATGTCAAATTTCGGGAATTATGAAAGTTGCGCCCGGATGGTCATGTCAGACAACATTTGCTTTCCTGCAAAATTAGTACACAGCCATATACAAAACCTTATAGAGAAAAAAGTAGACCGTATTTTCATGCCTTTTGTCATCTTCGAGCGGAAAGGGAAAGACGAGCAGAACAGTTACAACTGCCCCATTGTCACCGGCTATTCCGAGGTGATAAAGAGCGTGCAGGGCAACAGTGTGCCGATTGACGCGCCTGCCATTTCATTCAAAGACAGGACTCTGCTTTACCGCCAGTGCTGTAAGTATCTGGAGAGCCTTGGCATTCGTGAGAATGTAATAGCAAAAGCATTTGCCAAAGCCGAAACCGAAACCGAAAACTATGTACATACGCTCTCCGAATATAACCGGAGCACACTGGATAAGGCAACAGAAACCGGACGCTTTGTCATTCTTCTTGCCGGACGTCCGTACCACACCGACCCCCTGATACAGCACAAGATTGCCGACATGATTGCCGATATGGGTATCGACGTCATCACCGATGATATTGTGCGTAAGGAGAAATCAGACATGCCCGATGTGCATTTCCTGGCTCAATGGACATTTCCCAACCGCATATTGAAGGCCGCACAATGGTGCATCGCACAAGGTAATCATGTACAGTTCGTGCAGCTGACTTCTTTCGGCTGTGGACCGGATGCTTTCCTCATAGACGAGGTACGCGACCTACTGATACGTAACGGTAAAAGTTACACCCTGCTGAAACTCGATGACATCAATAACGTTGGTTCAATGAAACTTCGCGTACGCTCCCTTGTGGAAAGTCTAAGACTGGAAAGCGAACGTAATGACAAGAATAGAGATGCGACAGAAAAAACTTTCGTGACCACGCCAGCCTATGAGGATCATAGTATGCGGGGAAAGAAAATACTTGTGCCTTATTTCACTCCTTTCATCTCGCCGCTTATCCCCGCCATTATGCGTGTGGCCGGTTATGACGTGGAAACTCTGCCAATCAGTGATACGGAATCGTGCGAATGGGGATTAAGGTATGCCAACAACGAAGTCTGTTACCCGGCCACACTTATCGTGGGCGACATTATCAAGGCTTTTCGGAGCGGCAAACACGATCCGCAGCAAACCGTTGTAGCGATGGTACAGACCGGAGGCCAGTGCCGGGCAAGCAACTACCTTGCACTGATAAGGAAAGCCTTGGTCGATGCAGGTTACACAAAGACACCGGTCATATCACTTACATTCGGGGCAGACATCGACAACGGGCAACCGGGCTTCCGCATCAATTGGATGAAAATACTCCCCATTGCCTTGCGTGCCATACTATTCAGTGACTGCATTTCGAAGTTCTACTACACCACCCGACCGCGCGAGAGAGAGCAGGGACAGGCGGCACGACTGAAAGACATGTATTTGCACATAGCTGAAAATCTGATTTCGGAAGGACGTACAAAGGAACTTTATGATTATCTGGGGCTGGCCGCCAGCCAATTCAACAGTATCTGCCGTTCCATTGACTGTCCTCAAGTGGGTGTAGTGGGTGAAATTTTCCTGAAGTTCAATCCGTTTGCTCATAAAAACGTAACAGAATGGCTGGCAGACAGGGGTATAGAAACGGTACCTACCGTGCTCACCGACTTTTTCATGCAGGCTTTCGTAAACAAGGAAGTGCGCGTGGAAAGCCACATCGCACACAACTTCTTGCCAAAGCCTCTGTATAAGTTAGGCTACCATATTGTGTGGAAACAGATTGAAAAAATGAACGGCATAGCCGGACGTTTCCATTATTTCACTCCGTTCAAGGATATTTTCGCCGAAGCGGAAGATGCACGGAAAGTCATATCGCTCAACGCCCAGTTCGGTGAGGGATGGCAACTTCCGGCAGATATTATGGCTTATGCCCGTCAAGGCATCAACAATGTGGTCAGCCTCCAGCCTTTCGGTTGCATAGCCAACCATATTGTGTCAAAAGGCATTGAGAAACGCATCAAGACATTGCTACCGGAAATGAACATCCTTTCGCTTGACTTCGACAGTGGCGTGAGCGATGTCAATATCACCAACCGCCTGCTGCTGTTCATCGACAGCCTATGCACACGAAGAGAGTACAAGCCGCGTGCGGCTATTTGAGAAACGTACATTACATAAAATAGTTATGACTGACAAAAACAATGTAAGGACCACCGCAAACACTGACATGGAGTTTCGGATACTTGAAGCGGCCAAGGACGTATTCATGGAAAAAGGATTTGCAGAAACCAGCATGGGAGACATTGCCGCCCGTGTAGGTATCAACCGCCCCAGTTTACACTACTATTTCCGTACGAAAGACAGAATATTCCAAGCCGCGTTCGGAATGATTATCCAAAAGATAGTGCCGAAAGTAGAGGAATTTATTACAGCGAAAGACGTGCCCATATCCGAACGTGTGGCAAGTCTGGTTGATGTCTACTATGAAATATTCAAGAACAATCCGACGTTACCACTGTTCATAGTCAGGGAAATAAACCGTGATGTGAACTACATCATTGATACCATTCACAATACTCCCATGCGTATGACTCTCATGAAAATAGTGACAAGTCTGCGCACGGAAATGGCGGAAGGCAAACTGAATACAGTACCTCTGCCCATGTTGTTTTATACGTTCTACGGGGCAATGACGTTTCCTTTCCTGACAAAG
Source organism: uncultured Bacteroides sp. (assembly GCA_949289345.1). GTDB lineage: Bacteria > Bacteroidota > Bacteroidia > Bacteroidales > Bacteroidaceae > Bacteroides. The sequence goes on from CASENS010000038.1 coordinate 32,668, forward strand.
GACCTGGCCGAACGTCTGTTGGCCGAAGAAGGTTCGTTCAACGAACTGTTGGAGCAATGGAAGCCGTATATCATCCGGCAAATGGATAATTTGCTTCGCGTAAAATAATATCTGAACCGAAATATACTTGAAAAGCCGAGGGCTTCTATGTTTTACCTGCATGTAAATATAGAGTGTGCATCTCGGCTTACTTTTCATTACATATTTTCACAAGCCCACGCCCTTATTTTTGTCTCTATATCAGCAGAAGGGACAAGGGGACATTCAGATTTTCGGAAGCCGCTTGCGTTCTTGCCAGATTCCGGCTATTACTCCCAACAACAATAATGCCATGGCTCCATAGGCTATGCCTTCGGTGATGTGCAGGCTTTGCGGGTCAAAACGCATCTCAATGGTGTGCTTTCCGGCGGGAATATAAAGGGCACGCAGGATGTAATCGGCACGTCCTAATTCCGTTTCTTTGCCGTCTATGGTCACTTGCCAACCGTCCGGATAATAGATTTCGGAGAATACGGCTATTCCATCCTGGGTGTTCTCGGACTCATACACCAAGTGATTGGGAGCGTAGTTCGTCAGATGAATGGAAGCAAGGCTATCCTTCGGTGTATCAGTCGCACCCTGCAAAGCATCCTTGAAACGGGCATCCACAACAGCCGTTTGGACAGGAAGCACACTATTCAATGCTTCTATCTCCTCGTTCGCATTATCCACATACTGCACTTTCTCTACAAACCAGGCATTTCCATAGGCATAGGGATTTTGCACAGGAACGGTCTGTCCCTGACCTGCAGGGAGGATGAAGTAACGTGTGTTCAACATGTTCAATACACGGAATTTAGACGCGTCCACACTATCCATCTGTCCACCGGCCTGGGCTATTTCCGAATAAGCCGCCTGCATTTCGGGCGCAATGTGACGGTCTATCATCTCTTGATAACGGCGCAGCTTGGCGGGGTGATACCCCCCTACACTCTTATGCCAATAAGACGTATTATTCTCGTTGAACGTGTTGGAAGCCAGGTTCAGCACCCGGTAATCCAGCGTCGGGTCTTGCAAAATCAACTCATCGGCCTGCGTCTTGGCAAAAGCCGTTGTTTGCGTAGAGCGCGACACAAACTGGCTGTCATTTAAATATCGCTTATTGACACCCCACAAATCTATCAGACAAAGCAAGGCGATGCCACCCAACGTGAACGACCGACGCAGCTTGCCCATGGCATAAAGCCCTAACAACAGAAATCCGATAACGACAATCATAAAGCTCCGCAAGGCATCGCCGCTCACCAAGGCGGCACGCATTTCCGACAGATTGTCCAGGATAGCGGGCAATTCCGCGGATGGCAGATAGCCTTGAGTTGCCGCCTGCTGCAGCATCTGCATTTCCTGAGCGGGCACATAAACTGAAGGTGAAGGCGTGCCAGGCACGGCATACCACAAAGCCACTCCTGCCGTAAGAAGCAGGCAGGCACACAAAGGCTTGAGATATCGACGCAAAATAGCCGGTTCTTCCAAGATTTTCTTTAAAGCAAAAATGGCCAGCAAAGGAATTGTAAACTCGGCTATCACAAGAATGGAAGATACAGCCCTAAACTTGTTGTACATGGGCACATAGTCGATGAAGAAATCGGTCAAAGGCATGAAGTTCTTTCCCCACGAAAGCACGATGGAAAAGAATGTCGCCCCTATCAACGCCCATTTCAAGGGACCTTTCACAATGAAGCATCCCAACAGGAAAAGGAAGAGTACAAACGCTCCTACATACACCGGACCGGAAGTCATGGGCTGGTCGCCAAAATATTGTGTCAACTGACTATACAAACCGCTATACATTGGGTTAGCTTTCTCCATGGCCGTTTCGTTGGCCGACAAAGGTACCGAGGAGCCACCCTTAAAGTTCGGTATAAGCAAGGTCAATGTTTCGCCAATGCCATAGCTCCATTGGGTGATGTAATCACGGTCCAAACCATCGCTCGCCTGCCGGGCTGCCTCGCCTGTCTGCACCAGTTCGCTTTTGCCACGCATGGTCTCCTTACTATAAGTATAAGTATGGTACAAATTTGACAAATTGGCCGCCACACCTATCAATGCCGCCACAATCAGCACCGCACTTGCCCGGAAGAACTGAGGCAGTCTCTTCTCACGCCAAGCCTCCTCAAAATAGGCTCCCGCCACGAAGAGGATAACCAGCAAGAAATAATAGGACATCTGCACGTGGTTCGACATGATCTGCAACGCAAGGAAAAGCGCCGTCACAACACCTCCCCACAACAGCCGGCCCCGATAGGCCATCACAATACCCGCTATTGTAGGCGGAATGTAGGCTAAGGTAATAAACTTCCAGATATGCCCTGCCGAAATAAGAATAAAGAAATAAGAGGAGAACGCCCACAGGAAACCTCCTAAGGCAGAAAGCCAGACCGATACGCCAAAGGCACGAAGCAGGATGTAGAAGCCCAGCATCAGGATGAAAGTCAGATGCACGTACGTGGGCAAAAATCCCTGGTAAACCTTCTGCATCCATTGCAAAGGCTTGACTGAATCGTACGAAGGCGAAATCTGATACATAGGCATACCTCCGAAAAGCGAGTTCGTCCAGCGTGTCCGCTCCCCCGTCTGTTCGTAGTACAAAGCCGCTTCCTGACCCGCACCGGCTCCGGCAGCCGTATCGTGTTGAAAAAGAATGCGGCCTTCGATATCGGCCGGAAAGAAGTAAGCAAACGAAAGTACAGCAAACAGCACAATCGCAAGAAGGTCGGGAAGTATTCTTTTTATGTCCATAATCCGATTATAAATTTCAATTCCGTCCGCAAAGATAATGCAAACCGATTTATTTACCATAAAATAGGCTGAAGGATTTACACTGAAAAATCGTACCTTTGTGCCGAAATATAAAAAGAAGGAAAGATGAAGATAGGCATTATCAGCGCCATGGACAGCGAACACCGGCAGCTGTCCGAGCGATTAAGTGATAAGAGAGAAACGGTGGAAGGAAAATTCCGCTATGTGGAAGGCCGTGTTGGCGGCAACGAGTCAATACTCACGCAATGCGGTATCGGTAAAGTGAACGCCGCCGTAGGAGCCGCCGAACTGATACGCCGTTACCGTCCGGCGTGCATCATCAGTACTGGTGTGGCCGGAGGCATTGACACTTGTTTGCAGGTGGCCGATGTGGTGGCAAGCAGTCGCTTAGTATATCACGATGTATATTGTGGAAACGATGGCACGGAATACGGACAGATACAGGGAATGCCCCTCTTTTACGAGGCAGACGTACGCTTGTTGCGGCATGCTGTTGGTTTGAACCAGTCCGTATCCTTGGAAAACCGCATTCATGGTGGCCTCATCTGTACAGGTGACCGCTTCGTAGAAAACGACGAAGAGTTGGCTGCTATTAAAAGGCACTTCCCGCAAGGCATGGCTGTAGACATGGAATCGGCCGCCATTGCCCAGACCTGCTACATATACGGTACGCCTTTTCTCAGTTTCCGCATCATCAGTGACACACCGGGAGCACACGATGATAATTTTTCCCAATACAAGGACTTTTGGAGCGTCATGGCCGACCGTTCGTTTCACACGACATGGGCTTTCTTATCGACTTTGCCCACAGAACTTTAACCACTTATAATTTATACCTTATATAATATGAACAAGATACCCAGTTTTACCATCGACCACATCCGACTGTTGCGTGGCATCTATGTATCCCGCAAGGATGAAGTAAACGGAGAAGTCATCACCACCTTTGACATCCGCATGAAAGAGCCTAACCGTGAACCGGCTCTCGGACAAGGAGCCTTGCACACTATCGAGCACTTGGCGGCCACGTATCTGCGCAATGAACCGCAATGGAAAGACCGCATCATCTATTGGGGTCCCATGGGTTGCCTGACAGGCAACTACCTGCTGATGCGGGGCGACCTTACTCCGCAAGACATCCTTCCACTGATGCAGGAGACTTTCCGTTTCATCGCCGACTATGAGGGCGAAGTGCCCGGAGCCGCCCCACAAGATTGTGGAAACTATCTGTTGCACGATCTTCCCATGGCACGCTGGGAATCGGCCAAATATCTGCATGAAGTATTGGAACAGATGAAAGAAGAGAATATGCGCTATCCGGAGCGATGAAAGGTCTCCACTCATAAAGCGGGCGTACATGCATTTACTAATCGTGTATGTACGCCCGTTTTTCTCGAAGAGAGCTATGCCATTTTTATTTTACTATATAAGTGTTGAACGAATGGGCGGCCAAATTTGCGTTCAAGTATTTTTTCCCTAATTGGATTGTGAACTTTTGGCTGACATCTCCAAAATTTCCGGCTATCACTACATATTGGCCTTCCGTAGTGCGGTATACCACCATCGGCATATTCTTTTCGCCTTTCGGACTGTAAGCAACCATTTGGCTTCCAGGAGTTACGTAATGAGAAAAATGTTTCACCGCATAATATTCGGCCGTATATCGGAATTTGCGTGCCTTTGAATCTACCTGAATTAATGCATTTTGGCTCCACCCCCATGGGCTTGTGCCCCGGTCGGGAAGCAGGAAGTTCCAATTATACCATTCATCACACCCATTTCCCACATTGTCTGCAATCAGGAAGAATGTATGCTCTCCGGCTTTCCAATCCATATCCCCGTTGCCGCATTCACTTTCAGAACATATGTAATGATAATCTGGATATTGCTTGCGAATAGCCGGTAATATCTCGCGACCTTCCCATTGAAATGCCAATCCGTCTATGTGTCGGCGCAATTGTTCATCACTTAAGATGCGTTCCACATGATCCTGCCGATTGGTGTTAAATGTTCCCAAATAGAGTTTTACATTCGGGTGATGCTTTTTCAGTGTCGGCGCCAGATAATCCCGGTTGAAACGAACGGTTCCTTCGGCTGTCCACGCACAACCCGGATAAGGGGTATAACTGTAAGCTTCGTTCTGATAGATAACCATATCTATCGGGATTCCTTGTTCCTTGTAGGCATCAATAAACTTGCAGAAATAATTGGCATAGGCTTGCAAGTAGCGAGGATCTTGAATGAAATAGTCCTGCGTGGCCAGTTTACGTGGAAATTGTTTAGCACGTTCACCTAAAAATTTCATCTCGTCCTCATCAATCTCTTCTACCGAACCGAACAACAAATAATCAACCCGTTTATCCATTTCATTGAAACGGCTGCTTACTACCGGGTAGTCATCAGTAATTTTCATCCAGCTGGGAGGCGACCAAGGCGATATCCAAAAGGTTAACTTCGGATTGTACTTTTGGGCGGCGCGTACTAAAGGAATGATGTTTCGCTTGTCGCGTTCGATGTTAAAATAGCGAAGCTCCAAATCACCTTGTACTTCATCACAGCTGTACCACGAGCGGGCATAGTCGTTGGCATTCATGGAGATACGTCCTCGCGTAAATTTCAAATCGCCCTGGGGATGGAAGAGGTTGAACATTATTTCATCCTGTTCGTCCCGTGTCAACATTAAGAACGCATCCCAGTCCAATTCGTTAAATGTAGTTCCCCATGCCCGGAAAGGAATGCCTCCTTGAGTGTCATCCACTTTCAGCAACGGTTCGGATGCAGGATTGGAAACCAAACGCGCTCGCGTTTCTTGCCAAGGCGCCGTCTCAGTAGTTGTCACTTGTAGGACACGTTGCGCCCATGTCGAGGCGGTTATGCATCCCGATAAAAGAAGTAAAAGGTAGAGTTTTTTCATATGCATGTAATCAAATGATCTCTATGCCTTGCTCCTTGCACAATTGAAGACCCAAATCTTTCAATCGGAATTTTTGTATCTTGCCGCTGCCTGTCATGGGAAACTCTTTCACAAAGAAGATATATTTCGGAATCTTGTAACGTGAGATTTTACCCATACAGAAGTCTCGTACATCACTCTCGTGCAAATCGGCCCCTTCGTGCAGGATGATGAAAGCCCCCACGGCTTCACCATATTTCTTGGAAGGGATGCCTGCCACCTGCACATCTTTCACCCCGGGAAGTTGATAGAGGAACTCTTCTATCTCACGTGGATAGATGTTCTCACCGCCACGAATAATCATGTCCTTGATGCGGCCCGTAATACGATAATACCCATTCTCATCCTTCACGCCCAAGTCGCCCGAATGGCAAAATCCGTTTTTGTCAATAACTTCGGCTGTAGCTTCCGGATTGTTATAATAACCTTTCATCACATTATAGCCCCGGCAACACATCTCGCCTTGAACGCCCACCGGACATTCCTCACCTGTTTCCGGATCTATCACACGCACTTCGGTATGCTCAAAGTCACGCCCTACAGTCGTATAACGCGCTTCTGCAGGGTCGTCTATACGGGAATGAGTCATACCTGGTGATGTTTCGGTCAAGCCGTACACACTGGTCACTTTCATGAACATCTTCTCCTCCACCTGCTTCATCAGCTCAATGGGACAAAGAGAGCCAGCCATGATGCCGGTGCGCAAGCTGGACATATCGAACATGTCAAACATCGGGTGGTTTAATTCCGCAATGAACATGGTAGGCACACCATAGAGAGCCGTACAGCGTTCCTTATGGACGGACGCCAATACGACAAGCGGATCAAAGCGCTCCACCATCACTTCGGTACATCCGTGTGTCAGACAATTCATCGTGGCCAGCACCACGCCAAAACAATGAAACAAAGGTACGCAGACACAGAGCTTGTCATCTTGCGTGAACTTCATATGTTCACCGGTCAGAAAACCATTATTAGCTATATTGTAGTGAGTAAGCATAACGCCTTTAGGGAAGCCCGTCGTCCCACTCGTGTACTGCATGTTCACCACATCATGGCAAGTGACTTGTGACTTCAACTCATTCAAACGACGGTCATCGATATTTTCCCCCAACAATAGCAACTCAGAAGTATTGTACATGCCGCGATGTTTTTCCTGCCCCACATACACCACATTCTTCATGCGAGGGAAGCGCTCACTCTTCAAGTGCCCACGCTGGCAAGTACGAAGCTCCGGCAACATCTGGTAAGTCATCTGCACAAAGTCACTGTCCTTCTCGCCATTGACGATACAAAGCGTATGCATATCCGAGTTCTTGCAAAGATATTCCAATTCCGCCTGCTTGTAATTGGTGTTTACGGTGACATATACAGCCCCTATCTTGGCGCACGCATAAAGCAAGGTGAGCCAATCGGGCACATTGGCCGCCCAGATACCTACATGGATGCCACGAGTCACGCCAATGGAAATCAAGCCTTTGGCCATATCATCCACCCGATGATTGAACTGGCTCCAAGTAAAACGCAGATTGCGGTCGGAGTAGACGATGTATTCTTTATCAGGAGTGGTTTCGGCCCAATGTTCCAACCATTGGCCGAGGGTGCGTTCGTAAAGCATAACTTCGTTCTCCATTATTTATACCGGCGTATAGATTACCGCCAAGATTTTAGCCGCTTGTCCTTGATACGCATGCACATGATGGGGCACAATGGAATCGTAATAGATGCTGTCCCCGGCCTCCAGCAGATAAGTGTTTTTACCATAGCATATTTCCATGACGCCTTCCATCACCATGATAAATTCCTCGCCTTCATGTGACGAAAGTACGAATTCACTGTCCTGCGTGGGTGCCACGTCGATGATGAACGGCTCCATGTGGCGGTCAGCCTTCGCCTTGGCCAAAGAGTGGTACTCCATGTGCTTGCGGCTCTGTATGGCATTGTTGGAGAAACTGATGGTGTCGCTGGCATCAGCCTTGCGGCAAATGGCAGGTCCCGTCTCATCCTGGTCATCAAGGAAAGTCCCTAAACGCACACCCAGCACACGGGCAATCTTGATAAGCGGCGCCAGCGAAGGCAAGTCTATATTGTTTTCAATACGCTCAACCTGTTCAATGGCCAATCCGGAGCGCTCGGCCAGCTCTTCCATGCTGATGCCCTTACTTTCGCGGAGCGATTTGATTTTCTCTCCTACAATCTTGCTTGTATCCATAATCTTCCAGTCTTTCGTTTGATATTAGCTTTTCGTTCGCAAATGTAAGATAAACTTTCGCTTTCTGCAACGTTTCGTCAGATAAAATGTTTTTGTCCTGCCAACGCAAAAGATTAAGGCGGCCAAAGTCCGGCGAAAAGACCGCTTTCGCAAAACTTTGCCGGCCCCGCTCCTTCTCAAAATGTGACGCCTTCTTCGTTCCTCTGTCCTTTTGTCCGGCATCCCGATAAAAGAACAAGACAAAAAAGCCATCGTCTCCCGCCGCTCCTTTTAGCGTGTCACTAACCTAAGGGAGGAATGTTTCTAACATAGAGGGGGAATGTTTCTAACATTCGACCCTCATGTTTCTAACATTCCCGCCCACGGCCAGAACGCCTCTACGGCCGGAATTATCCGGTCCATAAGTCTGCCGGTTATAAATATCAACAAACGAACAAGTTTGCCTGTCCGGCCGAAGCCTTGCGGGCATATCGCTCAAGCGGAAAGCCTTAGGATGAATGGAACAACCGTCGTGAAAGGGAAAATAAAACCAAACGCGCATATCGCATGATTTTGTATTTATTAACCATCTAACTATTGCACTATTACGAATTATTCGTAGATTTGCGATGAATTCAAACCAAAAACTTTGTTCCATGGAAAAGTTAACAATGCAAGAAGAAGAAGTGATGTTGTACATCTGGAGTCTGAAGGAATGTTTCGTGAAGGACATCCTCGCCAAGTACCCCGAACCGAAGCCGCCCTACACCACCGTGGCTTCGGTAGTGAAGAACTTAGAACGGAAGCACTACGTAAAGCCTCAACGCGTGGGCAACACGTACCGCTACTCCCCCTTAGTGACGGAAAGTGAATACAAGCGGACGTTTATGAGCGGCTTTGTACGCAACTATTTTGCCAATTCGTACAAGGAGATGGTATCTTTCTTTGCCCGCGACCAAAAGATTTCGGCCAATGAACTGAAGGACATCATTGACATGATAGAGAAAGGAGAAGAAAAGTAAGCGCTTGCTTACACCATATTATATTATATATAACATTTGAAAATCAGTTATTCGTGTAACTTCAAAACGAAGGGTGGGTCATTATGATATACTTGTTGAAAATAAACATAGCGATAGCCTTGTTTTATGCCTTCTACAGGCTGTTCTTCTACAAGGACACGTTCTTTACGTGGAGACGGACAGCCTTGCTGTGCTTTTTCGGCGTATCGGCGCTGGTCCCCTTGCTCGACATACAGACTTGGATTTCCGCCCAAGAGCCTATGGCGGCTGTGGCAGACCTCTACAGCGTGATGCTTACGGAGTTGACCGTCAAACCCCAGCCTCAAGCCATGGATTGGCATCAGGTAATGAAGGAAGGCATTGGACTGATTTATTGGGTTGTAGCAGCCCTGCTGTTGACACGCCTCTTCGTACAACTGGCCAGTATCTTGCGCTTAGCCCGACAATGCCCCACGCAGGAAGTAGACGGCATCCTTATCCACCGGCTCTCCTGTGAGGAAGGTCCTTTCTCTTTTTTCCGCTGGATATTTGTCTGCCCCGACGCGCATAGCGAAGCGGAGTTACACGAGATATTGACGCACGAGCGCACCCATGCCCGCCAATGGCATTCGGTGGACGTATTGGCAGGTGAATTAGCCTGCATCGCGTGCTGGTTCAACCCTTTTGTATGGCTCATGCGTCGGGAGATACGCACCAACCTGGAGTATCTGGCCGACGAACGGGTTTTGGCCACCGGACACGACGCCAAGGCTTACCAATACCATCTGTTGGGACTTTCACATCATAAGGCTGCAGCAACCATCTATAATAGTTTTAATGTATTACCTTTAAAAAAACGCATCATTATGATGAACAAGAAAAGAACCCGAAAGATAGGGAGAACCAAGTACCTGATGTTTCTCCCGCTGGCTGCCTTACTCATGATAGTAAGCAACATCGAAACCGTGGCACGAAGCACAAAGAAAATTGCCACAGAAGTGTTAACTCACAAAGCCGATGCGCCACAACCCGCACCGGTGCAAAAAACTTCCCCCACCCAGGAAAAATCAATCACTTACAAAGGAAAGATAGTGGACGAGGCGGGCAATCCATTAGGCAACGTACAGATTATCACTGACAGGAAGTTCCAGTCGACCACCGTCTACACCACCAATACAAGCGGGAATTTTCGAGTAGAGACCTCCTCCGAAGCAGGGATCCTCTTTGAATATACCGGCAAAGATGGTAAAAAGCTGGCACGTGCGTTTAAGGCTACTGAATTGGCACAAATGGATCCCGACAACATGGTTATTGTACTGATACCGATGGTGAACGATACTCTTACAGCCCCAGATATCTTTGAAGTGGTAGAGAAAATGCCTGAATTTCCCGAAGGAGGCATGGCGGGCTTGATGCAATACCTCAATAAAAACATCCGCTATCCCGAAGCCGCCAAAAAGGCAGGCACAGAAGGACGTGTCACCGTACAGTTTGTCGTGGAAAAAGACGGAAGTATCAGCAACGTAAAAACCATTCGAGAGGTATCGCCCGATTTAGACCAAGAAGCCATCCGTGTCATCAGCGAAATGCCCAAGTGGAAGCCGGGCACGCAACGGGGCGAGCCTGTGCGGGTGAGGTATACTGTGCCGGTGGTGTTCCGACTGAGCGAACCTGCCACGGACCAGTCCGGAGAAGTAGTAGGTGTATCGAAGGAAGCCGAGCCGAGTGACGTTTATGAAGTGGTGGAGCAGATGCCGCAATTCCCCGGAGGTTTTTCGGAGATGATGAAATACTTGGGCAATAACATCCAGTATCCGTCAGAAGCGCACAAAAACGGAATTCAAGGGCGTGTGGCGGTACAGGTCATCATAGATACCGAAGGGCGTGTGACCAACACGAGGGTAGTTAAGGGCGTAGACCCTTATCTGGATGCCGAAGCCATCCGCGTGGTCAGTTCCATGCCTAAATGGAATCCCGGCATGCAAGACGGCAAGCCGGTCAACGTGAAGTTCTTAATCCCTATCATGTTCCGCCTGCAATAGCCACCCCAATTTCTCTTGAAGAGTTGTATCTTAACGAAGCGGAAAAGCCGTTCCCTCCTTTACGGTTGGAACGGCTTTCCAATGCTTTTGCCGCACAAATAATCGGATGATTACTTACGCAAGCCGAGCTCTTTCAAGAGGGCACGATAACGCTCGATGTCGCGGTTCTTCAAATAGTCCAGCAACGAACGGCGTTTGGCAACCAACATGGTCAAAGCTCTTTCCGTACTATAATCCTTTCTGTTGAGCTTCATGTGCTCAGTCAGACGAGCAATACGGTAGGAAAACAATGCCACCTGAGACTCAACCGATCCGGTGTCAGTGTTAGACTTTCCGTACTTGCTGAAGATTTCTTGCTTTTTAGCA
>CASENS010000039.1 GCA_949289345.1 uncultured Bacteroides sp.
ATACGCTGACGCTGAATCACGTGCTGAGCACCTTCAAGCGCACCAGCCGCAGTTACGTGGAAGGCAGCAACAAACTGTCGGACTTCAGCATCCCCAAGGTGACCCGTAAGAATATCACCGGCCTGTCCTACCGCCTGATGCCTACCGAGAAGTGGAACCTCTCCGCCTTCGGCAAATATTATAATCAGTATAACCGGGGTCCCGTGTCGCAAAGCTCGGACGGCATTGGTGACTACGTCAGCATGACTCAGCGGGTCAGCTCTTTGGGCTATGGTGCGGCGGGCACGTACTTCATCCTCGACGGACTGCAAGCCAAGGTCTCCTACGAGAAGGCCTACCGCCTGCCCACGACCGACGAGCTTTTCGGTGACGAGGACCTCGAAGCGGGTAAAGCCGACCTCCGTCCGGAGAAGAGTGATAACATCAACGTCAACCTCAGCTACAACCGCCAGTTTGGTAAGCACGGCCTCTACCTGGAAGGCAGCTTCATCTACCGTGACACGCGCGATTACATCCAGCGCGGACTGGACCGTGTGGGTGGCATGAGTTTTGGTTACTACGAGAATCACGGCCGCGTCAAGACCAAAGGCTTCAACGTCTCCGCTCGCTACAGTTACGGCAGATGGTTTAACGTAGGAGGTACATTCAACAATACTAACATACGTGACAACGAACGCTACGTGGCGGGAGGCACTCAGCAGGAAAGCCTCACCTACGGACAGCGCATGCCCAATCAGCCGTATATGTATGCCAACTTCGATGCTACCCTGACCTGGCACGGCCTGTGGGGCAAGGGCAACGTATTGACGCTGACGTATGATGGCTTCTACCAACACGACTTTCCCCTCTACTGGGAAGCCTTCGGCGATGCGTCGACCAAGAGCCGCGTGCCCGAACAGTTGTCGCACAACCTCACGTTGGGATACTCGCTGAAGAACGGACGCTACAACCTGTCCTTGGAGTGCCGTAACCTGACCGATGCCAAGCTCTACGACAATTTCAGCCTACAGAAGGCGGGGCGGGCGTTCTACGGCAAGGTGCGTGTGTACTTTGGGGGATGATGAAGTATCAGATGAGTGAATAATTATAATCTATAATATAATGAGTTTATGAAGACTAATCAAATGACCTGGGCATTGGCTGCAGCCCTCACCACAAGCAGCCTGTTCATCGCATGTGATGAAAGCAGCGAACTCCTGCCGGACAATCCGGACACGCCACAGCAGGGCGAGACTATCAGCCGTTACGTAGTGGCCGCCCAGTCGGGTGGGAGCAGCAGTACGGCCATGTATCTGGCTACCAGTGAGACTCTGGACGAAGGCACCCTCACCACCGTAGGCAACGGGTTGGAGACGGAGAGCGGCTCGAACCTCATCTTCTATCGCGACGCTTATTTGTTCAACTTCCAATATAACGACGGCGGGCAGGGAACGGCTTTCGCTTACGCGCTCAACGCGCAGACGGGTAAGGCCGAGGAAGTGCGCCGCTACACTTTCAACCGCACGACCACTTACGGAACGTGGGGCGACAATGTAATCACAGCTTCTACCAACACGGGGAGCGAAGAGCACGTGACGAACGAGGCGGGCGAAGCGCTCTATGCCAAATATCTGCAATTCAACTACCTCAGTGTGATCGATGCTTCCACCCGCACGGGAAGCCGCCTGGCGGAGAACTTCCTTGGCAACGGTGAAAGCGTGTCCTTTGCGGGCTTCGTGGAAGCGAATGACAAACTCTATACCTCCGTGGTGCCCATGGGCATGAGCCACTACGGTGTGGTGAAGTACGCCGAAATGGTGAGCGACCCCAAGCTGGTGACCGACCACACAGGCGGCAGCGGCAGTGGCAGCTATACACCGGGGCAAATACCCGCTACACAATACCCCGACAGCGCTTACGTGGCCATCTATAGCGGTGACTCGTTTGACGAGACTCCCGTCATCGCCCGCACGGGTAAGATAGGATTTGCCAGTGGACGTATGCGCTCGCAATACTACCAGACTATTTGGGCGGCCGACAATGGCGACCTGTACGTATTCTCTCCCGGTTTTGGCCGCACTGCCAAGGCAGAGTCGACCGTAGAGGCCGAGGACGGTGTGCATACCCTGTATAAGGTGGAAGGCAAGCTCCCCTCCGGCGTGGTGCGAATCAAGGCGGGCGCGACGGAGTTTGACGACGCCTACTACGTCAACCTGGAGGAGCAAGGCAACGGCAACCCCATGTTCCGCTGCTGGCACATCACGGAGGACTACTTCCTGCTGCAGATGTACGGCAAGGGCGTGGAAGACATGGTGGCAAATTCCACCAAGGCCGACCGCAGCGAACTGGCCATCTTCCAGGGCAGTACGCAGGAGCTTACGGTGCTGACAACAGGTATGCCCGATAAGAGCCTTATCTCCAGCTTCGGCACTCCGTATAGCGACGGTGGTTACGCTTACATTCCTGTCGTGACGACAGACGGTGCCCAGCCTGCCATCTATAAGATTGACCCCAAGGCGGCAACAGCTACGAAAGGCATCACTATCGAAGCAAACAGCGTGACTGCATTGGGTAAACTGAGCGCAACGGTGGAGTAAAATGTGAATTTATCAGCCCCTCCTCATCCCTCTCCCGAAGGGAGGGGACTAAATTATCATTTGTCATTATGAAAAGTATTTTCCGTAAACTGCACCTTTGGCTGTCACTGCCCTTCGGTATCCTTATCACGCTGATATGCTTTTCGGGAGCCATGCTGGTGTTCGAGCAGGAAGTGACCGAGTGGATGCGTCCCGACCTTTATCGGGTGGAGCGGCTTTCGGACCCCCTGTTTACACAGGAAGAAGCGGCGGCCAAGGTTGCAGCCACGCTTCCCGATGGAGTAAAGGTGAAAGGCGTGACCGTATATCCCGACCCGGAACGTTCTTACCAGGTAAATCTTTCCAAGCCCAAACGTGCCGCCGTGTTTGTCAATCCCTATACGGGCGAGTTGCTGGGCAAGTATGAACGTTTGCCGTTCTTCCGCACCATGTTCAGTCTGCACCGCTGGCTGTTGGGCAGCAGGCCGGATGGCGGCGGTATATTTTGGGGAAAGATGATTGTGGGTGTCAGTACGTTGTTGTTTGTCATCGTGTTGCTGTCAGGAATCATCATTTGGTGGCCCCGGACGAAGAAGGCGTTGGCCAGCAGCCTGAAGATTACGGTGCGCAAGGGTTGGCGGCGTTTCTGGTACAGCCTGCATGTGGCTGGCGGCATGTATGCCTTGCTATTGCTGTTGATTATGGCCTTGACCGGACTTACTTGGTCTTTCGGCTGGTACCGCGAATGGTTCTATGAGTTCTTCGGGGTAGACAAGCGTTGGGTCTATGGCGTGCATGTAGGCAGTTTCGGCGGGATGATTACACGCATACTCTGGTTCCTGGCTGCGTTGCTGGGGGCTACGTTACCGCTGACCGGATATTATTTGTGGTGGAAACGTATTCGGCGAAGACGATGAGGATGTGCATATAATAAAGTAGGCGCGGAAATTTCCGCGCCTACTTTATTATATAGCGTGCAATCATTTTCCGATGATGTTGTTCACCATGGCTTCCGTCCCGTTGAACGGGCCGTGTGCCTGTAGCTTGAGAGTGCACATGGCGGCGGCAAAGCATCCGGCCTCCTGGTAAGACGCTCCTTGGCTGCGCTTGTAGAGGTAGCCGGCCATGTAGGTGTCTCCACATCCCGTAGCGTCTACGACATGTAGGGTAGGGTAGGCCGGTATGTCGTAGAAGTGGCCGCCTGTGTAGATAAGCGAACCTTTGTCTCCCAGTGTCAGGAGCACAGTCTTTACGCCCCAATCGGCAATGAGCAGGGCGGCTTCATGCGGTTCAGCGCATCCGGTGAGCACTTCCATTTCATTTTCATTCGCTTTCAGCGTATGGATGTATTTCAGAGCCTCTTTCTTCTCCGCCCAGTCTACGGGGAATACCTTTTCGTTCTCCACTTTGCGCAGGAAGCCCTGCACGTCTGCCGACAAGACGCTTCGGCCAGCCAGGCATTTGATGACTTCCAGTGAAAAGTCGCTTGCCAGCAAACTTCCCAAGTGGATGATGCCTGCCTGCACATCTTTCAACCCCTCAATGGTGAACGGGTCGGCTGTGGCCGTGACACGCTGGCGGCGTTCGTTGGGGTTATTGCCATAGATGTTTTCAAAACAATGGGAATGCGCGGTAGGCAGGAGGCTGACTTCTATGCCATCGCGGCGAATGTCTTCGGCAGCTTCCCGGTCTTCTTCGGCAAGGGCCGTTACCAGCAGGAAGCCTTCGGGATTAAGCTGTTTGATGGCTTTGGCAAAATAAAATGAGGTGCCTCCCGGCATGTAAACGGTACTTTGGGGTGTTACTATCTTATCGCGGGTGATGTACCCTATGCAACATAAGTTGTGCGTATTGTTGTTCATTATTTCAAATGTCTTATTCTTTCGGGCTGCAAAATTAGTTCTTTTTTCTGTTATGGGCAACTTCCCTTTCACTTCTTTTACGGATGCACGTACAGTGGGCGGTGTGAGACGCGTGCCAGTTTGGGCTTGTGGTCGATGGAGCTTTCAATCACTCTCATGTTCCGGTGGTTGCCTGTGCCGCGTGTCTGTGTGTCTTCGGTGGAGGGGAAAGCTCCGGTCATCATGCGTACTAAGATGGGGTACATCAGCAGGTCATCGGTCGAACCCAATTCGCCCAAGGGATTTCCGTAGGGTTCGGACAGCTCAAAGTCGGGCAACAGGCCGTTTTCCGCATAATCGCTATAACCCTCCGCATTGGCCAGGCTGAAAGTCGTGAGCCACAATTCCAGTGCCGGATGTTCCTCGGAGGTATAGAGTGCCTGGGCTACGTTTTTACCGAAAGTGGGTGTTCCTACTTGATAAAGATGTCCCGACATGTAGGGGCGCAAGCAGTTAATAACGATTTCAGAAGCTGATGCCGTGTTAGGTCCTGTAATGATGTACAGGTCCTGATAGTTGAGCGTAGTGCCGCTGGGAAGCAGAGACGTGTCAAAGAGATAGGTTTGCGTTTGGTTCAACTTGTCGTTACTGGTCATTGTGAGCATGGTTTGTCCCGACGCGTCGGATGGGGCAAGCACAGTTGCCACGGTTTGGGCGGTGGTCACGTAGCCGCCTGGGTTGTAGCGCAAGTCCACAATGATGTCATCCGGCATCGTGGATGCCAGTTGGGTGTAGAGGCTTTGCCATTGGGCGATGTCCTCTTCCTCGCCGAAGTTATTATATAAAATGTAGGCGGCGGTGCGGCTCCCGGTGCTGAACAGTTGTGTTTGCAAAAGATTGTGCTCCTCAATGATGCGCGGAGCGGGCATCTCCACGGTGCCGATTGAATCCAGCTGAGCCAACTCAAAATCGTAAGTACCCAGTGTGAACGTGCAGGAGGATGTCGGTTCGGACACGTAGGTCGTATAGTCATCGGACTCTATCTCTTTTCCATCGGCGGCAATGATGATGTCGCCCCGTTTCAGTCCGGCTTCTTCGGCAGGCGATTCAGGTTGGATGTAGAGCACTTGTAAAGCATAGTCGCCGTTCTCGGCCTGTAACATTACGGCCTCATAGCCGTATGTGGGGTTCTCGCTAAGGGCGCGGCTCGAGGCGGCAGTGACGTCTACGGAGTCCACGTGCGAGTAAAGCACCCCGTTCTTGCGGTCCTGTTCCGAAGCGGCGGCGTTCAGAAATTCTTGTGGGGTCAGGAAAAAATCCAATTCTTCTTCGGCGGGAAGGTCTTGATAGTAGAGGTAATATTCCTGCATCACATCGTATATCCATTGTTTCGGTCTGATGAGTGAATAGTATTCGTCCGAGCGGTCCTGGCCGCAGGACGTGCAAATGAGCAGGACGGTCAAAACGTACAGGCATCCCGCCATCGAGTGTCGTATCTTTTGTTTCATAATCTTCCTTTTTGTTGATATTGGGTGCAAAAATAGGCATTTTCCGGAGGAAGTTTGTTAATAACTTATATAAAAGTGATAAAACATCTTATAATATGGCGTTTTCCTTTCGTGAAATTTGCTAATTCGCCAGAAGGACGTAACTTTGCAACGTGTTTTTCATAGTATTAGATTTTAAGGTTAACAAAGGTTGGGCTCAGCGGAGCCCTTTTTTATGTCCTGTCCGAAAATATGGCTCCCGAAGTTTGGGGCAGTCCTAAAGCCGGTTGCGGAAGTATTCAAGGATAACCGGCAAAGTATCATTGGATAAATGGCAAAGTATCCAATAATACTTGGGCAGGCAACCAATGACAGTTTTCCCATCAGATGCTTTATACAAAAGTTTTTCTATTTTCAGCAAAATCACTATATTTGCGCACAACATCTTGGCGGATGAATGTAAGTTTATCGCCTTTTTAAAAATGAATATCATGATAAAGCACTTGTTCATTTTATTGTTCTTGCAAATCCTCGGACTGCAAATCCATTTGTATGCGGTGCAGATGTCGTCTTCGTCGGATTCTCCGGCCTTTTATTTTGAGTCTTCGGGAGTGTTTCAGGGATTGTCCAACAAGGAAGTGCAGGCCATTTGCCAGGATCGTGAAGGCTACATATGGATATGTACGCGCAACGGCCTGTTCCGTTATGACGGTTACTCACTCGTCCCTTATAAATCCAATTTTTTTAATCCCGATTTGCTTACCAACAACAATATCTTCTGTGTCGCCGAGGACCGGAAGCACCGTTTGTGGATAGGTACTTATAGGGGGCTGAATGTGCTTGACAAGCGTACGGACACGGTGCATAAGTTTGTGGAAGCACCTTTCAGTTCAACGGTAGTGTCGCAGATATTGGTTACTTCGGACGACCGGGTGTTGATAGGTACGGATTGGGGATTGTACGAGTATCGGGAGGCGGAAGGTGATTTTTTAGGTTTGGATAGCTTTATGACGGGTGACGGAGGTTATAGCTTGTCCGTCAAGTCCTTGATGGAAGACGACCGGGGTGATGTCTGGATCGGGACATGGAATAATGGATTATATCGGTATGAACGGGCAACCGGGCGATACATCGCATATCCCAAAATGAACCCGCGCAACTCGGCTCACGTAGTTTTTCAGGATAGCCGGAGAAACATATGGGTAGGTACTTGGGGATGTGGTTTGCAGTTGTTGCACAATGCTTACGAACCTTCGCAGGTGACGTGGACCACCTTTGCGGCTTCTTCTAAAAAAGAAGGGGCGATTTCCAACGATTTGATTTATTCAATCACTGAAGATAAGAACACTCACTCGCTTTGGGTCGGGACACAGAGTGCTATAAGTATTCTTGATTTGAAAAATATTGATTTTACCCCCCCCCCCCCCCATATCTGCAAGTGCTTCTGATGCTGTTTTTGTTAACCATTCTAATTCTGAAATGTTTAATTCTTTGGCGGGGGAAGAATTCGCTTCCTTGTTGTGTGACAGGCAAGGAGTCCTGTGGATAGGCATGATAGGGGGAGGCGTTCGGTTTGTCAATCCCCATAAAATACATTTCAAGTTGAACCGGTTGCCACAAGCCATGCATGCTGTAGGCTCCAATTCGGTCCGAAGCATGTTGGCTGATGACCGGGGACGGTTATGGGTAGGTGTCGGTTCGGATGGTTTTGGCGTTTTCAATGGGGATTCGGAGTTTACCTACTACAAGCATTGGAAGGAGTTTGCGGCCTATCAGGGGTTGTCTACGGTGATGTGCATCAGGCAGTCGCCTTCTACCCGGCACATCTGGATGGGGGTATACGATGGAGGTGTTTTCGAGATAGACATGTCCGCCCCTTCCGGACGGAAAGTGGCTCATTATTCATCGGAAACCTGGCTTCCTGATCCATGCGTGTATGACATTTTAGAGGACTCCGACCGCAATTTGTGGTTTGCTACACGGAGTGGTGTTTCTATGCGAGCCGCTGATGGCAGTTCGGTGTTGCTGGATGTGTCGCAAGCTATGGGAAGGGAAAAAGTGGGGTTTGTCCAACTGATTGAGGGGAATGGTGATGACAAGTGGGTGGCTTCCAACACCAACGGTGTGCTGCGCATTGCCGGGCGAGGCGGCTATGCGGAGGATTATCGGTTGAAAGCCTACATGGTGGAGAACGGAAAACTGAACAATGATAATGTGAATTGCGTGTTCCGGGATTCTCGCGGACGGATTTGGGCGGGCACCAACGGGAGTGGCTTGAACCTGTATGATGCGCGTGAGGATCGTTTTGTTCCGGTACATATTCATTGGAACTTGCCAGGTGATGCGGTGGTGGGTATGTTGGAGGACAAGGACAACTGTTTGTGGTTGGCTACCAATGCAGGGTTGGTGCAGTTGCGTGTGTCGGGGGGCAATGACACGCGTCCGGTAGGTTCGCGTCTTTATACAGTTTCGGACGGTTTGCAGGATAATTTGTTCAATCGGGGAGCTGTGGCGCAGGCTGCTGACGGTGAACTGTTTTTCGGTGGGCATCATGGTTACAACAGCTTCTATAAATCACCTTCGGCCGGCGATGCCTTTGCTCCTCCTGTGGTGCTGACGGATGTGAAGGTATTCGGTCGCTCCTGGTCCGAGCTTTCTTCGGATGAGCGATGGGATATTTCCGCACTCAATCCCTGTTTTTCGCGGGAAATGAAGTTGGATTATCGTCATAATAATTTTGTAGTCGAGTTTGCGGCTTTGGAATATATCTCGCCGGAGCGTAACCGCTATGCTTATCGGCTGCAAGGTTTTGACGAAGATTGGCTGTATGGAGATGCTTCCCGTCGTTTTGCTTACTATAACAATCTCAGCTCCGGACGCTATCTTTTTCAAGTAAAAGCTTCCAATTCATCCGGTGTATGGAATGACGATGTTACCAGCCTGGAAGTCGTTGTCTTGCCTCCGCCTTGGCGGACTTGGTGGGCTTATTTAAGTTACGTCTTGTTGCTGGTGTTGGCGGGATACACGGCATTTCGGATGACACGCAACCGTATCCGTCTGCGTGAGACCATTCATTTGCGGGAAATCGAGAAAGAAAAGGCTGAGGAGTTAAACCATGTCAAGTTGCAGTTCTTCACCAACATTACGCACGAATTGCTTACGCCTCTTACCATTTTGTCTGCTTCTGTGGACGAACTGAAGCGTGTGGCGCCGGCTTATGGAGAACAGTACGATGTCATGACCGGCAACATTAACCGCCTGATGCGTTTGTTGCAACAGATATTGGAATTTCGCAAAGCTGAGACGGGTAACTTGAAACTACGTGTCTCTGAAGGGGATTTGGCGGCTTTTGTCCGTAGTAGCGTGGAGAGTTTCCAGCCGTTGATGAGGCGGCATTCCATTCATTTGGAGGTGTCATGTACGCCGGATCCCTTCCTTGCTTATTTCGATGTGGACAAACTGGATAAGATATTATACAATCTGTTGTCCAACGTAGCCAAGTATAGTCGGGCGGATGAGAAAGTGATTGTCAGTTTAGAGGAGATGGAGTACCACTTGGCGCAGTTGACGGTGAAAGACAACGGTCCGGGTATTCCGAAGGAAGCCCAGAAGGATCTTTTCAAAAGGTTCTACGAAGGTGACTATCGCCATTTTAAGACTTCGGGAACCGGCATCGGCTTGTCGTTAGTGCATGACTTAGTGGCGCTTCATCATGGTTCCGTCCGGATAGAGAGTGAGATAGGGCAAGGGACAACGTTTATTGTCACTTTCCCCATCGGGAAATCAGCCTATGCGGATGAGGAAATAGATACGGGAACGGTTGCCGGGACGGAGGTCATTCCCGTTGTAGAGCCGGAGGTGGTCGGAAAGAAGGAAAGTGGTACAGAGGAAGTGCAGGCGCGGGAAACCTATTATTTGCTTTTGGTGGAAGACAATGAGGATTTGCTGCACCTGTTGGTGAGGTTGCTGAAGTCGGACTATCGGGTGTATACAGCCGCTAATGGGAAAGAAGCGCTTCCTATTATAGAGCGTGAGCATGTGGACTTGGTGATTTCGGATGTCATGATGCCCGAGATGGATGGTATTGCGCTTTGCCGTGCCATTAAGGATAATCCTTCAACTGCTCATATCCCTGTCTTGTTGCTTACCGTCAAGCAGGATGAGGAGGATCGTGTGGAGGCATACGAAAGCGGAGCGGACGGTTTCATTGTCAAACCGTTCAGTTCCGATGTGCTGATGGCACGTATTGCCAATCTGTTGCGCGATCACCAACGTTGGGCGGAGGATTTCAAGAAACAGGTGCTTGTTGAGATTAAGAGCGCTGACTATACCAGTCAGGACGAAGACTTCCTGCGGCTGGCCATTGAGTGTGTAAACCGTCATCTGGCGGATGCGGAATTTGATTTGCCCCGATTCTTGAGTGAAATGAACATTACTAAGACGACTTGTTTCCGCAAGCTGAAAGTACTGACCGGGTTGACCTATACTTCCTTTGTGCGTAACATCCGTATGAAAGCCGCTTGTCGCATCATGGAGGAAAAGAAGAACATCCGTATTTCCGAGCTGGCTTATGCTGTAGGCTTTAACGACCCACGTTATTTCAGCACCCTTTTTAAAAAGGAAATCGGAGTATCGCCTTCGGAGTATATGGAGCAGTTGCAATGAGGTGCGTGAGGCTTTCCCGCTGGCGCATAAAAAAATCAAGCCGAAACCGACTTGATTCATTTTTAATATAATTGTCCACAAATGGAGCGGAAAACGAGACTCGAACTCGCGACCCCAACCTTGGCAAGGTTGTGCTCTACCAACTGAGCTATTTCCGCAAAATCCCTTTTTGGTAAAGGGGAGTGCCCAGAACAGGACTCGAACCTGCATGCCTCTCGACACACGCACCTGAAACGTGCGCGTCTACCAATTCCGCCACCTGGGCTTTGTTAACAATGCAATTATTTTCAGCATGGAGCGGAAAACGAGACTCGAACTCGCGACCCCAACCTTGGCAAGGTTGTGCTCTACCAACTGAGCTATTTCCGCAATTCATGTCCTTTG
>CASENS010000040.1 GCA_949289345.1 uncultured Bacteroides sp.
TAGGAGTCGCTTACGCGGCATGTTTCTCCTGCCACCTCCCCCTACGGGTACTCCTCCTCCCAAGAGGAGGAGAATCTTTTTTGTTTTCCTTCTTCAGCCGTCATTCTCACAATTCCCCTCCTTCAGGAAGGAGGGGTGCCCACCGGGCGGGGTGGTAGGATAAGAATGGTTCGACCGATTTATTATATATGAATAGGAGTCGCTTGCGCGGCATGTCTTACCTACCACCTCCCCCTGCGGGTACTCCTCCTTCCCCGAAGGAGGAGAGCCGATTACCCGTCATTATCGAATGGGTTTTCCGCAGGAAATGGGCACTCAGCATGACAAAATGATAGCAGTTTTGCATTTTGACACACTCTGGGCTTGGAGTATTCCGCTTGTTCATAAACGGATTCGAGCGGGTCGCCTCCCCTTCGGGGGGAGGAGGGAGGGGGCTAAATTTATTAGTTACTTAAGGGCATACTCCCTTGCCTCCGCCCGGCAGGCAAATCCGAACCTTGTTTACCCGTCCGGGTATCATTGCTTGTTCCGCCATTTATCCAATGATACTTTGCCTTTTATCCTTGGATGTTTTGCGGGCCGGTGTGTCCGGCTTGTCCCGTGCGTTCCGTTTGCGGAAACGCGCTTGTGCGCTAAATTATGTTGTCAACGTTCTTTTAATAATGGTTTTATGCCTTCCGGTTCGGAAAAAAACACTAATTTTGTCGCCCGATAATTATCAACTGAATACACATTATACGACGTATGGAACTGGACGTATTAACCGCAATCTCCCCGATTGACGGTCGCTATAGGGGCAAGACGGATGCCTTGGCCGCCTATTTCTCTGAATTTGCACTGATGAAATACCGGGTGCAGGTTGAAATCGAGTATTTTATAGCCTTGTGCGAACTGCCGTTGCCCCAGCTCCGGGGCGTGGACAAGGGTGTGTTCGAAACCTTGCGCGACGTGTACCGCCACTTTTCGGAAGCCGACGCCGGACGCATCAAGGAAATAGAAAGCGTCACCAACCACGATGTGAAAGCCGTGGAGTATTTCCTGAAGGAACAGTTTGACCGCCTGGGCGGGATGGACGCCTACAAGGAATTCATCCACTTCGGACTTACCTCGCAGGACATCAACAACACGTCCGTACCCTTGTCGGTGAAGGACGCGCTGGCGCAAGTGTACTATCCGTTGTTGGAGGAACTGATAGCCCAGCTACGCACGTATGCCGAGGAATGGGCCGACGTGCCCATGCTGGCCAAGACGCACGGGCAGCCGGCCTCGCCCACCCGCCTGGGAAAGGAAATCCAAGTGTTTGTCTACCGGCTGGAACGTCAGTTCGCCCAGCTGAAAGCCTGTCCGCTGACCGCCAAGTTCGGCGGCGCTACGGGCAACTACAACGCACACCATGTGGCTTACCCCGCTTACGACTGGAAAACGTTCGGCAACCGGTTTGTGGCTGAAAAATTGGGACTGGAACGTGAGGAATACACGACGCAAATCTCCAACTACGACAACCTGGCCGCCGTGTTCGACGCCATGAAGCGCATCAACACCATTATGATAGACATGAACCGCGACTTCTGGCAGTACATCTCCATGGAATACTTCAAACAGAAAATCAAGGCGGGCGAAGTAGGTTCCAGCGCCATGCCCCATAAGGTGAACCCCATAGACTTTGAGAACGCGGAAGGCAACTTGGGGCTTGCCAACGCCATTTTGGGACATCTGGCCACAAAACTGCCCGTGTCGCGCCTGCAACGTGACCTGACGGACTCCACCGTGCTGCGCAACATCGGCGTGCCTTTCGGGCATATGGTCATTGCCATCCAAAGCTCGCTGAAAGGCCTGCGCAAGCTGTTGCTGAACGAAAAAGCCATCTACCGCGACTTGGACAACTGCTGGAGCGTAGTGGCCGAAGCCATACAGACCATCCTGCGCCGTGAAGCCTATCCGCATCCTTACGAAGCCCTGAAGGCGTTGACACGTACCAACCAAGCCATCACGGAAGAGTCTATCCGTAACTTCATCGAAGGACTGAACGTGAGCGAGGACATCAAGAAGGAACTGCGCGCCATCACTCCGCACAATTATACAGGGATGTAAAGGGGGAAGGGAGAAATCCGACTGACACACAGATACACATAAAACCGGTGCGGACTTGCCTGGTTTGTGCCATCTGGGTGAAGGGAATGCATAGCGCAATCCGATTCGTGCATTAAATCATCATTTACAAAATAGCCGGCCGTGAGGCCAATAGTCTAATTTTTTATTCGAATAAAAACATGAGTACAGAAAACGAGAACTGGCGCGACGCGTCAAACTTAGGAGAAGAACCAAACACAGACCGTGACGGCAACCAGTTTAGGAACGCAAGCTTCGGCCGTCCTTCTTACAACCGGGAAAACGGGAACCGGCCGCAACGCCCACGCTTTAATCCGAATACGGGAGAACGTGTGCAGCACGCTTACAGCAGCGAACGGCCGTACCGTCCGCGTATCAACCGGGACTACAACAACGGCGGCGAACGGCCCCAACGCCCTTATGGCGGCGACAATGAACGTCCGTACCGCCCGCGTTACAATAACGAGAACAGCGAACGTCCGCAGCGTCCCGCCTACGGAAACGGCGAGCGTCCGTACCGTCCGCGCTATAACGACAACGAATACGGCGAACGTCC
This sequence comes from uncultured Bacteroides sp., assembly GCA_949289345.1. GTDB lineage: Bacteria > Bacteroidota > Bacteroidia > Bacteroidales > Bacteroidaceae > Bacteroides. Next base: position 2,666 of record CASENS010000040.1, read on the forward strand.
GCAACGTCCCGCCTACGGAAGCGGTGAACGCCCTTATCGTCCGCGCTTCAGTCCGAACGAAGGAGGCGAACGTCCGCAACGTCCTTATGGCGGCGACAATGAACGCGGGTTCCGTCCGCAGCGTCCACGCTTCAATCCCAATGGCCCGTCGCGTCCCGCCCAGGCCAACGCTCCATATAGCGCCCGTCAGCAACGTCCGCGCAGCGCGAACTACAATCCCAACGCCAAGTACAGCAAAAAGAAACAGCTGGAATACAAGGAACAGAACGTCGACCCGAACGAGCCGATACGTCTGAACAAGTTCCTGGCCAACGCCGGCATCTGTTCGCGCCGCGAGGCCGACGAATTCATCACCGCAGGCGTGGTAAGCGTAAACGGAGAGGTCGTGAAGGAACTGGGTACCAAGATAAAGCTGGGCGACGAAGTGAAATTCCACGACCAGCCGGTCAGAATCGAACGCAAGATATACGTCCTGCTGAACAAGCCCAAAGACACAGTCACAACCTCGGACGACCCGCAGGAACGCCGCACGGTGATGGATTTAGTGAAAAACGCCTGCACGGAACGTATCTATCCCGTAGGCCGTCTGGACCGCAACACCACGGGCGTACTGCTGCTGACCAACGACGGAGACCTGGCCTCGAAACTGACGCATCCCAAGTATCTGAAGAAGAAAATCTACCACGTGCGTTTGGACAAAGACCTGACCAAGGAGGACATGGAGCGGATTGCCTCAGGCATCCAATTGGACGACGGCGAGATACATGCGGACGCCATCAGCTATACCGACGAGGAAAAGAAAAACGAAGTGGGTATTGAAATCCATTCGGGCAAGAACCGCATCGTGCGCCGCATCTTCGAGTCATTAGGCTATAGAGTCGTAAAACTGGACCGCGTCTACTTTGCCGGACTGACCAAGAAAGGCTTGCGCCGCGGCGACTGGCGTTACCTCACTGAGAAGGAAGTGAACTTCCTGCGCATGGGGTCGTTTGAGTAATATTAATAAGTAAGTGAACAAAATTAATTTATACTATAAATGGGAATTTAATTGGCACACAGATGACACAGATTGAACAAGATGGCCACAGATTTCTTTTTGTCATGCTGAACGGAGTGAAGCATCTTCCATTAACAAAAACAAGCGGGAGATTCTTCGCGTTGCTCAGAATGACTGACAAGAATCTGTTGGTGAAGCACTTTAAATCTGTGGTCATCTTGTTCAATCTGTGTCATCTGTGTGCTTTCCAAACAGCCCGCTAAATTATCATTTAGTATAAAGTAAATCTGATTAGTTACTTAATACCTTCTCAACTCCCCTCTAAGGGGGAGCGTCCAGCCAGCCTGCGGGGGAGTTGGGGAAGCCAAAACATTCAACAATGGAAACAATTCGTAGAACAAAGATTGTGGACCTGCTGAAGCGCGACGACTTCGGCGCAACGGTCAACGTAAAAGGCTGGGTACGCACCCGCCGCGGTAGCAAACAGGTAAGCTTCATCGCACTGAACGACGGTTCTACCATCAATAATGTACAGATAGTGGTCGATGTGGACCGCTTTGACGAAACCCTGCTGAAAGACATCACCACCGGTGCCTGCCTCAGCGTGAACGGTGAGCTGACGGAGTCGGTAGGCTCGGGACAGAAGGTGGAAATCCAAGCCCGTGAGATAGAGATATTGGGTCTGTGCGACAACACCTACCCGCTGCAGAAGAAGGGACACTCCATGGAGTTCCTGCGCGAGATAGCCCATCTGCGCCCACGCACAAACACCTTCGGCGCCGTATTCCGCCTGCGCCACCACATGGCGATGGCCATTCATACGTTTTTCCATCAGAAAGGTTTCTTCTATTTCCATACTCCCATCATCACAGCGTCCGACTGCGAAGGAGCCGGGCAGATGTTTCAGGTGACGACGAAGAACCTTTACGACTTAAAGAAGGACGAGAACGGCTCCATCATATACGACGATGACTTTTTCGGCAAGCAGACCAGCCTGACCGTGTCGGGACAGCTTGAAGGCGAACTGGCAGCGACAGCATTGGGAGCGATTTACACCTTCGGACCGACGTTCCGTGCCGAGAACTCCAATACACCCCGTCACTTGGCAGAGTTCTGGATGATAGAACCGGAAGTGGCCTTCGCTGACCTGCACGACCTGATGGACCTGGAGGAAGAATTCATCAAATATTGCGTCAACTGGGCGTTGGAGAACTGCAAGGACGACTTGGAGTTCCTTAACAAGATGGTGGACAAGAGTCTGATAGAGCGCTTGCAGAGTGTGGTAAACACCGAGTTTGTACGCCTGCCTTACACGGAAGGCATCAAGATATTGGAAGAGGCCGTCGCCAAAGGCCGCAAGTTCGAGTTCCCCGTCTACTGGGGTTGCGACCTGGCCAGCGAGCACGAACGCTACCTGGTGGAGGAACACTTCAAGAAGCCTGTCATCATGACAGACTATCCGAAAGAAATCAAAGCTTTCTACATGAAGCAGAATGAGGACGGAAAGACCGTGCAAGGCACCGACGTGCTGTTCCCGCAGATAGGCGAGATTATCGGTGGAAGTGTGCGCGAGGAAAGCTATGACAAGCTGATGGCACGCATCAACGAACTGAATATCCCGATGAAAGACATGTGGTGGTATCTGGATACACGCAAATACGGCACATGCCCTCATGCCGGTTTCGGATTGGGCTTCGAACGCCTGCTGCTGTTCGTGACGGGTATGGCGAACATCCGCGACGTGATACCATTCCCGCGTACACCTAAGAACGCCGAGTTCTGATCAGGCTGAAAAGTGTGTGTCAAAACAGACATTCGGGTAAGTAAGTGAACAAAATTAATTTATACTATAAATGGGAATTTATCAGTTAGGAATAAGTAACAGAACTCTCCTCCTTCGGGAAGGAGGAGTACCCGTAAGGGGGAGGTGGTAGGACAAGAATGGTTCGACCTAATTTATTTTAGTTAGAATAGGAGTCGCTTACGCGGCATGTTTCTCCTACCACCCCGCCCGGTGGGCACCCCTCCTCCTGGGAGGAGGGGAGTTGATTACACCAATTCTTTATTAAATAAATCTGTGGTCATCTTCTTTAATCTGTGTCATCTGTGTGCTTTCCAAACAGCCCGCTAAATTATTAATTAAATACTTATAGTACCATGAAAAGACTATTATTACTTGTGACAGCCTTCGTCATCGGTTGGGCGGCACAGGCCGCTACAGACGGAAGGCAAGTGACGAACTTCAACTTCGGCTGGCGTTTCCATGCCGGAGATGTGGCAGGAGCCGAACAACCACAGTTTGACGACAAAGACTGGCGTACGGTGGACGTGCCGCACGACTTCCAGATAGAACAACCTTGGGTGGCTCCTGAAGCCGGCGAACGAGCCGATAATAACGACCCGGGCGCCAATGTCCGCAGCCGTCTCAGCAGCCGTGCCTTCAAGGAAATGGGCATCGGCTGGTATCGCAAGACCTTTACTCCCGAAGCGTCGTGGAAAGACAAACGGGTCGTGATAGATTTTGAAGGCATCATGTATGTGGGCGATGTCTACCTGAACGGCAAGCGCATCGGCGGAACTGATTACGGCTATGTGGGCTTTGAGATAGACCTGACAAAGCTGCTACAGTACGGACAGCCTAACGTGATAGCCGTGAAAGCCGACACGCGCGAACCTCAGAACTCGCGCTGGTACACTGGCGGCGGACTGTTCCGCAATGTACATCTGGTGGTGACGGATGCCAAAGTGTATTTCATGCGCCACCCGCTCTACATCACCACACCTCAAGTTTCCGAACAGGAGGCTACTGTGAACATCCAGGCCGAAATGGCTTGCTACACGAAACAAGCCGTACTGAAAACCGAAACGGTGATAACCGACGCCGAGGGGCAGGTTGTAGCCCGGCAGACAGACGAACTGCCGTTCAACGCCCGGATGCGTACGTGTGAATACCATTTGAAACCTATCCGGCTGACAAACCCAAAGCTGTGGGATTGCGAGCATCCCCATCTGTACAAGGCGGACATCACACTCTACCATGAGGACGGTACTGTGGCCGACCGCGTAAGCGAGCATTTCGGTGTGCGTACCGTAGAGTTTTCGCCGGCGTTCGGCATGAAGCTCAATGGCAAGAAGGTGCTGCTGAAAGGCATCGCCAACCACCATTCCTTAGGCGCATTAGGAGCTGCCGCCTACGACCGCGCCATCGAGAAACGCATCCGACTGCTGAAAGATTTTGGCGTAAACCACATCCGCACCTCGCACAACCCTTACAGTGAAGGTTTCATGGACTTGTGCGACCGCTACGGCATCTTAGTGGTGGACGAACTCTACGATAAATGGCTGGACCAGTACTGCGGCGGGCGTGCCGAATGGGCTTCGCTGTGGCAAAAGGACATTCCGGAGTTCATCAAACGCGACCGTAACCATCCCTCCGTAGTATGCTGGAGCCTGGGCAATGAATTGCAGCAATACTGGAACCTGCCTTTTGCCGATTGGGGCGTCACGCCTTACCGCCTGCAGCGCCAGCTGTTGAAACGCTATGACGATACGCGCCTGGTGACAGTGGCCATGCATCCGCGCTACCGCAGTCTGGAAACCGACTCACTGCCCGCACCGCTGGTACATGAGACGGATATCGCCTCTTACAACTACCGTTACATGTACTTTCCCGGAGACGCACGCCGTTTTCCGAACCTGATTTTCTATCAAAGCGAGGCAAACACCAGCAACATGGGACCCAACTTCTTTGACATGAATCTCGATAAGGTTGTCGGATTGGCCTACTGGGGGCAGATAGACTATTTGGGCGAAAGCCAGGGATGGCCCGACAAAGGTTGGGCACAAGGTGCTTTCGACATCTCACTGCAACCCAAACCAATCGCTTACTTCCTGAAAAGCATGTTTACGGATGAGCCACTGGTACACATCGGTGTGATAGACGGCACGCAAGACGTGATGTGGAATGGCGTACAGACAGGTACCAACCGTATGAGCGACCATTGGAACCGCAAGGAAGGCGAAGTGCTTGAACTCTACACATACACTAACGCTGACGAGGTGGAACTGGTGCTGAACGGGAAAAGTCTGGGCGTGAAGTCCAATGACAAGGCAAACGGCAAGGCACGCAACCGCATCAAGTGGGACAGCATCTCCTACAAGCCCGGTTATCTGGAAGCCATAGCCCGTACAAACGGAAAAATCGTGGCCCGTCATCGCATCGAAACCACGGGTAAGGCAGTAAAACTGATGGTGATACCCGACAATGAACAATGGCAGGCCGACGGCACAGACCTGCAACACCTGCGTGTCATTGCCGTTGACCGTAAAGGACGCCGTGTGCCCGAAGCCGCGCAGGAACTGAAGTTCCGGGTAGAAGGTGACGCCCGCATCGTAGCTGTGGACAACGGTAACATCACCTCGGATGAACTGCACGCCACCGACCATCGTCACCTCTTCCGTGGTTCGGCTTTTGTCATTCTCCGTGCAGGTCAGACACCGGGTGAAATTACGTTAGTAACCGAAGGAGAAGGATTTAAGACTGTAAAAACACGTCTGCAGACTTACTGACAGGTTCATCCCCTATATAGGAAAAAAATGTATCCCCGCTATCCGCCCGTGTGGACAGATGGCGGGGATTTTTACGTCTATACTTCCTGTCACCCCTATATGAAGTCTTAATTTTGCGCTCCGATAATGATAAAACCACAATTTTAAATGAAGAAATCAAGATGAGAAGTACAGACACATGGACGTCCGGCGAAATGCGGATCCACTTCAACCTGAAGCAGACACGCGAGAGCGAACGCCTGACACAAATTATGCTGGTGACTAACCTCGGCAAACAACGGGTGAGAATATACACCCGTATGCGGGTGCGACCGAAATACTGGTGCGTAGCGACAAACCGCTGCAACCTGACAGGACGAATGACAAGACGCGAGCGTATGGGACTGGAGAGCATCAACAAGCAAATAGAACGAATGACCAACCTGCTGCGCGAAACGGACAACCGGCTGGCAATGAACGGGGAACAGATGACGGAAACCATGGTAAGACACGTGATGGACAAACTGCTGCACGACGAGGAACGGTCCATAAAGCCTTTACCTTACTTGCGCCGTTTGGCCGAAGAGTATGTGAACAACATCAACCGCAAAGGAAAGCGCGGACACGACAGTTCTACTGACACCTACCTGGCAGCCTTAAGACGACTGGAGGAATATGACCGCCGACGTAAGGTACCCATCTGTTCGTTCGACGACTTCGACAAGCGGTTCTTCACCGATTTCACCAACTTCCTGTACAGCTACACTTACGGACGGGGGGGCGAACGGAAGCACTACACGCAGAATACCATTGTGAACACACTGAAGGTGGTGAAGAACTTACTACACCGCGCATACGACAATGAGGTTACCGCCAATGACTATTTCATGAAAGTACAGACGGCACTTCCTGCCGACATCAGCGAACCGGTGTATCTGGAAGAAAAAGAAATAAAACGGCTGGCGAAAGTGCGCACACTGACCGATACGGAACGGGAGGTGCGTGACGCGTTTGTGATAGCCTGCTACACGGCCCTGCGCATCAGCGACATCAGACGGCTAAACGAAGCGGTGATACACAACGGGGTCATCACCCTGTACCAGACTAAGACACAGGAAAGGGTAGAAATCCCGATACTGAAGGAGATTGCTTCACTGGTGGAGTACTATCGCAGCCGGGGATTCCCGGTAATAAACAAAGTTACGGCCAACCGTATCATCAAAACACTGGCCGCACGCTGCCGCATTGACACACTGGTGAACTACAGAGAATGCCGGGGTGGAGTGTCCACGGTACGCACAGTACCAAAGTGGAGTCTGGTGAGCTTCCACACCGCACGGCGCAGTTGTGTGACCAACCTTTACAAACGCGGCTATCCGGTGAACTACGTTATGACCCTATCCGGTCACCGCTCCATGCAAGCCTTCCAACGGTACATGCGCGCCTCGTCCAAGGAAGTAATGGCCGATTTCGTGCATCTGCTGAAAAAGGACAAGGCGCTTCCCTGCGCATCCGGTACATGTTCCCCTGCGGTAATTGAGAATCCATGAAACGCTTCCTTCCCGACAAACGGAGACCATACGGGAATGTATAATTATCAGAATAACCTGTTGTAAAAATTCCACTTGGCGACAAGCTACGGGCCGTAAGCCGCAAGTAGCCATGTAGCGAACCGGTCGGCTATCTCCTTGCCCGTAACTTGTCGCATGTAACCGAGTGCCCGTCCCATACTTCTCAGTACCCCATAGCTATACCGCACGAAAACTATTCACAACCCCCCTCCGCTATGCGATGAAACATTCTGACAGACTTTTGGGAAGTGGTGTCAGAAAATGGTGCCAAACGTTTGTCAGCATATGCCAATATCTTTTCGTATTAGCTGAAATTCAACGGCTTATCTTCCCGTAGGATGGTGTCGGAAAGTGGTGTCAAAACATCCTTTCTCATCCGCCTTCCCTTTCATTTCGTTTGCGTGCAACACTGTAATTCAGGCATTTACCTGTTCCATTCCCAAGCTTTCCCTCATTCCGTTACCAATCCTCCCCACCCATCTTTCTTTCTCTATCTGTCTGATCCACAACCACATAATACATGATACCTATTTGGGAAATTTGTATGTTACTTTGCACCCTGAAATCGACCTCAGAGACAGGTGTAGCGTGGATTTTACCGAATACTGAAGATCGGTGTTTTACACCATATTATATATATCACAAACGAGTAAGAAAAGAAATCAAATTATTAACTAACAACTAAAAATTACGATTATGGAAATGGAAAAGTTTTATGTGGCTCCGGAGGTGGAAGTTCTGGAGGTTGCTGTGGAAAAGGGGTTCGTGTCGAGCCCGACAGGCGACGGAACCGGTATACCCCCAATGGATGGTGAGACTCAACTGTAAATGAATGATGTATTAATTAAAAACGATAAGTGAAAATGGACAAAAGATTATTATTAATGGGACTGATTGCCCCGGCATTTATGGTCGGCTGCCAAAACGACCTGACCGAGGGCATGAACAATGCTGCCGGTGGCGACAACATGATGAGTACCAAGGACCTCAACTTCGTGGTCACAAGAGGTACGGACGCCGACACCAAGGCTCTGTGGGACAGAATTGAGGACGGACAGAACGTGACCTATCAATTCAAATGGGAAGCTGAGACGGGTGATGCTCTCGATGCTGTCGGCTTGGCTTACGTAGGTTCCGCTACGGGTGCCCAAGGCGTTACTAACTACAAGTTCGATGTGGACTCTTTGCAGTTGGCGGACTTTGCCGTTGCATCGGGCAACACGAACCATATCACCGGTTTCTACCAGATTGCACAGGATTTGACTGGCGTGCAGAGCATGTATACAAAAGCCAACGGGAATGCTTTGGCTGATGCCGACCTCGGCACTTCTCTGAGCGCTAAGTTCAAGACTGTGAACGACTACATCATGCGCGGATACTATGTAGGTTACTATCCGTTCGACGCAAGCTACGAAGATCCGGGTGCGATTCCTGTGAAGGGTGGCAAGAGAATGGAAATTGAATATAATGCCTCTAATAATAGCAACGCGCTTTTGGAAAAAGCTAACTTGAAGGTTGCCGGTGAGAACAGCTACGCTTACACGACTCCTACCCAGTTGGAACCGGGCGCACAGGTTACTTACCTGCCCATGCAGCAGTTGACCGGTTTGATTCGTCTGAATGTGAACGCAGCTGCAAATTACGGTGATAACACAGATCCTAACAAGGATGACTACATCAAAACCGTCATCCTGCGCACACAGGGCAATGACCTCTTTACCGTAGGCGGTACGTTGAAGAGCCCGGCAGCAGCACCCGCAGCTTCCAACATCAACGTGACTGAGACAACCGGTGTATTGACGGTGGCTTATCCGTATAACGGTAGTAACCAAAATCAAAATATGATTCTGGACGAAAACGACGGCAGTAACGAGTTCAACGCTTACTTCCCCGTCCTGCCTGTTACATTGAACGGCGGTATCGACGTAATCTTGATTAACAAGGAAGGTTGGGCATGCGTTTTGGACTATGAATTTGCAAACGGTAGCACCAACATCGAAAGCGGAAAGGCATACACCTTGAGCGTTACTGTGGACAAGAACACCAAGTTCGACCACCGCTTCGTAACCAGCCAGGCTGAATTGCAGGAGGCTATCGACGACGCCAAGCAGGCTGCGGCTCACACAACTATCGAACTGCTGGGTGATGTGGAGACTGACGGTCTGAACGTGGACGACATTACCGCATGGAGAAACGGCGTGACCATCACAGGCGCGGCAGGCAGCAAGCTGGTTCTGAAGGACGCTGACTTCGCACTGCACAACGCTACTCAGGCTGAGAACTGGAACGCAGTCTTCAACATCGACGTGACTACCGAGATTGAAGGCGGCACGTTCGAGGGTACTGTGAACTTGGACGGTGAGACTACCTTCAAGGGTGACGTGAAAGTGGGTCACGCTACAAGCGACAGCGACTTCTATCCCGGCCTGTTGAACATCAACGCCGACGCCACTATCGAGAAGGACGCTAAGCTGGATGCGGTTTACTCTTACGGCATCACCATCGCCGAGGGCGCTACGCTGACTGTGGCCGAAGGTGCCGAGTTCATCAACAACAACTGGAAGTTCGGTACCGGCAACGCACAATACAAATCCGACCTCATCATCGAAGGTGAACTGATTGTAGACGGTACACTGACCGACATGGGTGACACGCAGATTAACGGCGGTACGCTGACCATCAACGGCGAGGCTACCAACCAGAACAACCTGACAGGTACGGACGCCGCTATCGTGGTGAACGGTACTTGGAGAAACCAGGCCGGTGACGCTACTGCTGCCAACAAGTTGATAAATAACGGTTATGTGAACATCCTCTCCGGCACCATCGACATCGCCGAGGATGGCAACATCTACAACGAGGCCGAACTGAACTGCGCCGGCACGTTCGTCAACGACGGTACGTTCTACGACTATGTAGGTAGTGTTTACGGTGGTGTTCCTTACACCAGCAACGGTACTTACGCCGCATATGTGAACTCCGATGAACGCTTGAAGGAAGCATACGTACGCCTCAACCGTTATGCCGCAGGCAAGGATCAGACCATCATCCTGCAAGAAACATCTCCTGCAATAGATTATGACTTGACCGACTCACGCGCCAAGACTGTTGACTTCCAGAACGAAGGTGACATTACTTTGGAAACGACAGTTAGCAACAGAATCATGAAGATTAAGAGTCTGACTGTGAACAGCGGTACGGTGACACTTAACGGTGACTTGATGATTAACTCCGATGAGGCTGTGACCATCAAGGGTGCAAAGAATGCAAGCGCTACGCTGACCATCGAAAATGACATCGAAGTAAGCGCCAACGGTAAGATTACCAACTCGGAATACGGTGTGTTCAATCTGAAGCGTGCCGAAAGCACAACTAACCTGCCCGCAACCGTTTACTGCAAGAGCGTGAACGCTACGGTAGGTACATGGAACAACTTGCCGCTCATCATCGCTGACGGAAGCTTCTGGGACGCCACTGAGTGGGCAAAATAAAGCACTCCGGTCATTCAGTTGACTGAACATAACTAAGCGGAAAGGCTGCCTCAAGTAACATTGGGACAGCCTTTCCTGTGTTTGGGGAGCGGTGAAAGTTTGGACGCGGGTCGTGAACCGCATAGTTCATGGCTCGTGAACCGGATAGTTCATGACCCGTGAACCGGATAGTTCATGACTCGTGAACTACGTAGTTCGCAATTCGTGAACTGCATGTTTGCTGAATTCCGAAAAAATCGCTTATTTTGCCCTATAAATAACTTAAAAAAAGAAACATATGGAAAGCAGTTCATTAAACCCTACCCAACTTCATTTGCTTAGAATGTTCTCCTATGCAAAAGACGAAGCCTCATTGAACGAACTGAAAGAGGCAATGTCTGCATATTTCGCCCGCAGAGTGGAGGAGGGAATGGATGAGCTATGGGAAAAAGGTCTTTGGGACCAGGAAAAGAATGAGAACCTGTTGGATGAGCACTTGCGGACGCCTTACTATGAATAATGTTGTATTGGATACCAACTGCCTGCTGCCAATGCGGCATTTATTGTGTCCGAAGACGCTCATTTCAATTCTCTGAAAGACGAAACGTTCCCTAAGGTGAATGTCATCAGGTTACGAGACTTCCTTGAACTATTAAGCGGACAGCTTTTTTTCTAAACATGAGGGTGAATTCTAAGTCCTCACCAAACAAAATCTTTAAAATCTTGCCCAAGTTTACGAACATTAACGTATTCTTGGGTAAGTTTGTATATGCACATAACAATTCATCAGAAGTCCTGAGGGCTTCCTAACTCTAAGA
>CASENS010000041.1 GCA_949289345.1 uncultured Bacteroides sp.
CCCACGGCGATGGCAGTGTCATTTATGACATTGTGGTCGCTGTGGGCTTTTCTTTTGCTTGTACTGTTTCTGAAATCGGCTTTTGCGCATCAGGCAGAAGTGGTTTTCAGAAGGGATTATAGAACGATGTAAAAAACATAAAAAAGAGACTACAATTTGGAATTATAAACAGGAAAATGTACCTTTGTAATGTAATGATAAAGCTTAGACAAGCGAAAGTCTATGAGTGACACAAAAAGACAGTTTTCAGTTACTAAATCGTTACACTTGAAAAATTGAACTGAATTAAAATGTTGATTCATAAGGATTTTAGAGAGAAAGGTTCATAATCCTGTCTCTCCGCTGAAACTGAAAACAAGGCATTCAAACGAGCCGTCAGTTTAAAGTATGAAGCACCGTAAATCAATAGATTGCGGTGCTTTTCTTGTTCATATGCACTTAGTAGTGAAATTTGGGATTAGCGGACATTTCGGCCATCTTAAAGCTTATTTGAGATTCAGCCTCTTTTATTTCGTCAAAAGGCTGTCGGGTCTCCGCGTAATCACAGAGCCATGAAAAGAAAAATATTCCGTAATATTGCGCTCGCCGGTTGCCCCAGTCTTATTACTATGACTTAGCAACTACAACTCATTTTCAGTTTGGACATTTTTCGTAATTTCAGCTTGCAAGAATACGAAATATCTTCGTTTTTTGCGTAATTTTGCGCCCAATAAGAAAATTCCCCTATGGCAAAAGCATTATTCCTCGACATTGACGGCACATTGGTAAGCTTCCGTACACACGAAGTGCCCGCTTCTACCATCGAAGCACTGGCCGATGCCAAAGCTGCCGGACACCATATATTTATCGCAACCGGACGTCCCCGTGTCCTCATCAACAACCTCGATGCACTGCAAAAACGCAAATTGATAGACGGTTATGTCACCATGAACGGAGCCTACTGTTTTGTGGGCGAAGAAATCATTTACAAAAGTGCCATTTATGCTCCGGATGTCCGCAGAGTGGCAACTTATTGCTTTGAACGAAACATTCCCTGCATCGTAGTAGGCGAACACACAATCAGCGTCTGCCAACCCGATGAACGGGTACACCGCATATTCAATGAATACCTTAAAGTGACAATCCCCATACCAGCCGCCACAACAGACGAAGCTATCGGCGGGAAAGAAGTCTTCCAACTTTCTCCTTTTATCACGACTGCGGAAGAACGGGAAATCGGGCCACACATCACACATTGTGAAATAGGCCGCTGGCATCCGGCCTTTACCGACATCACAGCCAAAGGAAATACCAAACAGAAAGGCATTGATGAAATCTGCCGCCACTTTGGCATTCATCTGGAAGACACAATTGCTTTCGGCGACGGAGGAAACGACATCCCCATGCTTCGCCATGCAGGTATCGGAATAGCGATGGGTAACGCCAATGATGAAGTAAAAGCAGCCGCCGATTACGTCACCACATCCGTCGACGAAGACGGAATTGCCCAAGCTATCAAACATTTGTCACTAACCGCCAATCATTAAGCCATTGAATTTCGCGCCCGATACCGATAACCGCGAGTTTCAAGACGCACTGAACCTCGTGAGGTACACCCGCCAGTCACTGTTTCTGACGGGCAAGGCAGGTACGGGCAAATCCACTTTCCTGCGCTACATCTGCGCCAATACAAAAAAGAAATACGTAGTGCTGGCACCTACAGGCATAGCCGCCATCAATGCAGGAGGCTCTACGCTGCACAGTTTCTTCAAGCTGCCCTTCTACCCACTGTTGCCCGACGACCCCAATCTCAGTCTGCAAAGAAACCGTATTCACGAATTCTTCAAATACACGAAAGCACACCGCAACCTGTTGGAAAAGTTGGAGCTGGTTATCATAGACGAGATTTCAATGGTACGGGCAGACATTATAGATGCTATAGACCGTATCCTGCGCGTTTACAGCCATAACTTGAGAGAACCCTTCGGAGGCAAGCAGGTGTTGCTGGTAGGTGATGTTTTCCAACTGGAACCAGTGGTGAAGAGTGATGAACGGGAAATATTGCAACGTTTCTACCCTAATCCGTATTTCTTCTCAGCACGTGTATTCAGCCAAATAGACCTGGTATCTATCGAACTGAAAAAAGTATACCGCCAAAGCGATCCGAACTTTATCGGCGTTCTTGACCACATACGCGGAGGTACAGCCGGAGCTGCCGACCTGCAACTGCTCAACACCCGTTATGGAATATCCCTTTCCACAGAAGCGAATAAAAAAGAAGAGCTGTACATTACCCTGGCCACCCGCCGGGACAATGTGGACTACATCAACGAACGTCATCTGGCCGAGTTGCCCGGGAAACCCGAGTGTTTCATGGGTGAAATACGGGGAGACTTCCCCGAAAGCAGCCTACCCACAGCACAGGAATTGTTTCTGAAGCCAGGAGCGCAAATCATCTTCATCAAAAACGACTTCGAACGCCGGTGGGTAAACGGCACTATAGGCACAGTAAACGGCTTCGACATGGACGGAGGCATCCTTTATGTCACTACGGACAACGGGCGGGAATGTGACGTAAAACGTGAGTCGTGGCGCAACATACGCTACACATACAATGAAGAAAAGAAACTGATAGAAGAGGAAGAACTGGGTACGTTCACCCAATTTCCCGTGAAACTGGCATGGGCCATAACCATACACAAAAGTCAAGGGTTGACTTTCAGCCGGGCAGTCATTGACTTCACAGGCGGAGTCTTTGCGGGTGGACAGACATACGTGGCTCTCAGCCGCTGCACGTCCCTGGAAGGCATCAGGCTGAAAAAGCCCATCAGCCGTGCCGATATCTTCGTTCGCCCTGAAATCACAGAATTCGCCACCCGCTTTAACAACCGCACAGCTATAGACCGTGCGTTGAAACAGGCACAGGCCGATATGTTCTACGCCTCAGCAGCACGAGCCTTTGACAAAGGTGACTTCCAGACCTGTCTGGACGATTTCTTCAAAGCGATACACGCCCGCTACGACATAGAGAAACCGGCAGCCCAACGCCTCATCCGACGCAAACTGGACATCATCAACCGTCTGCGCAAAGAGAACCAGGCTTTAAAGGCTGCCGCCATAGAAAAGGAAAAGACATTGGTAAAATACGCACGTGAATACATCACCATGGGTGACGAGTGCCTCAAACACGACATGAAAGAAGCCGCCATGCGCAATTATGAAAAAGCCGTAGCTCTTTGCCCCAAGTTCAAAGAAGCCTGGGAAAAGATAAGAAAGCTGGACAAGGAATTACGCAAAGACAGATAAGGACAGCTCCGTATAAAGGGTAAAGTTTGGTAAATCCGATTGTGAACGATGATTGATGGGATATCCGGGCTTACAGCCTCATCATTGGTTACTTGCCCAAGTATTATTGGATGTTCCACCATTTATCCAAGGATACTTTACCATTTATCCAAGGATACTTGGGAACTTCACAAGCAAGACACACATAGTGTTCATATGACATGGCGGAGACATTGCCTTCACTTCACCAACTCATCCTCCAGCTGCTCCAACGATTTGCCCTTGGTCTCGGGCAGACGCGCCAGGAAGAATACGAAGCCCAAAGTGCAAATAGCCGCATAAATCCAGAACGTGCCGCTGGTTCCCAAAGCCGCATTCAGGAAGGGGAATGTGTAGGTCAGCGTACAACTGGCCACCCACAAGGCAAAAGTACCGGTAGCCACGGCAACGGCGCGTACCTTGTTTGGAAAAATCTCGGAAAGCAACACCCATGTGACAGGACCCAAGGACATAGCGTAGCAGGCGATGGCCATCACGACAAGCACTACCATCATCACCCCGCTCACTTCCAAGTAGTAGCACAAGCCCAAAATGAAGTAGATGCCTGCCAATCCGCCCGCACCAACCAACATCAAGGCACGTCGTCCCAAGCGGTCCACCGTATAGATGGCCACAAAAGTAAATATAAGATTGGCAATGCCCGTCACCACGATATTGATAAAAGTATTGTCCACATCGTAACCGGCCGATTGGAAAATCTCCTGCGCATAGTTGAAGATGACGTTCGTGCCGCACCATTGCTGGAACATGGCCATCACAACGCCGATAACCAGCACACGCCGGTAGGGCTTGCTGAAAAGCAAGCGCAATCCGCCCTCTGTCTGCCGCTGGGCGTTGGCCTCATCGAACGAACGGAGTTCCTTCTGCGCATAATCCGCTCCACCTATACGCTCCAGTGTAGCTTTGGCATGCCCCCTGCGTCCTTTCATGGCCAGCCAACGAGGACTTTCGGGAATAAAAGCAGCCAGCACCAGAAAAACCGATGCGGGGAAGGCCGCCGCCCAGAACATCCATCGCCAAGCCATCTGTTCATTCCACACAGGGTCGTCGCTCACCAGCAACCAATTCACCACCTGTGCCCCCAATATACCAATAACAATAGTCAGCTGATTGAGCGAGACCAGACGCCCCCGCACCGATGCCGGAGCCACCTCGGCAATGTACATGGGCGAAAGTCCCGAAGCGATGCCAATGGCTATACCGCCCAGAAAGCGGACAATCAAGAAAGGAGCAAACGTATCAAAAGCGCCGGTACCGTAAGCTGTTGTGGCGAATATCAAAGCCGAAATCAGCAACAAAGGCTTACGTCCAAGACGGTCGGCCAGCATACCCGCCGTCAACGCGCCAATCAGACAACCTGCCAACGCAATGCTCATAGCCAGTCCTTGCATCGCAGGAACTCCCGCAATGCCAAAATATTGTTCGTAAAAGATTTTAGCCCCGCCTATCACAACCCAGTCGTAACCAAAGAGCAGTCCGCCCATGGCGGAAACAAGGCAGATAAAATAGACAAAACGTTTGTTATAGTTTCCCATGTCGCGATATAGATTAAAAAGTTCATGCTTCTTGCCGTTTGCAAAGATAAACAGGATACGTAAAACAGGAAATGGAGGATTAGCCCCAAAGACATGGACAATCTTACGATAATACGGATGCACTGAGGAACATTGCGGCGGCGGGAAGCACAATATGCTTAAAAAACAAAAGAATTGGGTACTTATCCCAAACAATTCACTATTTTTGTAATGGCTTTAGGATTCGCTTTCATGAAAAGGCACCGCTCCTTCCATAAAAAGAGGCCAGTCCTAAAGCCCTATACAGCAAACCTTAATACGTGAACCATGATACGACTAAAAGACGGTTTCAGCGGCGAAAGGGCATTGGTGCTTCCGCAGATGACGGTGAGAATGATGGAAGAAGACCCGCTTCTTTCCATGCTGCACATTACAGATATAGGCTATTATCCGAAAGCGCACTATCATTTCCGTGAACGCAAAGAACCTATAAACCAGTATGTGTTTATTTATTGTGTGGACGGGAAAGGCTGGTATCGGACAGGCGGGCAAGAGTATGCCGTAGTGGGTAACCAGTATTTCATCCTCCCTGCCGACATTCCGCACGCATACGCTTCCGATGAAGCGGATCCCTGGACAATATACTGGATTCACTTTAAAGGCGCGTTGTCTCCTTGTTATGCCGGAGGCGCTTCGCATCCGATGGATGTCCTTCCGGAAAAGCAGTCACGCATCAGCGACCGTATCCGCCTGTTCGAGGAAATGTTCAATACGCTGCAATCGGGATTCAGCATGGAAAATCTCCGCTATGTGTCCTCACTTTTCCATTATTACCTTGGCTCGTTGCGATATATCCACTCATACCGGAATGCGAATACGGATAAGGTAGCAGACGGGGACGTAGTGAACGGAGCCATTCATTTTATGAAAGAGAATCTGGAGAAACATCTTGTCTTGAATGACTTGGCGGAAAAGGCCGGCTATTCGCCCTCGCATTTCTCCATGCTTTTCAAGAAACAGACCGGGTATGCCCCGCGGGCTTATTTCAACCTGTTGAAGATACAGGAGGCATGCCTTATGTTAGACACTACAGATATGAAAATCAATCAGATTTGCTATAAGGTGGGCATAGAGGACGCTTATTACTTCTCGCGCCTGTTCAGCAAACTAATGGGCATGTCGCCCCACGAATACCGCAAAACCAAAAAAGGATAAAGAGGGGAATGACATTCTGCCATCTTTTTCCTACCTTTGTCCGGTAATCCTAAAAGAAAAGATATGAATTCAGACACATCCGCTCTCCAAGCCGCACCAAGAACTTTTGCGCGATGCGGCAACGCCCAATGCCCCAAAGCCGCCGAATGCCTGCGGCACTGGATTGCCGAGCATGATACAGACCTTCACAAAACCGTCATGACGGTTAATCTCAAAGCCTTGCCCGCTCTTAACGAGCCATGTTCATACTTCCTGCCCATCAAGCAGATACGCGTAGCATGGGGCGTCAAGAATCTCTTCAACAACCTGCCCTACAGACAGGCGAAAGCCATCAAGGCGCACATCATCGGCCACTTCGGCCGCACCAAATACTACCGCTTCTATCGCGAAGAACAATACGTTTCACCCGAAGACCAGGAATACATACGCAAGACCTTTCTGCGCTACGGCATCCGACAAGTCCCGGCATTCGACCGTTACACGGACATCTTTAAGTGGTCCTGATGGCAAAAGCCACTCCAAAGTGTCTCAAAATGTGTTCCATGCTTTGAAACAATGTGTTCCACTGCTTGAAACAGAGTGTTTCATGCCTTGAAACAATGTGTTTCATTTAAAGGAACAAAGTGTTTCACTTTAAGGAATGCGTCTTGAAACACTTTTTTATTTATCCTTACATACCAAGACGTGAGCCAAAAGGGACTGCTTTTCCCTACGACCGCACGCTCAATGATGACGCATGACTCTTGCAAACGCCTGCCGGAATCAGCGCCGGACAGGGTGAAGGAACGGAAAGTTCCATTGTCGGAAAGGAACGGATTTACAGAAGCAATCGGAACTTCAGAACCGGATGCGGAAACGGGTAAGCCCATCGTCGTAAGTACGCAAAGAGAAAGAACATTTGTGACGGGTAAGCACCTCACGGATAAATACCAGACCGATACCTTGTCCGTTGGGTTTGGTAGAGAAGAAAGGGCTGAAAAGTTTCGATTCGGTCTCCTGACTGATACCGGCACCGTTGTCCTCCACCTCTACCTCAGCAGGCGCTTTCGTCCGTATCCACACCTCTCCGGGTCTGTCATCTCCCGCGTTACGTCTTGCGACAATGCTCTCCACAGCATTCTTGATGATGTTCACCACCACTTGTTCGAAGAGGGATTCATCCAGATTAACCGTCTTCACATCAGCATCACACGCCCAACGGAGCGTCACCTCATGTTCCTCACTCATGCCTTCCATGAATCGGGCACAATTCATCACGATTTCGTTCAAGTCACAAGGTTTCAAGTTGGGGTCGGGTATCTTCACCACATCGGCAAAGCGGGTAATGAAACGGCTCATGGAATAGCACCGTTCAATGCAGACACGCATCACCTCGCAAATGTCCTCCATACCGGTTTCTTCACTCAAAGCCTGGTTGACCGTATCGAGCGTGGAAGTAATGCCGGCAGTGGTGTTGTTCACCTCATGGGCTATCATGCGGATGACTTTCTCATAGGCCCTGCGTTCGGCACGCATCAACTCGTCCGTCATACGCTCTATCAGGAAAAACGGATGTGGGAAACCACAATCCACAAACGAGGAACGGGTGCATTTATAGATATTGGCATCATTGAGTCTCACCACCGCCGTCTGGTCAGGCCTGATGAGCGACAGTTCATGGGCTAACGGGCAACGCACTTGTTCCAGAAATCTGCCCACAACCTGGTCTTCCGGTATGTCCAGCATCCGGACAGCCATTGGATTCAGTTGGGACACCTTGTCGGAAAGGTCCAGAATGACAACCCCCATAGGCGAAGCTTTGATAAGAAGATCAAGAAACATATTCTGCTCACGCAAACGGATACGCTCCTGCTTCAATTGATCCATCATGCGGTTGAAGATATTGACAATGCGATCGGCCTCGCACTGACCCACGGGACTCAGACGGCTGCTGAAGTCCTGTTCACGAAGCAGCTCCATACCATTGCCTATGGTATGCATAGGTTTCACAATCTTATGATAGAACACGGACAGATAAACAAACAGAAGCAAGACATAAGCCATCACAAGATACACATGAAGCGACGTCCCGACACTCGGCAGGAAGAAAAAACCTGTTCCTAAAGCAACCAGCAACAAGGTCCATACGTAGAAATAGGCTTTAACGCTCATCCGTTGTCCGAAATACCATATTTTTCCAACCTTCGATAAAGCGACGCCCGGCTGATGCCCAAGGAAGCGGCCGCTTGGCTCAAGTTTCCCTTACACTGTTCCAAAGTCTGCAGAATGGTGCGCCGTTCTATTTCGTCCAGTGTCATGCCGGCAAACGTAGTGTGGACACCGGCTTTGGCGGGTTCGTCTTCCCGGTGATATTGGCTTTCGAAGTCGGAAGCGTCAAGCAGACGCTTGCCACTGACCAACACCGTACGCTCCACCAGATTTTTCAATTCGCGGATATTTCCCGGATAAGGCAAACGGGAAAGGAACCCCATCGCCTCAGCGGAGAACTCCGTACGGGGCAGGTTGTTCTGCCTTGCCTGCAAATCGGCAAAGTGACGCGCCAGCAAAGGAATGTCCTCCCGACGTTCGCGCAGGGCAGGCAACTTGACGGTTATCAGATTGATGCGGTAAAACAAGTCCTCGCGGAAAGTATGTTCAGCCACCATTTTGCGCAAGTCGGCGTTCGTGGCGGATACAATGCGCACATCTACCTTGCGCGGACGACTGTCGCCCAACACCTCGAACGTCTGGTCCTGCAACACACGTAGCAACTTCACCTGACAAGAGAAATTCAAGTCGCCTATCTCATCCAAGAAGATGGTACCCTTATCGGCCAATTCGAAACGCCCTACACGGTCGGACGAAGCGTCGGTAAAAGCGCCTTTTTTGTGTCCGAACATCTCGCTCTCGAACAGACTTTGTGAAATACCTCCCAAATTCACCTTCACAAACGGCTGCTTGGCACGCTGGCTATTGATGTGGATGGCTTCGGCTATCAGTTCCTTGCCCGTACCGCTTTCGCCGGTTATCAAAACCGGAGCGTTGGTTCGCGCCACCCGTCCTACAGTTTTCAGCACTTCCATCAGCCCTTGCGACTGACCGATGATGTTTCCCCGCTTCAACTCCTGTTCTTCCCCGCTTTCAGTTTCGGCCGGAGCAAAGAGTTGAAGAGCCGTCTCTATTCGTTGGAGAAGGGCCGCATTGTTCCAAGGTTTGGTGATGAAGTCGAAAGCGCCCGCCTGCATTCCCTGTACAGCCAGTTCAATGCTCCCCCAAGCTGTCATCAGGATAACAGGCACGTGGGGACGGAATATCTTGACCTGTTTCAGCAGCGTAAGCCCTTCCTCGCCCGTAGTGGAAAGGGTGAAATTCATGTCCATCAAAATCAATGCAGGCGACTCGGCCCGCACGATGTCAATGGCTTCCTTGGGTCCCGCAGCCGTCCTTACCTCGTACTTGGCGCGCTTCAACATAAAGCTAAGCGAAGAGCGTACGGCACTGTCGTCATCTACAATCAGTATCATGGCTAAAAATGTAATGTCGTTATAGAATTGCGACAAAGGTACTATAAAAAAGTGAGATACTGAGCAAATCGCAGAAATATAAAGAGCGGGAAATTACTTCCGCTTATGCTTGTCACGATACTCTGTAGGCGTCATGCCCATTTTCTGTTTGAAGCATTTGCTGAAGTAACGGGGGTCGTTGATACCCACCATGTAGGAAATCTGCGTCATGGAATACTCCCCGGTTTCTATCAAGCGAATGGCATGATTGATACGCACTTCCTTGATAAACTCTACGGGAGCAAGTCCGGTAAGTGTCTTCAGCTTCTTGAAGAAAACCGAACGGCTGACGGCCAGTTCGCGCACCAAATCGTCCACAACCATATCTCCGTTGTCCAAATTCTTTTCCATCAGTTCCATCAGCTTGTCCATGAACTTGCGGTCATTCGGTGACATTTCCGGAGTTTCCGGTTTTTCTTCCTGCGCCTCATCCTGCTGGACAGTCGCCTGCATCAGTTTGTCACGATACAAATCCTGCAATTTCTGACGCTGTTCGTGCAAATTCTTGACACGGGCTTTCAGGTAAGTCGCGCTGAAAGGCTTCGTGATGTAATCATCCGCCCCGTATTCCAATCCCTCCAATTTACTTTCGAACGTATTCTTGGCCGTCAGCAGAATAATAGGGATATGGCTGGTCATCATGTTTGCGCGTAATTCCCGCGTCATTGTAATGCCGTCCTTACCGGGCATCATCACGTCACTGATAATGATGTCCGGCAGCAAAAGAGCGGCTTTTTCCACTCCCTCCACTCCATCGGAAGCCTCAGCGATGCGATAGTCCGAACTGAAAAGACTGCGAAGGAACAAACGCAATTCCTGATTATCCTCCACCAACAGCATCGTGGGCAGCGAAGTATCCACCTCGTCCGCGCTCTCACTTACGCTCAAGTCCGACACATCCACCGACGCGTCGTCCTGCAAAAGTTCGGTAGCCGCGTCATAATGCTCCTTGCCTTTCAGAAATTCCACACTGAAGCAACTGCCTTTTCCCAACGTACTGTCTACCGTAATAACCGCCTTGTGCATGTCTACCAGTTCTTTCACCAATGAAAGCCCGATGCCGGTGCTCGACTGGTTGAAGATGTTGTTCTCTATCAAGTTTTCAAATCGCAGGAAGATGGACTTGCGCTTGTTCTCGGCAATGCCGATACCTTGGTCGCGTACGCCCACCAATACAGACTTTTCATTTTCGTGAATAAAGACACTGATCATCTTTCCGTTAGGCGTGTACTTAAAGGCATTGGACAACAGATTGAAAATGATTTTCTCATACTTGTCAGCATCCACCCATAAATACAGTTCCGTCTTCTCGGTCTCAAACAGGAAATCAATCTGATGTTCTTCGGCCATGGCATTGAAGCTGTCCATAATCCTACGCGTAAAAGCCACCACATCAATCCGCTGCACACGCATCTTCATCTTCTGGTTCTGTATTTTGCGGAAATCCAGTATCTGGTTTACCAGATGGAGCATACGTTTGGTGTTCCGTTCCACGACCTGCAACTGTTCACGCGCGTCATCGGGCAAGTCCTTATTGGTGAGCACATATTCCACCGGACCGGAAATCAAAGTCAACGGTGTACGCAGTTCGTGGGAAATATCGGTAAAGAAACGCAGCTTCATGTTGGTGAGTTGCTGCTCAATAGACACCTTGTGCTTCAAACGGTAGATGGTAAACAAGATGTAGACCGCCGTCACAATAACCAACAATACGAAGAACACATAAAGGAAATAAGCCAACGGAGTTTCCCAAAACGAAGGTAACACTTTGATGGGTAACGCACGCACATTGTCGGTCCACTGCCCATCGGAATTAGTGGAACGTACCTTGAATACATAATCCCCTTGAGGCAAGTTGGTATAAGTGGCGGTGCGCTGCTTGCCTACGTAATTCCAATCCTTCTCAAATCCTTCCAACATATAAGCATATTGAATGTCGGCCGGCTCCGTATAATCGAGTGCGGCATACTGAATGGAAAAGATATTCTCCTGATGGGACAACTCCAGCGAAGGTGTGGCATCCAATATCTCCTTCAGCAATGAATGTTCACCCGGCACTACGGTTTTATTCTCGACCAACAGCTGTGAAAAAGCGATGGAAGGCTCAAACATACTCTTACTGATGGAATCGGGATTGAAATGAAAAACTCCCAGCGTACTTCCAAAAAGCATCTCACCCATACGGGTATATTCCGAAGAAGCCTCACTGAACCGCGTACGAGAGCCAAAACGTTTGTCCCGATAGTTCTCAAACGACCCGGTTGCCGGCACAAACTTGCTGATTCCATTCTCCGTACTGATCCACAACGCACCTTCCCTGTCCTCGCGAATGGACAGCAAGATATCCGACGGCAAACCATCCGCAATGGTATATGACTTAAACACAGCTTTTCCGTCCGCATCCAATGACACCAGTTTATTCAGTCCGCCACCGAAGGTCGCGATGTAGAGTTCCCCTTTCTTAGTCGGGACAATCCAATGTACATCATTGTTACTCAAACTGTTCGCATCATCAGGAATCCGCATGTAGTGATGAAACACCGCGTTTTCAGGGTTTTCAAAATCCTCGTTTACCATCAGCGCTCCTACAGTTGTCCCCACCCAGATGTGCCCGCGCTTATCGCCTGTAATGAAACGCACCTTGAAGCAATAATCTATCGGGTATCCTTTCAAATGGTTGCGGTGGCTGATAAAAATTTCCTTCCCATCCTTATCCTGCGTCAAATAATTGATACCGGCAGCAAACGTCGCCGCCCAAATACGCCCTTTCGCATCCTCGTAGATACAATACACATCATCACTGCTCAAGCTATAAATGTCATCTTTATCATAACGGTAACGAGTCAGTCTGTAACGGAAAGGCGTCTGTCCCGGTTCGGCCTTCACCACTCCGTCACCTTTCGTGGCAATCCACAAATTGTTCTTGCTGTCCTGCATCATAAAGTATGCGTTACCGGCCATAGGCTTGCCCGAACGAGCCACCGCACCTGATTCTGTCAAATATCCCAACTCCTTTCCTTCCGGTGAATACAGTCGGAGCATGCCGTCCTTTGTACCGACCCAAGCATTGCCGTCCACGTCTTCACAAAGCGCCCGAACCTCATTGCTTAAGGATTCGGAATTGTCCGGCGAAGGCGCCAGCAGATGATACCGCTCTTGATAGAACACAATTTTCTCCAAACCTTTAGAATGGGTACACATCCACAAGTTGCCCTGACGGTCGGAGTACACCGAATGAATTTTATTGGAAAAACGACGCCCGGGGTCTTTGGTGTCATTGTAAAAAGGAAGCAGGCGGTCTTCCTTGCGGTCATAATAGGAAAAGCCTCCACCATAAGGATGTACCCACAGGTGGTGATAAATATCTTCATGAATGTGGAAAGCAGGACGGGAACGATCCGTACTGGTGGGTTCCACTGTTAAATGTTCTTCCTTAAACTTTCGGGAAGATGTATCAAAGCGAATGATACGGCCGGAGGTATACTGCTCGAACCAGATGTTCCGATACCGGTCCACATACATAGAGTAAACCGAAGCATGCCGCAAATGTTCGGCTCCATAATGTTCCATACTACCGGAAGAAGGAGTGTAAATAACCAGTCCATCATCCATCAAGGCAAACGCCAAAGTAGCTTCATCCACCTGTTTAATATCTGCCAGTCTGCTTTCACCCGGCAACTGTATCAATGCGTATTGTCCGTTCTTTTTGTTATAGCACCAGACTCGTCCTTTGTCCGAACCAAAATAAATCCGGTCCTTCCATTCGTACGCCACATAAAACGGCTGAGCTCCCATATCCTCAACACCCGGTCGGTCCACAAAGAAAGGAACAGGTTTGTCCTCCTGTCCGGGCACAATCTGCACAAGTCCATTGTCTGTCAACAGCCATTCATTCCCATCCGTATCCTCGAATACATCGTACACAAGCGTTGCCGAAATGAGCCCGGTGGCAGTAGAGTACCAAGTAGACGACAACGCCAACGTCTCCGCATCAGTCCGCACACGAATAGCCCCTTCATGCTTTGCCAACAGCCATACCGTACCACCCGGCAGCACCCGGATAGATGCAATCTGCTGTGAACGGCCCTCATCATTAGCTTGAGGAACACGCTCGAACACTTCAGTTTTCGGATTGAAACGAAATACACGGTCATCGTAGGCCTGCAGCCACAAGCAACCATACGGGTCATCATACATATAATCGACACGGTTATTCACCAATTCCACATGATTGTCCGGCTTAGCTTTATACACCTTGAACGTATAGCCGTCAAACTTATTCAGTCCATCCCATGTAGTAAACCACATGTTGCCCCTACGATCCTGCAAGATGTTCATCACCGTGTTTTGTGACAAACCATCCTCCGTGGAGTAATGGGTAAACGAACAGAACAGTTGTGCGCGCAACGGAAACAGGCAGCTAAAGACACATAGCAGAATAAACAACTTTTTCATAAGGAATACCCCATCAACTTAACGTTTGACATTTAACAAAGCATTACCATTCACTACCGGATTCCAGCCATCGTCTCCGGCCAGTACAGTTTCCATCGCATAGTCATCCAGATTGGGGAGCTGACGGGAAAAAGCGGCACGCGCGTCGGGATTGGCGCCTTCACCCCGGCTCTGGTATTCAGCAAAGAAAGCGGTCTTTTCGTTTTCCTTCTTACCCCAATTGTTCCAACCTTCGGGAAGGATGTGGCGCCCCATGTCACAACGAATGTACACGGCCTGGCCGTAAAGGCGCCAAGGACGGGACAGATAGACCTTACGCACGCCCTCGTCCGCCGTCAGCCTGCAATCGTAGAACACGTAACCGTACCTCTGCCCTTGGTCAGTGGAAGGAGCCGTCACGTAGCCATCGCCCAAACTATGAATGTGGCAACGGTTGAAAACCGCCGTAGACCAGCCGAAGATGAAATCGACGGTTCCCTCTATGTAACAATCCTCATAATACTGACGACACCCCTTGCCATACGTGTAAAGCGTATCCTGAAAACCTAAGAAACGGCAATTTTTAAAGTATACCCTATCAGCACTGACGAAACACGCCACTGCCTGCCCTACAGGTCCCGCCGTATTGGCAAATGTAATACCTTCCGCATAAAAATCGGGCGCATAGATATAACAGGACGCTGAACCGGACGTGCTCATTTCCTCACCAAAGCGATTGGGCCGACTGGCATAACCGTCGTATTCCAAAACAGCACCATCTTGCCCAATCAACGAAATGTTGAGTTTGCAGGGCGGGACAATCAGTTTTTCCTTATATACACCTTTACGGACTAAAATCGTGGTGCGTACATTCTTTCGGAAATCAGGTACCGCATTAATGGCTTCCTGCACCGTAAAGAAATCGCCACTACCATCCTGAGCGACCACGATGTCGTAGTGACGGACATACTTAGCCAATGCGGGAACCGCCTCAGCTATAGCGTCCACCGTCAGTCCGGCTATGACACGCCCACCATATATATTAAGATGTGTATTGTCTGCACGCCCCTTGGGCATGGCGGGTATTGTGTTCGGTTCCACCCACATGAAAAGTTTCTTGGAAGCCTCCGGCCCCATACGCTCCACCAAATCGTGCGTAATTTTGTTCATATCCACAAAAGGCACATTTAACTCGCGTGCCACATTGCGGGGCGACAGCAGATAAGCCCCATGCGTGTCAATCAAGCGTTCGCCTTGTACCATGGAAGTTTCCGGGCCGGCATCTTTGCGGAAATCGTCTTGGCTGACCGCCGCATGAATTGCCGCACTGTCTGCTACAGTTCCAAAGTTGCGGCGTACAATCGAATTGAACAAGACAGGTATACCACCTTTGGCACGCGTTTCGTTCACAAACTTCCGCAAGTTCGCGTCGAAAGTAGAGCCGGGTTCCGTGTGCCGGTCCGGTTTAGTTTTCTCGTCGTTGTGTCCAAACTGGATAAAGACGTAATCACCTTTCTTTATCAATGAAAGCACCTTGTCCCACCGTCCCTCGTCAATGAAACTTTTGGAACTGCGTCCATTCACCGCATGGTTGTCCACCCGAATATCTTCCGTAAAGAAACCGGGCAACATCATCCCCCATCCGCGTTCCGGATTTTCTCCGGTCATATTCTTATTCGCCATTGTGGAGTCACCAATCATGAAAATGGTAATCACCGACTTATCAGCCGTAAACGCAGTAAGTACTAAAAAAAGTCCCAAACACAAAATCAACTTGTTTCTCATGGAAATTTTCAAATTAAGTTTCAGCAATCAATCGTCCAAAGATGCCCCAATAGGGTTCTTCGGCAGGCAAATATAATGAAATATCGGGAATAGAGTACAAAAGCGCCATGAAAAATTGTCATACGTTGAATGCGCAGGCTATATATAACAATATGATTAATTATTCCGACGGGAAAACGAGAATATCTAAATAAAAAGATATATCTTAGCCGCTGAAAAGAAACGAATATGCCCATGAACGAAGAATTGAAAGCACTCTATAAGACATGTACCGGACACGAGCCGGAAGCCGTAGAGGCAATGCCAGGAGCAGGGTCGAACCGTCACTATTCCCGTCTGAAAGGTAATCCGAACCTGATAGGAGTAAAAGGTGAGAATGCGGGCGAAAACCACGCTTTCCTTTACTTAGCGGCACATTTCCGTAAGAAGGGACTTCCTGTGCCGCAAGTTTATGCCTGCTCGAAAGACGGGATGTATTACCTGCAAGAAGATTTGGGAGACACATCGCTGTTCAGCGTCATCGAGCATGGAAGGTCGACGGGCAAGTTCGATGATGAAGAGAAAATGTTGCTGCGCAAAGCCATCCGCCTGTTGCCCGCTTTCCAGATAAAAGGAGCGGAAGGTATGGACTTCGCCCATTGTTACCCGCAGGCTGCCTTCGACCGGCGCAGCATCCTGTGGGATTTGAATTACTTTAAATATTGTTTTTTAAAGAGTACCGGGCTTGACTTTCAAGAGAATCGGCTGGAAGATGATTTCCAAACAATGGCTGACGTTTTGCTACAGGACGTTTCGGACACTTTTATGTACCGCGATTTCCAAAGCCGCAACATCATGATAAAGGATGGCGAACCGTGGTTCATCGACTTCCAGGGCGGACGCCGGGGACCGGTATACTACGATGTGGCATCCTTCCTGTGGCAAGCCAAAGCAAACTATCCCGAATCCTTGCGTCAGGAATTGCTGGACGAATACATGAACGCACTTCGCGCCTACACGTCGGTGGATGAGACGGAGTTCAACATCCGCCTGCGTCATTTTGTCCTGTTCCGCACCCTCCAAGTATTAGGAGCCTACGGTTTCCGAGGCTACTTTGAGCAAAAGCCACACTTTCTGCAAAGCATACCCTACGCCATCGCCAATCTTCGGAAGATGCTTCGCGAGACTTATCCCGAGTATCCATATCTATGCACAGTGTTGGGCGAACTAACGGAACTGAAGCGGTTTGCAGACTCACCCCGAAAGCCCCCGCTAACCGTAAAAGTCACCAGTTTCTCCTATAAAAAAGGAATTCCCGAGGATGCCTCAGGTAACGGAGGAGGATTTGTGTTCGATTGCCGTGCGGTACACAACCCAGGCAAATACGAACGCTACAAATCGCTCAGCGGACTGGACGAACCGGTCATCCGTTTTTTAGAAGAAGATGGGGAAATCATCACTTTCCTGGAGCATGTATACGCCTTGGTGGACGCTTCAGTGAAACGTTACTTGGAGCGAGGCTTCACCAGCCTGTCAATATGCTTCGGCTGTACAGGCGGACAACACCGCTCCGTCTACTCAGCGCAACACCTGGCCGAACACCTCCATCGCAAATTCGGCATCCAAGTAGACTTGACACACCGCGAGCAAAATATCACACAAACCTTTAACGTATGCAACTGAAATGAAAGCTATGATATTTGCCGCAGGTCTAGGCACACGCCTGCGTCCATTGACCGACCATATGCCCAAAGCCTTGGTGCCCGTTGCCGGTGTACCAATGTTGCAACGGGTGATACTCCGCTTGAAAGAATCCGGTTTTAATGACTTAGTTATCAATATCCACCACTTTGGTGAACAAATACTCGATTTTCTGAAAGCAAATCAGAATTTTGGCGTCCGCATCCACATCAGTGACGAACGCGGCAAACTACTGGATACAGGCGGAGGTATACGCAAGGCACGCCCGCTGCTGGACGACAGCGAACCGTTTTTGGTACACAACGTAGACATCTTGAGCGACATCGACTTGGCGGCTTTCTACCACTTACATGCGGAACAACCTTGCGACGCAACATTATTGACCAATCACCGCCAGACTTCACGCTATCTCCTTGCCGATGACGAAGGACATTTACAAGGCTGGATAAACAAGTCTACGGGCGAAACGCTCCCCTTCGGGACTTCCTACACAGCAGGAAAGTATGCCGAACTTGCCTTTGGCTGCATTCACGTCCTGTCCCCGTCTATCTTCCACTACATGGAAGACAAGCGTTGGCATGACAAATTCTCCATCATACCTTTTTATATAGACATTTGTCATCAAGCGGATTTACGTTGCCACACCATAGACTCGCAAGCGTGGTTCGACATCGGCAAACCTGAGACACTGGCAAAGGCCGAAGCCTATTTGGGAAGAGCGGCAATCATGCAAAAAAGGACTTAATTCAGTACTATCCGCCCCATCTTATAGGTAACTTTACGAATGACATTACCGTCTTTGTCTTTCTCAACAAACAACCCGTCCTTCTTACCTTGCTTAAAGAAACCTTCCGCACGATTGCCGTCCTTGTCTTCCTGCACTCCACTGCCCTCTTCCAGTCCTCCCACAAAACTACCGGTGTATTTGGTCCCGTCAGCCAAAATCAATGTTCCTTGCCCATCGAACATGTTATTTTTCCAACCGCCTTCGTATGAGTCACCATTATTCCACTTATATATACCATAACCACTACGCTTGTTATCTTTCCACTCACCCTCATACACAGCACCATTAGCCCAGGCGAACGTACCCTTACCGTCCTGTTTCCCGTTCTTGAAGTTGCCTACATACTTATCACCGTTAATGTGGTAATAGATGCCTTCACCCGTACGTTCGCCCTGCACGTAGGAACCTTCATACCGGTCTCCCGTATGAAAAAAATAAATGCCTTTACCATGCTGCATGTCTTCTTTCCAATGCCCCACATATTTGTCTCCATTGGCGTATTCAAAGGTGCCATACCCTTCACGAAGGTCGTTTTTCCATTCACCATCATACTTGCTTCCGTCGTTCCAGGTCAATACACCTTTGCCATCTTTTTTATCATCCTTCCAGGTACCTACATACTCCGAACCGTTCTTCCATGTGTATGTACCATTTCCCTCACGCTTGTCATTCAGCCAATTACCCTTATAGACATCCCCGTTATAATAATACATAGTGCCCTCTCCATACTGATAATCCTGGTACCACATTCCTTCATAACGATTGTTATTGACAAAATAATAAATGCCTTTACCATGCTGTTGGTCTTGAAACCATTGACCTTCGTAACGCTCACCATCCACAAAAGTATAGACACCATATCCCTCACGTTTTCCCTTCACGTAATCGCCTTCATAGGTATCGCCCGATTTAAAAACGGTCTTTCCTTTGCCTGTTGGCTTACGGCCTTTCATCTCCCCCGTATATACCGAACCATCCTTAAACGTGTACGTATCTATACGGGTTTCTGTAGAAAACACATTCTTCACTTTTTTCAGAAAACCATTCTGCGCCCCGGCGTGCTGCGCCAGACAGACTGAGAACAGAGTTATATATACTATCTTTTTCATTACAAATCAAATTATAAGACTCTTACTCTGACAAAAATACGACTTATCTTTCAATAAGAATATCCCCCCAAAAGTTTCATTCCTCTTTTTTACCCGATACTACTTCTTTTAAATTCTCTTTGCATAAATAGTCCACGGCCAGGCGCTGAATTTCCTTGGAAGTTATGGTCTTTATGGCATAAAGTGATTCCTCAAAAAAAGTGGAAGGCAAGTCAGAAGTCTGTAGGAATATCCAAGCATCCGCCAATGAAAAAGCCGACTCGTAATTGCGGCACAGGTCGCCCAGCATATAATTGCGAACCATAGCCAACTCTTCCTCCGACACCAGCTCATTTTGCAAACGGTCTATCTCCCGATAAACCTCTCCGATAAGCGGCTCCACATACTCATTGGCCGTTTCCGTACTGATAAGCAAAGAACTGACACCGGGATAAGAGACCAATCCGGCCGAAATGCCATATGTATATCCTTTTTCCTCCCGGATATTGGACATCAGCCTACTCCCGAAATAGCCGCCAAACAACGTAACCAAAACCCGCAACTTCTGATAATCCGGATGATTACGGTCCAGTGTCGTCATTCCCATCTTGACAGCACTTTGCAAAGCGTCAGGCCGTTCTATGAATATCCGTTTCCGGTCTACAGCCACTGACACGAAACGCTTCCGGGGAACAGATTCAACGCATGTCCCAAAAGACTCATCGCCTAAAAGTTCTTCTACCCGTGCCAAGCAATCAGCAGTCACCTTTCCCGACAAATAGATGGAACAATTAGCCGAATGATAATAATCCTTATAAAACTTACGTAGCATTTCGGAAGTAATATTTTCATAATCAGCCTCTTGAACTACCCGTCCACACGGATGCCCCTTACCGAAAACAGCTTCGGCCAATCCCCGGTGAGCAAGGAAATCCACCTTCGACAAATTTACCTTAAATTGTTGCATATTGTTATCAACAATGGTCTGCAACTCCTTCTCCGGGAATAAGGGTTCCTTGACCATACTTGCGAGCACCTCCAACGTTTGGGGTAAATATTTGTTCAGAGAATACAAAGTGATAAAGGAATACTCCGCTGCGCTTGAAAGCTCCAGCCACGCACCGTAATAATCCAATTTTTCGGCAATCTCAGCCGAAGCATATCGCATCGTTCCCTCGCGCAACATCCGGTTTGTGAACAACGCCTGAAGAGGATACTCCTGATGCCAACGCCCGCCCTTCATCAGCACATCAATACGGACAACTTCATTATCACCAATGTTCAAGACATACAATGGCACACCATTGGGAAGGACACGATATTCCGGACTTTGCAGCACGAAACTCTCCGGTTCACAAACAGGCGGCTGAACAGTGCGGTCTATCATTGCAAAGATTGTGTTTTAAGAAACGCTTCCGCACGCTCCAAGTCCTGGGGAGTGTCTATACCTATCGTCTCAATATCAGTCACCCCCACCTTTATAGCATATCCATTCTCCAACCAGCGGAGTTGTTCCAGCGACTCAGCCAATTCCAATGGGGATTGGGGCAAGGCTGTGATTTCCCTTAACACCTCCACCCGATAGGCGTACAGCCCGATGTGCTTATAATAAGTATGGTATTTCAGCCAGTCCCGTTTTTCCACATTACGTAAATAGGGAATGACCGAACGGCTGAAGTAAAGCGCCTGCCGGTTTCTGCCTACTACCACTTTAGGTGAATTGGGATTTTCCAACGCTTCCCATCCGCCTTCTTCCGTAAAAGGTTTCACCAATGTGGCTATCTGTGTACCAGGTTCATCAAAACACTCCTTCACTGCATTCAGTTGGGAAACCTGTATGAAAGGCTCATCGCCTTGGACATTTACCACTACATCATATTGTCCTCCTATCTTAGTGCAAGCCTCGAAACAACGGTCCGTGCCACTTTTATGATGAACAGAAGTCATTACTACCTTACCCCCAAAAGCACGCACGACTGCTTCTATCCGTTCGTCATCCGTCGCCACATAAGCGTTATCGAACACATCGGCCACCTGTTCGTACACACGTTGTATAACAGTCTTACCTCCCAACATCGCCAAAGGCTTACCCGGAAAACGAGTGGAGGCGTAACGAGCCGGTATTATTCCTATAAATCTCAACATTATTCCATTCTTATTAATTGCCAAATCCCTATCTCACGCAAACCGCGCTTGATATAGTCACGTTTCATATCTTCAGGTTTGTAAACCACATCGTCACATACCAGCACATCAATATCCAGCCGTACAATTTCATCCATCTTGTCCTCCGGCCGTCGGCCGGCTTCTCGTTCAATGCCTTTCAGACACGCACTCAATTTTTCTTTATCCCAAGCTGAATGAAAACACGCCACCTGGTTCACGAACTTGTCCGGTCGATGGAAGAACAGCGGCTCAGTCTCCTCTTCCTTGGAGAAACAGATATCCGCAAAGTAATCTGCCAGACGTCTGCGAGCCAAAAGCATGTTTTCACGCCTCCGTTCGTTGCTCCCAATGCTTATAACATACCTCATCAGTTGAACAAGTCGTCCAATCCCATGTCGGGATTAGGTTCTACGACGATTTCATCTTCCACATTCTCCGTAGCGCAAGGATCGTAATCCTCCGGCATCTGGAAAGTTTCTTCAGGATCGTACCCCAAAGCCTTGTCAGCATACACCTGCTGCATATACTTCACCCAAATAGGCAACGCCATAGATGCGCCTTGTCCGTGAAGCATGGTATCGAAATGAATGTCACGGTCTTCTCCTCCTACCCAGCAACCGGAAACTAAAGAAGGCGTAAAGCCCATGAACCAGCCATCGGCATTGTAATTCGTTGTACCGGTCTTTCCTCCCATATCAGCTTCAATGCCTAAACGGCGAACACGCATAGCCGTACCTTCATTGACCACAGCACGCAACATAACCAGCATCTTGTAGGCGCTTGACGTACTGACAACCTCGTTCATCTCCGGCGAAAAAGTAGCCAGCAGATTGCCTTCATTATCCTCGATGCGAGTGACGAACAAGGGAGCCACCCGGATACCCCGGTTAGGGAAAGCTGTATAGGCGCTTACCATCTCACCCACAGAAATTTCACAAGGTCCTAAACAAAGCGATACACTGGGCACGATTTCCCGATTGCGCACTCCAAAATTCTGTACCAGTCTTTTCAGCTCATATGGATTCAGTTTACTCATCAAGTAAGCTGTTATCCAGTTATCCGAATTAGCCAAGCCCCATTTCAACGTTACAATCTCCCCTATCCGTTTCTTGTTCGAGTTACGCGGTGTCCAGGGAATACCGTTCTCATCCAGCAATGTATAGGACACGTGACGGGCTTCGTCACAAGGTGAAAAGCCATTCTCCATAGCCAATGCATAGACGTAAGGTTTCATGGTAGAACCTATCTGACGGCGCCCCACCATTGCCATGTCATACTTGAAATAGTGATAATTGGGTCCGCCCACATACGCTTTTACATGCCCGTTGCGCGGATCCATTGACATAAAGCCCGCACGCAGATAATGCTTATAATAACGGATGGAATCCAGCGGAGAAAGCACGGTATCCACTTCACCCGCCCAACTGAAAACAGACATTTCGTGAGGCGTATTGAACGCTTTCATAATCTCCGCGTCCGAAGCACCATGCTTTTTCATTGACCGATAACGGTCGGTCTGACGTATGTTGCGCATCAGGATTTCGTCCACCTGTTCCTGTGTCAGGCGGAAGCTGTACGGTGCTTTCTTGCGTCCTTTCTTTTCTTTGAAGAAGTAACCCTGCAGCTCTTTCAGATGCTCCACCACGGCATTTTCAGCATATTGCTGCATGCGCGAGTCTATGGTGGTATATATCTTCAATCCGTCCGTATAAAGGTTGTACTTGCTACCATTATTCTTGCGGTTCTTCTCGCACCAGCCAAAAAGGGGATTGGTCTCCCAATCCAACGAGTCTTCATAGAACTTTTGCATCTGCCAGCCCCGGTACTTGGCCTTATCGGGTTTTTTGGCGGTCATCACTCCACGCAGATATTCACGGAAGTAAGTGGCAAGCCCTTCATTATGGTCCACCCGGTTATAATGCAGTTCCAGCGGCAAAGCCTGTAGGGAGTCACACTCCGCATCCGTAAGGTATCCCGCCTTCCGCATCTGGTCCAGCACCACATTACGCCTTCCGCGCGCACGTTCGTTGAAACGCACCGGATTATAAAGGGACGGATTTTTACACATTCCCACCAACGTAGCAGCTTCTTCTATCTTCAAATCCTTTGGTTCGCAATCAAAGTACGTGTTCGAAGCCGTCTTTATACCGACAGCGTTGTTCAAGAAGTCGAACTTGTTCAAGTACATCGTGAGGATTTCTTCTTTCGTGTAGTAACGCTCCAGTTTGACAGCTATCACCCATTCAATGGGTTTCTGAAACAGGCGTTCCATCGTATTTTCTGCGTTAGGTGAATAAAGTTGCTTGGAGAGCTGCTGAGTAATGGTACTTCCTCCTCCCGCATTTTTCTGCATCAAGATGCCCCGTTTCAGCACCGCACGGAACAAAGCCTTCGCATCAATGCCCGAATGGTCGGCAAATCGGACATCCTCCGTCGCGATAAGGGCTTTGATGAGATAAGGCGACAAATCCTGATAGCCTACATAAATACGGTTTTCAGTACTATAGGAGTATGTACCCAACACTTTTCCGTCGGACGACATCACTTCCGTCGCGAATTTATAGTTTGGATTTTCCAAGTCCTCCACAGGGGGCATATACCCGATCCAACCTTTCGAGATAGACACGAATACCAACATACAGGCCAGCACGAGGAGGGCCAAAAGGATCCACAATGTAATAACAATCTTCTTTATCATAGTGCGGAATGCAATCTGTTCAGTGTTATGATATATTTGGCAAAGGTATGTATTTTCATCCTATTTCCCGTACTATTCCATGTTTTTTATATTTTGAACGGGGAAATTTGTGCATCCTTGTTTCACAACCGGGAATTTGGCAACCCTCTTCGGGAGAGGCAGGTCGGAAGAAAACTGCCAAATTATCATTCTGTCACCTCTGACACTTTGTATTTTCTAATCGCTGAGACTCGTTTGTTTCGGGCAGAGGGGAAGGTTGAACGGAAAGAACAGATTCCGAAGCAGCTTATATCTTTATTCTCAGCAAGATAGAGCAAATTTTACGGATATATTTACAAATTCCAGAAGCGTCTTCCCCCTGTTTTGAAAGTTTTTTTAAGCCATATTTAACGATTGTCAACGGAAGAACACGGACGTTGCGCAGAAACAGTTAAGTGTCCGCTCCAGATTGGCAAAGGATTTTGGCCGGAACAGTTAAGCATTAGTTTGGAAACACTTAAGTGTTTTGGGGGTAAACAGTTAAGCGTTTCCCAAACAAGTTTTTTTCCGTCTTTCCTATTTTGACTTCCTCGTAAAATGAAAAGTAAGCGAAATGAGGAAAATAGGTTCATTTTTCAAGTCTTGAAGCCTGCATGATTGCTCGGCTATAAAAGAGAAACGGACGTAGAGGAAGCTTCAGAGGAATGATGAAGAGGGGTTAAGTAAATGAACAAAATTAATTTATACTATAAATGGGAATTTATCAGCCTAAAGTGAATGATAACAAACTCCCCTCCTTCCGGAAGGTTGCTCTCCCCCGATAACGGGGGAGCAAGGAGGGGGTAGGTGCCCACCGGGCGGGGTGGTAGGACAAGAATGGTTCGACCTATTTACATTATATAAGAATAGGAGTCGCTTACGCGGCATGTTTCTCCTACCACCCCGGCCTGAAGGCCACCCCTCCTCCGGGGAGGAGGGGAGTTCAG
>CASENS010000042.1 GCA_949289345.1 uncultured Bacteroides sp.
AAATTGTAGTACCTTTGTAGTGGCTTGTGCGAACGAGCCAAGCAATGTGGAAAGATGGGAACATCGAACCATCAATAAAGTACCGAAAAGAGGGAAAATACCCTCTACCACCGCTCTTTGAGCGTTAAGAAATAATAAAAAGTTAAATCTTCACCTTTTAGAATGTACCCCTAAAGGTTATGCCCATATTTCTGACTTATAACTCACAAAATATTGAGTAATAACTGGTTGCAAATACAGTTATATGAACCCGTTTGCACAAAATGTAAACAATGATATCACAAAACAAAAACGGATATAACAAAAAAAAGATAACAAAAAACAAAGCGTCTCATTTTAAATCCGATTGCAGGTTAGAAACACTAAGGGCGAATGTTAGTAACATAGAGGGGGAATGTTAGAAACATAGACCCCGAATGTTTCTAACATTCCCTAACCCTATCCAAAAGCATTTCTGATAGGGATAAAGCAACCGTCCTTATAACAAGGTTCTAAATATATACAACATGATTACAAATCTGTTGCGATTTACGAACACATAAACTAAGAAACTGTTTTGAATTTCTACAAAAAGTTTTTCTTGGCTTGATATACTCGTTTTCAAAACAGTTTTTAAAATTTCAACCGAATCTGCACTTGCAAGTCCGATTTCTTGTTTCCTTGTATCAAGTCATTGCCCGAACCGATTTCATTCCTGTCTTGGTAAACGGTTTGTCCGAGCTTGGCTATCAACATCAGCCAATTACGGAAATCATAACGCAAATGGGCCGAATAACGGAAGCCCCGCCCGTTGAACGAAGGTGTATAGAAGGTGTAAAGCAAGCCTTTCTCATAAGCGTAGACGCGCGAATCGTAATCGTCGGTGTGAAAATAAGTGCCTTGTACGGAAGCCGTCAGACGCATGGAAGGAAGCTGAAAATTGCAAGACTGGGTCACTGCCCATCCTTGGCTATATTGGAGGTCGGACTGGCTGAAGTGATTGTAATCGAATGTAGTGCGCAAATTCAAAAGATTGTTTACATAATTCAAACGGAAACGCGTCTTATGGTGACGGGTGGGCAATGTCACTTCCCCACCGGTTCCTGTCACATCACGTTCTTTCCGCTTATAGCGATAATTGGCATACATCGTCCAATGCTCATCCGGTGCGAACGTGGCTTGAAACATGATGTCCGTACCTTGTGAAGGCTTGCTGATGCGATATTTCCACCACGGAAAGGAAAAGAAATCCACCGCACCAAAAAATTTCCAACGTGCCAGGGGCGATACCTCAGCCGCCACATACCATCCGTTTTCATTTTGTGGAGCGCTTCCCTCACCAAATCCATGACCGAAGAAAGACCAGTAATCGTGCGTATAAAGCCTATGAACCAGCATAAGCTTGTAATCCCCACTCCATTGATACCTCAACCGGTTGAGCAAAGCGTATCCATGTTTGCCTTTAGCCGCCTCCCCTACCCATGCGAACCTTCCCACGCGATAATTGTAATCAATGCTGACATTATAAAACCGGTTTCCACGCAGATTGTATTTGGCATATTCACGCAAAGCGGGTTCGTAAGGATGATTGAAGAAATAGTAAATACCTGTGACACCTGCTTTCAGATGCAGGTTTTCGTACGTCACGTTTCCTCCTGCCACTTGCATCACCAGCGCATGTGTTTTCTCCACCTCGCTTTCCGAACGGTGAAGCCCGGTCTTGTAAATGGAAGTAATCTCTCCATTCTTCACAACCCCGTCCAAATTGCGGTGCGAATAGAAAGCGGATGCCCGCCAAGAGGAATTCAATCGGAAGGTTCCCCCTACTCCACGAAAATAATTGTACTCATCGGAAGAACCATGCTTGCGGAAACCTTCCGCATGATATTCGGCCGTGGCCAATGAAAACGATTTTCCCAAACCAAAAGCATTGCCCAACACCAGACCTTGACCGAAACTCGCTTTATAGGTTCCTACGGCCAAAGTCTGAAGCCTTCCCCACTCTTTCAACAGCAGGTAGTAAGCGTAATGGTCATATCCCTTCCGGTTGTGCAAGGCAAAAAACGGTTCGCCGGCATCCTTCTCGCCTGTCACACCCGCCTGTATACGTTCACCATAACGGAGACTATAACGTAAGGAATGGTAGAGCGAAGGACCCAAATAATCTTTCTCATACCCCTTACGTGTATAAAACGGCACATCGAAACGGGCCGTCGCCTCTTGCTTCGCGAACTTTAGTACGCATCTCCACGAAGGAAAGGATTCGTCTTTGCGAGACTTTGATACGCAAACAAAAGGAAGAAGCCGTCCGATGGTTTCCTTGTCCATCTCTTCAACCAATTGCAGTTCATAAAGCGTCTGCATCTCTCCATGCCGATAGATGTATGCCAACAGGTTTTCTATCTGAATGTCAGATAGAAAAGGAAACATTTCCAATTGTTCCTTAGTGACTGTATTCAGATTTATCTTTTCCTGCAAACGATGCGAAAGCTCTTCCAATTCATCTTCCCAATCCGTAGCGTCCGACTCAATCGCCAACTGCTCCAAATTCTCCTCCCAAAGCCATAAATCCGGATGCTGAGCATGCAAGGACACACTTATCAACAGGGTTATCAACAAAAGTTTTGTCCTCATCCTTGTATTTATATTTGTTATCGGGTGGCGAAGTTACCTTAAATAAGTTAATGCCACAAGGAAAAAAGCTGAACATGCAAAAATATTTCATAGAATGATGTACTTTTGCGGCATGAAAACAAGGTTTCACCTCATCGTTCTCCTTGTGTTGGCCACCTTTGGATGCTCCACGCTACATGCCCAACAAAACAATACGCCATCGTCCAATCATGGAAAAAAGGTGTACCTTACCCCTATGTGCGTGTACGAGGGCGATACCATTCCATGCGTCCGGTTAAGAACTGTTTATATCTTTAAACCGCTGAAATTCAAGAACCGGAAAGCCCAAGCACGCTATAACAAGTTAGTGCGCGACGTGAAGAAAGTATTGCCCATTGCCAACGAAGTGAACGCCATCATCATCGAAACCTATGAATACCTGCAGACACTCCCGCCCGACGAACGCCAAAAACATTTGAAGCGGGTGGAAAAAGGACTGAAAGAACAATACATGCCACGCATGAAAAAACTGACTTTCTCACAAGGCAAGCTATTGATAAAGTTAGTGGACCGCCAGACCAACTCTACAGGCTATGAACTGGTAAAAGCCTTTCTCGGACCTTTCCGTGCCGGTTTCTACCAGACATTTGCCGCGCTTTTCGGTGCCAGTCTGAAGAAAGAATATGACCCTACGGGTGATGACGCACTGACTGAACGGGTGATATTAATGGTGCAAAGCGGACAGATATAAGAAAGCCCACTTAAGAGAATGTATCAAAATGGAGTTTGGCTATTAAAAAGTAATGTCATTCTGGAGCGAAGGATCTCCCGCTTACTTGTACTAACGGGAGATGCTTCACATACGTTACCAATGACGAGTTGCAATAACTGAACTCTCCTCCTTCTGGAAGGAGGAGTACCCGTAGGGGGAGGTGGTAGGTAAGACATGCCGCGAAGCGACTCCTATTCCTATATAATAAATAGGTACTCAGCATGACAAAGAAAGGCACTGTCGCATTCAAAGGGACAACCGTTCTATTTTATAGTTATTTCAGAAATGCAGTACCGGCCAATTACCTCAACTGCTTAAACAAATCCCAAATCACAATCCCTGCGGTGACGGACACGTTCAGTGAATGTTTGGTGCCGTATTGAGGAATTTCTATGCACCCGTCGCTATGGTCAATCACTTCCTGCTGGACACCTTTCACTTCATTGCCCAACACCACCGCATAACGTTTGTCACAATCCAACTTCAAGTCTTCCAGCATGATACTGTTCTCGGCCTGCTCCACGGAATAAACCACATAACCTTCCTGACGCAAGTTATCAACCGCTTCAACCGCGTTATTCACATATTTCCAGTCTACGGTGAATTCCGCTCCCAAAGCTGTCTTATGCATCTCGGGATGCGGAGGCGTAGCCGTAATGCCACATAAATAAATGCATTCGATACGGAATGCGTCGGACGTACGGAATACCGAACCGA
Organism: uncultured Bacteroides sp.; assembly: GCA_949289345.1. Lineage (GTDB taxonomy): Bacteria > Bacteroidota > Bacteroidia > Bacteroidales > Bacteroidaceae > Bacteroides. Next base: position 4,082 of record CASENS010000042.1, read on the forward strand.
TGTTGTGCAGGCTTCGGACATTGTCAAGTACCACTACCAAAGGAAGTTTATCGGCTTTTTTAAACTCCTCCACACTTATGCGGTGCAATTCGGTTATCTTCAGTTTACGATGTTCCATAAATGATAATTTAACGGGTTATTTGGAAAGCACACAGATGGTAATTCAATTCTCCTCCTTCCGGAAGGAGGAGTACCCGTAGGGGGAGGTGGTAGGATAAACATGCCGCGTAAGAGACTCCTATTCCTATATAATGCAAATAGGTCGAACCATTCTTGTCCTACCACCCCGCCCGGTGGGCACCCCTCCTTCCGGAAGGAGGGGAGTTGATTACATCAATTCTTTATTAAACCCAAATCTGTGGCCATCTTGTTCAATCCGTGTCATCTGTGTGCCAATTAAATTCCCATTTTCAAACGCAAAGATACATCTTTCCGTTCATATACCGGTGAATAACCGTTGAAAACCTGTCAATAGCCGAAGAAAAGAAAATGAAAACAAAAACTTGCAAATCTCAAAAGAATCTATAAGCCACCCTCACTATGAGTATTGCAAATAAATGAACCGCTATTTTCAAAACCGACTTAAACACATTTTTCAACGCTACAGACAAGTTTATCGGAGAAAAGTTATTAACTTTGCATTTTATCAACAGGATGTGAATGATGAAATGGAAAGAGCTTATTATCAACAGTTAAAGTAAAAAAACACCCGTTGATTGACTATTGATAAGCCAAAGCGAAACATTAATAACTTAACCACCAAACAAAGTGGCTGTTTTTTCTTCACGTTATTAACCGGCTATCATCACCACCATAGGGATTTTTAGAAAAAGAAGAGAAATAAATAATTTATTTGTGAGTTATGGAAAATCTGGTTGAAGCTATCAAGCAATTAAAGAAAGAGAAGAATGCGCTTATCATGGGGCACTATTACCAGCGGAGCGAAATACAGGACATTGCCGACTATATAGGCGACAGCCTGGCACTGGCCCAACAAGCCGCACGGACGGAAGCTGACATCATTGTGATGTGTGGCGTGCATTTTATGGGCGAGACCGCCAAAGTGCTCTGTCCGGAAAAGAAAGTGCTGGTGCCCGACATGCAGGCCGGTTGTTCGTTGGCCGACAGTTGTCCGGCCGATGCGTTCGGGCAATTCATAAAGGAGCATCCCGGCCATACGGTCATATCCTATGTAAATACCACGGCGGCCGTAAAGGCGTTGACCGATGTGGTAGTGACCTCTTCCAACGCCCGTCAGATTGTGGAAAGTTTTCCCCAGGAGGAAAAAATAATTTTCGGACCGGACCGAAATCTGGGAAGCTATATCAATAGCGTGACAGGCCGCCATATGCTGGTGTGGGACGGCGCATGCCATGTGCACGAACAATTCTCGGTGGAGAAGCTTGCGGAGCTGAAAAGCCGGCATCCCGAAGCCTTGGTATTGGCACATCCCGAGTGTAAGAAAGCCGTATTGGCACAGGCTGACGTGGTAGGCTCTACGGCCGCTCTTTTGAAATATGCCGTTGCCCATCCGGAGAAGACTTATATTGTAGCTACCGAGTCGGGTATTTTACATGAGATGCGTAAACGTTGTCCACAAACCACCTTCATTCCAGCCCCACCCTCCACCGGCACGTGCGCTTGTAACGAATGCAACTACATGCGCCTGAATACCTTGGAGAAACTTTACCAATGCCTGAAAGACGAAAGTCCCGAAATAACCGTTGATCCTGCCATTGCCGCCAAGGCTGTGAAACCCATCCGGCGTATGTTGGAAATTTCGGCCAGATTAGGTTTATAATCAGTTATTTAACGAATTGTATATCGGATTGTATATCGTTTGTGCACCTTTATTTCCTTTGTTTTCCCTACTTTTGAAGCATGGTTCATGACGCATGGAGGACGGCTGGGGCGTGTATTGAAAAAAAATTTAAACGGATTGGGATTTGTTCAATTAAAAATTGCTACATTTGCAGCGTTGTCCTTTGTTAATTGTAGAGAGAAAAAGAGAATAAAGATAATTACGCAACCTTTAAATTACAGAACAAACAATGAAAAAGAACTTCTTAGTGACATTGATGCTGGTGGGAAGTTTGTTCATGTCTTCGTGCACGGAGGATATTTATAATCCGGATAAGGTAAAGGAAGATTATGAACAGAACTTTGTTGACCTGTTTGGAGAGATTGATCCGAACCAGGATTGGAATGTGGCCGAACTGAAGTCTGTGACCGTCGACCCGGGAAGCAGTACGGAAGTACAAATCTATGCGAAGAACGGAGATGTGTATAAACTTGTAGGTGATTACAAGGAAGTGTCCGGCACACGGGCGCTGACGTTTGATGCCGCCAAGGGAGTGAATGATTTCTATGTAGTGGCAGGCGGACAAGGCAAGCTGGCAAAGAACGGAGAGAGCGTGAGCTTTGCAGATGCGGGGACAAGGAGTTATGAAGATAGGGATAAGAATGATGTTTTTACGGTAAAGGAGGATTATGTGACATTCCCATGGGAGGATGTGATGGCCTATGCAGAAAGATTGCCGAATGATCCGGATGGCGATAACCTTGAAGTGGAGGGTATCAGTACAAACTTCGACATGGTGATGGGTAATGATGAGATTACGGTATATCCCGTATATTGGAATGCCAGCTTTGACCATACCTTGGGTATCTATTGGTATGATGATCGTGGTAGGATGCAAAGACAGGATATTTATACGGACAAAGAAGGGGATGATGTACAGGTTTATGTGAAGCGTACAGAAAAAAATGCTGGGAGGAACCCGGATACGTATGAAGACTGGGAGAATGTGACGTGGAATACGTTTGAGGAACCTGACGATGTAACTAAGTCCGATGGTTGGCCTCCTTTTTGGGGAAAGGAAACGACTTATGAAGGGGAAATAGATACTTCTAAAGGTATTAAATCCCGTGGTTTTACCATCGACTTGCCTTACGGTACGAAATACGGTTTTTATATTAAGGTATATGACGGAAGAAATTATCGAGGAATTTATTATACAGATAAGTTGGAGAATGGCAGAGACGGAGTAATGGCCGCTTATTTCAAGCAAGAAATGGATAATGGCACGACCCGTACTTTTGTGGGATTTGATGATCAGCCCGGTGAGGGAAAAGACTTGAACGACTTGATGCTGATGATAGACCCGTCTCCAATCGTTATTGACAATGATGTACAAGAATGGATTATAGCTGCCGAAGACTTGGGTTCTACGGATGATTATGACTTCAATGACGTGGTATTTTCCGTAAAATATGCTTCGGGTAACGAGGAAGCCACCATTACTCCGCTTGCCGCAGGCGGTTCGAAAGAAACTTATCTGTATCGCGGTGGAGAAGGACCAATAGGTGGTGCTGAATTCCATACCTTGTTGGGTGGTGGTATGAACGAAGACGGTTCTTATGCGTTTGTCAATACGGAGTCGGCCGGTGCGGAAGGCGACCCGATTGTCATCGAGGTACCGGTTGATTTCTCTTTGGCTTATGGCGATAATATAAATATGGGTGGTTTCAGCTTGAAAGTTGATGGTATCGGTACAAGCATTACAGCTCCCGGAAAGGGGGAAAGTCCGCAAATGATATGTGTTCCTGCCGGTTGGAAATGGCCGAAAGAACGTGTACGGATTGACCAGGCTTATCCGAAGTTTGGTGAATGGGGACAAAACTATACAAGTACCGAATGGTATAATGAACCCGTAAGCGGACAAGTCATAGAATAAGCGTTATATTTCGCACGAAGTATAAAGTAAGAAGCCCAAGTATCATTGGTTACTTTCCCATTTAACCAATGATACTTGGGCTTTTAAGTAAGGATACTTTTTTCAGATAGATTTCAAGAATTTGCAGAGCTTTTCTGTAGCTTTGGCGCGGTGGCTGATTTTGTTCTTCTCTTCATGACCCATTTCGGCAAAAGTCTGCTGATAACCTTCGGGCTTGAAGATGGGGTCGTAACCAAATCCGAAAGTACCTTTGTGTATTTTGGTGATTTCTCCTTTTACGGTACCTTCGAACAGGTGTTCCTTTCCGTCTATAATCAAGGCAAAAACCGTATGGAATTTCGCTTTGCGGTTTTCTGTGTTTTCAAGCTCATGAAGCAGTTTTTTCATGTTAGCTTCAGAGTTGTGCGCCTCGCCTGCATAACGCGCCGAATAAACGCCCGGAGCACCGTTGAGCGCTTCGACTTCAAGTCCTGTATCATCGGCAAAACAGTTTAAGTGGTATTTGTTGTAGACATATCTTGCCTTCAATAGTGCGTTTCCGGCCAGTGTATCGGCTGTTTCGGGAATTTCTTCGTGGCAATCGATGTCTTTCAAGCTGAGAAGTTCTATTTTGTCTCCTAACATGTCTTTTACTTCTTCGAGCTTGTGAGCATTGTTGGTGGCAAAAACAAATTTCTTCATAGTTCAATGTGATTTTTTATTATTTTACTTTGATTTTGTCAAATCCTTCTCCATATACACCGATAACGGAACTTTGGGAAATAAAAGCGTTCGGGTCAATGTCTTTCACCAATCGGAATATCTCTACGGACTGCCGTTTGTAGGCCAATACAACAAGTACTTTCACATCTTTCTTGCTGTACCATCCGGTGCCGTCGAGCACGGTTACGCCCCGGTGGGTATCTTTGGCAATGTGGTCGGCAATCTTCTCGTATTCCTTGGAAAAGATAAGGAATTGCACCGATTGGCGGGCGCTGTTCACAATATAGTCGAGCACAAAACCAATGACGAACAGGGTGACAAAACCGAATATGACCCGCCGCCAGTCGTGGAAGATGAAATAACAGGAACTGATGATTACAACGTCGCATGCCATGATCATACGTCCCAATGTCACGTCCCGATACTTGTTAATGATGGCGGCGATGATGTCCGTTCCGCCCGTACTTCCGTTGCAATTGAACACGACTCCCAAACCAAAGCCACACATGGCGGCGCCTATCAGACAGGCCATAAAGTCTTGTCCGGGGCCTAAAATCTGCGGAGGAACGCCGTCGGGCCCGTTGACCCACTCTTGGAAAAGCCAAAGGAAGAACGTAAGCATAATGATGGCATACGTGGTCTTGATGCTGAACTTAGGCCCTAATATCTTGATGGCGAATGTCATCAGTATCGCATTGATGAGAAAATACGACCATTGGATGGGAAATCCCGTGGCATAATAAATGATGGCGCCTATACCCGTGGTTCCTCCCGTTGTAATCTGGTAAGGAATGAGGAAAGCCGCCCATGCCAGGGAATAACTGATAAGGCCGATGGTGATGAAGACATAGTCTTTCAACTCCCTCATCAATGTTGCTTTGGTTGGTTTCGTTATCTGCATATGGATTTATTTTACGACAATGTTGACAATCTTTTTCGGCACGACAATGACTTTGACCACCGACTTGCCTTCCATCCATTTGGCGGAACGTTCGTCGGCCAGTACGGCATCCTGAATGTCTTGCGAAGCAGTGTCTGTCGGGAATTCCTTGTTGAAACGGGCTTTTCCGTTGAAGGATACGGTGTAGTTCACCGAGTTTTCCACCAGATATTCTTCGTTATAAACAGGCCATTGCGCGTCGCATACCGAACCTTTGTTTCCCAATGTTTCCCACAATTCCTCGCAGATGTGGGGAGCGAACGGTGCCAAGGTGATGACAAGCGGAGTCAGGATTTCTTTCTTGCTGCATTTCAAGGCGGCCAGTTCGTTCACACAAATCATGAAGGCGCTGATGCTGGTGTTGTATGAGAAGGTTTCGATGTCACCTGTCACTTTCTTGATGAGCTTGTGCAGGGATTTCAGTTCTTCCTTTGTGGCCGGCCCGTCATTGACTAAATACTTGTCCGTACGGTCGTAGAAGAGAGTCCAGAATTTCTTCAGGAAGCGGTGTACGCCGTCAATGCCGTTCGTATCCCAAGGTTTGGATTGCTCTACGGGGCCAAGGAACATTTCGTACATACGTAAGGTGTCGGCTCCGTATTTCTCTACAATCATGTCGGGATTGACTACGTTGTACATGGATTTGGACATCTTTTCGACGGCCCATCCGCAGATGTATTTGCCGTCTTCGAGGATGAATTCGGCCGAGGCATATTCCGGACGCCAGGCTTTGAAGGCTTCTATGTCCAGGATGTCGTTCGACACGATGTTGACATCTACGTGGAGTGGGGTAGTGTCGTATTGGTCTTTCAGGTTGAGCGATACGAAGGTGTTGGTGTCTTTGACGCGATACACAAAGTTGCTCCGGCCTTGTATCATGCCTTGGTTTACCAGTTTCTGGAAGGGTTCTTCCACTACGGAGATGCCCAGGTCGTGCAGGAATTTGTTCCAGAAACGGGAGTAAATCAAGTGTCCTGTGGCATGTTCGGTGCCTCCGACATAGAGGTCTACGTTACGCCAGTATTCGTCTGCTTCCTTGCTGACCAATGCTTCGTGGTTGTGCGGGTCCATGTAGCGCAAGTAATAAGCGCTGGAGCCTGCAAAGCCCGGCATGGTGTTCAGTTCGAGCGGGAAGATGGTGACGTTATCTATTTTAGAGTTATCCGTTACGCGGTTGTTTGTCGTATCCCATGCCCAACGGGCGGCGTGTCCCAAGGGAGGTTCGCCTGTTTCGGTAGGCAGGAATTTGTCTACTTCGGGAAGTTCCAAAGGCAGGCAGCTTTCGGGTATCATGTAGGGCATGTTGTCTTTATAGTAAACGGGGAAAGGTTCGCCCCAATAGCGTTGGCGGCTGAAGATAGCGTCGCGCAAGCGGTAGTTCACCTTGACACGGCCCAGGTTGTGTTCTTTGACGTATTTTTTGGTAGTAGCGATAGCTTCTTTAATGGTCAGCCCGTTCAAGTTCAGGGAAGCCCCCTCAACTCCCCCCGTGGGGGAGCTTGTACTTCCCTGTTCTCCCCTTCGGGGGGAGTTAGAGGGGGCTGGCGAGTTGCACACGATACCTTCTTTGGCATCGAAGCTTTCTTCGCTCACGTCGCAACCTTCTACCAGGGGGACGATGGGCAGATTGAAGTGTTTGGCAAAGGCATAGTCGCGTGAGTCATGGGCAGGTACGGCCATGATGGCTCCTGTGCCGTATCCGGCCAGTACATAATCACTTATCCAGATGGGTACTTCTTCGCCCGTGAAAGGATTGATGGCATACGAACCTGTAAATACGCCCGTTACGCTACGGTCGCTGATACGTTCGCGTTCCGTGCGCTTCTTGGTGCGGTCCAGGTAGGCTTCCACTTCGGCTTTCTGGGCTTCGGTTGTCACTTGGGATACCAATTCGCTTTCGGGAGCCAACACCATGAAGGTAACACCGAACATGGTATCGGCGCGGGTGGTGAAGATGGTAAATGATAGCCCCTCTCCATCTCTCCCCTGTGGGGAGAGGGCTGAATCATCCATCAGATTTTTTTTGATTATTGAAAGTGAGTTATCTATATTATATAAAATATCATCATTGGTAAATCTGATTACTTTAAAGCCCATTTCATTGAGAAACTGAGTTCTTAGATTATCTGCTTCGATTTGTTCGGGTGTATGGTGATATTCTCCGTCTACTTCTATTATAAGACGACTTTTTAGGGAAATAAAGTCAGCAATACAATCACCGATGATATGTTGTCTTCTGAATTTTTCTCCTAACTTATTGTTTCTTAATGCTTCCCATAAAACATTTTCAGCTTGGGTCGGATTTTTGCGATTATTTTTGGCATTGTTTTTCAGTATTTCGTAGTTATACGGGTGAGCTGTCTTAAATGCCTCCCATTGTTTTTCTAATTGTTCAGGAGAGTATTTGTCCGACTCTCCCTCCACGGGGGGGAGTTGGTGGGGGGCTACTCTAAACTGTATTTCTGCTCCTTCCGAACGTCCTATCCAGTTGCGTTGCGTCTCTTTCAGAGAGTCTGTCCATTGAATGGTGTCAAGTCCGTCCAGCAAACGTTGTGCGTAGGCCGATACGCGCAGGCACCATTGGCGCATCTTCTTCTGCACCACGGGATAGCCTCCGCGCTCCGATACTCCGTCCACCACTTCATCATTGGCCAATACCGTGCCCAATTGCGGGCACCAGTTCACCATTGTTTCGCCCAGGTAGGCGATGCGGTAGTTCATCAGGATTTCCTGTTGTTCCTTCTCGTTTTTGGCGTTCCATTCTTCGGCCGTAAGGCAAAGTTCCTCGGAGCAGGCGGCATTAAGCCCCTGTGTGCCTGTCTTTGCGAAGTTTTGTATCAGCTCTTCAATGGGGCGTGCCTGTTGGCGGTCGTTGTCATAATAGCTGTTGAACATCTTTTGGAAAGCCCATTGTGTCCAGTGGTAATATTCCGGGTCGCAAGTGCGTATCTCGCGGCTCCAGTCGAAGGAAAATCCTATTTTGTCCAGTTGTTCGCGATAGCGGTTGATGTTGTTTACGGTGGTAATCGCAGGGTGTTGTCCGGTCTGTATGGCATATTGTTCGGCGGGAAGTCCGTAAGCGTCATATCCCATGGGGTTCAACACGTTGAATCCTTGCAGACGTTTGTAGCGTGCGTAGATGTCGCTTGCAATGTATCCGAGCGGATGTCCCACGTGCAGGCCGGCTCCGCTGGGGTAGGGGAACATGTTCAGTACATAATATTTCCGCTTGCTTGGGTCTTCCTTTACCTGATAGGTTTTGTTTTCCACCCATCTTTGTTGCCACTTTTTTTCAATCTCCCTGAAATTGTACTCCATAATTGCGATATACTAACTAAATTTGTTGATAACGTGTTTATATTCTACCTTATTCGGTTTATAAGTTTGTGAATAACCGGTTGCAAATTTACGTGATTATTTTCAGATTTGCTTATCAAAGGCATAAAAACATTGTTCATTGAGTCTATCTATTTGGGTTTTCTTGTAATTTTGCGCCCGAAAATAAAACTAACATAGATGAATACAGCTAAAATGAAAGGACATCTTGCCATGCTGGCCGCTAATAGCATGTGGGGATGCATGGCTCCGCTGGCCAAATTCGTCATGATGGGCGGGGCGGTAAGTTCGTTGGTAATGACCGATTTGCGTGTGTTTGGCGCAATGGTTCTTTTTTGGATATTTTCTTTTTTCCGTAAGCCCGAGCATGTGGGTCACAAGGATCTGATGAAACTTTTCGGCGCTTCTTTGTTGGCCATTGTGTTCAACCAGGGAAGTTATATTTTCGGGGTTGGCCTGACCTCGCCGGTGGACGCTTCCATCATTACTACCAGCATGCCTTTGATAGCGATGATATTGGCCGCCATTTTCCTGAAAGAGCCTGTCACGGGAAAGAAAATCTTAGGTATAGCCGTGGGGGCGTCCGGAGCCTTGTTGCTCATATTGGGAAGTTCGCAAGCGTCCGGCACTGCCGTTAAGGGCGATCATCCTCTTTTAGGCGATTTGTTCGTATTGCTGGCGCAATGCAGCTACGCTTTTTATTTCGTGTTGTTCAAGGACTTTATATCCAAATATTCGGCGTTCACCACCATGAAATGGATGTTTACCTATGCCTTTATCTGCCTTTTGCCTTTTTCGTATAACGATTTGATAAGTACGGATTGGATGGCTTTGGACATCATGCGTATCGCCTCCATCCTTTTCATTGTCGTAGGAGCCACTTTCTTGTGTTATCTGCTTATCGTGACCGGACAGAAGAATCTGCGTCCTACCGTGGCGGGCATGTACAATTACGTCCAGCCTTTGGTAGCTACCATTGTGGCCATTTGCTGGGGCATGGATTCGTTCAATGTTGTCAAAGTGCTTTCAGTGGTGCTGATATTCGGAGGTGTCTATCTGGTGACTTCCAGCAAGAGCCGTGCGGAGATGGAAGCCCATGAGGCGGGCAAATCGGTAGAATGAGACGTACGGGCATAAAAAAAGGAGTACCGCTGTACTCCAACCTTTGTTAACCTTAAAATCTAA
>CASENS010000043.1 GCA_949289345.1 uncultured Bacteroides sp.
TTGAAGGAGTAGTAATAAATCAGCCCCCACTTGGACAGCCCGCAGGCTTTGGCGATAGTCACCAGACTTGCCTTCTCGTAGTTCATCTTGGCGAACACCCGCAAGGCGTTCTCCAGCACTTCTTCCCGGTTTGTTATCATAAGCGTAAGGGGTTTATGTTTTTAATTCACGAAGGTAGGGAAATATTGTGTTTATGGCAAGCATTATGCCACTATTTCCATAAGCAACAGATAGAAAGTCGCGAACTGGATAATCAGAGAAACGACATAGATGCCGTAATAGAGCAGATACTTTTTCTCCTTCTCGAACTTGGCGAAATACTTCTCGTATTTGTCGTTCTTGAATAAGAATATTTCATTGATATAATATCCGCATACCCCGATGACTACAAGAAATGAAGTAAGAATGATTATGTATTTTTCAAAAGCGATTTCAAAAATACTCAATAATTCCACCTTGAAAATCTTGATGTAGGCAAGGCAGACAAGGCAGCATATCCAAAAGCTGATGATGATTGGGGTGTTAGTCGCCATACTGCTGATATAGGCATCAATACCTCTTGCTTCGTTTCTTTTATAAAACGAAATGCACCGATTTATATAGCCGTTTTTCCATTTCGAGAGACTTAGCCAATAGAAAGGATTTAGCAACCTCTCGAAAATGAAAAACAGCAGCTTATAAGTGCAGTAATAATTTATATTGTAATATTTCTCCAATAACTTTAGCATGATTTTGATGGCTAAGCGGGTTGGTGAAGAATAGCATTCAACTATTGTTAGTTAGTTACTTAATTTACTTAATGACTTCAATGTCTTGAATAGGTATATAACCAAAAGGAGCATTGAAAATAGAATTTACTCTGCACCAACCATTTGTTAATGCACTTATGACAACAGGCATTCCAAATCGGACTGCTACGCCATCTTCACCTTTGGTAGTTTTTTCTCCATTAGGTAAAGAATAAACGTGGGTGCTGCATAGTATGGCATTATCTCCAACTTGTGGCGTAAAGTTCGTCCTTTTAGCATTTTGGGGACTCTGTAACATTATATCATATTGTGTTTCTATGCATTTAGTAGATGGGAATAAGTATGCTTCAAAACAATCCTTACATTCATTCTCTTTAGGAAAATGCTCGATATGAAAACCAGAAGCGTCAGCATACAATTTTCCGTGAGTTTCATCGCCTTTATTATATACTCCATATATTAATCGCCCATCGGAATTATAATATGCAATACTATGCAAGTCACCTCCGTCAGCCCATCGCTTAAATATTTTTCTTATTTTATTATCTCTATCGAAATACATAGTGAACAATATATTGGCATTCTTTATTTGACCATCATCTAAAATTTTATACGAATGAACTTGATTAAAATCCATATATTCATCACTTATCACTTCTCCCAGACTATCCAAAGGAACAAGGTATGCAATCCACAAAGGCATTTCGTTTATTGCATCAAGCTCTGTTTGAATAGTTACCTTATAGCTTTGTGCGAAAGTATAAGGTGAAAGCAAGAATAAAATGTATAGCATTATTATTTTCATATTGCAATTTATGTATTTATAAATGCACCTATCAAGTATCGGACATTCCGCTAACCCCCGCCATGCGGGGCGTATATCCTGACCTTCATGCCCCCAAAGGTACGAAAAGAATCGGAGAAACAAACCGGGTGGTTTGGAAAAGTTGCGAAAGAGTTGGCGGAAGGGGAAGAAAGGCTGTAGGCATCCTGCCATTTCCTCCGCCAACCACCATAGCCACCAGTCTTGAAACAGGCGAAAAAGGAAATGCCGCTTTCTCTTTTTCGCCGGGCACATACTTCGCTGCCGATGGAAACAAGTTTAAGCCAGTTTGGATGTATATACAAAAGGACGGACTAAACTTACGGGAGAGGATAGCAAGCGGGATGTAATCCGGTGTTCCATATTTAATAATGGTTTGGCGGGAAACGGCGTTAAGCTATTGCCTTGACCTTGTTACAAGCGTTTCAATAATCAAAGAACATTCTTTTTTTATTGAATATCCGAATAAAAATATCGTCCAAACATTCGCTTCTCATTTCTATGCCTATTTGTTGCCACAAGGAGATTTTCCCTAAAACGTACCATAATATTGAAAAATCCTGATAACCGACAGGTTTTGTAAAAGGTTCACGACTTCGTTGATATATACTTTGCATCCGATTGGCGTTTGTTAAATCCTGCTCAATTACCTCATATAAAATGGAATATTTCTTATCTTTTAACGCATAAAACTCCCTATCCGCCGCAAACCTTATATTAGAGCTTATGATAGCAGGGGAAGTGGTTTTACTAAAAATATCAAGTATAAGACGGAAGTATGTTACAGCAAACAGAGTAAGATTACATTCTGATTGATTGTCTACATTCCAATCGGATGCTTTTTGCAGCCAGCGGACAATGGACACATTATTATTGGCTAATGTCTGTTTAGTGCCAAACAGAAAGAAAAACGCTGTTAGGATATTCATCATATCCAGTCCATTCAATTTTTGCCTACGATTGTAGCTTTTGCATAAAGCAGACACATAATTATATGTATCTTTTTGTAACGCCACTAATGACTTACCTAAGCAGAAATCTATTTCCAATAGTTTCCGCTTTGTTTCTAACGCTGTATTTTCTTTATCTTTAACTATTCCTTCTTTGAATGAAGCCAGTACAGAGAAAGAAGAATAAAAGAAGCGAATATGTTCTTTATTATCTATCATGCAAATTGCTTATAATGTATCATCTGCCAAGCATCGGATATTCCATCAATCCCCCGCCAACTCACTTTCCCGAGTTGCCCAACTCGTTTCCGTGAGTTGCCCGACTCACCGAGCTGAGTTGCCCAACTCAGAACTTTGAGTTGCCCAACTCACGATTTCAAGTTGCCCGACTCACAGAAACGGGTCGGGCAACCTGCCGGAACGGGATGCGCGGCTCAGCCCAAGGGGTTCTCGGTTTCGTCCTCATTGTCCTGCACGACGGGACCTTCTTCCTCCCCGCCACCGGAAGCCGTACCGCCTTCCACGATTTTGTCCAGCCACACGAAGTCCGCCTTCTGCATGGCGGCTTTCATCTCGTCGGCGGGCTGGAAGTTGATGTTCACACGCTTCACGTTGTGGGCGGTGAGGTCTTCCTTGCGCTCCGCGCCCTCGGTGTTGAGGGTGATGTTGAACGTGCCCCAGTCGCCCAGCTTCACGCTCTTGCCGTCCAGCAGCAGGCGTTGCACCACCTTGCGCAA
>CASENS010000044.1 GCA_949289345.1 uncultured Bacteroides sp.
GGTGGCTCTTGATGACCTTGCCCGTGATGTTCAGGCTCTCGATGCGGTCGGGGTAGATGGTGCCCTGAGCCAACCAACGGGCATCGGTGATCTTGCGCGCCTCGGCGTTGAACACCTCCACGAAGTCGCGTCCGATAATCTTACGCTTCTGCTCGGGGTCGCTGACGCCCTCCAGGTCTTTGAAAAACTTCTCGCTGGCATCCACGCCGATGACGTTCAGGCCCAGGCACTCATAGTCGTGCAGCACATCGTGGAACTCATTCTTGCGCAGCAGGCCGTGATCCACGAAGATGCACGTCAGGTTCTTGCCGATAGCGCGGTTCAGCAACACAGCGGCCACGGACGAGTCCACGCCGCCGCTCAGGCCGAGGATGACGCGGTCGTTGCCGATCTGCTCCTTCAGCTCGGCCACGGTGGTATCCACGAAAGAGGCCGAACTCCACGTCTGGTGGCACCCGCAGATGTCCACCACGAAGTTCTTCAGCATCCGCGTGCCGTCCTCGCTATGGTAAACTTCGGGATGGAACTGCACGCCCCACACCTGCTCGCCGGCAATCTGGTAGGCGGCCACGGCCACCTTGTCCGTCGAAGCAATGATGCGAAACCCCTCGGGGATGGACGTGATGGTGTCGCCATGGCTCATCCACACCTGCGAATGCTCGCGCACCCCACGCAGCAACGCGTTGTCATGCTCGAAATGAGCCAGATTGGCCCGTCCGTACTCGCGGCTGCCGGCCGGCTCCACGGTGCCCCCGTTGGTATAGGCGATGAACTGTGCGCCGTAGCAGATACCCAGCACGGGCAACTTGCCGCGGATGTCGGCCAAGTCCACTTTGAAGGCCTCCTGGTCATACACCGAGAAGGGGCTGCCAGACAGGATGACGCCCTTCACGTTCTCGTCGCCGTGCGGAAACTTGTTGTAAGGCACGATTTCGCAATAGACGTTCAGCTCGCGGATGCGGCGGCCGATGAGCTGCGTGGTCTGCGAACCAAAGTCGAGAATGATAATTTTTTCCTCCATATCAATGACTGATTGTTGTTCTGGTTATGGGTGCAAAGATAATACAAAAAAACGAGATACCGGCCCTCTCCGCACAAACTTTGGATAATCCTTTAACGCCGGGCATGGGCGCAGGCTTGCCAAAGCACGGACGAAGGCACGGGTAAGCAAAGGCGCAGGCATAGGTAAACAAAGGCACGGAAACCCTCGGGGAAACACCCTGGAGAAAGCAAATATATATGCAGACAATATGCAATATGTATACAGAAATGGCAACATGGCTACCCAAACACCCGTTTGCGTTACACTAACCTCCAAAAATGCGACATTAATTCAACAAAGCAAAGCAAAGCATAGCAAAGCAAAGAAAATAATCCTCCTCAAAGGTTCCCTTTGCGGAAAAACGGGACGGGACGGGCCGGACGCCCGCCCCGGCTGGAGGGATGGAGAGGGATTATTTTCGTTCCTTCAGCAGGTCGCGGATTTCCGTCAGGAGTTGCTCCTCTTTGCTGGGCGCGGGAGGAGCGGCGGGAGCGGCCGGCTTCTCCTGCTTGCGGTTCAGCCGGGAAAGCAGGCGCACGAAGAGGAAGACGGAAAAGGCGATGACGAGGAAGTCGAACGTCACCTGGAGAAAGTTGCCGTAGTTCAGGGTGACAGCCGCAGCCACCTCCTGCCCGTCCTGCATCACGGCAGGCTTGAGCACCCACTTGAGGTCCGTAAAGTTCACGCCACCCACCAGCAAGCCGATGGGAGGCATGATGACATCGGCAACCACCGACGACACAATCTTGCCAAACGCTCCGCCGATAATCACACCGACAGCCATGTCTATCACATTGCCTTTCATGGCAAAAGCCTTGAAATCTTGCAGAAAAGTTGATTTTCCCATGTTTTTTAAATTATTTAATCATCAAACTGAGGGCGAAATTAAAAAGAAATTCTTATTTTTGCAGCGCAAACGGAGAGAAAAGAGCTCTCCCACCTGAAAGTGACTGGAATTCAAACATTATAAACCTTTAAAAGTTTAAACAAAATGATTAAAGTAGGTATTAATGGATTCGGACGCATCGGACGTTTCGTATTCCGCGCAGCTCAAAAGAGAAACGATATCCAAATCGTTGGTATTAACGACCTTTGCCCGGTTGACTACCTGGCATACATGCTGAAGTACGACACGATGCACGGCCAATTCGACGGCACCATCGAGGCTGACGTTGAAAACAGCAAGTTGATTGTAAACGGCAAGGAAATCCGCGTAACGGCTGAAAAGAACCCCGCTGACCTGAAGTGGAACGAGGTTGAGGCTGAATACGTAGTTGAATCCACGGGCTTGTTCCTGACTCAGGAAAAGGCTCAGGCTCACATCCAGGCCGGTGCAAAATATGTCGTTATGTCCGCTCCTTCCAAGGACGCTACCCCGATGTTCGTATGCGGCGTAAACGAAAAGACTTACGTGAAGGGCACTCAGTTCGTATCTAACGCTTCCTGCACAACGAACTGCCTGGCTCCTATCGCTAAGGTTCTGAACGACAAGTTCGGCATCGTTAACGGCTTGATGACTACGGTTCACTCCACGACGGCTACGCAGAAGACTGTAGACGGTCCTTCCATGAAAGACTGGCGCGGCGGCCGTGCAGCTTCCGGCAACATCATCCCGTCTTCCACGGGTGCTGCCAAGGCTGTAGGTAAGGTTATCCCCGAACTGAACGGCAAGCTGACGGGTATCTCCATGCGCGTTCCGACTCTGGACGTTTCTGTAGTCGACCTGACTGTCAACCTGGCTAAGCCCGCTACGAAGGAAGCTATCTGCGCTGCCATGAAGGAAGCTTCTGAAGGCGAACTGAAGGGCGTACTGGGCTACACGGAAGATGCAGTGGTTTCTTCTGACTTCCTGGGCTGCACGCTGACTTCTATCTTCGACGCCAACGCAGGTGTTTACCTGACTGACACGTTCGTTAAGGTTGTATCTTGGTACGACAACGAAATCGGCTACTCTAACAAGGTTCTGGACCTGATTGCTCACATGGCATCGGTTAACGACTAATTGAGAGACGTATAAACCTTATTCAGCCTCCCTTCCCTCCAAAGTGAGGGAAGGGAGGTTTTTTATAACCGTATTAAACCATGAGATTCATCGTTCTCTCCACCCTCATCTGCCTGCTATTCTATGCCTGCCACCAGCCATCGGCGACGAACAGCACCGATACTCAAACGCTAACCCTACCCACCGAAACTTCCGATAGTTTTTTCAGTAATCACTTCCAGTTAGAAACCATCATTCCATTAGAAACAAACGACACGTTCCTCATCTCTCAACCTAAAAGGGTAATCCGTACCTCTATCGGCATATTTGTGTTGTCCACCATCGAAAACCTGGCGGCTCTGATTGATGAATCCAACGGAAAAGTCAGATGGCTCGTCCATCGGATAGGCAATGGCCCCGGTGAATGGAACAAACTGATAGACATGGCCTATGACGAATCCTCCGGACTACTCCTGTTACTGAACGATTACGGGAAAATACAAGCATTTAGCGCAGCGCATGGCCGGTTTCTTTGGGAAATTCAGACTGAGGGATTATACGAAAATATGACCTGCCACCAAGGCAAAGTTATCTTACACAGTCAGATAGAGGGATACGGTTGCTATCCATACCAGACCGCCACCTACGACATTAAACGGCAACAGTGGAATCATCCGGACAAAAGACAAAAAGTGGAATTCCCTATCCGGGGAGCCGGTAGACAGATGGTGAACAGCCGGCACCTGTGGATAACAGCTCCGCTGGACGGAAACCTCTACCGATGGAACAAAGACACACTGCATGCCGACTATCTGATAGATATACCCGATTTGAAGCGGGTGGAAACTATAAGGAAGGAGAACGAAAAGGCTCCTTTTGCCTTAATTGACAAGATTCAGCAGGAAAAGCTAATTCACAGTGTTTTCTCCGTACGCGAAACTCAGCGCTATCTGGCGTTTCAAACCAATCTGAGAGATTGCCTCCTCTTGCTGGACAAAGAAAAGAACGAATTACATGCCGCAACGTTCTGCCTGAAAGAGATTGGCGAACTGACCCACAGAGACTACTACCCGCATGACGGCAATGATGATAAAAGCCTCATGTTCATTCTCCCAGCAGAACGTTGGGATGCGTATACCCTAAAAAACACCTATCCGGAGATATACGAAAGAATATTCAAAAACAAAAATATCAAACTTGATGATAATCCCATGTTAGTATTCTTTCGGGAAACGGAGGAATAAAAAGTTTTTCTTCCTGATTCATTCTCCAAGAACGAAGAAACATGAAAGGTCATCATACAAAATGCAAACTTAAAAAGGATATAATATTATGAAGTCACTATCAGTCATATGCATAGTCTGTAGTCTACTTCATATGCCAATAAATGACGGACGGAAGAGAGCGTAAAACCGAACGTTCGCAGATTTTGTCTGTTAAACTTCAATAATAAGGGAAGGCTACTACAAGAGTCGTCCCTTTTTTGTATATTTGCAGGCTGAATAAATTAAATAACATTGCATCCATAATGACTGATACATTGGCACAGAACCCCTTCCTGCAACCCTTCGGCACGCCGCACGACACCGTGCCCTTCGACCGCATCCGCACGGAGCACTTTGAACCTGCCCTGCGCGAAGGCATCCGCCGCCAGCTGGCCGAGATTGACGCCATCACCGCCAATCCCGACACGCCGACCTTTGCCAACACCATCGAAGCCTACGAACGCTCGGGGCGCCTGCTCAGCACGGTCAGCAACGTCTTTGGCAACCTGCACAGTGCCGAAACCAACGACGAGCTGGACCGCCTGGCCGAAGTCCTGATGCCTCTGCTCAGCGAACACAGCAACAACATCAGCCTGAACCCGCAACTCTTCGAACGCATCAGATACGTACACGAACATACGGACCGCGACAGCCTCACCCCCGAACAGCGGACACTGCTGGAGGAAACCTACCGCGGATTCGTGCGCAACGGCGCCGCCCTGCAAGGAACGGACCGCGAACGCTACCGGGCCATCTGCCAGGAACTGAGCCTGCTGACCCTGAAGTTCAGCGAAAACAACCTGAAGGAAACCAACGACTATCAACTCTTGCTGACCGACCCGGCACAACTGTCCGGACTGCCCGAGAGCGCCCTGGAAGCCGCAGCCGAGACCGCCCGCGAAAAGGGCAAGGACGGCTGGGCCTTCACGCTGCAAGCCCCCAGCTACGTGCCCTTCCTAAAGTATGCCGACCGACGCGACCTGCGCCGCGAGCTCTACATGGCCTACAACACCAAGTGTACCCACCCGGATGACCGCAACAACCTGGAGATTGTCAAGCAGATTGCCAACGACCACCTGGAGCTGGCCCGGCTGCTGGGCTACCGGTGCTACGCCGACTACAACCTGGAGGAACACATGGCCCAGGACACCGCCCACGTCTACCGCCTGCTGGACCAGCTGCTGGAGGCTTATACCCCCGCCGCCCGCCGAGAGGTGGCCGAGGTGGAAGCCCTGGCCCGCGAGACCGAGGGCGAGGATTTCCAACTGATGCCCTGGGACTGGAGCTACTATTCGCAAAAGCTGAAAGACAAGAAATACCGCATCGACGACGAAGTGCTGCGCCCCTACTTCGAGTTGAGCCGCGTCAAGGAAGGCGTGTTCGGCCTGGCCACACGCCTGTATGGCCTCACGTTCCGCAAGAACACGGACATACCCGTCTACCACAAGGATGTAGA
>CASENS010000045.1 GCA_949289345.1 uncultured Bacteroides sp.
ATATATTTATATATATAATGAATTTTATTTACATTAATAACGTGCTGGTGTGACTATGTGGCAAAAATAACTGTCACAACTGTCACACTGTCACACTTTGCAAAGAAAATGCCCTGCGAGGGAAAAAAATCTTCTTCACCGGATGAAAAAAATCCCTCATGAGGAAAAAGTCATTTTTGTTGTGATTTATTGAAATTGACGATTGGGTGCGTTCTGTAATTGCTTGATTGATAGCAAACTAAAATGTTTTAAAAAGTTAAAATACGGTTTTTTCTTGTCTTCCCCCACCGCGTGGTGCTAACTTTGCCTCCGGCAATAGGGGGAAGATGGAAAAAAGTATGACAAAAATGGGGTGCGGGAAAAGACAGGAAACAGGGGGTAATTCGGGGAGATTATCCGGCGTCGTGCCTGGACGGCACACGGATGAGGCAGATTCTTTTTTGGGGTGGGAAGCTGAATCAGTGTCATCCTGTGTGCTGTCCAAACAGCCGTTTTATCACATCAGCTCCAGTGTCACGACGGACTTGGCCGGGAGCGTGACCTTCAGCACGCCCTTGCTGATGCGGGCTTCCTTGAAAGGAGCGGGCTTCACGACATCGGGCCGCTCGAACGAGTTGTAGTCGGCAATGTTTGCGGAAGTCAGTATCTCGCCTTGGACTTGGCTTGCGCTAATGCCTGACAAGTTGATGCTGATTTCCTGCTCGTTTTTCAAGTCCACGTTCGACAGCGAGATGTGCACTTTGCCTTCTTTGTCCTTGGATGCCGTGGCGCTGACGAGCGGCAACTGGCGACGGTCGCGCACACCGATGACTTCGCAGTCTATATCCAAGGGCAGGTAAGTGGCGTCCTGGTGCACCTTGTACATCTTGAAGATGTAGTAGGTGGGTGTCAGCACCATCTTGTCGTCCTTGGTCAGAATCATGGATTGCAGCACGTTGACTATCTGGGCGATGTTGGCCATCTTCAGACGTTCGGTGTACTTGTGGAAGATGTCGAGCGAAAGGGATGCCACGAAGGCGTCGCGCAGGGTGTTCTGCTGGTAGAGGTGTCCGGGGATGGTGCCGGGTTCTTCGTCCCACCAGGTGCCCCATTCGTCCAGTATGAGGGCCACGTTCTTCTGCGGGTCGAAGCCGTCCATGATGGCGATGTGGCGTTTCAGTACGTCTTCTATCTCGCGGCACTTGCCAAGTGTCCAGTAGTAGTCCTCGTCATCGAACTTGGTTGCCGCCCCCTTGCTGCCGCTCCATCCGGACACGGTGTAGTAGTGCAGGGAAAGGCCGTTCATCCGTCCGCCTACCCGGTCCATGAGCACCCGCGTCCAGTTGTAGTCGTAGTCGCTGGCTCCGCTGGCAATTTTGAACAGGCGGTTGCCGTCGTAATTGCGGCAATAGGTGGAGTAGCGTCGGTAGAGGTCGGAATAATATTCGGGGCGCATGCTTCCGCCGCATCCCCAGCTTTCGTTACCCACGCCCAGGTATTTCACCTTCCAGGCCTTGTCGCGTCCGTTCTGGCGGCGCAGGCGTGCCATGGGCGAATCGCCTTCGGAGGTCATGTACTCCACCCATTTGGCCAGTTCTTCCACCGTGCCGCTTCCCACGTTCCCGCTGATGTAAGGCTCGCAGCCCAGCATCTCGCAGAGGTTGAGGAACTCGTGTGTGCCGAAGCTGTTGTCCTCGATGGTGCCTCCCCAGTTGTTGTTCACCATCTTGGGGCGTTGCTCCTTGGGGCCGATGCCGTCCATCCAGTGGTACTCGTCGGCAAAGCATCCGCCCGGCCAGCGGAGGACGGGCACCTGCAAGTCCTTCAAGGCGTTGAACACGTCGGTGCGGTAGCCTTTGATGTTGGGGATGTCCGAGTCTTCGCCCACCCAAAGTCCGCCATAGATACACGTGCCCAGGTGTTCGGCAAACTGGCCGTAGATTTCCTTGGGGATAATCTGCTTGCCTTGGTCGCCGTGGACGGTGATGGTCGCGCTTTTTTGCGCGGAGAGGGTCAGGCCGGTTGCCAGCATGAGACCGCTCATAAATAGTCTTGTTTTCATGAGATTTTCTATTTAAATGATAAATTAGCCCCCTCCCTTTGGGGGAGGGGCTGCCAAATTCCCGTTTATCGCCTTTATTTCTTATGGCTGACCGCCGCTTGCTCAATGGGCAGGCAAGCTTTGTAATTCTCTATATAGGCGTCGAAGCCCGCCACTTCTTCCGCAGTAGGAGTGATTTCCATACCGGTGTTGCCGGCAAATACCTGCTTGTCCAGGAAGTCGGCCAAAGAGCGGTTTTCCGTGTTGTTCACCAGATAGGCACCCAACAACGCCATGCCCCAAGGCCCGCCTTCACCGGCCGTTTCCATCACAGAGATGGGAGAGTTGAGCGCGGCCGCCAGTACCCGCTGTCCTACGCCTTTCGTCCTGAACAGTCCGCCGTGCCCGGTGATGCGGTCCACCTTGATTTTCTCTTCCTTGAAAAGGATGTCGTTACCCAGCTTGAGCACGCCTACCGAGGCATACAGATGGGCGCGCATGAAGTTGGCGAGGCTGAATTTGTCGCTGACGGAGCGTACGAACAGGGGGCGTCCTTCGGCCAGTCCGGTCACAGGCTCGCCGGAGAAATAGTTGTAGGAGATGAGTCCTCCGCAATCCGCCTGCCCGGTCAGCGCGTGGTTGTAGAGTTTGCCGTATAGCTCGTCCATGTTCACGGGGACGCCCAGCAATTCCTGGTACTCCTTGAAGAGGTTGACCCACGCGTTGAGGTCGGAAGTGCAGTTGTTGCAATGCACCATGGCTACGAGGCTTCCGTCCGGAGTGGTCACCATATCTATCATTTCGTAAGGGCGCGAAAGGTCTTTCTCCAGTACAATCATGGAGAAAGAGGAAGTGCCTGCCGACACATTGCCCGTGCGTTGCTTCACGGCGTTGGTGGCCACCATGCCTGTGCCGGCGTCTCCTTCGGGCGGGCAGAAGGGGATGCCTGCCTTCAAGTGGCCGGACACGTCGAGGCGTTTGGCGCCTTCCGGCGTAAGGAAGCCTGCGTTGACGCCCGCCAGCAAAACCTTGGGCAGGATGTCCGCCAGTTTCCAGCCATATCCGCGGCCGTCAATGAGCGCGTTGAACTTTGCGACCATGTCGGCCGAATAATTCTTGGTGGCGGGGTCGATGGGAAGCATGCCCGAAGCGTCGCCGATGCCCAGCACGCGCTCACCGGTCAGCTGCCAATGGATGAAGCCGGCAAGGGTGGTGAGAAAGTCGATGTCGCGCACGTGCTCCTCGTTGTCAAGGATGGCCTGGTACAGGTGTGAGATGCTCCAGCGCAAAGGAATGTTGTAGACAAACAGTTCGGACAAAGCCGCGGCGGCTTTTGCCGTGTTGGTGTTGCGCCATGTGCGGAAAGGCACGAGGATTTCTTCGTCCTTGTTGAAGGCCATGTAGCCGTGCATCATGGCGCTGACGCCGATGGCGGCCAAGGTCTCGATTTCGATGTCATATTGTGCCCTGACGTTCTTGCGGAGGTCGGCGTAGCAGTCTTGCAGGCCATACCAGATGGCTTCCACGCTATACGTCCACAACCCGTCCACCAGCTGGTTCTCCCAGCTGTGGCTGCCTTGGGCGATGGGCTTGTTCTCTTGGTCTATCAGGACAGCCTTGATGCGGGTAGAGCCGAATTCGATGCCCAGTATCGCCTTGCCCGCTTCGATGGTTTCTTTCGCGTTCATAGTAATGCATGTTAATGGGTGATGTGGATACAGAGGCATGAAGACACACCGGACGTGGAAACATTCCGTGTCTCTGCGCCTCTGTATCCGGTAAAAATCCGTTTAGCAAAGCGCCTTGTTCAGCATGTAGTACACCTCGTTCATGCGGAGTTCCTTCTTGAAGCCGCTGATGTCGGTGTCCTTATTGATGTGCACCATCTCAATGCCCGCTATTTCGGCATAGTCCTCCCAATATTCGGCCGTCAGGTCGTAGGAGAAGCAGGAGTGGTGCGTGCCGCCTGCCAATATCCAGGCGCCCGCTCCTACCTCGAAGTTGGGTTGCGGTATCCACAGGGCGCTGGCAACGGGGAGCTTGGGCAGCGGTTTCGGCTCGACGCACTTCACATCGTTCACAATGAGACGGAAGCGGTTGCCGAGGTCTACTACTGTGGCCGTGCAGCCCGTGCCTACTTTGGAGGTGAACACTAAGCGTGCCGTCTGGCTCTTACGGATGCCGATGCCCAGGAAGTGTACCTCCAGACGGGGTTTCTTGGCTGCGATGAGCGGACAAACCTCCAGCATGTGGGCCTGCAGGATGGCGCTGTTGGCACCGTCGAAGTTCAGCGTATAGTCTTCCAGGAAGGAGCAGCCGCCCGTCAGGCCTTGGTTCATCACCCACACCATGCGGTAGAGGGCGGCGGACTTCCAGTCGCCCTCGGCGCCGAAGCCGTAGCCTTCGGCCATCAGACGCTGGCTGGCCAGGCCGGGTATCTGGTCGAAGTGGCTGCCGTCCGTCTGGCCGAGGTCGTCGAAGTTGGTGGTGAAGCCTTTGGCGCCTTTCGCCTTCAGGATGGCACGCAAAGCCAGTTCGGCCTTGGCGGAGTTCCAAACCTTCTGATAAGCTTCGGTAGACTTGTCTTCCAGTTCCTTGTCGTGGTCGTATTCCTGGAAGTAGGTGGCCACAAGGGCGTCTACATCAGCGTCCTTCACCTGTGCGTGGTATTCCATCAGCTCGCTGGCGGGGCAATAGTCTACGTGGTAGCCCATGCGCACTTCGGCTTCTACCTTGTCGCCGTCGGTCACGGCCACGTTGTTCATCTGGTCGCCGAAACGGATGATGAGCATGTCTTGCGAGTCGGCCCATGCGGCGCAGACGCGCATCCACACACCAATCTTGCGTTGTGTCTCCTCGTCCTTCCAGTAGCCTACCACTACTTTGCGGCGGATGCGCATGCGGGTGCAGATGTGGCCGAACTCACGGTCGCCGTGTGCCGACTGGTTGAGGTTCATGAAGTCCATGTCCATGGTGTCCCAAGGAATTTCCTTGTTATACTGCGTGTGCAGGTGCAACAAAGGCTTCTTCAGCTGTTGCAGGCCGTGTATCCACATCTTGGCGGGCGAGAAAGTGTGCATCCAGGTGATGATGCCGATGCACTTCTCGTCGTTGTTGGCGGCCTTCATCACGGCTTCCACTTCCTTGCTGGAGTTGGCGGTGCCTTTATAAACCACCTTTACGGGCAGACGGCCGGAGTCGTTCAGACCTTTTACCATTTCGTTGCTGTGCGCGTCTACTGCTATTACCGCGTCACCGCCATAGAGGAGCTGTGCTCCGGTGATGAACCATACTTCATACTGTGAAAATGCTTGTTCCATAGTCTTTAAATGTTTTTATTGTTAATAATCAGGTTGATGTTGTCTTTTTCTTAATTTGATATGACAAATGGGAATTTATGTGTGTAACTGGAAATGGCTGGAAAAACTCTCCTCCTTTCGGAAGGAGGAGTACCCGAAGGGGGAGGTGGTAGGATAAATATGCCGCGTAAGCGACTCCTATCTATATAATGTAAGTAGGTCGAACCATTCTTATCCTACCACCCCGCCCGGTGGGCACCTACCCCCTCCTTGCTCCCCCGTTATCGGGGGAAAGCAACCTCCCAGGAGGAGGGGAGTTGATAACCATTTCTTTATTAAAGCGCACTCCGTGCGCTAAATTATCATTCGCTCACTTCTTCGCCTGTCCGTAGTAAGCGTTCGGCCCGTGCTTGCGGCTGAAGTGTTTCTCGATGAGCAAGGGGTTCATGGTGAGGCCGGGGTTTACGCTGTAGGCCACGAATGCCATCTTGGCCACTTGCTCCATGACGACGGCGTTATGCACGGCGTCGTGCGCGTCCTTGCCCCAGGCGAAGGGACCGTGGTTCTTCACCAGCACGCCGGGCGTGTGCACGGGGTTCAGTCCCTCGAAGCGGCGTACGATGACGTTGCCCGTCTCCAGTTCGTAGGCGCCCTTCACCTCGGCTTCGGTCATGTCCGCCGTGCAGGGTATGTCGTTGTGGAAATAGTCGGCGTGTGTGGTGCCGATGTTGGGGATGTCGCGTCCCGCCTGCGCCCAGGCCGTGGCGTAAGTGGAATGTGTATGCACCACACCACCTATTTCGGGGAATGCCTTGTAGAGCACCACGTGTGTGGGCGTGTCCGATGAAGGGCGCAATGTGCCTTCCACCACCTTTCCGTCAAGGTCTACCACGACCATGTCGCTGGCTTTCATCTCGTCATAACTTACACCGCTGGGCTTGATGACCACGAGGCCGCTTCTGCGGTCGATGGCGGATACGTTTCCCCAGGTGAAGATGACCAGCCCGTGCTTCACCAAGTCGAGGTTGGCACGGAATACTTTTTCTTTCAGTTCTTCTAACATAATGTCTTTATACCTTATTTATATTTTAAACTTCGGCGCTTTCCGATAAGCGTTTTCGTTGAATTGATACAGGGCCGCGCCCCGTTTGGATCCTGTCTTGTCTATCTTACCGGTCTTTTCGATGTAGTTCATATCGGCCACCCGCTTGCGGAAATTCCGCTTGTCCAGCGTTTCGCCATAGATGACTTCGTAGAGGTTCTGCAGCTGCGACAAGGTGAAGAGCCGGGGCAGGAGGTTGAAACCGATAGGCTCGGTGGCGGCTTTCTGACGCATCAACGCCCGTGCCTTCCGCACCATTTCCGTGTGGTCGAATATCAGCGGGGGCACTTCGTCAATGCTCACCCAGTAGGCGTTGTGACGGCGCACCAGGTCGTGGTCGTACTCGTCGATGTTAATCAGTGCGTAGTAGGCCACGGAGATGACCCGTCCGCCTGGGTCGCGTCGCACGTCGCCAAACGCTCCCACCTGTTCCATGTACACCTGGTCCAGTCCGGTCAGTTCGGCCAATACCCGCTTGGCGGCATCATCCACACTTTCGCCTTCCTGCACGAACCCTCCCATCAAGGACCACTCGCCACGGGCAGGCTCAAAGTCGCGTTTGAGCAACAGCAGACTCAACTCGCCCTCCAGAAAGCCGAAGATGATGCAGTCGATGCCGACGTAAAAACGGGGATTGGAACTGTAGTAACTGTTCATTGTGCGTAGTTTGGATTGTTACCAGAAGTAAGCGTAGAACAACGCGCAGAGTACAATGACGCCCAGTGAGGCGACAATGTCCCATACACCCCAGCTCTCGCGGATGGATTTCTTATACTCCTTGGTGAAAGTGATGGCTGCCACCTGCTCGGCGGTGGGCTTCGGTGTGAAGGCCGAGATGATGAACATGGCGATGATGATGAATACCAGCAGCCATACTTCGAATATCAGCCAGTTAGTCTGCCAGAACCACGTGGTGCACTCCCAGAAGGCGCCGTCCATCGTGGCCTTGCCGGAGTTGGTCAGCACGTTGGTGAGCAGACGCAGCATACCGATGAGGAAGCCGCCAATCAAGCCCCACTCACCGGCTTTCGGCGTGATGCGTTTGGAGAAGATACCCAAAGTGAACACGGCTACCATGGCGGGCGCTATCAGCGACTGGATGTCTTGCAGATAGGAATACAGGTTGCCCATGTTCATCATGATGGGCATCCATGCCAAACCAAGGATTACGACAACAACCGTAGCGATACGTCCCACCAATACGTAGTGACTCTCGCTCATTCCTTTCTTCATCGGTTTATAGAAGTCTTCGGTGAACAGTGTGGCGCAACTGTTGAAGAATGCGGCCAACGAAGCCACCAGTGCGCAGATGAAACCAATGGTCACGATACCCTTCACACCGGCGGGCAGGATGTTCTTCACCATCATGGCAAAGGCTCCGTCCGTGTCGTGGGTGTTGGTGATGTCCATCACGATGCCGCTGCCTGTCTTCTGGGCAAGCGCGAAAGCTACCATACCGGGAATGAGAAACATGAACACCGGCAATATCTTGAAGTAACCGGCGGCGATTGTACCCCGGCGGGCACGCTTCATGACCGCTTCGTTGCTCTCACCCTTTGTCTGCCCGAGCACACGTTGGACGATGTGTTGGTCCGTACACCAATACCAGAAACCGATGATAGACGCCCCGAGGAATACTACGTAGCCGGGGAATTGCGGATACATGGGGTCGGCGGGGTCGGTGTGGAACATGTGCGTTGTGCCGTAGCCGTTATGAGCCTCGTTGCATACCGCCATCATTTGCGACCAGCCTTCGGAGATGCTTCCGTCGCCCAACATGCTCAAGCCCAAGAACAGTACGAGGAATGAGCCGATGATAAGGATAGGTGTCTGGATGGCGGACAAGGTCATCACGCCCTTCATGCCTCCAAACACCGTAAACACGGCTGTAATAAGTATCAGGCCGATGGCGCCATACCAGAAAGGCAACCCCAGCAGGTATTCAAAGAAGATACCGCCCGTAAAAGCCGTCACCGACACTTTGGTCAGCACGTAGGCAATCAAGGTGATGATGGAGAGCCAAGAACCCGTGCGTTGTGTATAACGGAACTTCAGGAAGTCGGGCATGGTGATGATTTTTCCCAACTTGTTATTCAATAGCTGATAGAAAGGGACGAACAGCCAGCCTAATATCAGAATCATCCATCCCTGCATTTCCCAGTGGGCCATTCCTACACCGTCTTTGGCGCCCGTGCCGGCCAGACCTACCAAGTGCTCCGAGCCGATATTGGCTGCAAAGATGGCCGCACCGATGATGTACCAAGGTTCGCCTTTGCCGAAAAGATAATCCTGACTGTCGGCACCCTTCATTTTCTCTTTGTCTTTCTTGATGGCGCGGTAAATGGCCAGCGCAATGGCTACGACACCCACGGCAAGCACCGCCCAGTCCAGCCAGATAAATTCATTTGTGTTCCAATTCATGATAATATGTGTGTCCTATATGTTTATAAAATGAAATTACTTTTCCACAGAGAATTTAAAGATGCATTCACTGTTGTAAGTCTGTCCCGGATCCAGTACAACTGATGGCCATTCGGGCTTATTGGGGCTGTCGGGATAGTGTTGTGTCTCCAGGCATACGGAAGCGCGCTGGTTGTAGACAATGCCTTTCTTGCCTGTTACGGTGCCGTCCAGGAAGTTTCCGCTGTAAACTTGAATGCCCGGTTCATTGGTGTAGACTTCGAGCACAATGCCTGTTGTGGGTGAAGTCAGGCGTGCGGCCACTTGCTTGATGTCGCCTTTCGTATTCAACACCCAGTTGTGGTCATATCCGTTGCCGTTTTTCAGCTGTACGAAGTCATACTTGTCGATGTCCTGTCCTACGGCCTTCGGAGAGTTGAAATCCATCGGAGTGTCTTTCACGGGGGCAATCTCGCCTGTGGTCATAAATGTGCTGTCCACGGGAGTGTAATAGTCTGCGTTCACATACAGGATGTGATCCGTGGCAGGCTGGGCGGGATTACCGGAAAGGTTGAAATACGAATGGTTGGTCATGTTGATAATGGTCTTTTTGTCGGTCGTTGCGCTGTACTTGATGTCTATGGCGTTATCGTCCGTCAGCGTAAACAGGACCTTGGCAGTAACGTTGCCCGGGAAGTTCTGGTCACCGTCCGGAGAAACACGAGTCAGCTCCAAAGTCTTGCCGTCAATCTGATTTGCGCCGTACACTTGGTATTGCCAACCCTGCGGACCTCCGTGCAGGCAATGGCCGAAATTGTTTTGCGGCAATTGGATTGTTTCCCCATCCAGTTCGAAACGTCCCTGGTTGATGCGGTTGGCATAGCGGCCGATGGAAGCGCCGAAGTCACTCGGCACATTGATGTAGTCGGCTATGCTGTCAAAGCCTAATACGACGTCCTGCATGGTGCCGTTTTTGTCCGGAACCATGATGGATACGATGCGTCCGCCGAAGTTTGTGATGCAGACTTCCATGCCCGACTGGTTTTTCAGCGTGTACAGGCCGGTGGCTTCTCCGTTGACGGTAGTTTGGAAATTTTGTGGATTTAAGCCCGATTGTGTCAATACTGCGTCAGGCTTGGACGCACAGGAAGCCAGCATAAGTGTGGCAATACCTGCAAGAAAAATGTGATTTTTCATGTGAAATATAGTTTGTAAATTAGATATTTCTTTTGTCGGGTGTAAAACTAACACTTATTTTTGAACTACTATGCATTGATTGATATGTTATGGAGCATATAATGGGAAAAAATGTCCGTTTGTTGAAGGACTATTACAGATTTATTACAGAATTTAGTTCGCATATTTGTAAACTTATTAATCATTTATTGTTTGCCGATGAAGAAGTACTGCCTTATGGCTTTGATATTAGGTGTGATAAGCCTCCCTGCAACCACCGTGTATGCACAAGAGGCTGACTACACCACGTGGCTGAAGATAGGAACGCAATACGAGGTGAGCGGACGCTGGGAGCTGTCCGGAGGATTGGAGTGGCGCACTAAGGAAGATTTGGGCATGACCGACCGGTTAGGTTTGGACGTAGCGGCCCGATACGAAGCGTTGTCTTTCTTGAAACTGGGCGCGGGATACGAGGTTCATTACCGCAACCGGGGGGATGAAGGATGGAAGTTCCGTCACCGTTATCATGCCGAAGGGACGCTCTCTGCCAAGTTAATGCGGGTGAAAGTGAGCTTGCGCGAACGTTTTCAACACACATGGAATGCGGAGGAGAAAGAGTTTCGCTTGCGCTCACGCCTGAAATTGGCTTACGACATCAGGCGTTGCAAGCTGGAGCCATACGCTTCTTTGGAGATGTACAACGGATTGGGTAGGGGAGAACGATTCGATGTGGCACGCATGCGCTACCGGGCAGGTCTTACCCTGCCGCTCTTCTCCGAGCGTTGGGAAGCGGATGTGTTCTATTGCCGTCAGTGGGAACGGGACAAGAAGAAGAATATTTTCGGAGTGGATTGTGTGTATAAATTCTAATATTGAAAGGTGAAAGTGACTTTTTTGTGATAAATTCTTGGTGGTTTGGCCGGAAAACTGTATTTTTGTCGCGAAAAGAAACCGGATTATGAAGAATTTTGCCACACATCATCACCATCATCATTATTCCAACGGATAACATTTCGGTGGCGATGGGCGTATGTGTGCACACAAGAAGATATGCGGGAAGGAAGCTGGCCGAAATGTACGGTGGGCTTCCTTTTTTATTTTTGGATAACTCATAACTTTAAATATAAATATGACTATGCTGAGAATAGCTGTACAATCCAAAGGCCGTCTGTATGAAGAGACGATGCAATTGTTAGAAGAATCGGACATCAAACTGAGCACCTCCAAGCGTACGTTGCTGGTGCAGGCATCCAATTTCCCCGTGGAGGTGTTGTTTCTCCGTGATGACGATATTCCCCAGACCGTGGCTACGGGCGTGGCCGACCTGGGCATTGTGGGTGAAAACGAATTCATGGAACGTGCCGAAGACGCTGATATTGTGAAACGCTTGGGATTCAGCAAATGCCGCCTGTCGCTGGCCATTCCCGGCGATGTGGATTATCCCGGCGTGCGTTGGTTCGAGGGTAAGAAGATTGCCACCTCCTATCCCGGAATTCTCTCGCGCTACTTGCAGGAACAAGGCATACGTGCGGAGATACACGTCATCACCGGTTCGGTGGAAGTGTCGCCCGGCATCGGACTGGCGGATGGTATTTTCGACATTGTAAGCTCCGGCTCCACGCTTGTGAGCAACCGCTTGAAGGAGGTGGAGGTCGTGATGCGCTCCGAAGCCCTGCTCATCGGGCACAAACAGATGGACGAGGGCAAACGCGAAATTCTGCGCGAGCTCCTCTTCCGCATCAATGCCGTAAAGGCCGCCGAGGACAAGAAGTATGTCTTGATGAACGCTCCGCGTGAGAAAGTGGATGCCATCGTTTCCCTTTTGCCCGGCATGAAAAGCCCCACGGTGATGCCATTGGCACAAGAGGGCTGGTGCTCCGTCCACACGGTGCTGGACGAAAAATGCTTTTGGGAGATAATAGGCAAACTTAAGGCACTGGGGGCTGAAGGTATTTTGGTGTTGCCCATTGAGAAAATGATTGTATAAGGTTAAATGATAAATTGGCGGGACGTTCATTTTCATTTATATATATAAAAGATATGATATTAGTAGATTACCCTGAAAAATCACAGTGGGCGGACCTCTTGAAACGCCCCGTGATGGATACCGAACACCTGTTCGACACTGTGCGCGACATCATCCGTGCGGTGCGTACTGAAGGCGATAGTGCCGTGCTGCGTTACGAAGCCCAGTTTGACAAAGCACAACTCGAAACTTTGGAAGTCACTCCGCAAGAGTTTGACGAGGCCGAAGCTTCGACAAGTCAAGAGTTGAAGGACGCCATTCGCCTGGCGGCTCAAAACATCGAAACTTTCCATGCCGCCCAACGCTTCGAGCCCTGCAAAGTTGAGACTCAGCCTGGCGTGACCTGCTGGCAAAAAGCGGTGCCCATCGAGAAGGTCGGCTTGTATATTCCCGGAGGGACAGCCCCGCTTTTTTCCACCGTGCTGATGCTGGCCGTGCCTGCCCGCATAGCCGGATGCCGTGAGATTGTACTTTGTACGCCGCCTTCTCCTTCGGGCAAGGTTCATCCTGCTGTGCTCGTGGCGGCTCGTGTGGCCGGAGTGCGTCGAATGTTCAAGGCCGGAGGCGTGCAGGCCATAGCGGCCATGGCTTATGGCACGGAGAGTGTCCCCAAAGTGTACAAGATATTCGGCCCCGGAAACCAATATGTCACAGCGGCCAAGCAATTGGTGGGCTTGCGCGATGTGGCTATCGACATGCCGGCCGGTCCTTCCGAAGTGGAGGTGTTGGCCGATGCCAAAGCCAATCCTGTATTTGTCGCTTCCGACCTATTGAGCCAGGCCGAGCACGGAGTGGACAGCCAGGCTATCCTTGTGACTACTTCTAAAGCGCTTCAACTGGCAGTTCACGAGGAAGTGGAACGCCAGTTGAACCGACTTTCCCGTAAGGAAATAGCCGCCCGGTCACTGGCCAATAGTAAATTGATACTGGTAAAGGATATGGACGAAGCTGTCGAAATGACTAACGAGTATGCGCCTGAACACCTCATTATCGAGACAGAGGACTATGCTTCGCTGGCCGGACGTATCATTCACGCCGGTTCCGTATTCTTAGGCCCGCTCACGCCCGAGAGTGCGGGTGATTATGCTTCCGGCACTAACCATACCCTGCCCACCAACGGCTATGCCAAGGCGTATAGCGGCGTTTGTCTGGACAGTTTCGTCCGGAAGATGACCCTTCAAGAGATACGTCCCGAAGGGCTTCGCCGGATAGGTCCCGCTATCGAACTGATGGCTGCTAATGAGATGTTGGACGGGCATAAGAATGCCGTCACGGTGCGTATGGCCGAGTTGGAGAAGTAGATGGATATGAAGTATATCGACTTATATTATAAATATGAAAGAAGACATTGCTGTACTTTTTGATTTTGATGGTGTAGTGGTAGACACAGAAACTCAATATAGTCGTTTTTGGCATCAAGTAGGGACCGATTATCTGGGGGTTAATGATTTGGAAGGACGTGTCAAAGGGCAGACTTTGACGCATATCTACGAATTGTTTTTCGAAGGAAAGGAGAAAGAGCGACGGGAGATAACCTCGGCGCTTAATCGTTTCGAAGAAAAGATGTCTTACGAATTTATTCCAGGCTTTCTTGATTTCTTGTCGGATTTGCGTGCGCATGATGTGAAAACGGCTGTAGTTACCAGTTCCAACCGTCAGAAGATGGAGGCTGTATATCGTGCACGTCCCGAGCTTCACGACTTGTTCGACCGCATTCTTACGGCCGAGATGTTTTCGGCTTCAAAGCCTGCTCCCGATTGTTTCCTGTTGGGCATGGAGGTGCTGGGCACTTCGCCGGACACTACGTATGTTTTCGAAGACTCTTTCAATGGTTTAAAGGCAGGTATGGCTTCGGGCGCTTTTGTCATAGGGCTTTCCACAACCAACCGCCCTGAAGATATAGCCCCTCTTTGCCATTGTGTAATAGCCGATTTCCGTGATTTCTCGTACGATAAGATGCGCAAAGTGAACAAGGTATAGGAAAAAGATGTAACTTTGCGCCCGAATTTTTAAAATCTTATTAGTAATGGCTGGATACATTTCAGACGACACTCGTAAAGTGACGACTCATCGCCTCGTCGAGATGAAGCAGAGAGGCGAAAAAATTTCCATGTTGACTTCGTATGATTACACCATGGCACAGATAGTGGACGGTGCCGGTATGGATGTGATTTTGGTGGGCGATTCGGCTTCGAACGTCATGGCCGGTAATGTGACGACGTTGCCCATCACGCTCGACCAGATGATTTATCATGCTAAATCCGTAGTGCGTGGGGTAAAGCGTGCAATGGTAGTGGTCGATATGCCTTTTGGCTCTTATCAAGGCAATGAGTTGGAGGGTTTGGCTTCGGCCATCCGTATTATGAAGGAAAGCCATGCCGATGCGTTGAAGTTGGAAGGCGGAGAAGAAATCATTGATACAGTGAAACGCATTGTTTGCGCAGGCATTCCCGTGATGGGTCACCTGGGACTGATGCCGCAGAGCATTAATAAGTATGGTACTTATACTGTTCGTGCCAAGGATGAAGCCGAGGCTGAGAAGCTGATACGTGACGCTCATTTGTTGGAAGAAGCCGGATGCTTTGGTTTGGTATTGGAAAAAATTCCCGCTACGCTGGCCGGAAGGGTGGCGCATGAACTTCAAATTCCTGTGATAGGCATTGGTGCGGGAGGTGATGTCGACGGGCAGGTATTGGTCGTGCAAGACATGTTGGGCATGAACAACGGTTTTCGTCCTCGTTTCCTGCGTCGGTATGCTGACTTGCATACAGTGATGACAGATGCCATCAGCCGCTATATTTCGGATGTGAAGAATCTGGATTTCCCGAATGAAAAAGAGCAATACTGATAGCCTGCTGACAAGGGGACTGTTCTTGATGTGTATGGTCAATTTTCTGCTGTACGCTTCAGTGTACATGGTGATGGGTGTATTGCCTTTAGTCAAGACGGAGGTTGTTGTCCGGACAGTTCCCTTTTTCTTGTTGGGCGGCTTGCTTGCGGGGCCTTTCCACGCCTATTTGGCCGATACGTTCAGGCGTAAGCATGTGCTGCTGTGGGCGCTTGCCGGCATTGCGTTGACGATGGTCGGAGTTACCTATGTCCGTGAGGTATGGTACGTGTGGGTGGCTTTGGTACAGGGCGTTTGCTTGGCTTTGGCCATTGGGGCAAGTACCACAATCAGTATTGACATTACGCTGTCCGGACATCGTACGTCGGGTAACATGCTTTTTGCCTTTTGGGGGCGTATGGGCATGGTGACAGGCATGGTAGCGGGTGTATGGATGCTGTTCCATTATTCACTCGCTTTCCTTACCTATCTGGCGGCAGTTTGCCTTGGCTTGGCTTTTGTATTGGCTGCGTTGGTATACGTGTCTTTCCGTGCACCCATTGGTGTGACTCTGTGCAGTATCGACCGCTTTTTGTTGCCCCGTGCATGGTTGCCGGCTTTTAACGTACTTGTGTGGGGTTATGCTTCCGGTATAGGAGGAGTATTCTTGATGGATATAGCCGATGCAGGAGGATTCATGTGGATGCTTCCCCTGTTCTTGCTTCCTTTGCTTACCCCGATTGTGGTCAAGATGTTTGTTAAATTGTCACATCATTGCCAACGGGCTACGGGGAATATGACGTTCAATCTGGCATTGGACTTTGGTTTCCTTGCAGGTGTATGGACGGTCTGTTACCTGGACTCCATGGAGGATGTACCGGTAAATGGAGATAACTTGATGGTTAGTGTATTGGTCTTGACCGTTCTGGCATATGTATTTGCCACCCGTCCTTACTATAAAAGGAAACGTGTCAGATAGGGCACAAAGATTATTAATCCTACAATCATCGCTGTCAGAGCACATATCAACACCGCTCCGGCGGCGATGTCTTTTATTTGTCCCGCCAAAGGCTGATGCTGGGGCGACACTAAGTCGACAATGCGTTCTATTGCGCTATTGAATAATTCTGCGGCTATTACCACTCCAATGCAGAGCGTGACAATCATCCACTCAGTTTGTGTGATGTCGCAAATAAATCCGGTTGCCGCTACACATATGGCGGCGATGAGATGGAAACTGAGGTTTTGTTCCTTTCCCGTCACACACCGGATGCCTTTCCATGCATAGCCGAAGCTCCGTATTTGTTTCTTGAAATCGTAGCGCATTTGGTAAATGATAATTTAATCCTCTCAACTTCCTTTTATCTAATCAATCTGTAATTCATAAAGGCAAGCCTGTACTTCTGCGGTGCTTCCCAGATGTTTTCCTTCGTCATCGGATAACTTTACGCATTCGCGCCATTCCTGGTTTGCATTCATCTTACATCGGGACAATTTCATGACGATGTTGGAAGGACGGAAGCCTGTGTCGTTCGTTAGGTTGGTGCCGATGCCGAAAGCGCACCGGATGCGTCCTTGGCAGAAACGGAAGATTTCGAGTGCTTTGTTGAAATCCAACGCATTACTGAAGATGATTGTCTTGGTGGTTGGGTCAATGCCAAATTCCTGATAGCGTGCGATGAGTTTGTCGGTAAAGTCGAACTCATTCCCTGAGTCGCATCGCACTCCGTCAAACAATTTGGCTTGTTTACGGCTGAGGTTGCTTAGGAAAGCGTCGGTAGTATATGTGTCGGAGAGTGCTGTTCCTAAGTCGCCGTCGTAGACGTTTACCCAGTTCTCTAAAGCCATATAGTTGGCGTGTTTGTATCCGAATTGCGCCCCGTGGAACATGAACCACTCGTGCGGATGGGTACCCATGGGGCGCATGTCATACTTCATGGCAAAGTAGCAATTGGACGTGCCTGTGCAATATTGGGCGTGTTGTTTTAAGTAAGCGATAACCGTGTCGTGTACCTCGAAGGAGAAACGCCGGCGTGTGCCGAACTCTGAGAAAGGCATCTGGTAGCGGTTGGATAGCGCAACTTTGTCCACTAAGCGGGAGGTCACGATGGCCAGGTCGGGGTGGTTACCCATAACTAGGTTCCTCACTTCGGAAACGATGGCCAGTAACGGTACTTCGTAAAGCGTTACCTTGTACAGGTAGTCAGTCACTTCTATATGTAGGTGCCGTTCTTCGTCCAGGCGGATTTCCACTTTTTCGGGTTGGAAGCGGAAAGAAGATAACCATTCCCAATATACACGGGGGATAAAACGGCAACTGTGTGTCATATACTCCAACTCGTCTCCTGTCAAGGTTATCCGCCTCATGGTGTCAATAGCCGTTTTCAGTTCCGCCAGAAATTCATTCGAATATTCAGTCTGGTCACGGTCGGTAAAAGTAAAAGTCCCTTTAGCGTAGGGAAATAGTTTGATGTATGCGTACGAAGTTGTAAACTTATACAAATCGGTGTCGAGTATGGAATATATTTTCATGATTTTTAGATTGGGTTTTATAGCTGCGTGCGTTTGGAATTTTATTTTAGCAAATCGAACAGGTAAGCGACTTTTACGCTGATGACACCATGGGCGGCACGTGAGAAATAATCTTTCTTCGTGGTTCCGTAGAAGTCGGAGAGGGCGTAATAGTATCGCCCTTCCACCTGGAAGTGGCCTATTCCGGTGCGCAATTCCACACCCGCTCCGCCGGTGATGCCATAGTCGAATTTATTGTCAATGGAAGCTTCGTGCTGCTCTACGACGATGCCTGTATAGTTCTCCCAGTTTCCGCCAATGGTATGGCTGTCGCTAAGGAAAAAACCTATTTGCGGACCGGCATTGATGAAGAATTGCAGTCCGCGGTTTTCCTTTCCGAATGCCAGGTGGGCAAGAAACGGGATGTTGATGTAGTTCATCTTGCGGGTATAGGCCAGGTCGGGGTAATCTTGATAAAATTCACTCCATCCTTGCTGGGAATAGTTGAGCTCCAGTTGGGCACCACATATCATGCCGAAATATTTTTCGGAGACATAGCGCAGCGTAATGCCTCCTGTAGGTGTCATGAGGGAGCCTTGTTGTACGCTGGGCGAGAAACTGACAGAGTTGATGTTGATACCTCCATTGACACCTACGGAAAAATTGTAACGTTGCTCGCCAATCTGAGCCCAGACAGAAGTTGTGACACCGGTCAGCAGGAGAATACCTATAAAGAGTATTTTTACTTTCATGGGTTGCATTTTTAATCGAAGTCCAGTTTGATGAGTTCGAAGTTCTTGGTGAAGTGGACGAAGAATACCTTCCTGTTGATAAAACCGCCCCAGTTGTTGACCCGCTGGAATTTGAAGCCCGTCTGTATGGACGTCACGTTGAGCCGGTTCAGATTTTCTTCAAAGGTAGTGCCGTATAGGGCTAATCCTTTCAGAAAATAATAGCCGGTGTCAAAGCCCAGCATGCCATATTTGGGATAACGTTCTTCCATGTCTTTGGCAAACCAATGCCGGTAGTTGCGGGTGAATTCCACTGCGGAGGGCAGCAGGTTGTTGGTATAGAAAGAGGAGTAGAAATATGTATCAAGTTCGAAGAATGCTTCCAGATGGTCCTTTGTATAGGTCTGCCATTCGGGATAGCCGAACAGGTGGACGGGTATTTCCGGATTTTGGCGTACGGTTACGGTCAGATGAGGCAGGAGCTTGATGAGGGCCACGTTGCTGCCCGAAGTAGGAACAAATATGTTTTCACGGTCGGGTCGCAGCACTTTGCTTAACGTGTGAGCTGTGACTGTGTCCGGCAAGGAGGTCATAGGTACGGAACGGCTGCTGAGTTCTTCCTTGAATCCTTTGATGAAATCCGCCTTGCTTTGTGCGCCTTCCCGGGTGTTTAGGAAGATAACGTGCGCATTGCGGAATTGGCGGAAGAAGTGGTCATACACCTCGGAGTACAAATAGGACTGAGGCGTGTTGATTTGATAGATGTACGGATTGCGGAACACGCTGTTGTCTTTCGATGTAAAAGGTATGACAAGCCGGATGCCTTTAGCCTGGGCAAATTCAGTAAGTGGCTGGATATGCTCTTGGTACAACGGGCCGAAGATGATGTTGACATCTTGCATGGCTTTGCTTGCCAGAATGTTCTGGATGGAAGCCTTCTGCGGACCGGAGTTATACGTATAAAGGTCGATGGATACGCCCGTTTTCTTCAGACTGTCCACGGCCATGAGAAATCCCTCGTAGTATTCTATCATGCGTGCCGACTCGTTCTGTTGTCCGCCTTCGGGCAGTAAAGGGAGAATGACGGCAGCTTTGAGGGTGGCGTATTTTTCGGCTTTGATGCTGTTCTCTTTGAAAAGTTCGCGGTTGGTCGGCGGTTCTTTCGACAAGGCGTCCGCATTCTCTTGCGAAGGCTTCGGATAAGGGATGCAGAGGAAAGTTCCCCGCTTTATCTTATTTTTCCCCTTCAGTTCGGGATTGGCGGCTATAAGTTCTTCCTCCGTGATGCCATATTCGCGGCTGATGCTATACACCGTTTCCCGGCGGCCCACCTTGTGCATGTCCCTGCATCGGGGCTTCACCTCGGCTCTTAGGGCAATGGTGTCTTGAGGTTGGACGTCAGGTACGTCAGGGCTTGTCTTGGGGGTGGGGGCAGGTATACGTATGACCTCTCCCGCATGGAAGTTGACCACGCTGAGCCCCGGGTTGGCTTTACAGATGGCTTGCACCGACACGCCGTATTGCTGGCTGAGCCGATAGAGCGTTTCGCCGGACTCGATGGTGTGGAAAGTTTCCTGCATGGCATCTGGAGCAGTGCGAGGGATGCGCAGTTTGCGTCCTACATAAATCCGCTGGTCGCTTCCGGGATTCAGCCGGATGATGTCGCTTTGGCTCACTCCGTACATGCTGGAAATGGAGTAGAGGCTTTGCCCTTTTTCGATGGTGTGCAGGATGTATGACTGGTTCTCTTGTGCCGGAACATCCAGGGTGCAGGCTGCCGCCAGCAATAAGGAGAGAAGTGTTCGTCTGAATGTTTTCATATACATGTTTTATGATGATAAAAGCAGGCGCAAAGTTAAGAAATATGTGGCATTTACGCCAAGTCTTTGAGTTAAGAAATAATATTCTGCTTGCTGAAATCCGAAAAAGCGAAGAGAAAAATGGTTATTTTGTGAGAAAAAACTATTTTTGCAGGTGAAAAAATGAATGGAATTGTATTTCGGAACTTTAATTGAGCATGAAACCATTACAAGAATTAGTACGACCCAATATCTGGAAATTGAAACCTTACTCTTCCGCACGGGATGAATATAACGGAAGTGCGGCTTCCGTCTTTCTCGATGCGAATGAAAACCCCTATAACACCCCGCACAACCGGTATCCGGATCCTTTACAACGGGATTTGAAGAAAGGCATCAGCAAAATCAAAGGCGTGCCCGTGGAGAATATCTTTTTGGGAAACGGGAGCGACGAAGCCATCGACTTGGCTTACCGTATCTTTTGCGAGCCTCGTGTGGATAATGTGGTGGCCATCGACCCAACGTATGGCATGTATCAAGTGTGTGCGGACATCAACGAAGTGGCCTATCGTAAGGTGTTGTTGGATGGTCAGTTCCAGTTCAAGGCCAACGACTTGCTGGCGCTGTCCGACGAGCACACTAAACTGATGTTCCTCTGCTCGCCCAATAATCCGACGGGTAACAACCTGTGCCGGGAGGAGATAGAGAGACTTCTTCAATCTTTTGCGGGACTGGTGATAGTGGACGAGGCATACATCGACTTTTCCGATGCGCGCTCCTTTCTGCCCGACTTGGCGAAATACCCCAACTTGATAGTTCTCCAAACCTTTTCCAAAGCTTGGGGATGTGCGGCCATCCGTTTGGGAATGGCTTTCGCTTCCGTGGACATCATCGCTCTCTTTAATAAGGTGAAATATCCGTATAATGTAAATCTTTTGACTCAAAAACAAGCTTTTGAGATGGTGCTTCGCCACTACGAGGTAGATCGTTGGGTAAAGACATTGAAGGCCGAGCGTGAGTGGCTGGAGGAACGTTTTCGGACGCTGCCT
The DNA here is from genome assembly GCA_949289345.1 of uncultured Bacteroides sp. Taxonomy (GTDB): domain Bacteria; phylum Bacteroidota; class Bacteroidia; order Bacteroidales; family Bacteroidaceae; genus Bacteroides. The sequence continues at coordinate 20,941 of CASENS010000045.1, forward strand.
TGCGTTGAGTGGATTTTCCCTTCCGACGCCAATTTCTTCTTGGCTCGTGTCACCGACGCTTGCGCCATCTACGATTATCTGGTGAGCCAGGGAGTCATTGTGCGCAACCGCAATTCAGTTTCCCTCTGCGGGAATTGTTTGCGCGTCACGGTGGGCACACGCCTGGAGAATGAAAAATTGCTGGATGCGCTGGAAAAGTATAAATAGGTAAATGGGAATTTAAAGCCCCTCCCCATCCCTCCCCCGAAGGGAGGGGGCTTAATCCATTTGAACGGACAATTCATTAATATACACGGGTCGCCTCCCCTTCGGGGGGAGGAGGGAGGGGGCTAAATTATTATTTTTATGAAAAAAGTTCTATTCATCGACCGGGACGGGACATTGGTCATCGAGCCACCTGTGGACTATCAGTTGGATGCATTCGAAAAGTTGGAGTTTTATCCCAAAGTGATGCGTAATCTGGGCTTTATCCGGAGTAAACTCGATTTTGAGTTCGTCATGGTCACCAACCAAGACGGGCTTGGCACAACTTCCTTTCCCGAAGATACGTTTTGGCCCGTGCATAACTTGATGATGAAGACCCTGGCGGGCGAGGGTGTCACGTTCGATGCCGTGTACATCGACCGTAGTTTTCCTGAAGAGAATGCCCCCACACGCAAACCCCGGACAGGCATGCTTGCCAAATATTTAAATAATGAAGAGTATGACCTGGCACATAGTTTCGTGATTGGCGACCGTCCTACGGATGTGGAGTTGGCCAAGAATTTAGGATGCCGAGCCATTTTGCTTCAGGCGGATAAATCTGTTCTGCCTTCTGGATTGGAAGAAGTTTGCGTCTTGGCTACGACGGATTGGGACCGGATAGCCGATTTCCTTTTTGCCGGTGAACGTCGGGCAGAGGTACATCGGGTGACGCATGAGACGGATGTATATGTCTCCCTCGATTTGGACGGGACGGGACGTTGCGACATCTGTACGGGATTGGGCTTTTTCGACCACATGCTGGAGCAGATAGGCAGGCATGGAGGCATGGACTTGATCGTCCGGGTGAAGGGTGATTTGCACGTGGATGAGCATCACACTATCGAAGATACGGCTTTAGCCTTGGGTGAATGCCTCTACCAAGCCTTGGGCAGCAAGCGGGGTATTGAACGCTATGGCTATTCTTTGCCTATGGACGATTGCTTATGTCAAGTGTGCTTGGACTTTGGCGGGCGTCCTTGGCTGGTGTGGCAGGCCGGTTTTAAGCGCGAGCGGATAGGGGAGATGCCCACCGAGATGTTCCTGCATTTCTTTAAGTCCTTGAGCGACGCGGCCAAGATGAACCTCAACATCAAAGCCGAAGGTACCAATGAACATCACAAGATAGAAGGCATATTCAAAGCCATGGCCCGTGCCTTGAAGATGGCGGTCAGACGGGATATTTACCATTACGAACTTCCGTCATCCAAGGGAGTGCTGGACTGAATAGAATGGTTTTGTAAAATAAAAAACATTTTTCCTTTTACCCCCACGGAACTCACGGGAAGCCGCCGCCTTGTCTGTGTGGAGATAACAGATTCTATTGACTGTACTGTTTAGGACCTGCCATCTGCATTAAGCATGTTTACTGACGATTATGTCCACATGTATGATTCTTCAATTTCTTTTTTTGAGAGCGATTTTATCAGTTTGAATGCGTGCTTGTGGAATTCATAGTAATAGGTCATGTCTTTTCTCTTAGCTTCGATACCTAAGTACATGACATTTCCGGACCGTGACCCTCCGGACGGGAAGTCATATACATTGATACTTGAAATGCTGTCATAGTCTTCGGGCAAATATAGGGATGTGGGCGCCTGTGGCGAGGAAATGTTCCACTCGTTTCCTGTTCTCACCTTGTATAGTCCGAAGCCGATAGGCTGGATTTCATCAAAGAATTTTTGGGTATAGGGAACATTAAAACCGTGCTCTCCATAAACGGGCGTCGGCCTGTCGCATACAAGCTGGAATCTATAGTTATTATACCATGCATAGGGGGATACATCTTTTATCGCCCTACTCATATAGATTTCGTATTGAAGTCCGTTTCGTGGAGAATAGCATAAAGTTCCCATGACATTCAATGTTGGAATTTCTGAATGTATAAATCTGAGTTCTTCCCTTTCCGCCAATCTGAATGGTAGTCCTGTCTCCTTTTCTAATTGTACGATGGAACTGAGTATCATGGGGATAGTTTGAGAGTAATAGCCTCCTGAAGTATCATTTCGCCTCATTCGCTCCAAATACCAATGGCTACTATCCCCCAATGACATTAACGGATAGCGTGCTACAGGCTCGACCCCATAGTCCGAATATACCATTTGTTCTTTATAACCAATCTTTTCCATGTGTCCGATTAATTCGCGGATCGCCTCTTTCTTGTATTCGGATAGGTTCTCAGCCCAACGTATTTGCAGCCCGTTGCATTCTTCGTAGACTTGGTTGTTCAATATCCGGGGCGGTTGGGTTGATAACGGTTCGGATACTATTCCCATTTGTTGGCGGCTTTCACCGGATGCTGTGGGCAATATTTGTCGTACTTTTGCCAAAAACTCGTCCACGCTTTGCGGGCGTTTGGCTTTCATCGGTTCCATGGCCCATGAAGTAAGCAGGATTACATCGTCGCTCACACCGTAAGCTTTCATATCCTTTTCCGGGAAACCTTCGTTGAGAATTTCTGATGCTACCGCTACCGGCGGATTGGCACCGGTCAGAGTTTTGAAAAGCGTTGCTCCTAAGGCGTAAATGTCCAATGTGGCAGGAAAACTGTTCCCTCGCTTGTAGTTGGCTTGTTCTATAGGGGCGTATCCTTTGGTGCCTAAACCGAGGTGCGTGCTCGATTCCGGTTCTCCGTTCTTGTCAAACTGTTTGGAAAGTCCGAAGTCTATCAATACCAGTTCTCCGTTTGTGCGCCGCATGACGTTCAAAGGTTTCAGGTCGAGATGCAGCATGTTGTTGCGGTGCAGGATTGACAAGGCATCGCCTATTTGGAGTATGATTTCCAACGACTCGCGGTCGGACAGTCCACCGCTTTGGCTGATGTATTCGTTCAAACTTCCCCCTTCGATAAACTCCATGGCGAAGTAGGCGGTATCATTCTCCTCGAAAGCTTCCAGCACTTTGACAATGTGCGGGTGGTGGAAGCGGCTCAGGTTTTGGGCTTCGCGGATAAACTGGTGTTTGTAGTCGTAGTAAACGCTGTCCTTGCTTCCGCAGGTCACTGTATTTCCCGTCCTTCCGTTGAAGTCGTGCATAAAGAACTCTTTGATAGCCACCTGTATGTCCATTTCAAGTTCGCCCAAAGCACCCGTCACTTTTATTTGGGTCGTGGCCAGATAAGTAATGCCGAATGTGCCTTGACCTAATACCTCTTGAATGTGGTGTAGGTGTAGGACTTGCCTTGCAGGAGGGTGCCCGGTTTCAGGGCGTTATCATTTGAGTCGTTCATGTCATTTTTCATTGATAGATATTTATTGGCAAAAATAAAGGTTTCTTTTTGTTTGTCAAAAGATTTGTTGGGAAATTAATGGCTTGTCCGGGAAATAACGTCATCAATTTGTCGTTTAGTAAATATAAGAGATGGCGAAAATAAGTGTTATTTAGTTATTTTGATTTACAAAAAAAGTGGGTCCTTAAAAACTCTTCATTTTAGGTTACTAACCTAAGAGGGGAATGTTTCTAACATAGAGGGGGAATGTTAGAAACATTCGGGGTCTATGTTAGAAACATTCCTCAATCTCGCTTGAAAGCATTTCTGACAGTGGAAAGTCTCCTTCTTAAAAGGCATTTCAAAAATGTAGATGTTGTGAAATGATATATTGTTGAAGTTCATGAATATGGTTCAGTTCGCTGTATGCTTGTCCGTTCATATTCATTTCATAAACTTATTGTTTTAAGTCCTTGATTAATCTGTCTGTAGAGTTAGGGGTATCTATTAATAGATTTTTGTTGTTCATTCCCTTAGGTATCAGAATGATGCGTGCGCCAAGATATGGACTGAAACCACCCACGATTTCATCGATTGTTCCTACCCAGTTCTCGTAGTCCATATAGGTTTGTAGTCGTAGTGTATTTGGATCTGCAAAGTCACACTTTCCCCACAGATATTCCGTAATATTTCCTGTCATGTCGTACAATCCTTTTCCATTGGGCTTTTTTAAACCTACCTTATGAGGTTTGTTCTTGCTATTACCTCCATACCAAGCGACTTCTGCAAATTTATTGCTTCCGGCATATTTGTATGTTTCATGTAGGTTACCGGCATGGGCGGCATATAACCATTCGACATCAGTAGGGAGCCTATAGCCATTGCCGTCAGAATTTACAATCACATGGGTATTTGTGATGGTATAAAAGCCGTCATAACCTTCCATTTCGCTTCTGCGATTACAATATTCGGCTATATTTGTGATGGTTCCTATAACTGGGAGACTATCATTTTTCATAGCTACATAGTTCTCTTTCCCGCTTCCTCCGATGTTATAGGTGTAATTCTCGGGAGCAATATGTTGCATGACCCGTTTATATTCTCCTTGTGTCAGTTCATATTTGGAGATATAGAAAGAGTCTACCGTAACATTTATATATTTATCCTGTTGTACTTCATAGTTTGGCAATTCGCCTTTTTCTATCAAAACGAAATCCTTTCCTATGGGTTGGACTTGGGGTTGAACTATTGTAGTGATGTTATCTTTATTCGGGATTAAATCTGAGGTTTTATTCCTTTGGCTTAATAATAAAAATGCTCCGATAATGACACTGGCACCAACAAGGACGCTAACAGATAATGTAATCAAACGTTTCTTTTGAGACTTATTGGTTTCATTTGAAGTGTTTGTTTCCAGTTCTTTCTTTGTTTCCGGTGTTATGACATGCGCTTTTTGAACCTTTACGATTTTAATAGGTTCGTCTTTGGCCGTATCTTCTTGAGGAACTTCATAGAAAGTGTCTTCTTCTTTCAGTGAACTTAAAAACTCCTCCACACTCTGCGGCCTGTCTTTCTTCATAGGCGCCATGGCTTTGGTGACATGGGCAATCATTTTGTCACTGACCTGATGTTCCTGTAGCTTATATGTCGGAAAACCGTCGTTCAGAATGTCCGAAGCTTCCGGTGGACGTTCTCCTGTCAGCATCTTGTACATGGTCGCTCCGAGCGCGTACACATCCATGGTGACCGGAAAACCTTTGCCGTCGTGGTAGTTGGCTTGTTCAATGGGCGCGTAACCGGGCGTTCCTCCTCCTACGGAGGTGCTGGTTTCCGGCTTGCCTGTTTCGTCGTATTGTTTGGACAGTCCGAAGTCGATGAGCACGGCATCCCCGTTCTTGCGGAGCATGACGTTGCCCGGTTTCAAGTCCAGATGCAGCATCTTGTGGGCGTGCATGTAGGAGAGGGCGGAACCTATCTGGCGGGCATACTTCACACATTCCGCTTCCGGGAGTCCGTTTTTTTGCCCAATGTATTCGTTTAAGTTTCCTCCTTCCACAAACTCCATGGCGTAGTAGACGGTGTTGTTCGCCTCGAAATATTCCAGCACCTTGACGATGTGCGGGTGATGCAGCTTGCTCAGGTTTTCCGCCTCGCGGGCAAACTTCTGTTTGTACTTGTCATAGACGCCTCCTTTGCTTCCGCTGGTCACGGTGTTGTCTTCCCGTCCGTTGATGTCGCTCATGAAGAACTCTTTAATGGCGACTTGAATGCTTGTGTCAATTTCGCCCAAGGCACCTGTAATTTTTACTTGGGTCGTTGCCAAGTAGGTAATGCCGAAAGTTCCTTGTCCTAACATCTTTTGGATGGTGTAGGTGTAGGACTTGCCTCGCAGGAGGGTTCCCGGTTTCAGGGCGTTATCGTTCGTACCTTTCATCGTTATCATTGCTCATTTAAAGTAATTAGATAGTGTGATGTTATAAAGCCTTTCCGGCTTGATAGGATGCATATTGGTAGCTTGTGTTTTCATAATACATGGAGCAATTGTAGTCATCGATTTTGGCGGCAATCCACGAGTTATACACTTGGATGAGAGCACCGATTACATCTCCGTCCGAATGCTTGGCCACTTCATGTATAAGCCGTTGCATCACTTTTCCGATGTCCCAATGCGAAGGAATGCTGTCCATAGCCGCCTTTACATTGTCATACGTCCCCATGGTAATGTGATATTTGTTTACAAGTTCATCCGTCACCTTGTCTATGTTTTCGCAATGATACACTTCAGCCAATTCATAGTAGTGTTCCAATCCTTTACGTCCCAAGGCGTTCACTACCGTTTCGCGTTTGTTTTTAGTTTGCCGTCCGACATATTCTATCAAACTGCACAGAAAAAACAAATCATTCAGTTTGCTGTCTTCCCGTCCGTTCATAGTTTTATCTCCTCAGAGCCTTTATAAGTTATACATTTTAATGCTTTCGTTGTACAGAAATTGATTTGATGTGTCGGATATTTAAATTTTGCCAATACCCAGAACTGCTCCCGTGTCAGCACTCCATTCATGAAATCTGCTACGTAGTTATATATTTGGTCGTTGGCCATTGCTCCAATGACAATGTCATAATTATGTGTCTTCCCACTGCGGCAGTTTACGATAAAATCCAGCCATTCATCCGTCATATCTTCAAAATGAAGAACGTTTAGCGTTTCGTTTGGTTTATATTCATATATATTTATGATTGGTGAGTCATAGCGTTTGGCCCATTTTTCAGCTTGATGTTTTAGTCCTGTGCAATAAAAACCTTCCCCAAAGTCTTTTGTGAAACGTCCTTTGATAATTTGGGGTAAGGGTATTGTCATATAACTTCCGTGATAAAGTTCCATATCTGTACAATATCTGATGTTTGCATACAAAAATAGTGGAATTAAGTCATTTGTCAAAAGGGAGGACTTGATTTTTTTAGCGGATAAAGTTGTATTTAGAAGAGGGAGGGTGTGTCAAAATGCAAGAACGACTGTCAAAAAGTAATGTCATTCTGAGTGCCCATTCCCTGCGGAAAACCCATTCGATGATGACGGGTAATTGACTCCCCTCCTCCTGGGAGGTTGCTCTCCCCCGATAACGGGGGAGCAAGGAGGGGGTAGGTGCCCACCGGGCGGGGTGGTAGGACAAGAATGGTTCGACCTATTTATTATATAGGGATAGGAGTCGCTTCGCGGCATGTCTTACATTTTTTGTTTACTCATGTTTACTATGTTTTAATGGTCATTGTTCATTCTTCTTATTCCAATCTGAACATAATCGGGAGTGTATAAGCCACACGCACCGCTTTCCCGTTCAGTTTGCCCGGTCTCCATTTAGTCATTGAAGAGACTACACGTACCGCTTCCTTATCCAAATCCGGGTCGACGCTTCGTATCACTTTGGCATCTGTGACGCTTCCGTCGGTATTTATCACAAATCGTACTAATACTCGTCCTTGAATGCCATTTTCTTGCGCGGTTGCCGGGTAACGTACATTTTCTGAGAGGTATTGCATTATTCCGGCCATTCCATTGGGATACCCCGGCATCTGGTCAACCGTCTCATAGATTTTGTCATCCTTCACAACCTCTTCTTTGAGGGTCGTTTGGGAGGCGCTTTGTCTTTGGGTTGTTTGGGTGGGAGTCGCTTGCGTCTTTTTCGCGGGTGTGGTTGTGGACGCAGGTTTCCTTGCCTCTTCGGATGTTCCTTGCTTTCCTTCCGTTTGTTTGTCGGGCTTGTCGGCGATGGATTCCACAGCAGCAGGTTGTGAAGTGCCTGCATTAGTGTTGAATTTGGGTGAAGCCGATTCCGTATTCACTTGCGGAGGCGTTTGGGCAGGAGACGGTTTGTTTCCCGTATTCAGAAAGACCATCAGCACTATCGCCAATACGCACGCTATGCCGCCTCCTATCAACGGAATTTTGTATTTATCCCAGACGCTGTCCTTTGTCCACAGGTTGGGGAAGTCCGGAATGGCTTCCTTTATCTTGTCCAATAAAGGGTAAACATCCCCGGAAAAGGTGCCGAAATGTTCTGACTTCGTTCCATAGTGATATACGTCCCATTCCCCGACTTGCAGGCTGATGGTTTCTCCGCCGGTGAATCCTCGGCTATCCACTTCTGCAACCTTGTAGAGTTTTAAGGAATTGATGGCAGCGAGTAACGCTTCAAACCGGGTTTTATCAAAAGTGTACTCCCGGCTTTTTACCAACTCATATTCCACATAGGCTTGTATCGAAAGGGAAGTTGGTGAGAACTTCGCTTTGAAATGGTGAAACTTGGGATGGGAGGACTCGCAGAATGAGAAAGACAGTTCATGAGTGGAGTGGGGCAGGGTGATGCGTTCCTTAACGGGGAATATTTCGTAGTCGGTGCCTTCATCGTCTCCGTTTGATGCTGTTTTTCCCCCTCCCAACTCTTTCAAAAACTCCTCCACACTCTGCGGCCTGTCTTTCTTCATGGGCGCCATGGCTTTGGTGACATGGGCAACCATTTTGTCACTGACCTGATGTTCCTGTAGCTTATATGTCGGAAAACCGTCGTTCAGAATGTCCGAAGCTTCCGGTGCCCGTTCTCCTGTCAGCATCTTGTACATGGTCGCTCCGAGCGCATACACATCCATGGTGACCGGAAAACCTTTGCCGTCGTGGTAGTTGGCTTGTTCAATGGGCGCGTAACCGGGCGTTCCTCCTCCTACGGAAGTACTGGTTTCCGGCTTGCCTGTTTCGTCATACTGCTTGGACAGTCCGAAGTCGATGAGCACGGCATCTCCGTTCTTGCGCAGCATGACGTTGCCCGGTTTCAAGTCCAAATGCAGCATCTTGTGGGCGTGCATGTAGGAGAGGGCGGAACCTATCTGACGGGCATACTTCACACATTCCGCTTCCGGTAGTCCGTTTTTTTGCTCAATGTATTCGTTTAAGTTTCCTCCTTCCACAAACTCCATGGCGTAGTAGACGGTGTTGTTCGCCTCGAAATATTCCAGCACCTTGACGATGTGCGGGTGATGTAGCTTGCTCAGGTTTTCCGCTTCGCGTGCAAACTTCTGTTTGTACTTGTCATAGACGCCTCCTTTGCTTCCGCTGGTCACGGTGTTGTCTTCCCGTCCGTTGATGTCGCTCATGAAGAACTCCTTAATGGCTACTTGAATGCTTGTGTCAATTTCACCCAAGGCGCCTGTAATTTTTACTTGGGTCGTTGCCAGGTAAGTAATGCCGAATGTGCCTTGTCCTAAATCCTTTTGGATGGTGTAGGTGTAGGACTTGCCTCGCAGGAGGGTTCCCGGTTTCAGGACGTTATCGTTCGTGTTGTTCATATCGTTTTTTATTGATAGGTATTTTTGAACAAAAATAATGGATTTAATTCGTTTGTCAAAAAAATGTCCGATGTATTTAAGCGCTGTCTGAAAGCATGATTGCCTGGAATTCTTCATCTGTAGAAAACATGCTTTTCGAAGCATTATTGGTTACTTGCCCAAATAAGCAATGATACTTTGCTATTTATCCAATATTACTTGGGCAAGTAAGCAATGATACTTTTGCGACCGTTTTCAGTGTTTGCCCCATCAGACGTCTGTGAAGTCTTCATCTTCCATAATTATGAGGTTTTCATCTTTCGCAATATCCATATTTCCGGTTTCCATATTATCCTCATAACCGTACATAGCCGGTCCGCCATACATGCAATAGGTGTCGTCTATCAGGATGATGTCGAGGTCGGTATCATCTATCAGTACGATGTCATTTTCGATGGGCGGTCCCCCATATACAACCTCTATCGGTTCATCTTCCGGTTCGATGTGTACATCATTGGCGGTGATGTCTTCTGTAGTAGGCAGGACAGTAACCTCCACCTGTTGTACCTCTTCTTGCGGAATCTCAGCGGTTTCCTTGTTCAAAGCGTTTGCTGCGACATGTCCTGCCGTTGTTCCTATGGCGCTGCCGGCCATTGCCGCCGTTGCCGTTTTCAACATGTCTTTCTTCGTTTCTTTATCCATTTTATTTCCCTCCTCTATTTTGTTTCCCGAAAAGTTTGTGGTAATGGCACAGCATCAGGTTCCCTTCATCGTCCCGCAGGTGGAAGCCGTTCCCTTCGCAATGGCGGAACAAGGCACAATCGGCGCAAAGTTCCGTACGCATCCATTCCCGGTTGCGGTATTTCTGAAAGCGGTGTTGCCATACGTCCCAGAAGCTGTCCCGATAGATGTTGCCCTGCTGATACGGACTGCGGATGCTCAGACAACCTGAGATACCTCCATCGCTCAGTACCGAAGCCACTGTCAGTCCGGCAATGCACGTATAGATGTGTCCGCGCACCCGGCCTTCGTAGTCTCCCAAGAAACCTTCGCAGGCATAGGACAAGCGGATTTTATTCTCCCGCCGGGTCTCCACGATGAAGTCCATCAGTTGCCGGAACTCTTCATCGCTCAGCAGTAAATCTTCCTGGCCTTTGGCACGGCCCATGGGGACGATGGTGAAGCACCGCCACCGGGTGACTCCCGCTTCAATCAATAAGCGCTTCAGTTCCGGCAGATGGGTCAGATTACGGTGGTTGACGCAGGTTATCACGTCCCACACCAAGCCGGGCGTTTCCCGGATGTGCCCGATGGCGTTGAACACGCGGTCGTAACTTTGCTCATTGCAGCGCAGCCAGTTATGGTCATCCTTCGTACCGTCCACGTCAACAGCCAGCGAGCGAAGTCCCGCACGGGATAGTTCACGCATCATGGGTCCGTCAATCAGCATTCCGTTGCTCACCATACTCCAATAGAATCCTTTTTCCGTAATCTGCCGCCCGCACTCCAACAAATCCCGGCGCACTAACGGTTCTCCGCCTACCGTATGCACCATGGTTTTCACGTAGGGTTGATGCGCTTTCACTTCGTCCAGTACGTGGGCAAAGTCCTCAAAAGGCATTTCGGGCGAGTCGGACACAGCCTTGCAATCGCTTCCGCAATGCCGGCAGGCCATGTTGCAGCGCAAGGTGCACTCCCAAAACAATTGCCGTAAAGGGTGTGTTAGCTTCAGCCGCTCCCGCTTCCAGTAAGCTATTTCAAGATCTATTTTTTGAAGTTGGTTCATGGCTGTTGTGATTTAAAGAGTAATCTCATAAGTAACTAATCATATTTACTTTATGCTAAATGAGAATTTATCAGTTAAGGGTAAACAATTATTAAACTCCCCTCCTTCTGGAAGGAGGGGTGCCCATCGGGCGGGGTGGTAGGAGAAATATGCCGCGTAAGCGACTACTATTTCTATATAATATATCTTTTTAAATAGGTCGAACCATTCTTTTCCTACCACCCCGACCTAAAGGCCACCCCTCCTCCCCGGAGGAGGGGAGTTTTTGTTATCATTCTTCAGATACATAAAATCTCATTTATAGTATAAATAAATTTTGTTCACTTACTTACAATTAGAATTAATTGCCCATTTTCTCAATGTTAATATCTTTCATTTTCCAAGTTTGGGGAGAATATATGCGAACCTTGGAGCTTCTTTCTGTATAGAGAGGTCCGTTATAATCTTTCCATCTGTATCAATTTCATATTTCTTCCCTTCAAAAGTAGTAACTTCTGCAATAATTCTTGGTATTCTTGAAGGCTTTAAATGAAAATTTGAAACTTCTTTGTATTGGCAAGCTATTACTAACTTTCCTGTTATTTGATCGACAAAACCCCATTTCCCTTTTTGACACACAGCTAATCTATAATAACTAAAATCTCTTAGACTTGCTTCGTAAACTATTGGTATGATAATATTCCCTAATGAATCTGTTACTCCACATAGCCCTTTTCTCCAAACTTTGATATATTTGTGTGACATGATTTGGACAGAATCGTATGGCTTTATATTTGTTATATCTGTCTTTAAAGTATCAGACCCTTCTCGCTTAATTATTTCGGAAGGTAATGGAGTGTTGTTTTTCACACTAACTATTATTCCGACAATAAACAAACATCCTATGCATACTCCAATTAAGATATTCTGAGATTTCTTTCCGGATTTATGAGGATATTTCAAATCTTCTTCTGTTACATTCTTCTTATCCGAAGTCGTTTCATAGTCCGTCCCTTCCTCATTATCGGTTTTTGCACCGTTTCCTTGTAATTCTTTTAAGAACTCCTCCACACTTTGTGGCCTGTCCTTCCGCAGAGCCGCCATCGCTTTGCCCACGCAAGCTGTCAATGCATCTCCGACATGATGTTGTTGCAATTCGTATGCAGGAAAACCGTCATTCAGTATGACCGATGCTTCCGGAGGTCGTACGCCTGTCAGCATTTTGAACATCGTAGCTCCCAAAGCATATACATCCATGGTGACGGGAAAATCCTTGCCTTCGTGATAATTGGCTTGTTCCAAAGGGGCATAGCCGGGTGTGCCGCTTCCTACTGAGGTGCTCGATTCAGGTTCTCCGTTCTCGTTGTATTGTTTGGACAGACCGAAGTCTATCAGTACGGTGTCTTTGTTTGGACGGAGCATGATGTTGCCCGGCTTCAAGTCTAGATGCAGCATCTTGTGGGCGTGCATGTAGGAGAGGGCGGAACCTATCTGACGGGCGTATTTCACGCATTCCGCTTCCGGTAAGCCGTTGTGTTGCGTGATGTAAGCGTCTAAGTTTCCTCCTTCTACATACTCCATGGCGTAGTAGACGGTGTTGTTCGCCTCGAAATACTCCAGCACCTTGACGATGTGCGGATGGTCGAGTTTGCTCAAGTTCTCCGCCTCGCGGGCAAATTTCTTCTTATAGTTGGCATAAACGCCTCCTTGGCTTCCGGTAGTCACCGTATTCTCTTCGCGTCCGTTGATGTCGCGCATAAAGAATTCTTTGATGGCGACCTGCATCGTCGTTTCAAGTGAACCCAAGGCTCCGGCGACTTTTACCTTCGTTGTAGCCAAGTAAGTGATGCCGAACGTGCCTTGGCCTAATACCTTCCGGATGGTGTAGGTGTAGGACTTGCCTTGTAGAAGGATGCCGGATTTTAGTGTATTCGCTTCCATTTTCAGTCTGTTTTTTTACCATACTGCTACAGAGTCCATGACGGCTACAGAATCGACAGCTACATCTTCATAATCTACAGGTTCCGTTACATAATCTTCCTCATAAGGCGTATAGTTCCTGCTCCCCTCATTCCGATTCATGAGCAGAAACGCTCCGATTACACAGATTACAATCAAAAGCCCGATAATGATATACTTGTCATACTTTGCGGTTGTTTTATTTGTCACTTTATCATCCGTGATGACTGTGGGTTTAACCTCCTTTTTCTTGACGGGCTTTTCTTTTTTATAATCCGTCTTCTCGTCTTTGTAATCCGTCTTTTCCTCCTCTTCTTTTCTTGGGGGAATTTTACCTCCGAGTCCTTGCAGGAAGGCATCGACGCTTTGAGGCCTGTCTTTCTTTTTGTCCGCCATTGCTTTGGCTATCTGCGCCATCAACGTGTTGCTGACATGATGTTTTTGGAGTTCATAAGCGGGGAAGCCTTCATTCAGTATGACCGAGGCTTCCGGCGGGCGTACGCCAGTCAGCATCTTGAACATCGTAGCGCCGAGTGCATATACATCCATCGTAACGGGAAAATCCTTGCCTTCGTGATAGTTGGCTTGTTCAATGGGGGCGTAACCCGGTGTGCCGCTTCCTACTGAGGTGCTCGATTCAGGTTCTCCGTTCTCATCGTATTGCTTGGACAGACCAAAATCGATAAGCACGGCGTCCCCGTTTTTGCGCAACATGACGTTACCCGGCTTCAAGTCCAGATGCAGCATCTTGTGGGCGTGCATGTAGGAGAGGGCGGAACCTATCTGGCGGGTGTACTTCACGCACTCCGCTTCCGGCAAACCATTATGTTGCTTGATGTAGTTGTCCAGATTGCCCCCCTCTACATATTCCATGGCGTAGTAGACGGTGTTGTTCGCCTCGAAATACTCCAGCACCTTGACGATGTGGGGATGTTTCAGTTTGCTCAGGTTTTCCGCCTCGCGTGCGAACTTCTTTTTGTAATTGGCATAGATACCTCCTTTGCTTCCGGTGGTCACGGTGTTCTCATCACGCCCGTTGATGTCGCGCATGAAGAATTCCTTGACGGCTACCTGCATGGTGGTTTCCAGTTCACCTAACGCGCCGTGTACTTTTACTTGGGTTGTGGCCAGATAAGTGATGCCGAATGTGCCTTGGCCTAACACCTTCTGGATGGTGTAGGTGTAGGATTTGCCTCGTAGGAGGGTGCCTGGGGTGAGGGTATTGTTGGTTTCCATAATTATATGATGTTTTTTATCTTATTCAAATTTATTATAGGGCGTTTTGAACCATATGAAAATGGTGTTTAAGCTTAGTCCAATGGATAAGATTAAGTAAGGGAGTACTAAAGAACCGTTCCATATAGGTAATAGAACCGTATTAATAATAAATAAAGCAATAATTATCCAAAAAATTGTTTTTATATTCTTTTTGAGAAGCCGTCTTAATAAAGGGTATATAAAGAATGAGCAGATAACATAAAATGCAGTTAGTTGCAAAGTGTCAGAAGAGTCAATGCTGATTCTGCGTGCTCCACCTAAACAAATGACAATAAATATGATTTGTGCTAATATTAATAGTAATAATTTGAACTTGTTGAATCCTATTTCTTTTCTGGAGGTTGTAGGCTCTACATCAATAATTGTAACATCCTCATCCTTGCCTGGTTTCGGTTGCTCCGCTTTCTTTGTTAAGAACCTCTCAAAAACATCCAGTGTCACCCTATCCGCCCTGCGTAGCTGCATAGCCGCTTGTACCGCTTGAGCCCTGCGAGGCGAAAGCAGGGTCACGTCCAAACTTTGTTCGTTTAAAAGTACCGACTCGGGAGGTGTCTTCCCTGTCAAAAGGAAATAGAGGGTGGCGCCAAGGGCATAGACATCCGTTTCGGGTGAGAAAGACTGGACACCTCCCGTCCTGTATTGCTCGGGTGGGGCATAGCCTTTGCTTTTACCTACGGGAGTGGTGGAGGTTTCGCCTCCTTCTTCGTCGTATTGTTTGGCAAGGCCAAAGTCGGCAAGGATGGCTTCTCCGTGAGCCGTGGTCAGAATATTGGCCGGCTTGATGTCCAAGTGGCAGATGTGTTGCCCGTGAAGATAGCGCAAAGCATCCGCTACCTGAAGGATGTAATTCACCGCCCGTGCTTCGGATAAAGGCCCTTTTTCATCTACCTGTTGCTTCAACGAGGCTCCTTCGGCATACTCCATGACGTAGTAGGAGGTGTTGTTCTCTTGAAACACGTCAATGACGGGGATGATGTGGGGATGTTTCAGTCTGGCCAAGGTGCGCGCTTCTTTCTCGAACTTGTCCCTGTAGCGTTGCACCATTTCCCGGCTGCTTTGGGTTCCCATGGTGACATGGGTGGAGCCTTCCGCCCGTTCGCAATAGTCCTTCATGAAAAATTCCTTGATGGCGACCGTGCGCCCCAAGGAAGTCTGGACGGCCCGGTACGTGATGCCGAAACCGCCCTGGCCTAAGATGCTTTCTATCTTGTATCGTCCGTTTTGTAAGGAGGTGAGTTCCATGGTTCTGTTTTATTCGTTGGCTTTTTTGTCGGTCATGTTTTCTATCTTATCTTCATCACTTTCTACGATTTCTTCCTCTTCATTGTTGGGGTCGGATGGTTCCGCATGATTTATTGCCTCTTGAACTACTGCATTATTGGCATTAACCGTCTGCTGGTTCAGAGAAGTTTCGGCTGGTGGGGTTTGTTCCACTTGTTGTTTTTTCGGCGGTTGTGGATTGGCGGGAGGTACATTTTCTCCCTGCTTGTCATCCACCTTCTGTTCCGTCCGTGCGGGTTCTTTTTTCCCCGCCTTGTCTTTATCCGCTCCTTTGGCGAAGACTAGAAAATAGAGGGCGATGGCGAATGCTACGATGAGTGTGACCAGTGCGATGAGTAGGTATCGGGATAGACTGCCCTTCCGGTTGGTTGTTTGTGGAATTTGAACCGGTTTCCCGTCTTTTCCCCCTCTCTCTTCTTCCTCTTCTGTTTCATCGTGCACTTCAGCCATGATGGGGGTAGGGGCTGACGGAGCTTGAGCCGGTGCTGGTTTCCGTTCCTCCACAGGGTCGGTGACTTCCAGAATGTGTACGATGATGGCAGTGTGGTTGTCCCGGTTCTCGGAGGTGGCTTGAGTTAGCCGTTTCACTTTTTCTTCATCTGTGCCGGCGGCATCGGAAAAGTTGTAGCAGATTTGCGGGCTTTCCATGTTCTCCAGCATGCCATCGGAACAGAGGTAGAAATAATCGCCCGGACGGATGTCCGTACTGTGGTACATGTCGGCTTTGGGACGATGTTCCATATGGGGTTGCATGGCACGGGTGATGACGTTCTTCTGGCGCGAGTGCTTGGCTTCTTCCTCGGTCAGCTCACCGATGGCTATCAGGTCATTGACCAGCGAGTGGTCTTTGGTTTGGAAGAGAATGCGGGTGTCGGCTGCCGTTTTTCCAGGGCGGATGTGGTACACACGGCTATCGCCCATGTGGGCAATGGTGCATCCGTTTTTGTGGAGCTTTAAGAATGTCATGGTGGTGCCCATCTTCTTGGCGGCTCCCGTGTCTTTTTCATCTAAGGCGTCAAAAGCATCGGTAAGGGCTTTTCGGAACATTTCATCGGTGAAATTTCCTTCCGCGTTAAGTTGTGAGTTCTGAATAGACTGCCCCATGGCTTCGCATACGGTGGCACTGGCCACTTCGCCGGCATCGTGACCTCCCATTCCATCGCAAAGGATAAACGTGCGGTCCGTATCCTTGATACTGTTCGGAAGCGGGAATGTACAATCTTCCTGGTGGGGATTACCTTCGGCGTCTTTCCGTTGCCCGTATTCCCAAATCGTATATACTTTCAGTTTATATTTCATAATAATGCTGTTTTAAGTTGAATGATAATTTTAGCCCCCTCCCTTCGGGGGAGGGATGGGGAGGGGCTGCTAAATTCCTATTTATATATCCGTCCCTTCTTCATCGGGAATTTCGAAACGTGCTTCTACGTCGGGCAGGCGGATGATGTCACGATGGTTCAAGACGATGCAATCACCAAACTCCAGTTTGTTCTGTCCGATGAAAGTGGCGTTCACTTTTTCTTTGTACAGAGAGGCGCAATGTACGAAGCCTTTTCCCGGAATTTTTTTGATTTCAATCACCAGATGTTCCCGGCTCATACGTTTCGTCTCGCAAGGTATTTGACAAGTGGCTGATGAAGCCGACGCCTTGCGTCCGATGATGTTCTTTCCGGGTTTCAGTTGGAAAGAAAGATGTAAGGACGGGACGAGCAACTTACCCAGCGTATAGTTTGGTCCTCCATTGACTTGAGTTTCTTCCGAATAGGAAGTTTTCTCTTTGTCCGGGTATTCGGTTTTCTCCTCCTTGTTTACGATTCTCTTGAAAGCGGAAAAAGGCGACTTGTTTTTGCAGATGGGGCAAGTCACAGACTTGGATTCGATTCCCGGTTGGTTCTTCACTGAAAGGACACTTCCGCAAACCGGACAACCTATTTTTAAAATCTCATTCATATGTTTCTGTTTTTTTAGAAGCCCCCACCAAACCTCCCCCCTAAGGGTGAGGCTTTGAATGCTAAGATAGCTCCCCCACGGGGGGAGTTGAGGGGGCTAAATTCCCATTTAATAATATATTATTTACCAAACCATTACAGGCATGTGGTCGGAGAACTTTCCCCACATTACCGGATGCTGTTCGTCTCCGGATAATTTCACCACGCCCGCATGTACATAATTAAAAAGTTCTTTGGCCGTTATGATGCGGTCTCTGTTGGTGTCTGCTCCTCCCCGCAGTCCCCGCTGAAGGTAGGTAGTAAAGAAACCGTTCTCCATGTCGCGCCGTTCAATGGATACTTCGTCGCTTCGGGATGAAAGGAACAGCATGACATTGGCTTTTTGGGCTGCCGCAATGGCATTGCCGGAATTTTTTCCGGGAGTCCGGATTTTTCCGGCATAGCAGGCGTCCGCAAATATCATCTTGTTCTTGCATTTGCTTTTCGCCATGGCTTTACGCACCTTGTCGTAACTCAACAGTTTGTCGTAGGCGGAAAAGCCTCCGGGGTAGCCATGTCCGCTGAAGAAAAATACCACAATGTCGTTGGTGCCGGCTTTCTTGAAAGTTTCTTGCAACGCTTTCAGGATGTTGGCGGCAGTGGCCTGTTGGTTGAGCAGTTGCTTGTATATGGCATTGCTGTTCTTGCTGTATAGCCAGGATATGGTCTTGGCATCATTGACCGGCAACTTCAAATCTTGTTTGGTTCCCGGATAGTCTGATATGCCTACCGAGACCAGATACACCTTGGCCGAAGCCATGGAGCAAAGCCCCAGTAGGAACAGGGTGAGCGTAAGGACGATTTTAGCCTTCATATACATTGTTGTCGTTATAGTTTATGTAATCGGGTTCGTCAGTCGAGGCATACAGGTTGGCGTTAGGGTCGGGGCCGGTGAAACCGCCTAAGTCGTCGACAGTCAGGTTCTGGTCGGTGATGTCGATAATCTCATCGTCGGTGATTTCTCCGTCAGAGTTCGTGTCCGTGGCCATGAAGTCGAAAACCTGGTCTTCGTCTACGTCAATGAGAACAACGTCTTGTCCTTCCACCGATACCACACCGATGTTTGCTTCGTAATCGTCGTCATGAACCACGCCCAGTACTTCCACTTCGTCGTCCTGTCCGCCCCCCATGGACTCGTCCGTGGCATAAGCCTGTACTTCATCTTCCGGTTGGGTATGGCTTGTGTACTGTGCCTGCCCGGTTTCTACAGTTCCCGTTATTTCGGAAGAGTCATCAGCGGATGCTGAATTGGCGGTCCATGCGAAATGCTCATTGTAATCCTCTTGTTCTTCAGCGGTCATGTTGTCCCACTCTTCTGCCGTGTAGGTGTTGTACAGATTGCCGTGCCACTCGAATACGCCACCCGGTCCTACTTCCGCCCGTGCGGCGGCAAAGGCTTGTGAGAATGACATGTCATCATCTACACAGGTAGCCATTGAGATGTTTTCGTCTACGATGGGAGTAGGTTCCGGTTCGGGAGTAGGAGAGGGTGGAGTCGTGTGTGGCGCGACAGCTTCATCAGGATTTGCAGCGCCGGTAAAGAGTGTGGAAGCAGCCCCGAACAGGATGCCTACACCACCGCTTACCGCAACCTTCTTCCACATGCCTCCTTTGGCCTTAGTTTGGGGTGTCTCCTTCTCCTTTGTCTGAGTCTCTTTCTGTTTGTCGGAGGACATCGTTTCGTCAAACTGGGTTTTTTCGTTGCTGTCGTAAACTGTATCTTCGGTATTCATAATGCTAAGTATTAAGAGTTAGATGATGATTTAATGTGCCAATAGGCCAATGTACTGATAATGTCGAGTTAGCGCCAATATGTATTCATGCAGCTGGACATTGATAAATAGGCCCATTAGCACATTGACATATTTTTATATTATTTCTTCTCCGGCCGGTTGCCTTGCGACTGGCGCAAGCGGTTGTATTGCTGGATGAACTGTGCGGGAAGTTTGTTAGGAGTCAGTTCGGCTATTTCCAGTTCAATTTCCACCAACTGGGAGCGCAGTTCCAAACAAATGGAGTCTTGGATCAAATTCATTTTTTCCATGCTCTCTAAGGATACGCCTTCGATTGACTGATTTCTTTTGCGATCCTCTATTTCAATCTTTCTCTGAATGTCTGCTTGGCGGTTCTTTAGTTCGTTGAGACGAAGAGCTGTCAACGTGGAGTCCGCCTTGGAGACGTTTTGCGCAGAGGTTGTGCTGGGCATTACAAAGCTTGCCGCAGCTATAACCAAAAGTGTAATAAGGCTGCTCTTAATCATAATCGTTGAAGTTTTTGAGTCCTTTAATGTTTTTAGCTTGAGGCAGCGAGGCGGCTTCTACCATGTAAGGAATGCTGCCGGTTTGCGCTGATTCGGTATATTCACCCGGAGTGACGACCAACTGTTTGGCATATTCTTTCTTTGCGTCTTTGGGCACGTTTATTTTGACAGAAGGATTTGCCACTTGCAGCAGGAAGCAGGCTTGTCCGTTGTTGTAGGCAGTGGTCAAGGGTGTTTCTCCTCTGAATACAATTTCTTCCAAATCAGACATGCGGGAGGTTTCTCTGAAAGATAGAACCTGAAGGGAAGCCGGTATGTCTATGAGTGTTATGTCCGGACAGTCTATCAAAGCCCCTTGTGTAATGTCCGTTGTGCCTTCTTTTATCTTCAGCGTTCCTTTGTAGGAGCGGGGTACACCATATAATATAGTATAGTCTTTATTGTAAAGCGCTCCTTTGTAAGCGGAAAACTTGGCGTTGTTTGCATCCACATTCACTTCGCGAAGACTTGCGATGGATTTGAGGTTCATCACTTTCTCTACTTTAGCGGGGATGTTGACGATACGCAGAGAGTCACTCCAACGGTAGGGAGCCAGATTCAGTGTTTCCCAGTCGCTTCCGAACGAAAGGTCTTTTAAGGCCGAACATTTGAAGAAAGTGCCTTGTCCCATCTTCACGTCTCCACTGGGGAATATCACCTTGCTGAGTGCGGTACATCCTTCGAAAGCGAAGTCACCGATTTCCTTGACCGATGAAGGCAGTATCACGCCGGTCAGTTCCGTCGCTCCACTAAATGCTTTCGGTCCGATTTTGGTAACGCTATATACCACTTTACCGTGTTTTACCTTTGCCGGTATTTCCAGTATGCCTTCCGTTTCAGGAATACGTACGTCGGCTATGCTTCCTTTGTAAGTCACTTCGGCTGTCTGACGGGCTTTGCTGGTGATGTTGAAGTATATCTTTTGGCCGTCAATCGTAGCCGTGAAGTCGTGGGCTGTTGCGATTAGGGTACTGACCCCTATGCACGCCATACTTATTAATAGTCTGATCTTTTTCATAATCGTTTCGCTTAATTAAATCATGCCTCGCCTGTATTTGCTCCGTTCAGATAGTCGGGACCTTCGTCACCCATGGCTAAGTAGTTGTTCTGGTTCATGTCGGCCTCTTGTTGGAACGGTTGCATGGCAATGTTCTCCTGGGAAATGTCGGCGATTTCTTCCGATTCTATCTGTCCGTTTTGATTGAGGTCAGTAGCGATAAGGTCCGCAGTCCCGTTTCTGTCGGCGTCAATGACGAAAACTTCCTGGCCTTCCACATTCAGCACCGCCATATCCATCTGGCTGCCGTCATCCATGGTAAGGGTTTCGTAGCTGACCACATTGCCCGATGGTTCCGGATCGGGATTCTCGTTCGTCGTCACCATTGCAAAATTCTCTTGGGAAACATCGACTAATTCTTCTTCATCAATGTGGCCGTTTGCGTTCAAATCCATGGCTATTGCGTCTACAATGCCGTCTCGGTTGAAGTCTACTAAGATGGCTTCTTGTCCATCCACGTTTACGATGGCTACGTCCATCAAACTTCCATCCTCACAGGTGACGGTCTCGCTATGGATTACTTCCAGCTCTGAGTCATCCTGCGGTTGTTGCGGGGTGTAGCCTGCGTTATGGCTGTTTGACGTATGATGGGACGGAGTGGATGGAATAGGGGTGGATGCCAGTTCGGAGCTGAAGTTAGCACGTTCACCGGCTGACATCTGGTTCCATTCTTCCGCCGTAAAGGTGTTGTACAGGTTTCCGTGCCATTGGAATACGCCTCCCGAACCGACTTCGGCGCGTGCGGCTGCAAACGCTTGTGAGAAGGACATGTCATCGTCCACACAGGTTGCGACCGCAATGTCTTTGCTGCCCATATCCACGTCAGCCTGAATAGAATCACCGGAATCGGAATTCGTCGAAGCAGCCCAGTCAAAGTGTGAATCGAATTCAGCCCGTTCTTCGGCGGAGAGTTGGTTCCACTCTTCTGCCGTATAAGTATTGTACAGATTGCCGTGCCATTCGAAGGCGCCTCCCGGTCCTACTTCGGCGCGTGCTGCGGCAAACGCTTGTGAGAAGGACATGTTGTCATCTACGCAAGTAGCTACGGGGATATGTTCGTCCACTTGCGGGTGTTGCGGTTCGTCCTTGCCTTCTGCCGCACTGGTGAAGAAGGTGGCTGCCGAGCCGAACAATATGCCAGTTCCGGCTCCGATGGCTACTTCTTTCCAAATCCCGTTTCTCTTGGCTGTGTTCTCGGCTTTCACTCCTTGTCCGTTGTTCTGTGTTCCGTCAAGCGTTGTCGCTTCATGAGTGTCGTAAATGGTATCTTCGGTTTTCATGATTGTTCATTTTTGAGGGTAATACATGTTTTCATTATTCTTTCAGGCCATATAGGCGTCTACATTGGCGTCATTGACGTAATCCGGAGTGTCGTGCGAAGCCAGGTACATGTCGTTATCCATACTTGTCGCTTCTTGTTGGAAAGGACTCATTGCAATGTTTTCGTTCGATACGTCAATCATTTCATTCTCTTCAATCTCCCCGTTCAGGTTGAGGTCGGAAGCCATTACGTCGGCTACGTTATCTCCATCCAAATCACCGATAATAACCGGTTGCCCGTCCACTGCAACTACGGCCAAGTTTGCCTGGCTGCCGTCCTCGTTGGTGACAGTCTCGTAACTGAGTACTTCCACTTGAGTATCTTCCGGAGTGGATGAAGGTTCCGGCTGGGCCGGTTCATGCTGGTTTTCTTGCTGATGAACGGGTTCGGCCACAAATTCATCATTTGCAGATGGCGTTGTGATGGTTTCCTGGTTCGTCACTTCTGCCGCATTAACTTCTTGTGCAATTACATTAGCTCCTACCACACCTACGGCTGCGCCTGCGACAGAGCTGGCTCCTGTCGCTACATTTTCCTTGATTTTACGCTCTTTCTTTTCCATAATATATTGTTTTTTAGTTTGTTATTCTGATGCAAAAGTAACTCCTGTCTCTATCATTTCAAAATATTTCAAGCTATCTTGTATGTAATAGTAGGATTTGTACATGAAATGTGTGGTGAGTACTTCTTTTTATATATTATCTTTATTCTGTTACTGCACGAATATTTTGTCTGATAACATGCGAATTCCAGTTTATTCCATAGTAATACTGATGAAAATGCAGATAGTATGCCAGTCCGGTGTAGTTTGGAGGAGTTGATATGCTCCAGTATAATCCACAATTTTCCATCTTACTTCTATATAGTTCATCTTGGCAACCACCGATAGGTAAAAATATGGAATTTCCATTTGGCCCTGTGATGTTATAGCCTTTTTGTTTGTCTTGAATCGTCCACGTCCATTTGCATTTCTTTTTTAATTCAAGCATTTCATCTTCAGTAGGCATTCTCCAGGGAATTCCCCATTCTTTATGGGCCTGATCTTCTTCCCATGCATAATAATTCCCCGGATCAGAAGGTTTAGATGCTCCTATATTGCAAGTGGCCCATTTAACACTTAAGCCTAAATCAACATATTCGTGACCATTAATTTGGTTGTCATTTTGGGGCTGTATGTATGGTTCTGTATTGAGGACTGTAGCTTCGGACTTCTGCTCCGGTTCGCTGAGCATGGAAACAAATTCCGCTATGGTTTGTGGCCGTTTCTTTTTATTGATTTGCATGGCCGAAGCAATAGCCTGCCGGGTCGGTTTACTGATATTGGCAGGCAACGGATCCAAATCTTCCCCGCTGGCTAACAAATTTGCACTAAGAGGTGTGACGCCTGAAAGTAGCTTGTACAGAGTCGCTCCAAGTGCATATATGTCAGTGGCAGGCATAAATTTTACCACGTCATTGCCAATCTGTTCCAAGGGGGCATAACCGGGAGTTTTTCCTAACAATGTAGATGTGTTTTCTCCATCTTCTTCGTCATACTGCTTGGATGCGCCAAAGTCAACCAAGATAGCATTGTCCTGGCTGTTAATCATGATATTACCGGGCTTTACATCTAAGTGCAGTCGGTTGTGCTCATGTACGTATTGCAGTGCGTCAGCCGTTTGTCGGATATATTTCAATGCTCTTTCTTCTGATAAAGGGCCTTCTTGATTTACTATCTCGCTAAGTGAATGTCCCTCAATATAGTCCATAACGAAATAGGCGGTACCGTTTTCTTCGAATACGTCCGTGACGCGGACAATGTTCGGATGTTGCAAACGGAATAAAGCCTTGGCTTCATCAATGAATTTTCTACGCAATTTGTCTACCAGTCCTTTTTTGCTTTGTGTGCCGACTGTTACATGGGCGGTTTTCTCATCACGGTTGCAAAAATCCTTTATGAAAAACTCCTTGATAGCTATCCGCATTTCGAGCATGACATGTTCAGCTTCGTAGGTGCACCCGAAACCTCCGCTATTGATGAAGCGGATAATCTTGTATTTCCCTCCTTGTAGGAGCGTGTCATTCGGTAAATGCATAAAACTATTCCTCCGTCCATTGACATTTGCAATACGGACAATTTTTGTTTTGCCTTAAGATGTTGTAGGGTTGGTTGCCTAAGAAGTGGTGGCATTTCGGGTTGGGGCATACGTACCGGTCCTGGAACTTCTCGTTCAGTTGTTCCGTCTCTTCAATGGATTTGTCCGTGAAGCGTTTGTAAAATCCATAAAGCATCACAACGAGCGCTATTCCGGTAAATACCAGTGCGAAAGAACGTATTTCGGGAGCTACACCTGCTATAAGACCACCCAGCATGGAGAAAGCGATGGGAATGCTTGCCAAAAGCCCGATGTTTTTTTGGCGGATTTTTATCTGTTTCAGGCTACCGCTGTAGTCATCCCATACATTCTTTAAATGTTTAATGGAGTATGGTCCGCTTCCGGTTCCAATGTTTTCACCAACACCACCTCCGCCGACGGTTAGGATCTTCTGGGCAGCGTTTATTATTTCTGTTACATTAATGCCAAATCGGTCCTTGCCCAAAGTAATGGCACTGGCCGTATCAATGCGTTTCGACATAATCTCCGCTCCATTCACAAACGTCACATTCTGCGCTTTCAGATTAGTCAGAGTCATGTTGCCAGCTTGGTCCACTTCAATTTGACAATGCGCGATACCTTCTGCCGGCTTGCATCGGCTCACGCTGTTGGGTACTGAACTTATTTGCCCTAACGTAGCGATTTTAGGCATTCCTTTTATGGCTATCAATAATCGGCCTTGTCCCGGTTCTTTCCCGATGAGGATGGTCTTTCCTTTTAATGCGTCTGTCATATGGTGTAGTTTTTATTAGTTCTCGGTATGTTTTTGGGATGCGGATTTTTTTCCTGTGATGGATGTCACATATAAGTCCTTCAGTTTCTTTAAGGCTTCTTTCGAAATAGGCAGTTGGTAGGCGAATACTTCTCCGTCACTTAACGTCAACTTTTGGCGCAGCACTTCAATGTGGTACACGTAGTTGAGGTTGATAATAAACCGTTTGCCGATGCGCGCGAAGATGGACGCCTCTTCTTTCAGACTTTCGCTCAGCATAGTTCGCATCTGTGAAAGGTTCATTAAGACAACGCCTTTCAGCTTGTTGCAAAGGACGAAATTCGTGTAATTGCCGTCTGCCTCAAAATAGACTATTTTCGAAATGTCTACTTTGTAAAACTCATCCCTTGAATTGAGATACAGGTATTTTTTCATTCAATTTTATTATTTCGTAAAACAAAGGTATGGCGTCTTCATTATTCGTTTAATGAAATCGTCCAAGCAAAGATAAAGAAAATTTTTGTGAAATTTCGCTTCATAGCGGCTAAAAAAATGCCTTTTGAACTACAGTTTTTCGCTGCGTCACATATTTTTTAATGTTGTTTTTGGGTTAAAATGCCTATATTGTGTCTATTTGTTCCTATTCGTGTACTAAGTGGATTTTTAGTAATTGTGATTGTTGGATAAATTGACGCATTCCGTTTTCTTCCTGAAAGCTTCTTCCTGTGAACGGTTTTCCCGTCAGTCGCAAGCGCATTGAATACCCTTCTCCAATCATTGCATGACCCTTCTCAAAAGATAGTTAGTTTTGGCTCAAAAGACAGTTAGTTTTGGTTGAGAAGGTCGTATGATTTGATGCAAAAGAGTGTATGCTTTTTAATTTGCAAAGTCGGAGTCCGGTATCCCGCATGTGCTTTCGGTTACTTCATATTG
>CASENS010000046.1 GCA_949289345.1 uncultured Bacteroides sp.
AGCCTGGCTCACCGCCGCGCAGGCCAACCGGGGCGTCAATGACTCGCTGATTGTTCCCATTGTTGATTATCTGGAGCGGCACGGCACCCCCGCGGAGCAAACCGAAGCCCTCCTGCTCCGTGCCCGCAGCCTGGAGTGGCGGGGCGAGATGGAGCAGGCGCAACAGGTCTATTCGCAAGCCCTGCAAGCCGCCTTGGAGAGCGGCGACCCGCGGATGGAAATGCGCTGCCGGCAACTGCTCAC
Source organism: uncultured Bacteroides sp. (assembly GCA_949289345.1). Taxonomy (GTDB): domain Bacteria; phylum Bacteroidota; class Bacteroidia; order Bacteroidales; family Bacteroidaceae; genus Bacteroides. Next base: position 244 of record CASENS010000046.1, read on the forward strand.
CAGCTTCTACCTGCAACGCACCTACCTGAAGGACGAAGGCGCCCAGACCGCCCGCCGCTTCCTGCAGTTGGCCGAAGCATGCAGAGACACCGCTGCCCTGGCTCTGGCGCATATGTACATGGGGCGCCTCTACTTCGCGGCCATACACGAAGACACGCTCTACAACCGCCCGGAAGAAGGCGTGGAGCATTTCCGCCAAGCCACCCGGCTGGCTGTCCTGGCCAAAGACCAATACTTGGAGATGCAGAGCAAATACGAACTGGCCGTGCTTTACATGACCCTCCAGCAACCCTTCGAAGCCCTGCCGCTGCTGAAGGAAACCAAAGACTACCTGTCCAGCCAGACGCCCGACAGCAAGCAGCCTATCCTGATATCGCTCATCCAGACCTACCTCCAACTGGATCGGCCCGACACGGCACAGGTCTATATCGACGAGGCCATGACCCTGCCCGACCGCAACAACATGCGCTACCATATCTACGACCTGCTCTTCCAATACTACCGTGCCAAGCAGCAGCCCGAACGCTCCGCCTGGGCAGCCGACTCCATGCGCTACTACCAGCCCATGGTCATGAAGCAGCAACTGTCTAAGCAAGTGGCCGAAGTCAAAGAGAAGTATGCCAACGAGCAACTGGCCGAAGCCCATGCCCGTGTCAGTCAGGAGCGGAACGACAGCATTCTGATAGGAGCGGCCGTGGCCGTAGCCCTGCTGCTCATTATTGTCTTTGGCCGCAAGGCTTATCGTGACCGTCTGCATCGCCGGGAGCGACAGTTGCACGAGAAGGAAACGACCATCCATTCCCTGCAAACCCACTTGGAAGAAGAGAAGGCGCATGCCGAGGAAATGTCCGGTCATCTCTCCGAACTGGAAGCCCGCGAACAGGAACTGAGCCACGCCCTGACGAACGACACCGAACTGATGCAACGCCTGCGCAAGGAACCTAAATTCTTGAATGACCCGGAGTGGGACAAGCTGAAAGCGGTGACCGACCGCGTGTACAACGGCTTCACCACCCGCCTGCACGAACGCTTCCCCCAGCTGACGGAAGTCTACATCCGTTACTGCATCCTCATCAAGCTGCGCTTCACCGTGTCGCAGATAGCCATCCTCATGGCCGTAGCTCCTTCTTCCGTCTCCCAACAGAAGTCGCGCATCAAGAAGCGCTTGCAGCAGGCCGAAGAAAGTACCTTTGCCGAAGGCGAGTCGCTGGACGAGTGGATCGGGAAGTTCTGAAAAATAGGGGATGTATAGATGGAGGCCCTTCCGGTTTCTGTTATATGCTTGGTTGTGAATGAGTTGCTATTACTCTTCTGTATAGATAAGTTAGAGGGAAGTAGAGGAAGAAAACATTAACTTTGCGCCCAATATTCATCTTAGTTGATAAATAAAATGTCTATGAAACTACTAAAAATCATCCCCATCTTGTTGTTGGGCCTCCTTGGGGCAAGAGGCGGATATGCCCAGACCGCTCAGGAACAGAAGTTCTTGGCAACCACCGATTCGCTATACGAGCAGTTGAACGAATACAGAGAGCAGAAGGATTACCCGGCGTGCGAGCGTATCTGCCAACAAATGATAGACCTCTACGAAGCCCGGAAAGCTCATTTGTCCGAAGGATTCGGTTATTTTAAGTACAGCAGTTATTACAATCAAGCCTGCTTTCAAGCCTTGCAAGGAAAGAAGCAGGAAGCCGTCAGCAGTCTGGTCGAGGCATTGGCAGACGGCAAGTTAGAGGTAAGCTACAGGCAGGTGATGAACGACGGGGACTTGACGGGCGTTTTGGACGCCAAGGAGCTGGAAGAACCTTTGGCGAAACTGAAGGAGAGGACGGACTACCTCGGCATGCTCCAGAAAGCGCCGGCCTACACCCGATTGGCATCCACGGACAGCCTGCCCTGCATCGGGTATGCCCCGGCTACCGATCCCGACTTGGTGCGGGTAAGGCAATACTTCCGGCTGGACAGTGTGGCCCGACAGGCAAGCAGTGAGATAGACACCATTCAATGCCTCCTTACCTATATCCATAATAAAATACGGCATGACGGACAAAACGGAAATCCGACCGGTGGAGCCAATTCCATCAACTACGCCGAGGCCTGCAAGGACGGAAGCCGGGGACTGAATTGCCGCGGGCTGGCCACCGTGCTGAACGAATGCTACCTGGCCATGGGTATCCCGTCGAGAGTCATCACCTGTATGCCCCGGACTTACATCAACGACTGCCACGTCATCAACGCGGTTTATTCCCGGACGTTGGACAAATGGTTGTGGATAGACCCCACGAACAATGCCTGGGTGACCGATGAGCAAGGCCGGCTGCTGAGCGTGCGGGAAGTGCGCGAAAGGTTACGCGCCGGGCTTCCCGTGCAGGTTAATGAGGAAGCCAACTGGAACAACCAAACTCCGACCACTACGGAAGACTACCTGTACGAATACATGGCCAAGAACCTGTATTACATCGAGAGCTGGACACACTACGGCTTCAACACCGAAACGACAGGCAATCAACTGAATTACATCTTCCTCCAGCCCACGGGATGCGACAGCAGTCAACGACGTGCCCGAAACTTCTCCGTCAATGATGACGATTATTTCTGGCAGGCGCCGCAATGAAAGCTGAACTCCCCCCTTCAAGAAGGAGGGAGATTTAGCTATTCCTATTTATCTATCTGATTGATTGCGATTTGCATTTATACCCTTCTACGATGTTACGGTGAAGGCTGTGGTACGCATTTATACCATGAAGCCACAGGGCGAAAGTTTCGGCTTCAACAACCGCTTCCTCACCCGCTACCAATATGGATGGAGCGTGCTCGACCAATTCAACTTCAACTACCGCAATCGCGCCGACGCATCACGCTCACCGTCCGCTATAAGTTCAATGCCGCCAAGAGCAAGTACAAAGGTACGGGCGCCGGACAGGAGCAGAAGAGCCGCATGTAAGGCATCGGGAATTGGCGGAACAATTTCAAGCAAGCTTGATTGTTCTGCCCTTAATTTGCATTACCTTTGCACCCAAAATTGTGAAATGATATGCCTATGCTTCTGCCTCCATCTTTTGTAGAAAACATCCGTGCCCTGTTGGGCGAAGAAGAATGTGTCCGTTTGTGCGATGCTTTGACACAGACCGAACCTCCCGTCAGCATCCGTCTGAATCCCTTGAAGCGGGGGGGAGCACTCTCCGTTCTTCCTGCCTCACCGGAAAAAATTTCTTGGGCCACGGACGCTTTCTATCTGGACGAGCGTCCGGCCTTTACCTTCGACCCCTTGCTGCATGCGGGATGCTACTATGTGCAGGAGGCATCGTCTATGTTTTTGGAGCAGGCTTTGCGCCAATGTTTGACGGAAGGCAGACCTGTGACGGCTCTCGACCTTTGTGCCGCACCCGGTGGAAAGTCCACTCTATTGCGTAGTCTGTTGCCTGCGGGCAGCCTGCTGGTGGCCAATGAGGTGGTGCGGAGTCGGGCACAGGTGTTGGCGGAGAATCTGACCAAATGGGGGCATCCCGATGTGGTGGTGACGAACAGTGACCCGGCGGACTTTACACCGATGGCTGATTGCTTCGACTTGATTCTAACCGATGTACCTTGTTCAGGCGAGGGAATGTTTCGCAAAGACGAGGGGGCGGTGAACGAGTGGAGCCCGGAGAATGTGGAGAATTGCAGGAAACGCCAACGGCGTATCCTGTCCGACATCTGGCCTTGCCTGAAGCCGGGTGGATTATTAATATATGGTACCTGTACATATAATATAAAGGAAGACGAGGAGAACGTCCGTTGGATGCGGGACGAATGGGGGGCAGAGGTGCTTCCTTTGGATATACCGGATGAGTGGGGCGTTACCGGCAATCTGTTGGCTGGGGAAAGTTTTCCCGTATATCGTTTTTTCCCACACCGCACGCGGGGCGAAGGTTTCTTCCTGGCCGTATTGCGCAAGTCGGTTGAGGAGGAATATACTCCTTCCCGCTTATCGTTTGTCAAGGCGAAGGAAAGGCGGGGGAAAAGTAAGGATAAGACGCAGCCTTTGTTTGGCAAAGCCCGGCTGGCCGAAATAGGAGGCTGGCTGAAGGAGGCGGATGCTTATACACTGCTTCCCGAGGGAACTGCGGTGAGCGCTTTTCCCACCGTCTGGCTTCCTGTGTTGGAGGAATTGAAGAAGAAGGTGCGTGTGATGCAGGCCGGTGTTGCCCTGGCTGAAATAAAAGGGAAAGATTGCGTGCCTCTTCATGCTTTGGCCATGAGCGTCTTGCTTCGTGCCGATGCCTTTCCACGGCAAGAGGTGGACGAGCAGCAAGCCATCGCTTATTTACGTAAAGAGGCCATCGCCCTTCCGGACGCGGCCCCTCGCGGTGTTGTGTTGCTTACTTACCGGGATGTCCCCCTGGGCTTCGTGAAGAATATCGGCAGCCGTGCCAATAATCTCTATCCTCAGGAATGGCGCATCCGGAAGAGTTTATAACCGGCTCTTGTAGATGCGAGCCATGACTTTCTGGTATTGGTTTTCCAATTGCAACAGGTTGCTTTGGCTCTGGTAGACCACCGATACTTCCACGAAGTATTCTATCATGCTGATTTCCCCGCCCTCCAAGGCTTTGCGCAGCAGTTTCAGGTCCTGTTGCTGGCGGAAAGTCTCGTTGTATTCCTTCATGGAAGAGTGCAGGCTACACGCTTCATCGTAGAGTTGCCATAAGGCCGTGCTGGCGTTGAGCTTGGCGTTCTCCTTCTGGAAGTCGATGCTTTGCGCTTGGGCGCGAGCCGTCTTCACCTTGCCGTGGTTCTGGAAGATGGGGAAGGAGAAGCCCACTACAAGACCGTTCAGCGGATGGCGGGTCTCCGTGTTGCGGCGGTAACCCAACTCCAACTGGGGCAACCAGCCCTGCCGGCTGACGGAGAGTTGCTTTTGAGCGGCCTGGCTTTCGTGCTCCAGGGACTGTAGGGCCGGGTCGTTGGCTAACAGTTCCTCACAAAGCGTGCCGAAATCCTCGGGCAGGGGCATGGCGGGATATTCTGTCAAGCCTAAGTTGGAGGCGGATGGAGCAGCCGGTCCGTCAGGCATCGGACGTCCGGGCACCAAGGATTGGTTGCCGTTCAGTGCCGTCAGCTCTTTCAGTTTGTTTTGCAAGGTCGTCCGGTTCATGCGGGCTTCGGTGCGTACGTTCAGCAGCTCCAGATTGATTTTGTTGGTCTCCAGTGAGTTGGCGTCACCTGTCTCCAGGCGTTGGCGATACATCCCGGCCAGTTCTTCCGCATTGCGCAGCCGTTCTTCCAGTATCTGTTGTTGGCGGCTCAGCCAGATGATGTCCAGGCAAGCCTCTTGCGCCTGAAGCAGGATGTCCTGACGCAGGGCGTTGGCCTGCGCGTCCAGGGAGCCGGACTTCATGCGGTTCAGCTTGGCACGGGTGACGTAGAGCGACGGGAAGTCGAAGCTCTGCGCAATGACCAGCTCGCCCACGGTGATGTCCTTGTCATCCGAGTCCCAAAGGTGGGCGTAGGACAGGGTCGGGTCGGGCAAGTTGTTGGCGGTGCGGTTCTCCAACTTTTGGGCGGCGGTGAGCCGTTCGTTGCTTTGCAATTGCTTGTTGTTCGCCTCTACTTGTTGCAGGATGGCGTTGATGGAGGCCTCGCCCCAGTCTTGCCCGTGCAGGACGGAAGGCAGGATGCCTAAGGCCAATGACAGTATGCAGTATATCTTTTTCATATGATTTATTGTGGTGTTCTATGGCACACTGATGACACAGATTAAACAAGATGACCACAGATTCTTTTCGGTCATGCTGAACGGAGTGAAGCATCTCCCTGTGTGTTCGGGAGATTCTTCGCTTCGCTCAGAATGACTTGGCGAAGCTCTTTACAATCTGTGTAAATCTGTCTAATCTGTGTCATCTGTGTGCCATTTAAATTCTCCTTTTATGCAATCATTTTCTTCTTATGTATCATTAAGTAGACTATCGGTATGATGAAGCCGTTGAGGAAGGTGGACGTCAGCAGACCGCCCAATATCACTTTCGCCATGGGGCTTTGAATCTCGTTGCCGGGCAGGTCGCCGCCCAGTGCCAGCGGGATAAGCGCCAAAGCCGATGAAAGAGCCGTCATGAGAATGGGGTTCAGACGGTCGAGCGAGCCGCGGATGACGCTGTCGCGCAGCCCGTAGCCTTCCTCCTGCTGCAGGTGGTTATAGTGGCTGATGAGCAGCATGCCGTTGCGCGTGGCGATGCCAAACAGCGAGATGAAGCCGATGATGGCTGGGATGCTGACCTCGCCCGTAGTCAGGAGCAGGGCGCACACGCCGCCTATCAGTGCCAGCGGCAGGTTGATGAGGATGACGGCGCTTTCCCTGACGCTGCGGAACTCGTGGTAGAGCAGCAGGAAAATGACCACGATGCTCATGAGCGACGTCAGCAGCAGCGTGCGACTGGCCGCCTGCTCACTCTCGAACTGCCCGCCGTACTCCACGTGGTAGCCTTCGGGCAGGCTGACTTGCGTGTCGATGCGCTCCTGGATGTCGTTCACCACCGAGCGCAGGTCACGGTCGGCCACGTTGGCCGAGATGACTATCTTGCGCTTCACGTTCTCGCGGCTAATGGTGTTGGGACCCGTGGCGGAGCGCACTTCGGCCACGTAGTCCAAGGGCACCTTACGCCCGTCGCCCGTGTCTATCATCAGGTCGCGCAGCTTGTTTATCCGGTCGTGCAGGTCATGGCGTACGCGTACCACGAGGTCGAACGTCTTGCCTTGTTCGTAGACCTGCGAAACGGCTTCTCCACCCATGCACACCCGCACGTACTCGGCAAACTGGGGCAGCGTGATGCCGTAGCGTGCCAATACGTCGCGCCGGGGACGGATGATGAGTTGCGGACGCTCTATCTGCTGTTCCACCGTCAGGTCGGCCACGCCGGGCACGTCCTGTATCTTCTGCTTTATCTCGTTGCCCAGCATGAACATGCGCGTCAGGTCGTCGCCGAACAGCTTGATGGCGATGTTGGCCTGCGTACCGCTCAGCATGGCGTCGATGCGGTGGCTGATGGGCTGGCCTATCTCGATGTTGGCGCCGGCGATGGTGGACAGCTTCTCGCGTACCTCGGCCAGGAGTTCGCTGCGTGAGCGGTCTTTCAGTTCAAAAGGTGCTTCCAGCTCGCTGACGTTCACGCCCAGGGCATGTTCGTCCAGCTCGGCACGGCCTGTCTTGCGTCCCACGGTCTGAATCTCCGGGATGCCAAGCAGCAGCTCTTCGGCACGGCGGCCGATGGCGTCACTCTCTTCCAGCGAAATGCCCGGCAGGGACGACACGTTGATGGTGAACGACCCTTCGTTGAAGGCGGGCAGGAACGAGCGTCCAAGGGTGAAGAACAGACCCAGGAAGACGAGAAAGACTACGACCGTAGCGGTAAGAATCCCTCGTCCGTGCCCCAAGGCCCACGTCAGCAGGCGTCCGTAGCCTTTCTTCATCCGGCGAGCTATGGGGGAGTCGCCGTTGTTGGAGGACGGGGATTGCGTCCCTAGTAGGACGGAGTCTGCGTCCCTAGTAGGACGGAGTTCGCGTCCCGAGTAGGACGGAGTTTGCGTCCTTAGTAGGACGGAAGTCGCGTCCGCGGGTAGGGCGGGGTTCGCGTCCGCGGGTAGGGCGGACTCTGTTTTCTCCGTAGCGAGCATGTCGCTCAATGTGGGGAGAGAGGAAATCGCTTCGCCCCGCTTCCTCAGCAGGTAGGAGCAGAGGACGGGCGTCAGCGTCAGCGCCACGACGGTGGATGCCGCCAGGGCGGTGATGAAGGCGACGCCCAGCGGCACCAGCATGCGTCCCTCCATGCCCGACAGGAAGAACAGGGGCACGAAGCTGACGATGATGATGAGCGTAGAGTTGAGTATCGGCATGCGCACTTCGCGCGAGGCGTTGAACACTACTTGCAGCACGGGCAGGCGCCGTTCGGGAGGCAGGGTGCGGTTCTCGTGCAGGCGTCGCCAGACGTTCTCCACGTCCACGATGGCGTCGTCCACCAGCGACCCGATGGCGATGGCCATGCCGCCCAGGCTCATGGTGTTGATGGTGAGGCCCATGTAGTGGAGCACGAGCAGCGAGATGACCAGCGACAGGGGCAGGGTGATGAGCGAGATGACCGTGGTGCGCACGTTGGCCAGGAAGAGGAAGAGGACGATGACCACGAAGATGCTGCCCTCGACGAGCGACTTGCGCACGTTGCCGATGGAACTTTCGATGAAGCGGCTCTGGCGGAAGATGTCGGTCGATACGTGCACGTCGGCAGGCAGGTTCTTCTCCAGGTCTTGCAGGGCGGCTTCCAGTTTGTCGGTCAGTTCCAGCGTACTGGTGGCGGGCTGCTTGGTCACGGTCAGCAGTACGGCCGCCTTGCCCCGCTCGGAGGCTGTGCCCAGCTTGGGCACTTTGGCGCCGATGCGCACGTCGGCAATGTCTTCCAGCAGGACGGGCCTGCCAGTAGCACTTGTAGCTCGTAGCTCGTCACTCGTCGCTTGCTTCACCACGGCGCGCCCCATCTCCTCCGCATCGGTCTCGGCAATGACGCCGCGCACGATGTATTCGTTGCCATACTCATAAAGCACGCCGCCGTTGGCGTTGAGGTTCATGCCGCGCGTGGCTTCCATCACCTCGCCCAGCGTAACGCCGTAGTGGTTCATGCGCTCCGGGTCGAGCTGTATCTGATATTCCTTGATGTCACCTCCCAGTACGGCCACCTGTGCCACGCCTCCGGTAGACAGCAGGCGGGGACGGATGGTCCAGTCGGCCAGCGTGCGCAGGTCGAGCATGGAGGTGGAGTCGGCCGTCAGGCCTATGATGAGCATCTCGCCCAGGATGCTCGACTGGGGTCCCATGGTCGGTTGGCCCACACCATCGGGCAGGTCTTCGGCCACCAGCATCAGCTTTTCGTTGACAATCTGTCGGGCCAGGTAAATGTCCGTGTCCCAGTCGAACTCCACCCACACGACGGAGAATCCCGCCGTGCTGGACGAACGGACGCGGCGCACGTGGGTAGCCCCGTTGACCGAGGTCTCGATGGGGAAGGTGACGAGCTGCTCTACCTCTTCCGCCGCCATGCCGTTGGCTTCGGTCATGACGACTACGGTCGGTGCGGTGAGGTCGGGGAACACGTCCACCTCTGTATGCAGGGCGGTGTACGTGCCGCCCACGAGCAGCAGCACCGAGGCGACCAGCACCAGGATGCGGTTCTGCAAGGAGAAGTGTATAATCTTGTTCAGCATATCCGGTCCTCCTGTTTAGTGTTCATGCGTATGAGCCGGGATAGCGTTGGAGGCCGAAGCCAGCTTCACTTGATAAGCGCCTTGGGTCACCACACGGTCGCCCGCCTTCAGACCGGAAAGTATCTGCACCCGCTCGCCGTCGTCACCGCCCACGGTCACCAGCTGTTTCTTATAGCCATGTTCGTCCACTTGCAGGTAGATGAAGTAGCTGCCTTGCTCTTCGGTCAGTGCCGTGCGAGGGAGGGTGAATACGCCTTCTTCGGCAGCTCCGAGGAGGTACACTTCTACAAAGGCTCCCGGTGCCACGTTCACTTGGTTGTCGAACTCGAAGGTGACGGGGATGTAGTAGCTTTGGTCCGTGGTCGTCTTGCCGTAGGACAGCAGGCGTCCGTTCAGTTCGCTGAGGCGGTAGGTCTTATCGTTGTAGGGCGTGCTGAAGTTGGCGGACGTGACGCTGGCAAGCTGGTTGTAGTATTTCTCCGACACATCGGCACGCAGGTAGAGCCTGCGGTTGCGGGTGATGCCTACCAACGGCTGTCCCACCTGCACGTAGTCGCCTTCCTTCACCAGGAGTGACTTGACGTATCCGCCCATGGGTGACGCCACGGTCACTCCGTCGGATGTCAGTTCACCTCTGTCCGAAGAGTGGCTTCCGCCCAATGCCTCGTAGTTGATGCGGGCATTCTCGTAAGCCTGTTCGGCTTGCAGGAAATCTTTCTCCGACACAATCTTGTCGGGCAGGAGGGCTTTCATACGCTCGTATTCGCGGCGTGCCGTTTCATAAGCGATGCGTGCTTTGGTGACGGGGTCGCCTTCAGCGATATGTCTGGATGATAACAGGAGGAGCGGACTGCCTTGGCCTACGGACATGCCCTCGGTGATTTTCCGGCGGAAAGAGACTACACCCGCTACAGGCGCTACGGCATAGGTTTCCTCGCCTTGGGCAGCGACAATCTGTCCGCTCGTTCGGATAACCTGTCGGAAGCTGCCCGGTTGGACAATACTGGTTTTCACGCCAGCCGCACGGGCTTTTTCCGGTGTCAGTACAATTTCATCACTATGGTTGTGAGCGGCGGCGGTTTCCGCTTCATGGTTGTGCCCTTCCGCATCATGGTCGTGGGCATTGTGGTTGTGGCAGGAGCCCAAGAAGAACAGGCCCAATGCTGCCACGAATAATGGCTTTGTATTCATTAGGATAATGTTATTGGTTACTTAAATGCCTGCAAAAGTAGAGAGTTCTGTGTGCAATGTGGTTGCAAACAGAGTAGGGGATTCAGGCGATGGGAGGGGCACGCCGCCCTTTGGCATGTGCGATATACATGCCGTGTAGGAATTCGACGTAAGGGGAATAAGATGGGCAAGAATAGAATGCGGTGCTTTGTCCGAGGAAAAGCATCGCGAAGTTTGTCACTAAGCGTTGCATTTGGTCGGCCGATAGATGCTGACGTACGATGACAGGCTCACGTTGGAAATAGTGAGTAGCCACGCAACCTTGGTTGTGACAGCAATGCGAATGTCCGCCGGGCATTGTCGCCAAGTCGTGCCGCAGGCAGATATTCCCATCGCTGTGATGGTGATGGGGCATGACAGGAACCGCCAACGTCAGAAGGCTGACGAAGAGTAACAACAAGGTGATGTAATGCCTGCGAACCATTAATTTTATATATCAGTTTATTAATGCCGGACAAAGATAGTCAAAAAAAGATAGATAACGTTGTTTGCGCACTTTTTTCTTTTCGTCATGTATCAAATAGAAACTTTTGCGGGTCTATATGTTGAAATGTGTAAGTAAAACACTTGTTTGCTATTCTGAATTATAATATATGTATTTTATTGTATTCAAAATGAAAGAATATATTTATGTTGTATGTTATATTGATGTAACTTTGCGGATGTAATAAACAAATAGATATGAAAATCGCGATTATTATATTAAATTGTTATGTTACTATTTTGTTGTTAATATTATAATAAGGTAGAAAAGATGAAAGGATCGTTTTTTAGAATTTGGATGGCAATGGCTGGTTTGGCCATGTTGCCGTGCGCTCTTCAAGCGCAGGATAAGGTCGAAGCTGAAGCAGGCGCCGACTTGGTGAGTGGATATATCTGGCGAGGACAGGACTTGGGCGGTGTCAGCGTACAGCCCGCTTTGTCCGTCAGCTACAAAGGCTTCTCGTTGGGAGCATGGGGGTCGGTAGGTTTTGATGCGGACCAAATCAAAGAGTTCGACTTGACGTTGGGCTACGCGACGGGTGGTTTCAGTGTATCGGTTACGGACTATTGGTTTTCAAATGGTGCCGGATATTTTCATTACGGCGCACGAAACACGACACATGTCTTCGAGGCACAAGTGGGTTATGACTTCGGTTTCTTGGCTTTGAACTGGTACACGAACTTTGCCGGTGCGGATGGAATAACCGATGAAGGTGACCGTGCCTACTCGTCCTATTTGGCTCTTTCGGTGCCTTTTCATCTGGCTGGTTTGGATTGGTCGGTGGATGTAGGAGCCACCCCATGGGCCACCTCTTTCTATAATAACGGTGCGGGAGGTTTTGAGGTGTGCGATGTCAGCCTGGGAGCGGCTAAAGAAGTAAGAATTACTGAGCGTTATTCTCTGCCTCTGTTTGCCAAAGCCACTTGGAATCCGGCTACGGAAGGGGCATACTTTGTATTTGGAGTGAGTTTCTGAAAAAGTGATTGAATGTAGGATATGTTTTGGGTTATATGCATAAGTTTACGCAACGGAATGAATTGAGTTTATTTCTTGAAAATTGAATCCGTGGGAGGGTAAGAGGGTTGTATAGGATAACATGTCAGTAATAAGTCGAGTACAATAATTATATAAATGAATTTATGAAGAAAATTGAAGCAATCATCCGCCGGACCAAGTTCGAGGATGTAAAAGAAGCATTACTGGCCGCAGACATCGAGTGGTTCTCCTACTATGATGTACGGGGCGTGGGAAAGACGCTCGAAGGCCGCATCTATCGGGGAATTATGTACGATACCAGTTCCATCGAGCGTATTATGTTGTCTATCGTAGTGCGTGACATGAATGTGGAGAAAACTGTGCAGGCCATTCTGCATGCCGCACAAACGGGCGAGATAGGTGACGGGCGTATATTCGTTATTCCGGTGGATGACTCCATCCGCATCCGCACTGGCGAGCGGGGTGATATCGCCCTTTACAACGCGGAACAGGAAACGCGGAACAGGAAAAATAAGAAGTAATGAATAACCGACTTTAAACTTTTAACTATTATGGATATAGCTACACTAAACAGCGGTAACACCGCTTGGATTATGATTTCTACCATTTTGGTATTGTTGATGAGCATTCCGGGCATCGCTCTCTTTTATGGCGGACTGGTGCGTAGAAAGAATATACTGAGCATCGTCATGCAGACATTGTTCATTGTGGGCGTGGTCAGTATTTTGTGGATAGCGTTCGGTTACAGCTGGGCGTTCGATACGAGCTTTGCCGAGAATGGCAATCCGCTGGCGTTCCTTATAGGTGGCTTTGATAAGGCGTTTTTGCATGGTATTGACATCCATACACTGACTACGGGTGACATACCGGAACTGGTCTTTGTCATGTTTCAATGTATGTTCGCCATCATTACTCCGGCGTTGATATTGGGCGCTTTTGCCGAACGCATCAAGTTCTCCGGTTACATTGTGTTTATTACTCTGTGGGTGATAGTGGCTTATTTCCCTATGGCGCATTGGGTGTGGGGCGGAGGCTTCTTGCAGCAGATGGGGGCCATCGACTTTGCCGGAGGTACGGTAGTGCATATAAATGCGGGTGTTTCAGCTTTGGTGATGGCCATTATGCTGGGTAAGCGTATGGATTATCGGATTGGTCATCCCATTACTCCCCACAACGTGACTTATGTTTTTATGGGTACTTCGTTTTTATGGTTAGGATGGTTCGGTTTCAATGCAGGTAGCGGATTGGCAGCTGACGGGCTCGCTGCTAATGCTTTCATGGTGACGCACATTGCAACGGCCATGGCGGCTATCACTTGGATGGTGATGGATTGGATATGCAACAAGAAGCCTACTACCATAGGAGCTTGTACGGGAGCCGTGGCCGGATTGGTGGCCATTACACCTGCGGCCGGTACAGTGGATTTATTGGGTGCGTTCTGTATCGGCATCATTACGCCTATTGTCTGTTTCTTTATGGTGGCGGCCGTCAAGCCTCACTTCAAGTATGATGATGCATTGGATGCCTTCGGTGTCCATGGTGTGGGTGGCGTTATTGGTTCGGTGTTGACTGGTGTGTTTGCCACGCGGTTCATTACGGGTGAAGGCGGAGTGCAAGGCGCGCTTTATGGTGATTGGCATCAGTTTTGGGTGCAGGTCATTACTACGCTCATCTCCATTGTTTTCAGTGCGGTTGTTACCTATATCTTATTTAAAATAGTGGATGCCACGGTAGGCCTGCGTGTTGACAAACGGGTGGAGGAAGAAGGACTCGACATCTACGAACATGGTGAGTCGGCATACAACCATTAATAACAATGGAACACAGAAGACACGAAGATGCATTTCCTAATAAAGATGGGTGTCTTGGTGTCTTCTGTGTCCTAAATCCAAACCTTCAAGTTCTTATTTTATTTATATGAATTCCGCAATTTGCCAAAACAAAGGATGAAAAAAGCAAGTAAGCTTCTACAGCCATTTAACCTTGCTTATATGGCTATTTAACTTTGCTTCCATAACGGTTGAAGCAAAGTATCATTTTGGAAGGCGTCATTTGGCAGAATGCGGACATTCACATTTATTTATTCGCCGTTTGCTTGCGTTCGGCAATTTTTTTTTGAATGAATTGAATTTTCAATTGCGCTTCCTCTATATTCTGCTTTATTCTGGTAATGGATGACAGGAGGTTTGACAGGGCATGGATGTCGGCGGCGGCTTTACGGTCGGCAGGCATCATGTTTGTGATATAGGTACGGTCGCCTTTATACTCCACCCGCAGATTTTTGTCCTTGTTTGCGGCAATAAACCCGATGACACCTCCGTCTTCGCCCAGCTTATAGTCGGCTTTTTCTATCTGTTCACCCAAGTCTGCAGTTTCATAGCTGTCTTGTGAGGCGGGCGTTTCGGCAAAATTGCCATCGGGTGCAGTCACCTTTACGCTTGTATGGTGAATGTTGTAGCTTCCGCAATAAATGGATGTCATGCTCATTTTGCCGGTTTCGTCAGTTTGGAAGCGCAGATAGGAACGGTGTAAGTTACGTTCTATGACTTGTGCAGGAGTCAGATAGTGGCCGATACGTTGGTAGGCTGTGTCTTTTTCCAAAATAAATTCGCTTTTCAGAGTTTCCAATTCCTTCTGCTTCTCGTTAAGTACACTGTCCAAATAGGTTATAGTTTTTTCTTGCTCAGCAAGTTCTATGTCTTGCATCAAGTAGATGCCTTGACGACGGGTGTCGTATGCTTTGGGATAGAGTATTTTGATGCTGTCTATTTGCAATTTGGCTTCACTATAGTTGCCGGCTTCGTAGGCGGTACGCGCTTCGTTCAGCTTAAGTGTGGCTTTTTCTTCTACATTGTTACAGGCGATAAGCAAACAACTTGCGCATATCAAGGTCATTATTTTCTTCATGATCATCTTTTTTAGGATTATTGTCCGCAAAGGTAGCAATAATATCCATACACATAGATAGATTTTTTAAGCAAAACGCTTTGATATTCCGTTTTTTATTCCGTCCTTTGCCAGCGTTATCAGAAAAAGGGGGTGCCAAGGCATGTTGCCAATGGGCTGAGATTATACCCAATGAACCTGATGCGGGTAGTGCCGCCGGAGGGATTTTTCTTCAAGTAGGGCTTGTTGTTTGTTTTCCAAATACATACGTTAGCCTCCTTTTTCGGATATAAATCGATAAAGGAGGCTTTTTTATGTTCAACGTACAATTCATTACTCATTACACCGATATTATCGGTTATGCGGAGTCAGCGCGCTTGGCGTTGGAGGGCGGATGCCGCTGGATTCAGCTCCGTATGAAGGAAGCCACGGACGAGGAGGCTGAACCGGTGGCACGTGAGATACAAGATATGTGTCGGGCTTGTGACGCTTATTTCGTGCTGGATGACCGAGTGGAACTGGCCAAACGTCTGCATGTGGACGGTGTGCACTTGGGTAAGCTGGATATGCCCGTGGACGAGGCGCGCGTCTATCTGGGCGAGGAGTTCATCATAGGAGGTACGGCCAATACGTTGGAGGACGTTATGCGCCTGCATCGGGCGGGCGTAGACTACATTGGATGTGGCCCTTTTCGTTATACTACCACGAAGAAAAATCTGGCTCCCGTCTTGGGGGTGGAGGGCTATCGGCACATTATTGACGGTATGTGCGAGGCGGGTATCAACCTGCCTGTCGTAGGTATAGGAGGCGTCACGTTGGAGGATGTTCCCGACTTGAAAGCCATCGGTTTGAACGGCATTGCCTTGAGTGGAAGCATTCTGCGGGCGGAAAATCCGGTGGAGGAGATGAAGCGGGTAGTGGCAGAGTGCAGGAGGTAAATAATCATTTAAATACTATATGTTATGGACGAAAAAATAAGAATTACCTATCCCGATTCGGAGAAGGTGTACATGCAAGGCACGATTCATCCCGATGTGCGGGTGGGCATGCGCCGTGTGACGCTGACTCCTACCGTGACCATCGAAGACGGGAAGCAGGTGCGGAGCGAGAACGCCCCTGTCTACATCTACGACACCAGCGGTGCATACAGTGACCCAAGTGTGGAGATAGACCTGCGCAAAGGCTTGCCTCGTTTGCGCGAGAAGTGGATACGGATGCGTGACGTAGAGCAGCTGGAGGGCATCACCTCAGAATATGGGCGCATGCGTCTGGCCGACAAAAGTCTGGACCACTTACGCTTCGAACATATCTGCCTACCCTACCGGGCAAAGTCGGGATGTCAAGTCTCCCAGATGTACTATGCCAAGCAAGGCATCATCACACCCGAGATGGAGTACGTGGCCATCCGCGAGAACATGAATAACAGGGAGTTGGGCATTGACTCTTACATTACCCCCGAGTTTGTGCGTCAGGAAATAGCTGCCGGACGTGCTGTGTTGCCCTCCAACATCAACCACCCCGAGGCTGAGCCCATGATTATCGGCACTAATTTCCTGGTGAAAATCAATACCAACATTGGAAACTCCGCTACTACGTCCACCATTGAGGAGGAAGTGGAGAAAGCCGTGTGGAGTTGCAAGTGGGGAGGTGACACGCTGATGGATCTTTCCACGGGCGACAACATACACGAGACGCGTGAATGGATTATACGTAATTGCCCTGTTCCCGTGGGCACCGTGCCCATGTATCAGGCTATGGAGAAAGTGCATGGCAAGGCCGAGGATTTGACGTGGGAGCTCTTCCGCGACACGCTGGTAGAGCAGTGCGAGCAGGGCGTGGATTACTTCACCATCCATTGCGGCATCCGTCTAAAGAACGTGCCCTTGGCAAACGGTCGCCTCTGTGGCATGGTGAGCCGAGGCGGAAGCATCATCTCCCAATGGTGTATGTCGCATCAAAAAGAGAGCTTCCTCTACGAGCACTTTGACGACATCTGCGACCTTTGCGCTCAGTACGATGTGGCGCTCTCCTTGGGTGATGGCCTACGTCCCGGTTCCATCTACGATGCCAACGACCGTGCACAATTTGCCGAGTTGGACACCATGGGAGAGTTGGTGCAACGTGCTTGGGCGAAGAATGTGCAGGCATTTATCGAAGGGCCCGGTCACGTGCCTATGCATAAGATACGCGAGAACATGAACCGCCAAATAGAGAAATGCCATGGAGCGCCCTTCTATACGCTTGGCCCCATCGTCACTGACATAGCACCCGGTTACGACCACATCACCAGTGCCATAGGAGCCTCTCAGATAGGTTGGTACGGTACGGCCATGCTCTGCTACGTCACTCCCAAGGAACATTTGGCTCTTCCCCAGAAGGAGGACGTGCGTATCGGCGTAGTGAGCTACAAAATAGCTGCCCATGCTGCCGATTTAGCCAAGGGACATCCCGGTGCACAAGTACGCGACGACGCCTTGAGCAAGGCACGTTACGAATTCCGATGGAAAGATCAGTTTAACTTGAGTCTCGACCCTGAACGAGCCTTGCAATACTACAAGGAGGCCAACCATCTGAACGGGAAGTATTGCACCATGTGCGGACCCCACTTTTGCGCCATGCGCATCAGTCAGCGACTCAAGGATTGTGAGTATACACAGGAAGGAGAAGACTGTTAAATGGGAATTGAATTATATCCCTTATTCAGTATGTAAGGATCGTTAAAGGAGAGTTTCAAGATGTGTTTCATTTAAAGGAACACTTTGTTTCAAGTAGTGAAACACTCTGTTTCATTTAAAGAAACACATTGTTTCAAAATGAGGCATATGCCTTGAAACACTTTTACGATTGGCTTTCTGTCCTTTTTTATAAATGGAAATTTAGAATATTGACACATCTTCTTATTGGTAATATTACATTAATTCACAATACACAATAACAATGATTGAAACAAAAGTATCAAAAGGAATTGTAAGCACTTATTTTGATAAGTTGCAACGGAATTTAGAGTTGGACGTAGCCATCGTAGGTGGTGGCCCGTCTGGTATCGTAGCTGCCTACTACTTGGCTAAGGCAGGGCTGAAAGTGGCTCAATTCGACCGCAAACTGGCTCCTGGTGGAGGTATGTGGGGTGGCGCCATGATGTTCAATCAAATCGTTATTCAGGAGGAGGCGATGGACATTGTGCGCGATTTCGATATTAACTACCAGCCCTTGGAGGACGGACTTTACACAATGGACTCAGTGGAGAGTACCTCATCCTTGCTCTACCATGCCGTACACGCCGGAGCCACCATCTTCAATTGTTATTCGGTAGAGGATGTCATCTTCAAGGCTGGCCGTGTGAACGGTGTTGTCGTAAATTGGACACCTGTACTTCGCGAAGGCCTGCACGTTGACCCCTTGAATATTCTGGCAAAAGTTGTAGTAGACGGCACGGGACACGATAGCGAGATTGCTGCTACCGTAGCCAGAAAGAATGGCATCCGTCTGGCTACAGAGACGGGAGGTGTCATAGGCGAGCGTTCGTTGGACGTTGTGGCAGGCGAGGAAGAAGTGGTGAACGGTACCAAAGAAATCTATCCTGGCCTTTACGTATGCGGTATGGCTGCTTCAGCTGTTTCCGGTACGCCCCGTATGGGTCCTATCTTTGGTGGCATGCTGATGTCTGGCAAGAAAGTAGCCGAGGAAATCATTAGGAAGTTGAAGTGATAAATCGCTCACCAGATGCTTAAGCGTCATTGGATGGCTTCGCCGTCCTATTTGATACAGGGCATCATCAATCTCTATCATGCCTTGGGAGGAGGAGCAGATTAACTTTTGTAATTCTCATCGGAAGGCATGTTATAAGCGTGCCGGATAAGATGGCTGGGTAAAACCGGGTCACCTTGTCCGGCTTTTTTGTATGTAGATGGTAAATATTGATTATAAGTCTATGTATGTTTGAAATAAAGGGCACAAAGACACCGTTTTATTAAAAGAAATCACATTTCGTGTCTCCGTGCCTTTGTGTTCAAGAAAAATAGGATAAAACTATGAAACGAGACGCTATTTGTGCTACTATATTCCTTTTGTCTTTGTGATAGGCAACGCCATTGCCCAGTCGGCTCAGCCTGTTATCTGCTATAATTTCGGCTTAGGCTACAGAGCGCATAGCGCTACTCACGTCTGTGGCGAGCGGGATAATATATCGGATTGTTATAGGAAAAAGGTAAGAAAGCAAGTCGTTTGAAATTAAGATATGACTGGTCCTAAATCACCGTCACTGTTATTTAGGACCAGTTAGTTATAGTGTGTGCTTTAAGGATTTTCTCCTCTTATTCCTCCGCCTGGAACTTGCGGCTCACTTTCAGCAGGTTGTTGGCATACGTTACCACGTTTTGGGCTTCCTGCACCATGGTCAAGTAAACCATGCTGACTTTAATGCTACCCGTATGGCTTTGGATGCGCTGCAATTCTTGACGCTTCAGATGGGAGAGTTGTCCGTTCAGTTCGTTGGCCTTGCGGATATCCAGTTCCATGTCCGCATAGTTATTGCTTTCAATGCGGTTGCGGGTGGCCTGCAACAAGGCAGTGATGTCTTCCGTGATGTCGGCAAACTCACCTTTTTGGATGGCGTCCAAAGGCTTAAAGTTATTGTCCACGTGTTCCAAGCAAGGCTCACAGAATCGTCCGATGCTATACACTAATTCACTGGCAAAGTCGTTGCCTTGGTAGTAGTAAAGGCCTTTCTCCAAAATAGTATTGTTATCCAGGTGGCTCATGGCCAGTGTACCGGTGCGTTTCATCTGCTTGATGAGTTGCTTCTCAAACTTCACAGAACCCATGGAACGGCGTAGGCCGCGCAGGTTTTCGTGTAGGAAAGAGGTAGAGATGCGCTCAAAATTTTCTTCGGTGAAAGCCAGCACTTTACCCAATTCTTCGCGGGTATGCGTCTGGAGCAGGCGAAGTACTTCTGCATTGTCCGAACTACTGAGGAGTTTTTTTATTGTTTCATTACTTTGTTCTTTGGCTTTGCGTTTCTTAAACATTACTTGGCTTCTGACAAGCAGGAACACTGCTACCGCAATCAGCAGGATGATGGCAATTGTACCTCCGTAGTGGATGAACAACGCTACAAAGAAACAGAAGGTGAAAGCCGCTCCAGCTGTGATGAACCAACCGCCAATGACACTCAATACACCCGTGATGCGGAATACGGCAGAGTCACGTCCCCAAGCACGGTCGGCCAATGAACTACCCATGGCTACCATGAAGGTTACATAAGTGGTAGACAAAGGTAATTTTAATGAAGTACCCAAGGCAATCAGCAAACCGGCCAATACCAAGTTGACCGAGGCGCGTACCATGTCGAAAGCGGCGCCGTCAGCAATGATGGCTTCGTCCTTACGGAAGCGGGTCTCAATCCAACGCTTGGTACTTTCAGGGGTAATTTTGGAAATGCCGTTAGCCAGAGTCATGCTGAAACGTACCAGTGTACGAGCGATAGGGGTGCTGCCGAAATTTTCTTCACCCTCATCTTGACGAGACAAGTCTACGGAAGTCTTGATGACGTTGTGTGCTTTCTTTGAAGTGGCTAAAGCGATGACCATGACAGCGCCTGCGCCAATCAGGAAATACCAAGGTGTTTGAGCGGAACCTAATAAAGAAGTCATCAGGAAGCCATTGGGACCTGCGGCTTGTCCGTTGGCTGTGTAATCCAGAAATGAAGAATAACCAGCCAATGGCACACCAATGAAGTTTACCAAGTCATTTCCTGCGAATGCCAGTGCTAAGGCGAATGTACCCATCAGCACAATTACCTTAAATACGTTTACCTTGCAAATATGGAGTATCTGCATCAGCAGTGTGAAGAATACGAAAAAGCCTCCCACCAGCATCAACGTGTTGTCATGTACCCATTGTTTGTATTCGGGGGTCATGAACGAACTGTCCTTCAGTCCCTGTATCAGCATGAAGTAGATGATGCTCGTGGCGGCTATGCCTCCGAAGATACCGATACTGTATTTCATGTGCTTTTTGTAGTTGAACGTGAAAATGATACGCGCCAGCCACTGCACCAATATACCGAAAAAGAACGCGATGGCCACTGAAACGAAAATGGCCATGATGACCGATAGCGCTTTGTCTGTGTTGATAAGGTCGCCTAATCCCAAGTCACCGTTGCTGCCATATACCTTAATCAAAGCCAGAGCGAATGTACCACCTAACAACTCGAACACCATGGAGACCGTGGTGGAGGTTGGCATACCCATTGTGTTGAACACATCGAGCAAGACGACATCCGTCAGCATGACGGCCAACAAAATGGTCATGACTTCCGCAAAATAGAAATGTTGCGGTTGATAAATGCCGTGACGGGCAATATCCATCATACCGTTGCTCAGTGCCGCACCGATAAAGACACCGATGCCCGCAATGAAGATGATGGTTTTGAAGGATGCCGCTTTAGCTCCGATAGCGGAGTTCAGGAAGTTGACGGCATCGTTGCTTACGCCCACCACAAGGTCGAATATTGCGAGGACGAACAGGAAGAGTACGATTCCTAAATAGATGGTTTCCATATAATAAAATTGTAAAATTTTTATTTGGGTGCAAAGGACGGAAGATTGTGTTACATACGCTTGTCATACATGTTACGTTCGTGTTACAAACGTTCTTTCAGGTATTCGTAGAAGGCATATTGCGCACGCTTCTCTTCGTTTTGCGGATGGGTTGATTTCCACCGGTTGCGCAGGTGTTCGTCCACGAAGCACGCCTTGCGCTTGTCCTCCAACTGTATGAGGAGCATGTCCGTCAGCTCTTGCTTCAGCGTTTTGTCTAATATGGGTGTGACGGCCTCAATACGTCTGTACAAATTGCGCCGCATCCAGTCGGGCGAGCCAAGGAAGAGCTTGGGGCGTTTGTCGTTGCCGAAGTACCACACGCGGGCATGCTCCAGAAAAGTATCCACGATGCGTGTTACCCGTATGTTGCGACTGTACGCCTGTCCGGGCATCAAACAGCAAATACCACGTAGGATGAGGTCTATCTGTACGCCCGCTTGCGAAGCTTCGTACAGGCGGCTTATCATGTAGGGGTCTTGTAGGGCGTTCATCTTCAGGATGATTCTCCCTTCTTTGCCGGCTTGCGCCAAGGATATTTCGTGGTCGATGAGACGGTTCAATTCGGGCATGAGGTTGAAACGGGCCACCAGCAGACGCTTGAATACGGGGGCTTCGCAACGTCCTTGCAACATGCGGAAGAGTTGTTTTAAGTCGTTTACCAACACGGGATTACTGGTAAACAGACCGCAGTCGGCGTACAGAGTAGCCGTTTTTTCGTTAAAGTTTCCCGTACTGATGTAGGCATAGCTCGTCAGCTTGTGGTTCTGAATGTCCTTGCGAAGCACTAAGGCCACCTTGGCGTGCACTTTCAGCTTGGGCAGGCTGTAGAGTATGTTGATACCTGCGGCTTGCATCATTTCGGCTGTGGCTAAGTTATGTTCTTCATCGAAGCGGGCTTTCAGCTCTACAAATACGGTGACTTTCTTCCCGTTTTGTGCCGCGGCTATCAGTGTGTTGATGACGGCCGAATTGTCTGCCACACGGTATTGAGTTACCATGATTTCCTTCACCGCCGGGTCGTGTACGGCTTCGTAGAGGAAATGGATAAAGTGGTCGAACGAGTGATAGGGATAGTACAGCAGTAAGTCACGCTGTGCCACATAGTTGAAGACGGATCCGCTCTCGTCAAGACAGGCCAGTTTGAGTGGCTGAGGTTTGCGGAGTGGATGCAGGTTGGGGTTCGGGTTGGGCAGGTTCTTCAAGTCTTCCAGGTTTAGGTGCTTGTCGCCCGGTACCAGCTCGTTGCGGTCTATGCGGTAAGCGTCCACCAGATAGTCTAGGAAATCCTTGGGTATGGCGCGGTCATACACAAAGCGGCACACGGCACCCGTCTTGCGCTTTTTCACCTTTGTCTTTACTTGCTCTATCAGTTCGTTACTGCTGGCGGCATCGTCTATCAGGATGTCCGCGTCGCGCGATATCTTGATGCAATAACTGCTATCCACCTCGTAACCGGGAAAGATGGTGCCGATGTTGGCTTTGATGATGTCCTCTATGAACATCAGGTAGTAGTTCTTTCCTATCTTGGGCAATTCGATGAAGCGGGGCACCTTGCTGTAAGGCAACTTCATGACAAAGTATTCCGTACGTCTCGGATCCTCTAAGGGAAGGTCTTTGCGAAACAAACGTACGGCCAGATACAGGCGGTTGTCGCGCAGGAAGGAGATGACCCGGTCTTTGCTCACCGGTACGGGGGCGAGATAGGGGAATATCTCTTCGTGGAAAAAGTGACGTATGTAATCCCGGTGGAAAGGTTCTGTGGGGCAACTTTGATAAAATATAATATGGTGTTTCTCCAGTTCGGGAAGAATTTTTCCTTCGTAGATGGAGATGCGTACGTCCAGCTGGCGGTTCACCTCGCGGTTTATTTCGTCCACCAACTCGATGGCCGACTGCACGCTTTCCTCGTCTTCAGGCGTTTTTCCCGTGGCGATGGCCTTATGGTCGGCTACGCGTATTTTGTAGAATTCCTCCAGATTAGACGAATAGATGGAGATAAAGTTGATGCGCTCGTAGATGGGCAGAGTAGGGTCGGCGGCTTCCAGCAGCACCCGATAGTTGAACGATAGCCAACTGATGTCTCGGTTGAAGAATTGGTATTCCATATCCACTTCTTTTTTTGAACTTTCTACAAATATACCTACCTTTGTCGTATAAAACAAGTGGATGATGATAAAAATCGGTTTATTGTCCGATACGCATGGGTATTGGGACGAAAAGTATCTGCATTATTTCGAGCCATGCGATGAGATATGGCATGCGGGCGATATCGGCTCTTTGGAGTTGGCGCAGCGCCTGGCGGCTTTCCGCACCTTCCGTGCTGTGTATGGCAACATTGACGGGCAGGACATCCGCCAACTCTATCCTCAGACTCTTCGCTTCGTAGTGGAGGGGGCGGAGGTGCTGATGAAGCACATCGGCGGATATCCCGGCCGCTATGACCCTTCCATTGCGGGGAGCATTCTGACCCGTCCGCCGAAGCTCTTCATCAGCGGGCATTCGCACATCTTGAAGGTGAAGTATGACAAGACGTTGGACATGCTCCACATCAATCCCGGTGCGGCGGGCAAATACGGTTTCCACAAGGTGCGCACTCTTGTGCGCTTTTCGGTGGACAAAAGCGTTTTCAAAGACCTTGAAGTGATAGAACTGTCAGATGTATAGCGGGATGTTTGGGCAATGTTTACAATGCATTGGGCTTCCCTGCTTTGGCGGCGCACTCCGGACAAAGCCCTTTCAGCACATAGTTGATGCTGTTGAGGGTGAAGCCTTCGGGCAGTTTTACGATGGGGGTTGGAATGTTCGTGAAACAAAACGTACGGTTACATTCCGTGCAATGAAAATGTGTGTGCAGGTCGCCCACCTCGCACGAACAGGAGGAACTGCACACTGCATACTTAAACGAACCCGTGCCGTCATCAATGCTATGGATGAGGTGATGGGAAAGGAAAAGGGTCAGCGTACGGAAGATGGTGGATTTGTCTACCGTGTCGAGCATGTCCTCCAAGTCGGACAAAGACACTGAGCGTCCCGCTTCTTGCATGGCTTTCAGCACCATCAGGCGAATGGCGGTAGGTTGAATCTCGCGTCGTGCCAATAGCTCCAGATATTGTTTTTCGTTCTTCATATACCTTATTATATATTAATCACTATGCTTTTGCAGGCGTATGGCGTTCAAGATGGCCAGCAGGGCTACTCCTACATCGGCAAAGACGGCTTCCCATAAAGTTGCCATACCCACGACTCCCAGCAGCAGCACGACGACCTTCACGCCCAATGCCAACACAATGTTTTGCCAAACGATGCTCCGCGTCTTCCGCCCTATGCGGATAGCGGTGGCCGCTTTGGAAGGCTGGTCCGTCTGGATAACCACATCTGCCGTCTCAATGGCCGCATCACTCCCCAATCCGCCCATGGCAATGCCCACATCGCTCAAGGCAAGCACGGGCGAGTCGTTAATACCATCGCCCACAAAAGCTATCCGGTTGTCTGCATTCTTGCGTAAGCCTTCTATGTGCTTCACTTTCCCATCGGGTAACAGGTCTCCGTATGCCTGCACAATGCCCAGCTTGTGGGCAAAGGTAGTGACAATACTTTGTTTATCGCCCGATAGCATTTCAATATTCTTGATATTTAGTTTTTTTAATGCCCGGATGGCTTCGGGCGCATCGGCTTTCAACACATCGGACAACGAAAGATAGCCCGCATAACGGCCGTCCGCCGCACATAGCACAAGCGTCCCGTCCATGGCATCCAGCTCTTGCGGATACGCGATGTGTTGACGGGACAAAAGTTTGGCGTTGCCCACCACAAGGTTCTGCGAAGCGAGCGAGCAAGTCAAGCCATATCCGGCGTCCTCTTTTACCTCCCTCACCGGAGAAAAATTTATATCCGACCGGCGAGCATAATCTACGATGGCTTTGGCTATGGGGTGCGTGCTGTATTGCTCGGCCGATGCCATCAGCCGTACCAACTCTTCTCGGGTAAATCCTTCTTCCGGTTGGCAATCCTGCACTTCGAACGAACCTTGGGTCAAGGTACCTGTCTTGTCGAAGACCACCGTATTGACGGAAGTGATTGCGTCCAGATAATTACCTCCCTTGAACAAAATGCCCAAACGGGAAGCCGCCCCGATGCCGCTGAAATAACTCAACGGGATGCTGACCACTAAAGCGCAAGGGCATGACACGACAAGGAAAACCAGCGCCCTATAGAACCAATCGCTAAAAACATAACTGAATGTCCCGTCGACTCCTGACCACAAGTAGGGTAGCAGGAGGATAAGGACAGCCATGCACGTAACAGCCGGGGTATAGATACGCGCGAACTTACGGATGAAAAGCTCCGTAGGCGCCTTGCGTTCCGAAGCCTCTTCCACCATGCGCAGTATGCGTGACAAGGCACTGTCATTAAACGGCCTGTTCACCTTGATGTGTACGGTGCGGTTGCTGGAAATCATGCCGGCCAGCACTTCAGCATCGGGCGCTATGGAACGGGGTAAACTCTCACCCGTCAGTGCTGAAGTATTGAAGTCGGCCGTGTCATGGCATAAAGTCCCGTCAAGGGGTACGCGTTCGCCCGCTTTTACTTCGATAATCTCACCCACTTGCACCATTTCAGGAGCTGTTTGGACGGGTTTCCCGTCGCGGATAACGGTGGCTTTCTCCGGATGAACATCCACCAAATCGCTGATGTTGGCACGTGCCTTGTTCACCGCCTTCTCCTGGAAATGTTCGCCTACTGAATAGAAGAGCATGACGGCCACCCCCTCCGGATACTCACCGATGGCAAATGCCCCAATGGTAGCAATGAACATCAAGGTAAATTCGTTGAAACACTTCCCTTTCCGAAGTTCTTCCCATGCCTCTTTCAGCACAGGAATGGCCACTGGCAGATATGCGGCCAGAAACCATGCAAGGGCGACTTCCCGCAGCCGGAAGAAAGGCGCATCCGCGGCATCAAAGCTTACCCCTAAGACAAGCAACAGGCCGGACAACAGCATACTGCCATATTCATTCCAAAAAGAATGCGGACGATGTTGGCAATCCGAGGCGGCATGTTCATGATGTGGACAACAATGGCAACTCATAACTTCTCTGTTTTTTTATTTTCCTGCCGCAAAAGTAGAAGAAACAGGATGCAACTTGGTTGCAAAAGGGGAATGCGCCGAAAAATATCCTTTTTTTGATGAATATCTGCCTTTTCTTAGCCTGGAAAGAAGTGATTTTTGCAAAAAGAATTATATTTGTCACACCAATGTTGTTCATAGAAAAACCATGAAAAGATACTTTTTTCTACTGATATTGTTCTGCATTGCCTGCTTCTCGGCATACGCCACTCCAAGAGAGTTCAAAACGTGGGACACTTCGGATGGATTGCCGGACAACACGGTGAAGTGTATCACGCAGGACAGCCTGGGGTTTATCTGGATGGGAACCTTCAATGGGCTGTGTCGGTTCGATGGAACAGATTTCGTAGTGTACAGGCACAATCCGTCTGATGAACATTCTGTTGCGAATAATCACATAGAAGCCATTTTGGCGGCAGATGCGGATTTGTGGATAGGTACGGAAAGTGGTTTGGACCGGTATTCATTTGAGGAAGACCGGTTTTATCCGTGCTATGTACAGATTGCTGACGACAAGAAGAAAATAAACTCCGCCATCCGGACCATTATAAATTGCGACGGACAGATTTTGGTCCACACCAATATGGGAGAGCTTTTTATCCGCCAGGAAGGAAACCTGTTTGCCACGGTCAATTTTGGGAAAGCGCAGACTTACCTGGCCATTGCCAACTATAAAGGACATTTGTTTTGGGCATATACGACCGACGGACTTTACTTGATAGATGTCAGGAAAAGGAGCATCGTCAGCTGGCTTGCATCTACAGCCCCGTCTTTCCAAAATGACTTGTATAACTTATACTATAGCGTTTCGGAAGAAACTGTTTTCGTCGGAGCCGGCATCGGCTACAGAGGAGAAGCGTTCAAGATTACACCTACAGGAACAATTCAAAGGTTGGATGACTTTAACATTGCAGATATTAAGGATGCGACTGATTATAAAGGCAAAGTCCTGTTTGGTACGGATGGCGGAGGAATGGTGGAATGGAAAGACGGGAAATCCATTCGCGTCACTCCGCAAAACAGTTCCATAAGCAGTGATGCGGTTCATGCTTTGTTTGTGGACAGAGAAGAACGCTTATGGGCTGGCAGCTATCGTGGCGGATTGAATCTTTACTCGCCGTCGTTCGAATGGTTTCACACACTCAATATGGCCAATGGCACATTGTCACACAATGTAGTATCGTCAATTTGTCCGGCAAAAGATAAAATCTACATCGGATTAGACGGAGGCGGATTGAATGTTTACGATAGAGCTACCGGACAAACCACTGAATATTCCTGCCAGAACAGCAATATGAGCGGGAACAATGTCATGGCTATGTGTATGGATGACCGTTACATTTGGATGGGTATTTATGAGAAAGGACTATGTCGTTTTTCCCGTACTGAGCACACATTCAAGTCTTTCGACCTTTCTTTTGGAGGGAAGGACAGCTATGCCAATCAGATATGGGATATACATCAAGACGAAGACGGACAAAACTGGATATTGGGGCAAAGACTGTTTGTACTTGACACTCAGCATGGGAGTTTTACAACGATAAACGAGATTTCCGGTTCTTCCAGCATCGTATTCGATGGCGATACCGTCTGGATAGGATCGGCTTATTCTGGTTTATATAAGCTGGATAAAAAGACCCATGCCGTCTTGGCTCATTATTATAAAGGTGGGGAAAATTCTTCGTTGGAATCCGATGTCGTCCGTTATCTCTACATGGACTCCGCACGCAATTTGTGGATTTCTACGGATGAAGGCGTCTTCAAACTCAATGCGGACAGATCGCATATGATTTCTTATGTCCACTGCCGGAAACTCTCGGACAATCGCGTCGCCAGCATCGCGGAAGACGTTCAAGGCAATCTGTGGATGGGCACTTACAAAGGATTGTACAAATATAATCCTCACGATGATTCCTTTGTCCATATTGGCGGAATGGGCAATTGGAAAAACGCTCAGTTCAACTATCACGCCTGCGCACAGGACAGCACTTTCATTTACATGGGATTTACCAAAGGGCTGGTCTGCTTCAACCCGTCCGAAATCCGGCAACATTCCCAAAACAATCCCGTCTGTTTCCAGGCGTTGGAATTTTTGGATTATCCGAAAGACGACTTCCATTGGCACGACAAGGGCGGAAAAACAATCACACTGCCCTACAACCGGAATTTCTTCACTATCCGCTTTTCTACGGCCGAGATACTGGCACCGGAAGAAATTCAATACGCATGCCACATGGAAGGATTCGAACAAAATTGGCAAAACCTTGGCAACAAGCGGCAAGTGTCTTATACCAATGTACCTCCCGGTGAATACGTATTCCATGTCAAATCTACGGACCAGTCAGGACAATGGAATGCGGAAGCCTCCACGTTACGTCTTGTAATTACTCCTCCTTGGTGGCAGACCGGATGGGCATGGTGCCTATGGATCATGCTGTTAGCCGGTGTCTTGTTCTCCGCTTTCCTGTTCTACCGGCACGAGCTGAACATCAAACACTTGGTCCGGATAAAAGAAATGGAAAAGGAAGCGGCCCGGAGCATCAATGAAGCCAAATTGCGGTTCTACACCAATGTCGTTCACGAATTGCGCACACCTATCTTTCTGATAACGGCACCGTTGGAAGAATTGATGAATGAAAACAAACGGATTGTCACTGTGCCGAAATCCTATTTGACAGGAATGTATCGCAACGCCATGAAGCTGACCAAACTCATTACCCGCATGATAGACCTTAGGAAATTGGAACAAGGGAAATTGCAATTAGTGTTACATAGCCAGAATGTCGTTTCGTTTTGCAAGGACTTGGTGGCCGACTACGAGGCGCTCTGCCAGCAGAAAAGCATCATCTTCCATTTCCTGCCCGAAAAGACACTGATTAAGGCGGCTTTCGATGCGGAAAAACTGGAGATAATTCTGTCCAACTTGGTGTCCAACGCATTCAAGTACACTCCGGAAGGAGGCAAGATTGTGTTGGCCATTCATGAGACGGCAGACGAAGTCGTATTCTCCGTAGAAGACAACGGAATCGGAATCCCTAAGGATTTGCAGGTCAAAGTATTCGACCGTTTTTTCCAGGTGGATTCCTCCACGTCATCCGGCGATGGCATCGGGCTTTCCTTTGTCAAACATCTGGTGGAACTGCACGGAGGTAAGGTCTGGATAGAAAGCGAACCCGGCAAAGGCTCAAAATTCATCTTTACACTGCCTCTCGCCGAAGCTGACGAAAAAATGCCGGCTGAGAAAGCGGTGATGGATGAGATTTCGGTCGAGCCACATTCTTTAACAGCGCCAAACGTACAAACCTCATCTCCTGCCGCCACTTACACCGTCCTGCTGATAGACGATGAACCGGAGATTTTGGAAATGTTGGAACGCTCCCTGATAGAAGATTTTCGGGTGTTGAAGGCCACTAACGGCATGGACGGTTTGGAAATGGCGCGGAACGAGATGCCCGACCTGGTGATTTGCGACATCATGATGCCCAAACTTGACGGCATGGAATTTCTGCACTTGCTGAAAGCGGATAAGACGTTGGCGCACATCCCGGTGATTATGCTGACTGCAAAGATGGGTGAAGAAGACCAGATAACAGCTTTCGACAGTGGGGCGGACGCTTACCTCACCAAACCCATCTCCCTGAAATACCTTCGAAACCGGATAGACCACTTGCTGGCGCGTGCGGAAACAGTCAGCATCACTAACACACTGGCACGGAGCGAGAAATCATATACTAAAGAAGAGCAGCGTTTCCTGTTGAAATGCAAGGAAATGATGGACGAACATCTGATGAACCCCGAACTCAGTGTCGCTTTCTTGGCGGAAAAATTAGGAATGAGCCACACTTCTTTCTACCGAAAGATAAAAGCTATGACCGGCATGACCGGCATCGACTTTATCAACGAGTACCGCATTTTCAAAGCTGTGCAACTATTCAAGAGCGGTGAAACCAACGTCAGTTCCGTATGCGTGAAGTGCGGCTTCAACGACATCAAAAGTTTCCGCAACGCCTTCAAAAAGAAAATGCAAATTTCTCCTAAGCAGTACGTGATGCAGTTAGGGGAGAAGTAATTGGAAGTGTAAATGGGAATTTAGCCCCCTCAACTCCCCCCGTGGGGGAGCTTAGAGATACTTTCCACTTAAGGGTATAGAAAGCTCTCGCTGTATCGGGAGCCTCCCCTCAAGGGGAGGTTGGTGGGGCTTCTAAATAATCATTCATTTTAGAATCTCGTTTCCTTTTTTCATTTCCTTCGCCTTGAATTGATAAATCCTGAATTTGCAGGCGCGGCAACGTTGAAACCTGAACGTTTCGTCCTCTGCGGACTGCCCATTGTAAGGGTTGGCATCAATTCCGATAGTGAGAAACGTACCCTTGCGGGTTGGACTATTTTAATTAATGTACCTGTACATACCTTATTTGGTGGAATTCTTCTCTTTTTTGCGTGATTTCTTTCCCTTTCCTGTATGTGATAAGGATATTTTTGTACCGTTGAATGAAACGATGATGCAGCGCTAGGCGCTCCTCGTTGCTATTTGTGCAAAGGGATGGTGTGTGCGGGATGGATTTATTAAAGATTGTTTTTGGGAGATATAAAGGGTGGCTTTGGACTGAGTATAGATAGAGGCTATATTGTCTGAGGCTGCCTTTTTGCTTTCTATGAGTTTGTGTGTTTTTAAAGGTCCGAAAGCCCGGTTGAAAAGTATCCAAGGATAACTGGCGGAGTATCGTTGGTTAAATGACAAAGTATCCAATTATACTTGGGCGGATAACCAATAATTAAGAATCGGTTTATTTTTCGGATGCGCCAATCCGTTGAGGCTTGAAAACAGTTTTTAGAGTTAATTTGGTCGTTTTCTTCTTCTTTTTGCTTTGTTTTTTCCTCTTTCCAACCTGCAATCGGGATACTTTTGTATCAGAAAATAGACAGAATGCATAACTGTATTGTTTAATTTAAAATTGTTTTCCATGAAAAACGAAAGGAAACGAATTCTTTCAAGCAAAGTCTTGATGAGAGACAGACGACGATTCTTCGCCGGTCTATTTTTTACTGCAGGTTTGGCCTGTAGTGTTTGTTGTCCACTCGACACGTTGGCGAATATCAATTATCCGTCATCGGAGCCGGTCACTCAAAATAATCCTCCTCGCAAGCGAACGCTTTTAGGAACAGTAGTGGACGCTTCCACCGGAGAAACCTTGATTGGTGTGAATGTAAAGGTGAAAGGACAGGAGGGGGGAACCATTACGGACATTGATGGCAACTTCCAACTTGACGTGACCAGTGACACCGAATTGATTTTCTCCTACGTGGGTTACAAAACTCAGGAAGTTATGGTGGGTGACTTGGGTGTGCTGACCGTGCGCATGGAGTCGGACAACGAAGTGTTGGACGAGGTGGTCGTTGTAGGTCAAGGTACGCAGAAGAAAGTGTCCGTCACCGGTTCTATCGCTACGGTAAGAGGTGCGACTCTGAAAATCCCTTCCTCTTCACTTACCAATTCGTTTGCCGGAAAACTGGCCGGTGTTGTATCTATGACGAGCAGTGGCGAGCCGGGTTCGTCTTCCCAGTTTTATATTCGTGGTATCAATACGTTTGGCGGTGTAGCTACTCCATTGATTTTGTTGGATGGTGTGGAAATATCCTCTTCCGACTTGGATCGCATTCCGGCCGAGTCCATCGCCAGCTTCTCTATATTGAAGGACGCTTCCGCTACCGCCATCTATGGTAACCGTGGTGCTAATGGCGTGATGTTGGTGATGACAAAAAGCGGTATGGAAAATTCGAAGGCTACGGTCAACGCCTCCTTGGAAGTGTCTTATTTCCGTCCGATGAATGTGGTGGATTTCGTGGATGGTCCTACGTTTATGCGCATGTACAACGAAGCACAGCAGGCACGTAGCTCCACACCTGTTCTGTCTCCCCGCTATTCGGAGGAGCAGATACTGCGTACTGAGCAGGGTGTCAACCCTTATGCTTATCCTAACGTGGACTGGTACGACCTCATATTCAAAAAGGGAAACTTCAATCAGCGTGCCAATATCAACGTTTCGGGCGGTGGCTCGCGCGTGACGTACTACATGAGCCTGCAGGCCAACCATGATGCCGGTTTGCTGGATGCTCCCAAATACTACTATAACAACAACATCAGTAACTGGAACTACAATTTCCAGAACAACATTTCCTACAAACTGACCAATACCACGACTGTGGACTTGCGCATGATGGCGCAGATTGGCAACCTGCAAGGTCCCAATTATTCCACTGCTTCCCTTTACCAAAGTGTGATGTACGCCAATCCGGTCGCTTTCCCTGCCTATTATCCGAGAGAGGATGGAGAAGAGTTCATCCGTTTCGGTACTACGGAGGTAAAGCCGGGCATGTATGGACAGAACCCGTATGAATACATGATGAGTTCTTTCAAGGAAACGAACTATAACACGCTGAACGCTTCTATCAGTTTGAACCAGGATTTGAAGTTCATTACTGAAGGATTGAGTTTCAAGGCGTTAGTTAATTTCAAGAACTGGTCGAACTCTTATTATACGCGTAGTATTACTTCCTATTTGTATGGAATGAAGGAAGGCTCATACAACCCGGAAACCAATACGTACGAACTGCAGTTGCTCCGTACGGGTGAAGAGTTTTTGACACAGTCCGGCGCGACGCGCGATTCTGACCAGACGTTCTATTTTGATGCCCGTCTGGACTGGAAAAGGAGTTTTGGCAGCCACAATCTGACAGCCATGTTGATGTACATGATGCGTGAATACCGCCACGAAGCTTTGCCCAATCGTAACCAAGGTTATTCGGGTCGTTTGACGTACGACTATGACAACCGTTACCTTTTTGAGTTCAACTTCGGTTACAACGGTTCCGAACGTCTGGCCGAGGGTCACCGTTTCGAATTCTTTCCGGCAGCTTCCTTGGGATGGGTGGTCAGTGCCGAGAATTTTTGGGAACCATTGTCGGATTATGTCAACCATCTTAAACTGAGAGCGTCCTATGGATTGGTAGGTAGTGACTCTTTTAACGGGAATGCTCCGCACTTCTTGTATCAGAACGATATTGTGATAGGAGCCGGTTATAGTTATTGGACCGGTCTTCCAACCAATGAAACTTATCGATCAGGTCCGTCATTTCGTGTCTTGGCTGTTCAAGATGCGGGATGGGAACGTGTCAAGAAGTTCAATGTGGGTTTGGACTTATCTTTGTTCAACCAGGTGAACATTACGTTCGACTACTTCCATGACATCCGCGACCGTATCTTGATGGCACGCGCTTCCTGGCCTTACATGTTGGGTTATTGGGGTTCCGTACCCTGGAGCAACATCGGTAAGGTAAAGAACCAAGGTGTGGAATTGAGTATCAATTGGTCGAAGCAGTTTGGCAAAGACTTGCGGGTTGACTTGCGAGGAAACTTCACCTACAACCAGAACGAATATTTGTATGTGGATGAGCCGGATTATCCGTATGTATGGCAGACCAAGACCAATAAACCGCTCAATACGATTACGGGTTATGTGGCTGAAGGACTGTTCACCAGCGAGGAAGAAATCGCGAACTGGCCGGACCAATCGCAACTGGGTGCCAGCATCATGCCGGGTGACATTAAGTACCGTGACATCAACGGTGACGGACAGATTACGACGGAAGACCAGGTCATGCTGTCTCCTTATAATAATATTCCGCGCATCCAGTATGGTATCGGATTGAATGTTATCTATAAGAATTTTGACTTCGGCGTGTTCTTCAACGGTTCCGCCAAACGAAAAATCACCATCAATTCCGGCATTATGCCGTTCTTGTCGAGCGGTGGTGACGGGAACGGTGGAGAAACCGTTGAACGAAATCTGATGCAATGGATTGCGGATGACTACTGGTCGGTGGATAATCCGAACCCCAATGCCGCTTTCCCACGCTTGGGTATCAATAACTCTGAATTGTCCAACAACTTCGTGACCAGTTCTTACTGGATGCGCAACGGTAACTTCATTCGCTTCAAGACGTTGGAGATAGGATACACGTTGCCCTATTGCCGCATTTACCTGAATGGTGACAACCTGGCGGTGTTCAGCCCGTTCAAGTTGTGGGATCCGGAACTTTCGTGGAATTCCTATCCGTTGCAGCGCACGTTCAACCTAGGCGTACAATTTACTTTCTAATAACATTAAAACGAAATGAACTATGAAAATAAAAGATAGATTCAATAAAATGGCGCAGGTTGTTCTGGCAGCTTGCTGCCTGACGTCCTGTAACTATTTGGATGTCATACCGCCGGCACAACCGGGTTTTGAGGACACCATGAAAGACGAAAGTGCCACTTTGGGCTTCTTGTACGGTTGTTACTATGGAACTACGTTTTCCAATCCGATACCTTATTATTCGTTTGAGGTTTCTGCCGATGAGACCGCTCAGCCTCCGATGTTTTCAACTTATCCTCAGCAAATGGCATGGGGAACTCTTTCACCTTCCTATTCGGCTGTGTGGGGTAGTGATGATTACAACATTTGGAATCCCAGTTACAACCACATCGGTTATGTGCATTATTTCTTGAGTTTGATAGATGATTTGCAACCAACCGGCGTGACTCAGGAGGACAAAGAGGAATACAAGGCCGAGTGCTATTTTTTGGAGGCTTATTACCATTTTAGGGTGTTGCAAGCTTTCGGTCCTTGTCCGATTATACCGGCTCGTGTAAACCCTAACACTACCGCTTCGGAAATTCCCGGACGTTCGCATTTCGACTATTGTGTAAATTGGATTGTAGACAAGCTGGATCAGGCTGCCGCTGTGTTGCCCGCTACACGTCCCGATAACGATTTGGGACGTGCCACTTCCACCATCGCTAAGGCCTTGAAGGCCCGTGTGCTGCTTTATGCGGCTTCTCCCTTATGGAACGGTTCTTTCCCGTATTCAAACTGGAAAAACGAGAATTATGAAACGCCGGAATATGGCACCGAGCTGGTCAGCCACACGTATGACGAAAGCAAGTGGACGCGTGCCTTGACGGCATGCCAGGAAGCTTTGGCGGCTGCGGAAGAAGCGGGTTATGCGTTGTTCGACATTGAGACCGCCAACGAGAAGGCTGAGCGTGATGAGGTACCTTTGCCCTTCATTCCGGGCAGGGAGGAGGATACGCCGGAGAACCGGTTGTTCAAGGAACGGGTACGTATGTTCCAGTATTTGGTGACCGCCAATGAAGGGGATAATAACCATGAGCTGATTTGGGCGCAACGTATTTCTCTCTTTTCCAATAATGGAGGCGAGGGGGTTGAAAGCCGCTTGCCAAACAAAGTGGTGAAACAAAGTAATGGCATATTCTCCGGAGGTTGGGCTGCCATTGCACCCACGTTGTATTCAGCCCAACATTTTTATACGGAGAATGGAAAACTTCCCGCTTACGACCCTGATTTCTATCCGGAAGAGGATTGGTACACCCGTTTTTATGAAGGCACTGAAAGCCCGGCATTGGCCACGGACCAATTGGATAGCGAGGAGGTGAAGAACGACATCATTAAGATGCACGCCCATCGGGAAGCCCGTTTTTATGCGTGGATGGTGTTTGATGGTGGTCAGTATATGACTAAAATCAATGACGGCAACCCATTGTGGGTCAATTTCAAGAACACATATACGAACGGTTACAATACCACCAGTCCGCGAAACTGTGTCGGAACCGGTTATCTGTCGAAGAAGTTCATAGACCCGAATATTATCTATAGCGCTAACGGAAACAGAACACATACAGCACCGCGCGTTCCTTTCATCCGTATGGCGGAATTGTACCTGAATTTGGCGGAATGCCATGCCGCGTTGGATAATACTTCAGAGGCGCTTGCCAATCTGAATATTATTCGTGAGCGTGCTGGCATCGAGGACTTGACGGAAGCGGACTTGACAGGTGAAATGGACTTGATGGACTGGGTTCGTAACGAACGTTTTGTCGAGTTGTTTGAAGAAGGGCACCGCTATTACGACTTGCGCCGTTGGACGTTGGCTCCCGAAATGCTGAAGGCAGGTGTGCGTTACGGGTTGAATGGCTTCCTTGTGAACGCAAGTTTTGAGGAGTTCAATGTGCCGACGCCCATCGACCAGCCTTTCAAGTGGGATGACAGGTTGTATTTGCTTCCTGTTCCGACCCGGAGTGGTTTGGATGAACTGTACAGTAATCCGCAGTTGGTTCAGGCACCCGGTTATTAACCTATAAGTTATTATTAGATTCAGTTCAGATGATTATGAAGTTGAAATATTTATTAGTAGCGGGTGGCCTGATAGCATTGGGAGCCTGCACAGATTCCGATTATGAATTGAGTAAGATTGTTCCGGAAGAATATCATAAGATATTGTATGTGAACGGTAGTGGTGAACAGGTTTTGACCTTGTACGATACAGGGAGCGACCAACAATATACGTTTTCTATCGTTAAGTCGGGCAGCGATCCCAGCTTGACGGCTCAAGCTTCCATTGGTGTGATGACCCAAGCCCAGGTTGACGAAATGTACAGCATACCGGAAGGGGTGAATTATTCGTTAATCGGTGAGGACTGCTATTCGTTGGAGACAACCGAAATCTATTTTTCCTCCTCTGACCGCTATAAATTGGTCAATGTATTTTTCAAACCCCAACAGGTGAGGGAGGTATTGGAAGAAAATCCGGAGAGGGTATGGGTATTGCCTCTGCAAGTAACCAGTGCCACAGACTCCATCAATGCGGAAAAAGACCGCGTATTTATTGAGTTGGAAGCAGTGTTGTCGCCGACGGTCGGTTTTGTGATGGAAACACCTGTCGAAGTGATACAGATGGACTATGGTTCTTTGACGGATTTCACTGCGGAGGTTCCTTTCGGACTTAATGTGGACAACACTTGGGATTTGGAATGCTCCTTCGGTATAGACAAAGCGTATGTGGACGAGTACAACCGTTCCAACGGTACGGTGTTCAGCGTCTTCCCCGATGGAAGCTATACGTTGCCGGAAACCATGACATTGGCCAGTGGCGTTACAACGGATGACTTGGAAATTGGAGTTGCAGGGGCTGCTTTGTCACCGGGCGATTACATGCTTCCGGTTGCGATTACGGGTGTCTCCATGTTTGAAGTTTCCGCCACGAACTCCGTTTATCCCTTAATGTATCGCATTATGGGTGAACAGTTGGACCGTACGGGCTGGACGGCTGAAGCTACTTCGGAAGAAACAACCGGCGAAGGTGCCGGAAACGGAATTGCTGGATGCGTCTTGGATGGTGACTTGTCTACCTATTGGCATTCCTCTTGGCAAGTAATGGAATATCCTCCGTTTGAGATTGTCATTGACATGCAGGCTGAACATACTGTCAGCCAGATTGCGATGGCACAACGTGGCAGTGGATATACGGATACGGCAACGGGTCGCTTCTCGATCAGTTCTGATAAAAACAGCTGGACGGAGATTGGCTCGTTCGCTATGGAGAATGCTCTTGAGGAGACCCAGACATTTAGTGTGAGCACCGCCAAGGGACGTTATCTGAAGATAAGGATAGAGACCAGCCATAGAGACGGATATGCTTCGCTTTCCGAGGTATATGTATATGGTGAGGAATAATCTGAAGTTAAATCGCGTCGTACAATAGTGTGTTAAGGGTATCCGGAGTTTGGAGTGACAGACGATTGTTTTCATAGGCTGTATAGCTTTAAATTCCGGAAACCTTTTAATTGGATTGAAAGAAAAATGTGTTAATGGTATGAGAAAAGTGCTTTTATCCGTTTGGTTTTTGCTTTGCGTGCATATTTTGAACGCAGCGAATACCCATATTTATGTGTCTCCTGCAGGTTCTGATTTGAATGAAGGAACTTTGGAAGCTCCCTTTCAAACGATACAAAAGGCAAGGGACTATATCCGGACGATTAAAGGGAAAATGGACGGTGATATTTTTGTGTACCTGCGAGGGGGAATTTACCATATAACTTCTCCGCTTTTGTTTACGGAGCAGGATGGAGGTAACAATGGGTATAGTATTCATTATTTGGCTTATGAGGATGAGATGCCTGTCATAAACGGAGCGGTGAAAGTCGAAGGATGGAAGAAACATAAAGGCAATATATACAAAACGCACTTGGACCGAAGTGTGAAACTAAGGCAGTTGTATGTGGACGGGAAACGCTGCCAGATGGCAAGAGGGGAAAGCGTGGACCATCAAAACGGTTTCCCGTGGGGGGAATTTAAAATAAAAGGCAATGAAGAATGGGCCGATACATGCGGTGTCGAACCTGCGGGCGCATTGTTTAAAGGCGAGTTTTTGAAATCTTATAAAAATCCGAACATGGTTGAGTTGCACAGTAAGTCCGGATTTGCTTATCATATTGTAGGAATTGACCATATAAAAAAGGTGGATGAGGGTTATGTGGCTATTTTCCAACAGCCGACAGGAGCGGTGGCTACCCGATTGATTAATCCGGGTTGCTCCTTATTTAAAAATGAATTTGGTCCCCAAAGGGAATTCCACTTTGAGAATGCGATGGAACTGCTTGACGAGCCTGGCGAGTTTTATTTTAATCCGCAAGAGAAAACGCTCTATTATTATAAACGTGAGGGAGAAGACATGTCAGATGTGTATGCGCCTGTTTCGGAAGGCTTGATGTGCATACAAGGAACCTCCAAAGCAAATAGAGTCTCCGGATTGGAGTTTTCGGGCATTGTGTTCGAATATGAACATTGGGGGCTGGAAAATTTACATGGGTCTTATGGCCGGACAGCGGAACAATCTGTTCCGATAAATACCCGATACACGAAAACAGGGACTGTGCATGCGGACAAATATGCCGCATTGAGAAACCAACGTTCGGCTATATGCGTGGAGAATGCTGAAAACATCCGGTTTCATAACAACGTTTTCAGGCATATTGGTTCTATGGGCATTGATTTGCAGAATGACGTGGTTCGTGCCGAAATCGTGCGGAATGATTTTGAAGACATCGGAAGCGCTGCTATCAATGTAGGTCAGGGCCGGCATGTTTATATAGGAGATGGAGACATTGCGGTGGATAAGGAAGGCATTGTCAGCGATGTGATGATTGTCGAGAATGATATAAAGTCTTGTGGCGTGGAATACCTGGCGGCTCCGGGATTGTCTGTGATTTTTGGCCGCGATATTGATATTTGTCACAATAATATAGTAGATGTTTCTTATTCCGGCATCAGCATAGGATGGGGTTGGGTTGAGTTCGCAGGAATTTACGGCAGACCTATATCGACCACGAATAAGAATATACGTGTAGTCCGGAATTTGCTTAAAAACGTCTGTAACAAGATGCATGACGGGGCTGCCATTTATTCCCTTGGCCTGTTGCCGGGTTCTGAAATCAGCGGAAACTATATAGACGGTGGAGGCGGTGCCGGAATCTATCTGGACCAAGGAAGCGCTTTCCTTACCGTGAAGAACAATGTATGTATGGATAAAAAAGACATCTGGCTTTATATCTGGGGAAAAGAAGCGGGCGTGAAGAACATTTCGTTTATTGAAAATTATGCCGCTAAAATTAATGGAAACGAGACTGTGAATGCGATAGAGTCTTATGAAACCGGAACAACGGATATATGGAACCGTAAATTCCAGCGGATAATGGATTTTGCAGGCGTAAAGACTAAGCACAAATAGTGATGTGACTCATTTTTATATCATGTGCTGATGTATGATTTCTAATCATTAATAATTATATTTGTAACAAAAAAGAAGTTCCTATGAGAAAGTTTATTTATTTAATTGCCGCGTTATTTTGCTTTTGGACAGAAGGTTGGTCGCAGGCTGTTCGTTCTTTCCAGAAAGAAAAAGACAGAGTCGTATTCAAAATGGCAGATGGAGAATTGCAGCTCTGTCCCTTGTCGGATAATACGATAAGAGTGAAATTCGTAAAACAGCCTTCGGAGATGTCATTGCCGGAATGGGTTTACATCAATAACGCAACGGAGAAATCGTTTCCTGTAAAAGAGGGGAAAAAGGCGGTTTCCGTTAAATTGTCCGGCATTGTAGCCCAAGTTGATAAAGAAACCGGATTGGTTACTTTTTTGTCTCCGGACGGGAATACGGTCTTGCGGGAAAGTAGACGCCTGTTGACTCCGTCTTCTATTCAAGGCATGGACACCTATTGTGCGATGCAAAAGTTCTATTCACCGGAGGATGAACATCTTTTCGGCTTGGGACAGTTCCAGGACGGATGGTTGGACGTGCGTGGGTTGACACGCCGGCTTACACAGGTCAATACGCAGATATCCATTCCCTTGTTTGTATCCAATAAAGGATATGGTGTACTTTGGAACAATTATGGATTGACCGATTTCAATCCGGCGGACGAGGTCATTGAATTACGTCCTTCCCGGAAAGAAGGCGAGGCAAAGGAAGTGAATGTGACTTCGACCGAAGGAGGCAAGAAAGAAATACGTGAGAATTTCGTCTTCGCTTCCAAGCTGACGGTACCCGCCAAGGGACGTTACTCCATTTTGCTGGATGTGGGACAGTCAATGGCCCGGAAATATCACTTGCGCATAGGAGGCAAAACCATCTTCAATATGGAAAACACTTGGCTGCCGCCTACGACTTCCACCATTTTGGAGTTAGAGGCCGGTACCTATGATGTAGAAGCGGAGTTAGAGAAGAATGACAAGCCGAAAGTGTATTTCAAAGCGGTGGATGACGAGACGGTGCTCCGTTCGCCGGTTGCGGAATGTGTGGATTATACCGTATTCTGCGGAGGAGCCGATGACGTGATTGCTTCCTACCGGCAACTGACGGGACGTGTCCCCATGTTTCCGGATTGGGCGTTGGGCTATATCCATTGCCGCGAACGCTTCCACAATCAGCAGGAATTGTTGGAGACGGCTGCCCGGTTCCGTAAGGACAGACTGCCGATGGACATGATTGTGCAAGACTGGCAATACTGGGGACGCTACGGATGGAACGCCATGAAGTTTGATGAAAACAATTATCCAAATCCTACGGAGATGGTGAATAAATTGCACGGGCAGGATACAAGACTGATGGTTTCCGTGTGGTCCAAGGTAGAACCCGCTTCGGAAGTCGGGAAAGCGATGGCGCAAAGAGGTTACTTTATTCCCGGCACTTCATGGGTGGATTTCTTCAATCCGGAAGCGGCCGCTTTCTATTGGGAGAATTTCAGCCGCGGACTTTTAACGCACGGGATAGATGCTTGGTGGCAGGATGCGACCGAGCCGGAGAACGATGACTTGTTGGGACGGAAAGTTGCCAATGGCAAAATTCCGGGAGAAGTGTTCAGAAACTGCTATCCTCTGTTGGTCAACAAAACGGTCTATGAAGGTTTGCGTCAGGATGCTCCGGAGAAACGTTCCATGATTCTGACCCGAAGCGGTTTTCCCGGTATGCAACGGTATGCCACCACAACTTGGTCGGGCGATGTCGGCAATGATTGGAATACCCTGCGCCGACAGATTGTAAGCGGACTGAGCATGTCTGTTTCCGGACTTCCTTGGTGGACTTACGATGCGGGAGGCTTCTTCCGCCCGGGCGACCAATACACCAACCAGGCTTATAAGGAATGTATGATGCGTTGGGTACAAACCGGAGTCTTTTTGCCTTTGATGCGCGTGCATGGCTATCAGTCGAACACCGAATTTTGGAACTATGGCGAGGAAGTGGTGGTTCTTGCCCGTCAGTCGCTTGCAGCCCGTTATCGCCTGGCTCCCTACCTCTATTCGGAGAACGCGAACATCAGCTTCAACAATGGCACATTCCTGCGTCCTTTAATCATGGATTTCGCGGATGACGACACAGCCATCCTGCAAAAGTACCAATACATGTTCGGTCCCTCTTTGCTGGTAGCGCCCATTGTTGAAGCGGGCGTGAAGGATTGGGATGTCTATTTCCCGGTCACCCAAGGCGGATGGTACGATTTCTGGAGTGACAAGTATGTGACAGATAAAGGTTGGCGGAACGTTCCCGTAGCCAAGGAACATATTCCCGTGTACGTAAAGGCAGGGTCCATTCTGCCATTGGCTGACGGGACGCCTCAAACGATGAAGGAAGCCAGTCAAGAAGATTGGACAATCAAAGTGTTTGCCGGAGCGGATGGTACTTATACGGTTTATGAAGATGAAGGAACGAACTACAATTACGAAAAAGGGCAGTATTCGAACATCCGTATGGATTGGAATGACAAAAAGAAGAGACTGACCATCGGTGAGCGGGAAGGTTCCTTCCGGGGAATGGTAGAGAAACGTCCCATCCGTGTACAGCTCATTTCTGAAAACGGCATAGAGGAACAAAACCTTAGCTATGAAGGTAAAAAGGTTGTGGTTAAGTTTTAAAAGCGCATTCTGTTTCATTAATGGGAATTTAGCGGGCTTTGCCCGCAGCTACAAGTTACGAGCTACTAGCTACAAGTAGCCGCGCACAGCATACTCTGTAACTTTACTCGTAGCTTGTAGCTCGTAACTCGTAACTGCGCACTACGTGCGCCAAATTATCATTTATCATAACGCCTTTGAAATACGATGAGGAAAATAGTTTTATGTGTATGTATGGCTTGGTTGGGATTGTCTGCCTTCGCTGACGATTTGAAGCTGTGGTACAGCCGTCCTGCCAACAATTGGACAGAAGCCCTTCCAATCGGCAATTCCCGGTTGGGTGCCATGGTTTATGGCGGTACGGAGCGTGAGGAACTTCAACTGAACGAAGAAACGTTCTGGGCAGGCTCGCCTTACGCCAACAACAATCCGAACGCACGGTATGTCCTTCCGGTCATTCGTCAGTTGATATTTGAAGGGAAGAACCGCGAGGCACAAAACTTGGTGGACGCTAATTTCTTTTCCGGAAGGCATGGGATGTGTTACCTGCCGATGGGAAGTCTGTTCCTTGATTTTAAGGGGCATGACCGGGCTACGGATTTTTACCGTGACCTGGACTTGTCCAACGCCACGGCCACTACGCGCTATAAGGTTGATGGAATAAATTTCACCCGTACCGTTTTCGCTTCCTTGACCGACAGTGTAATCATCATGCGCATGGAGGCGGGGAAGGAGGGGAAGCTGAATTTCAGGGTTCGCTATGATGCTCCGTTGGAGCACCGTGTACAGGTGGAGGATGGTATGTTGTCCATCCTTTGCCAGGGGATAGGGCTGGAAGGTGTACCAAGTGCACTCCGGGCTGAATGTAGGGTGAAGGTGCTTACGGATGGGGTGGTAGCGGAGGTTGCCGATGCTTTGGAAATCTCCGAAGCACAGGAAGCCACAATCTATATCTCTGCTGCTACGAACTACGTGAACTATCGGGACGTGAGCGGTGATGCGGCAGCCCGGGCTATACGTTGTTTGGAGCAAGCAATGCAGGTGCCCTATACGAAAGCGTTTAATCGGCATGTGATTCGTTACAAGGAGTTGTTTGACCGTGTGCGGTTGACATTGGGCAATGAGAGCAGTGAGGCTTCCCAACGTGAAACGGATGTGCGCATCCGGGATTTCAACCAAGGACAGGATGTTTCTTTGCCCGCTTTGTTGTTCCAGTATGGACGTTATCTTTTAATTTCCTCTTCTCAGCCGGGCGGGCAACCTGCCAATTTGCAAGGAATCTGGAACGACAAAGTGTATGCTCCATGGGATAGCAAATACACCATCAACATCAATACGGAAATGAACTACTGGCCTGCGGAGGTCGCCAATCTGACCGAGA
Source organism: uncultured Bacteroides sp. (assembly GCA_949289345.1). Taxonomy (GTDB): domain Bacteria; phylum Bacteroidota; class Bacteroidia; order Bacteroidales; family Bacteroidaceae; genus Bacteroides. The sequence continues at coordinate 44,468 of CASENS010000046.1, forward strand.
TGCACGAACCATTGTTCTCCATGCTTACCGACTTGTCGCATACGGGCGCAGTGACAGCCCGTGATATGTATGGATGTCGTGGCTGGGTGACTCATCACAATACAGACCTGTGGCGCATTGCCGGACTAGTGGATTATGCAGGTCCGGGTACGTGGCCCACCGGTGGCGCCTGGTTGGCCCAACATTTGTGGCAGCATTATTTGTTCTCCGGTGATAAGGAGTTCCTCCAATGTTACTATCCGGTACTGAAAGGTACGGCACAATTCTTTTTAGACTTTTTGGTGGAGCATCCGCAGTATCATTGGTGGGTGGTCGCTCCGTCGGTTTCTCCTGAACACGGTCCCATAACAGGCGGATGCACCATGGATAACCAAATTGTGTTCGATGCGTTGTGTAACACGTTGCTGGCTGCCCGTGTGGTGGGTGAAGGGGAAGCGTTTCAGGATTCTTTGCGGCAAATGATAGACCGCTTGCCGCCCATGCAGGTAGGCAAGTATGGCCAGTTGCAGGAGTGGTTGCAGGACATGGACGACCCGCACGACGAACACCGCCATATCTCGCATCTTTATGGTTTGTATCCCAGTAATCAGATTTCACCGTTCCGTCAGCCGGAACTTTTCCGGGCTGCACGTACTACGTTGGAACAGCGTGGCGATAAGGCGACGGGATGGAGCATCGGCTGGAAAATCAACTTTTGGGCACGCATGCTTGACGGCAATCATGCCTATCGTTTGATTAGCAACATGCTCCAACTCTTGCCAAGTGATGCCGAAGCAGAGAAATATCCGGAAGGCCGCACATATCCCAACATGTTCGATGCTCATCCGCCTTTCCAGATTGACGGTAACTTCGGGGCTACGGCAGGTATTGCGGAAATGCTTGTACAGAGCCATGACGGTGCGGTACATCTTTTGCCGGCCTTGCCGACGGCTTGGAAAGAAGGTCATGTGAAAGGGCTTCGTGCCCGTGGCGGTTTTGAGATTGATATGGAATGGGCGGACGGAACATTGAAGGAGGCTACTGTGCGTTCCACGATAGGAGGGACATTGCGCATCCGTTCTTACGTACCGTTGAAAGGCAAAGGCTTGCGCAAGGCTACGGGTGATTGTCCGAATGCCTTGTTTGCCCCGGCGGAAGTGAAAGCACCGCTCTTTTCTCCGAATTTGAAGGAGAAGCCGCAGACCGAAGTGCCCGTTGTGTATGAATACGATGTGGATACCCGCCCGGGAAAAGTGTATAAGTTGAAGGGGTAAGTGATTTATAATGGGATTTTAGATTATTATTTAATTTTATTTCATCAACCAAATAACAATATCCACCATGAGAAATCTGATGAAACAGACAAAGGTACATCATGCCTTGAGACGCTTGGCTTTTGCATGGCTTGCTCTATGGAGTGTCGGGACAATGGCACATGCCGGTAACGACCGTGAACAATGCATCAATGAACAATGGAAATTTCAGTTGGGTGACACCATTGCCGCTTCCCGGCCGAATTTCGATGACAGTCAGTGGCGCATCTTAGACTTGCCGCACGACTGGAGCATCGAAGGTGTTCCTCTGGCAGACAATCCTGCCGGAAACGACGGCGGTTATTATCCTGCCGGTATCGGCTGGTATCGTAAAACATTTCACTGCAATGAAGACGATTTAAATCTTCTGACTTCTGTTTATTTTGAAGGAGTGTACATGAATGCGCAAGTCTTTATTAACGGACACGATTTAGGTGTACACCCTTATGGCTACACTTCATTCTTTCACGACTTGACTCCCTATCTGAAACAAGGAGAAAACGTGTTGTCTGTGCGTGTAGACAACTCGCAACAGAAAAACTGTCGCTGGTACACCGGTTCGGGTATCTACCGCAACGTGAAACTGGTTCGTACTCCCCGGTTGCACTTCAAGCCTTGGGGCATTGCCATACGTACCACCACCCAAGATAGCCGCACACAAGTTTGCATAGAAGCCACTGTGGTGAATGAGCAACAGACAACCGCATCTTTTAACTTAAATGCCAGCATCCTTTATAAAGGAGAGATGCAGGCTTCCCAACAGCATCCCGTTACTTTGGAAACCGGAGAAACCCGCATCATCCATCTGCAGATACCGTTGGAAAACGCGCGGTTGTGGAGCCCGGAAACACCTGAACTTTATACGCTGACCTGTAGTTTGGAACAGGGAGGAACAGATGCTGTGACTGAGACTTTCGGTGTACGTACATTAGAATGGGATGCTCGCAAAGGATTACGTCTGAATGGCAAGTCAATCGAATTGAACGGGGCTTGCCTGCATCACGACAATGGTCCTTTGGGTGCGGCCGCTTACCGCGATGCAGAGTGGCGCAAGGCCCGCCTGCTGAAAGAAGCCGGGTTCAATGCCGCCCGCACTTCGCATAACCCGCCCTCGGAAGCGTTTCTTGACGCATGCGACCATTTAGGGCTGTTGGTTATCGATGAATCTTTTGATGGTTGGCGAAGTGCCAAGAATCCCTACGACTATTCGGTCGTGTTTGACCAATGGTGGATGCACGACATCGAAGCCATGGTGAAACGTGACCGCAATCATCCTTCTATCTTCTGTTGGAGTATCGGTAACGAAATTATTGAACGTAAAAGTCCTGAATCCGTTCTTACAGCTTACGCCATGGCCGGATTGGTGCATAAGTATGATCCTACCCGTCCGGTTACCTCCGCTTTGTGTGCATGGGATTCCGACTGGGAGATTTACGACCCCTTGGCCGCCGCACACGACATTGTGGGCTATAACTACCTGATGCATAAAGCCGCTTCAGACCATGAACGGGTACCGAACCGCATCATGATGCAGACTGAATCTTATCCCCGCAATGCGTTCAGCAACTGGACACAGGTTGTTGACCATCCTTACATTATCGGTGACTTTGTATGGACGGGAATAGACTATCTTGGCGAATCGGGTATCGGACGTTTCTTCTACAAGGGGCAAAGCGAAGGCGAACATTATACACGCAACCAGTTCCCGTGGCATGGTGCTTATTGTGGTGACATCGACGTGACGGGTTGGCGCAAGCCGATCTCTCATTATCGTGACCTGCTGTACAATCCGCAAGCTAAGAAAATATATTTAGCCGTGAAAGAGCCGTCGGGTTACTATGGCGAAGTAAGGGAAACAGCCTGGTCGGTATGGCCTACGTGGGAAAACTGGAATTGGCCGGGTCATGAAGGCAAGGATATCCAAGTGGAAATTTATTCACGCTACCCGGCTGTACGGCTCTATTTGAACAATCAGCTTGTAGGCGAGCTTCCCACCACCCGCAAGGAGGAGTTCAAAGCTGTATTCACTTTGCCTTATCAAGCGGGCGAATTGCGTGCCGTTGGTGTGGAGAACGGTAAGGAAGTAGACCCTCAACTATTGGAAACTGCAGGAAAAGCCTGCCGCATCCGCCTCACAGCCGACCGCACAGGAATGGCAGCCGACGGACAGTCGCTGGCGTATGTCATTGCGGAAATCACCGACCGCAAAGGCCGTGTAGTTCCTATTGCCGACAACCTGCTTGATTTCACCCTAGAAGGTCCCGGTACATTGCTGGCTACTTGTAGTGCCGACTTGACTGACTGTACTGCTTACACGTTGCCACAACGAAAGGCTTGGAAAGGCCGTGTTTTGGCGGTGGTGAAAAGCGGGAAAGAAATCGGCGAGCTGACGCTTACAGCCAAGGCCAAAAGGCTGAAAACTGAACGCATTAAATTAACGGTTCATGATTGAAATGATTATCCGGATGATGCCAAGACAGGCACGTCTGAAATCACCGTATGCTTTGGGTCAAAGGATAGTTAGTTTTGCTTCAAAAGATAGTATGATTTGAGGCAAAAGTGTGTATGCTTTTTTATGGTTCATCCGGTAAATGCGTAGGTGTGATTTGCAGGGATTCCTTTTCATTTGTGAGGGGACACTTGTCAATACGTCATGATTGATGAATTAAAACATACTGGTTTGGAAAGTAAAAAGTGTGTATGGAAAAACGGGTGACTTCATAGGTGTCACCTTTTAGGTTACTAACCTAAGAGGGTTATGTTTCTAACATAGAGGGGGTATGTTAGAAACATTCACCCCTTAGGTTTCTAACATTCCCGAAGTCCCGCGAGAAGCACTTCCGGCAAACTTTACGGAAATTAATTCGATGAAAGTTACAAATAAGGACAGGAAATGTTACTTCCCTATTCTTTCTTGTAAGGAATAATGCCTGCAAACCGATAGCGTCGGGTCTGAAATAAAGGATTAATCCTTGTCTTCTACCTACACATTTACCGGATGAACTTTTTTATTTACAATGCAGCGGGGAATTCGGATTTCAGACTTATGATTTTAAGAATCATTACGGATGGAAATCTGAAATTACAAAGTTTTCTCCAAAACATCTTTCACACTTTCACATCCCTTCCAACCAATTGATATATAGCCAAATACTGTGAAAGATACATCTTTCACGGATGTTTCACACGTTGCTTTCACACGCCGGTATGTGTGATGGGTAACGGAACATTGTTCCACTTCATGAAAGATAGGGTGGAAGCAAATGTTTCACCACATCCTATTTATATTCAACAGGCTACAGGCTTGTGAAAGCTATTTTGCTGAACTTCCTTTCAGGTGGTGAATTTAGCGGGCTTTGCCCGCAGCTACAAGTTACGAGCTACTAGCTACAAGTAGCCGCGCACAGCATACTCTGTAACCTTACTCGTAGCATGTAGCTCGTAACTCGTAACTGCGCACTACGTGCGCCAAATTCCCATTTATACAACTACGCATCTTATAAGTACGCTTTGCTTGATTTTACCTCTTTTCTGCTTGATTTCTTCCCTTTCTTTAGCTGTAATCGGAATACTTTTATACCTGTGAACTTTAAACTTTATGTCTAATCTAAAATTGTATTCCATGAAGAACGAAAGGAAACAAGTATTTTCAAGCAAGGTCTTACTTGCTGTGGCGGCATCCTTTTTCATAGGATGTCCGATGGGGCTTTCCGCTTCCGGAATTCCGGTCGATGCGGTATCGGAAGTTATGCAAACTCCAGTGATTAAAGGAACCGTAATCGACATGAATGGGGAACCGATTATCGGTGCCAGTGTGGTGGTAAAGGGCAACAAAAACATTGGAACCATTACCGATTTGAATGGAAACTTTGGACTGGCCGATATTTCTACCCAAGGAACATTGATTATTTCGTATGTAGGATATCAGACACAGGAAGTATCTTATTCGGCCGGACGGAGTCTCGAGATTATATTGAAAGAAGATATGGAGACTCTGGATGAAGTGGTAGTGGTGGCTTACGGTTCTGTTGTAAAGCGAAAGATAACGAATGCCGTGACATCTGTTGATGTAAAACAAATTGAAGACCTTGGCGGATACACCGATCTGTCAACAGCTTTGCAGGGTAGAACTCCGGGAGCTATTATTACTAATTCTTCAGGTATGCCGGGTTCTACTCCCAATATCAGTATCCGTGGTGGTGGAACTCCTTTGTTTGTAATAGATGGTATAGTACAAGACCAAGCCACTTTTAACCTCTTGAACTCTCAGGATATTGAATCGATTTCGCTGATGAAAGACGCTGCTTCCGCAGCGGTATATGGTGCGTTGGCAGGAAATGGTATTGTAGTCGTTAAAACGAAATCGGGATCAATTGGCAAAACGCGCATCAATTATACGCTTGATCATCAGTTTAGTCAGCCTACCAACATAAAATATAATGCTAATTCGTATGATTTGGCTATGGCTCGTAATTTCCTTGATAGAGTATACGGGTATACGCAGACTTATTCGCAAGAGGCGTTGGATGCCTACCGAACCGGTTCAGACCCCGATAATTACCCTAATGTACTTTGGCGAGATGCTGTCATGAGAAATGTAGCGCAATCAGACAGGCATTCATTAACAATTGATGGGGGCAGTGAGGATACGCAATTTCATATTTCATTGGGATATTTTAATCAAGGAACGTTGGCAAAACCTATTGACGGTAAGGAAATCAATAAATACCAGAGAGCCAATATTGGCGCAAATGTCACCCATTATTTCCGGGATATCGGTTTGAAAGTCGGATTGGATATGAAGAACTCTTTTGTATGGAAAAATTCTGCTGCCAGTGAGTATGATATTATGTGGGCTGCAAAATCATTCCCTACAGAAAAAATATGGAATCAAGACGGAACCTATTTTGCCAATACGACATATATATCCTTAGACCCTAGAAGCGGATACAACAAGAGTAGTGAACCAATTATGAACAGCCGGCTCAATCTGGATTGGGATGTATATGGAGTAAAAGGATTGAAAGTGTTGTTTGTGGGGAATTATAAAACAGGTTCGTATAGTGAAAAACAATGGAACAATGCGTATGTACCATCCTACCGAACAGACGGGAGTATACAACCGGCTACAAGTAAACCGTCGTTAAATATGACAAAGAGTAACTCATGGACGTATGAGTTTAATATTGGTTTACAATATAAAAACACATTTCGCGACAAGCATACTTTTGGCGCCTCTTTCTATTACAACCAAACGGAATCTTATTATGAAAGTTTGACCGGAGGCAGGAAAGAATATCTGACTTCATCTGTAGATCAGATTTTTGCCGGTCCGGAAAATGGTATGACTAACGGAGGATCAAGTAGTGAGTCTGGCAGATTAGGTTATGTCGGTATCTTGGATTATGATTATATGGGACGATACATTATTGGGGCGAGTTTGCGTATTGATGGCAGTGACAACTATTCTCCGGGAAATAGATATGGATATTTCCCTTCAGTCTCTGCCGGTTATATATTGTCGGATGAGCCTTTTGTTCGTCCGCTGGCTGAAAAATTAAACATCGATTTATTTAAACTGAGAGCTTCTTGGGGAAAAACCGGTATTGATGGAGAACGTTTCGCTTATTATTCCAATTGGAGTATGGGCTCGGCATCATGGGACATCAATGGGGTACGTGCTCCTATGATAAATACACCTGGTCTTATATCTCCAGACTTGACATGGTATTCTACCACTTCTACAAACTTCGGACTTGATCTTACTATGTTCAACAACCGTTTGAACGCAACATTTGATTGGTTTACGCAAGAGACAAGGAATTATTTGCGGAGTCCGAACGATATCTATAAGACTCCTCTCGGTACAGACCTTCCCAAAGTGATGTCTGATGATGTGTTTAGAAGAGCTGGTGGTGAAATTACGCTTCGTTGGCAGGATTCATACAACAGTTTCAGGTATGATATCGGTATGAATCTTTCTTTCTATGACGAAGTATGGAAATCGATTAATGAGGATCCTACAACAAGTGCCAATCCATTGATTAGCTCTCTTGGGAAGACTTTGTCGGATGGAAGCAGAACCTGGATTGCGGATGGATTGTATCGAAGCGCTGAAGATTTATTGAACAATCCCCATGCTTTATGGACTACTAATCTTAAAACTGGAGATATTAAATATATAGATGTCAATGGTGACGGGCGTATTGATACGGATAACACTTATTCTGATGACAGAATCTATAATGGTATGAAATCAAAACCTATTTTGCAATATGGCATCGATTTCAATCTCGCTTATAAAGGATTTGCTTTAAGTGGCTTGATTCAAGGATCCGGTGAGAATTACAAATTGATTGGTGTGAATGGCCAGCCGACTGGATTAGGTCGCTTGCGATTTGAGTCAGAATTAGATTTCTGGACTCCAGATAATACAGATGCCCGTTATCCTATTCCGGATACTGGTTATGGATTGTCTAATAATCAGCAAGAATCTACTTTCTGGGAGTTGAATTGTAGATATGTACGTTTGAAGAATTTACAGTTAAGTTATGATTTTAAGTATAAACTGTTGAAAAACGTTCCTTGGATTTCCAATCTTACGCTTTCTTTGGTAGGGCAGAATCTCGTTACGATATCTAAAGCAAATGATTATTTCTTAGACCCAGAACAAGGTTCTACTGATAATTATGGATATCCTATCATGCGCACCTATTCTTTAGTACTAAATTTTGGATTCTAAAAACAGAAGTCAATTATGAAACGGATAAAATTATTTTTTACTATAACTGCTTTTATCGGATTCCCGGTCTTATTTTCCTCTTGTGAAGATGTTCTTGACAAGAAACCGCTGGATTTGATTGCAGAAGATGATGTATGGTCAGATGCGTCTTTGGCACAAGCAAATATTTATGGAATGTATGATAACCTGAATTTCTTTTCACATTGGAACGGAGACCCTGTTACTTATCGGTCGGGAGGAGATGGTTATTACGGATGGGATTACTATAATTCCTACAATTGTGATTGCCAGTCCGATCTCTGTTGGAGTCATTGGCTATCTGGACGCGGTAAAGATGATACAGGCTGGACAACAAGTACAGATTTTGGTTGGGACGCTTTTTCGCTCATAAGAAAAACCAATATTGCAATTAATCATTTGACAAATGAACAAAACCGGAACAGCATAGGAGCAAGTACTGCTGACGATATGTTAGGACAGGTCTATCTGTTGAAAGCGGCATTCTATTTTATGCAGGCACGCAAATATGGTGGATGGGTTATTGTCGATGAGGTGTTGGATGATATCGGCACCGTTGCAGGTAGCGATGAAAGTGCTGCTCAAAAACTGAAACTTCCACGGGCTACCTTGCAGGAGACATACGATTATGCAATTGATTTGTGTGAGAAATCTGCAAGTCTGCTGAACACAGATGTTCAATCGGGGCAGATAAACAAAGGATCGGCTTATGCTCTTCTCTCGGAAATCGCGTTGCATGCGGCGGCTTATATTTCCTATTACGACGGAATAAACGTTGATGCGTATTATCAGAAAGTAATCAAGGCTGTTGAGGATTTGGATGCTTTGAACAAGTACTCTTTGGTCACAGGTGCGGAAGAGTATAAAAATATGTTCAGTGACTACTCGTACGCGCAGACGTGCCCGGAGATTATTCTGGTAGCTCAAATGAACGAATCGTATGGAAACAGAGATTACACCTATTCTCATATCAATCGCCTTTTAGTGAACTTTGCCCCTGCATTGTATAATGAGAATATCAATTTGTCTTTTCAGTCATTGGATAATGGATATACTGTGACTAATGGAGGCGCTCAAATACAACCAGACCCGCAGATGGTTGAAAAAGCTTATTATGTAATTGATTTGGATGGGAAAGCACGGCGATTTGAAGAGTCCCAATTGTTTGCCGAGAATATAGATATCGTAATGGAAGAGGACAGATGGGTTCCGGGCGTTATGCGCGAAAAACGTAAACTGAAGCCTACATCGTCCTATACTTCCATTTCAGACTTGATGTATAGCAGAAGAGACCAACGCCTGGCCGGAACGTTTGTGTATGATGGAAGTGAGTTCATGGGCAATACAATCTATTTTCGAACAGGCGGAAATCTTCATCGTGATTCGTATGTTGATAAAGCGCGTGAAATGGGTTCTATGACAGGTATCTTGTACTCGAAGAGGGTGCCTCAATATCGACTTATTGATAATTATCTTGATTGTACAAATCCGATATTCCGTTTGGGGAGATGTTATTTGAATGTAGCGGAAGCTTACTTGTCCTTATCTACTCCCAATGAGGCTAAAGCGAAGGAATATATTAACAAGACACGTGTGCAGCATGGAGGTTTGCCTGCTTTGACTACAGAGACCGGAGGCGAACTGAAGATGATTTATCTGGACGAAAGAGCTGCGGAACTGAATTTGGAGAACGACCGTTATTTAACCCTGCTTCGTACGTCTCTTTCGTGGGGAGTTACCGATCCGACGACCGGATATCCTACAGGAGAAAAAGGTGGGGTCATACCGGAATTAAACCGAGGGAATAATCCGACTAAAAAACTGGAGATAGAGGTGCCCGGAGATTATATGATTGAAGAAGATTTTATGAGACCTAACGCCTATTTCTATCGCGAGATACAAGTTCCGCAAAACGATCATAATTTCATTTTTACACCTAAAAAAAGATATTTATTACCTGTTCCACAAAGTGAACTTATAAACAATGAAAACTTGTGGCAGAATGAAAATTGGGAATAATAACTATTAAAAATGATTTTTTATGAAAAAGTATATTTATATAATCGCATTGATAACCTTTCCTCTTTTGTTCAGTTCTTGTTTGAAAAACGGATTGGATGAGGTAGAATACTCAACGGAATGTGAGATTACAACTGTCGCTTTTGAGCACAGATGGACTCTTGAATCAGATGTAGAAGGTATCTATACACTTTATTTTAAGGATTTGACTGTAAACCAGTCAATTGATACTGAAAACCAAACGGTAACTGTTGATCTTACAGTTCCCGATACTGATAACACTTTTACCCAAGAGGAAAGAGAGAAGGTATCCTTATCTTCACTTGCTTGTTCATTTATTGTATCGCATGCAGCTTCAGTGAGACCATTGGATGGAGCACCTAAGTTGGGCACTTTGGGGGATTATTCAGCCCAATCTTTTAAGTACCGTGTCACGTCTGCATCTGGGGTCTATAAAGATTGGACATTGCAAATTAACAGTTTCAATAAATAAATGGAATAGAGTATTTTTATATGTTAAATAGGAATGGGGGTGTATCAAATTGAGAAATAACTTTTATTTTGCTCTGTCATCCTAAGTGGCGCGAAGGATTTCCCGTTTGTTTTCGCTAATAAGAGATGCTTCACATACGCATGACAAAATGATAGCATTCTTGCATTTTCACCCTCTTGTTATCTTTGTTGCTTTTTGCCCTCCTGCCGGAGTTGTTTCCGACAGGAGGGGATAGTAGGTGCGGCATAAGTATAGTCTGACTAAGTGTAATTTGTAAGATATCTTCTCTTTTTTGCTCTCTTTCTTCCCTTTTTACAATAATGATGGAGATACATTTGTGCCAGTAAATTAAAGCATTGATGTATGTTATTGCAGAACGAAATTTCAAAACTAGAATTTATGAATAAAAGGTATTTGTTTTTATTAAGTGTAATAGCTTGTTCGTTTTTGATGGGTATCAGCTCATGCCGCAAAGAGACACCGAGAACCATCGTGCCGGGTACAGTCTGGTATGACACGGACGGCAATCCCATCAATGCCCATGGTGGAGGCATTATGTATCATGATGGAGTTTATTATTGGTATGGAGAATACAAAGGTGACTCCACCTATTATCGGGATGACATCTGTGTAGGTTGGCGTGCCGAGGCGGGAGGCGTTTCGTGTTATTCGTCCACGGATTTGGTGAACTGGAAATTCGAAGGCGTGGTGCTGCCGCCTGATACCCAAAACGCGCAATCGGACTTACATCCTTCACAAATTATCGAACGTCCTAAAGTCATATACAATGACAAGACGAAGAAGTTCGTCATGTGGGTACACATCGACAGTCCCAATTATGAGAAAGCTCATGCAGGTGTTGCCGTGGGCGACTCGCCTACGGGACGGTTCACTTACTTGGGTTCCTTCAAGCCCAATGGAGGAGACAGCCGTGACCAAACTGTTTTTAAAGACGATGACGGACACGCTTATCACATTCATTCGTCCGAATGGAACAAGACGTTGTACATCGGTTTGTTGAACGATGACTATACGCAGCATACAGGCGTTTATACCCGCAATTTCATTGACCAATATCGGGAAGCGCCGGCCGTTTTTAAACATGACGGGAAATATTATCTCATCTCTTCCGGTTGCACGGGTTGGGATCCTAACACAGCCCAGTGCGCGGTTGCGGATTCCATGTTGGGTGAATGGAAGGTGATAGGCAATCCTTGCATCGGAAAGGATGCCGAGAAAACCTATTATGCACAAAGTACATTCGTATTGCCTGTCAGGGGAAAGAACGGTCAGATTGTCGCGATGTTCGACCGTTGGAACAAGACCGACTTGGACGATTCCCGCTATGTGTGGCTCCCGTTGACTTTTGTCGATGGAAAACCGGTGATAGAATGGAAAGAGCAATGGAATCTTGAAGAAGATTAATAGAAATTAAATAATATGTTACAATGAGAACCTTTAAAAATTACATTTATGCGATAGGTTTGTTATTGCAAGCGATTTGTTTTCAAACAGCTTGTACAGACCTCAATGGAAATCCTCGCGAAGTAACCATCATCAACAACAGTTGGAAATACGCCCAAGGCGATTACACAGGAGCCGAACAGGTAAGTTATGATGACGGGAGTTGGGAAGACATTGGTATTCCTCATTCTTTCAGTATTCCCTACTTTATGGCAAAAGATTTTTATGTGGGGTACGGCTGGTACCGGAGAAATCTGCAACTGGATGAAGAGGATTTGACGAAAAAACTCTTCTTGGAGTTCGATGGCGTTTTTCAAGAAGCTGAAGTCTTTGTTAACGGCAAACTGGCCGGCAGGCATGTCGGAGGTTATACGGGCTTCTCGGTAGACATCTCCGATTGTGCAAAAGCTGGGGGCAATGTGGTAGCAGTCCGTGTGAACAATTTATGGCAGCCGGACGTAGCGCCCAGGGCAGGAGAGCACGTATTCAGCGGAGGAATTTACCGGAATGTACGGCTGGTAAAGAAAGCACCCGTGCACATAGCCTGGTATGGTACGTTTGTAACCACTCCTCAATTGGAGGAACAGAACGGGAAAAGTTCATCGGTGAAGATTGAAACAGAACTGTGCAACGATACGGATGAACCGGGAACCTACCGCCTGGAGACGCACATTCTCAACGAATTGGGAAAGGAAGTGGCAGTGACGGAAACCACGGAAACATTGGCTGCCAACGAATATAAGGTGTGGGTGCAACAGACGGAACCAATACAGACGCCTAAACTGTGGACGCCGCAGACGCCTGTCCTGTACAAAGCAATCAGTTCGCTCTATAAAGACGATGTGTTACTGGACCGTGTGGAAACTCCGTTTGGTTTCCGTTGGTTCCGATGGACAGCCGACAAGGGCTTTTTCCTGAACGGTGAACACTTTGCTATTCGGGGTGCCAATGTACATCAGGACCAGGCTGGCTGGGGAGATGCCGTGACGGAGAAAGCTGCCAGGCGGGATGTGGAAATGGTGAAGGAGGCCGGATTTAACTTTATACGTGGCTCGCACTATCCGCACGCTCCGTTCTTTGTTCAAGCCTGTGACGAATTGGGTCTTCTGTTCTGGTCGGAAGCTCCGTTTTGGGGAATGGGAGGCTATGGAGAAGACGGAACTTGGAGCAGCAGTGCTTATCCGGTGGACAAAGCTCATGTGCCCGCATTTGAGGAAAGCGCTTTGCGGCAATTGGAGGAAATGATCCGTATCCACCGCAACCATCCGTCCATCGTGACATGGAGCATGTGCAACGAAGTCTTCTTCACTGCCCCGGAAGCCATGGACGGCATGAGAGGATTGTTGCGGAAAATGGTTGACAGGACACATCAACTGGATCCGACACGGCCGGCAGCTATAGGCGGTGCACAACGCCCCATTGGAGAAGGACGTATTGACCACATAGGAGACATTGCCGGATACAATGGCGACGGGGCCATCATTCCCGATTTTCAAAATCCGGGTGTTCCTAACATCGTTTCCGAATATGGTTCTGAAATTTCGTCAGACCGTCCGGGAGAATATAATGCGAAGTGGGGATGCATAGCGCAGAACGAAGGATGGCAAGATTATCCCTGGCGCAGCGGGCAAGCCAGTTGGTGTGCTTTTGACCACGGAAGCATTGCCGGAAGCATGATGGCCAAGCTGGGTATCATCGACTATTTCCGCATTCCCAAACGTTATTGGTATTGGTATCGCAATGAATATGCAGGCATTGCCCCTCCGGAATGGCCGACAGACGATGCGGCTGCCAAACTGAAATTGGAAGCCAGCGGTACAACAGCAAAGACAGACGGTACGGACGATGTTCAGTTATTAGTCACAGTGTGTGACGCTTCAGGCAAATGGGTCAGTCAGTCACCGGACGTGGAGTTGCGCATTGTTTCCGGTCCGGGCGAGTTCCCGACAGGACGTTCCATCCGTTTTGAAGCGGACAGTGACATACGCATTCAGGACGGGCAGGCGGCTATCGCCATGCGTTCCTACTATGCCGGCAAGACAGTGGTGGAAGCCATCTCTGAGGGATTGGAACCGGCACGGGTGACGATAGACTTCGAGGGAGAATTAAAATATCGGGAAGGCGTTACCCCTGTAGTGAAGGAACGGCCTTATAAACGCTACGTACGTGAAGGAAAAACGGTGGTTATCCAGACCTTTGGACGGAATAACCCTACCATTACCAGCAGTAACGAAAACGAGCATACCCCTGGCATGGCCGCAGACGGAAACATGCAGACTTACTGGAAGGCTTCAGCGGAGGACAAGTCGCCTTATTGGACAGTGAATACGGAGAAAGGGTTGCGGTTGAAAGAAATTCAGTTGCATTTCCCTGATGAGATGGTCCGTCGCTATGTGGTAGAAACCTCTCACGACAACAACACGTGGAAAGTGCTTTGCGACAAGAGTCAGAATACGCAAGCTGGACAGAACTTGCTGCTGACATTCCAGAAAGAAGAAACCATCGGCCGTTTTGTCCGCATCCGTTTCATAGAGAACGATCAGGCTGCTTTGACAGAAGTGATTGTGAAAGGTATTGTTTTGGAATAGGAGATAATTGATAGGCTGGTTGGCTGTGCTTGCAGTGGCGTGTGGATAACAATTGATAATGTAGGTAACAATTAGTGATATGAAACGACAAGTAATATGTGTGGCTTCCCTCTTGTTGGTTTTCTGCTCAATAGTGACTTCATGTCGGCAAGCGGATGAATCAACCGAACTGAAACTGTGGTACACCCGTCCGGCTACGGAGTGGATGACTTCTGCCTTGCCAATAGGAAACGGGGAACTGGGTGCCATGTTTTTCGGAGGGATTGAACGGGAGCAGTTGCAATTCAACGAAAAGACGCTTTGGACAGGCAGTACCGAAAAGCGGGGCGCTTACCAAAGTTTTGGCAACGTGTACATAGATTTTGAACATGTTGATACCATTGGAATAACGGATTACCGGCGCGAGTTGTCTTTGGACGATGCCATCGGGCGAATCAGTTACCGCAGGGAAGGGACAGACTATGTGCGTGAGTACTTTGCCAGCCATCCGGATGGAGTGGTGGTAGCCCGCTTCGCCACACCGGGTAAGACCGGTAAGTTGAATTTCACCGTCTCATTGGAAGACGGACGGGATGGAGCAACCGTGCCGATGGATGGAAACGTACTTTTGTTACAAAATCGTTTGGAACTGCTTTCCTATGAAGCCCAGTTGAAGGTGTTGAACGAAGGTGGCACTTTGACTACAGAGGGTAATCGGTTGAGGGTGAGCGGTGCCGATGCCGTTACTTTACTGCTGACGGGTGCCACAAACTTCAGCCTTTCGTCTCCCGATTATGTAGGCGAAACCAAAGAGCAATTGCATGAGCGTCTGTCCAAACGGATGGAACAAGCCTCTGCTCACAGTTACGGAGAACTGAAAGAAAGACATCTGGTGGACTATCAGCCGCTATTCGAGCGGGTGAGACTGGATCTGGAAGCTGCCTTTCCTAAAATTCCGACGGACGAACTGGTTCGTTCCTATCGGGAGAGCCTTTACTTAGACATGCTTTATTTCCAATATGGCCGTTATCTGATGTTGGCTTCCTCTCGTGGCATGAATCTTCCCAGTAATCTGCAAGGCATCTGGAACAATGACAATACACCGCCTTGGGAGTGCGATATCCATAGTAATATTAATGTGCAGATGAACTATTGGCCGGCAGAGCCGTGCAATTTGCCCGAATGTCACCTTCCTTTCCTAAACTATATCGCCACGGAGGCACTACGCCCAGACGGCAGTTGGCGGCAGGTGGCGTGCAGTGAGGGACTTGACGGCTGGACTGTCCGAACCCAAAACAATATTTTCGGCTATACGGACTGGAACATCAATCGTCCGGCAAACGCTTGGTACTGCATGCACCTGTGGCAACATTATCGCTATACGCTGGACATAGACTTCCTGGCCGAGACCGCTTTCCCCGTCATGCGGAGCGCCTGTGAATATTGGTTTGACCGTCTGGAAGAAGACGGGAATGGAAAACTGATAGCACCTAAGGAATGGTCGCCCGAACAAGGTCCGTGGGAAGACGGTGTGGCCTACGCCCAGCAACTGATTTGGCAACTATTCAGTGAGACTTCGCAAGCGTTGCTGGCATTACGGAACCAAGGGAAGAACGTGGATGATGTCTTTGCCACGGAACTTGCCGGGAAGTTCAACCGTCTGGACAACGGTGTGGCAGTAGGAGAATGGGGACAGATAAAGGAATGGAAAGAAGATACCTGGAGGCTGGATACGTTGGGCAACTGGCATCGGCATCTCTCCCAGTTGATAGCCCTCTATCCGGGCAATCAGCTCTCCAATCGGGCAACCCCAGAACTTGTCCAGGCGGCTCGTCGGACCTTGGAATCGCGCGGCGATTTAGGAACAGGCTGGAGCCGTGCCTGGAAGATTGCCTGCTGGGCGCGTCTTGGAGATGGCAATCATGCTTACCGCCTCTTAAAGTCGGCATTGAATTTCACCGCGACCACCTCCTTAAGTATGGACAACGACAAAGGAGGAGTGTATGAAAACCTGTTCGACGCTCATCCGCCTTTCCAGATAGACGGAAATTTCGGGGCAACGGCTGGAATTGCTGAAATGTTGCTCCAGAGCCACCAGAATTTCATTCAGTTGCTTCCGGCTCTGCCTGACGCTTGGCCGATGGGAAAGGTGGAAGGACTGCGCGCTGCCGGCGATTTCACGTTCAGTATAGAATGGGAGCAACACATGCTGCGCAAATGTTCATTCCTGTCCGGTTCCGGAGGAGAGTGCCGCATCTATAGTCCGAGCATCCCCATACTTGGTGTAAAGGACGCTTTCGGAAAGGATAGGGAAGTCCGGCAGGAAGCAGACGGGATGTATGGCATTTCCACTGAGCGTGGTGGAAACTATCAATTGGTATTGGAGTAATCAAGGAATATTTAGGCTGAACGTTAGTTTGACTCTGGATTAAGAGTTGCATAAGAGGGGCCTGACTGCCTCGATTATCTCCTGCCCGATTGGTGAATGGAACCATTATGAAATTCTCATTTTTTTCGTAATTCCTTTATTATGTGGAAAAGTCACGCGACTTTGACCCTTTTGGCCAAACAGGATTTGCCCACCTTTGGCTACAATATGATTGACCCTTTAAAGTCCTGGTGTTGGGGGTCAATTTTATTTTACCCTTTTAAAATTTCCCGTTTTTCTTAGAC
>CASENS010000047.1 GCA_949289345.1 uncultured Bacteroides sp.
AGGGCTGCGGACAGGTCTTTTTTATCATAATATCTGCAAGTTTCAGACTGTAAAGATACAAAAACTTGCAGATATTTCAAAGCAAATTGAGTATTAATATATTGACTATTAAGCAGCAACGCATCTTTTAAGGGACAACTATTTATATTATATAGAAATAGGAGTCGCTTACGCGGCATGTTTCTCCTACCACCTCCCCCTTACGGGTACTCCTCCTTCCGGAAGGAGGAGAATTCAGTTACCATTTACATTTGACCGCTAAATTATCATTTACCTATGCATTTGCACGAACGAGCTATAAAAAAGTTTTCCAAAAACATCTTTCACCCCCCCCCTGCGGTCGTTCCAATTCATTGAGACATAGGCAGATGTGGCGAAATCCGTTTACCCCAATTCGTGAAAGGATGATTTGGGGTTGTGTAATCTGTGTCCGCCGGAATTTCCATTAACCGCCTGTTCGTTTCTCGGAAAGGTCTTGGGTTTCTCGTAGCCTGCGCTTTTTGTTTCTTTATGATTGTATCGGAGTTTTATAAGGATATGTACAACAAGTGACAATTATCAAGCGAAAATTCTGAAATTCGTCTCACATGTAGTATTGTGAATTTATAAATTATCAAACTTATCTATTATGACAACATTTTCTATTGTAGTGGTGCCTGCCAAGGTGTTATCGGACGGCAGACACCGTATCCGCATTGCGGTGGCCCACAAGCGGCAGACCCGGTACATCGTAACTCCGTTCATTCTCGACTCGCTATCCCAGTTCCGTAACGGAAGGGTAATCCGTCACGAACATGCCGACCAAATCAATTCGCACCTGCGCAAAAAGGTGGATGACTACATTCGGCTGGCTGCGTCATTAGATGACGCGCAAGGCTTGACCTGCACCGAACTGATCCATTTTCTTCGCGAGGCGCAACGGCGGAAACAGATGACTTTGATGTTGCTGACGGAAGAATATTTGGGACGGTTGGAGCGGGAAGGGCAATCCAAGTCTTACCTGCTGTATCAGACCGCTCTTACCCGTGCCTGCCGCTATCTGGGAGGAAATCTGTCACTTGGCAGGTTAGGGCCTGCGGACATTTGCCGCTACACGGATTATTTGGAACAGGAAAAACTGTCCTCCACCACCATCCGCATTTATCTGACCCTGTTGAGGGTGGTGGTGAACTATGCTGTCAAAATGAACTATGTGAATTATCCCGTCCATCCTTTTGCGGTGTGCCGACTGCCTGTGGCTCACGTGCGCGAACTGGACTTGACAGTGGAAGAACTGAAACGCTTGCGTGACCTTCCGTTGCGGACTCGGAACCTGATACAGACAAGAGACCTCTTTATGCTGACCTATTATTTGGGCGGCATGAACCTGCGCGACTTGTTGGTCTATCCGTTTGAGGAGGGTAACGATGTGTTGCGTTATGTGCGTCACAAAACCGGCGGACGTAAAACAGGGGAGAATGAGACAGTCTTTACCATCCAGCCCGAAGCACGGACGCTAATCCGCAAATATATGGGGGCTGCCGGGTTGCTCCGCTTTGGAAAGAATGGTTCGTATGCCACTATATATAATATGGTGTATCGCAACCTGCCCCGGCTTGCCCATTTGGCAGGAATCACTTCCCGCTTGTCCTATTACTCGGCACGTAAGTCGTTCGCACAGCATGGTTACGATGCCGGCATCCAAATGGAGACTATCGAGTATTGCATCGGGCACAGCATGAAACGGAACCGACCGGTATGCAACTACATCCGAATCATGCAGGCACACGCTGATGTGGCTATGCGAAAGATATTCGACCGGTTGTTATAAAGAGACGGGAGAGGGTGAATTCTAAGTCCCCTCCAAACAATATCTATAAAACCTTACCCAAGTTTACGAACATTAACGTATTCTTGGGTAAGTTTGTATATGCACATAACAATTCATCAGAAGTCCTGAGGGCTTCCTAACTCTAAGATGTTTTCGAAGTTATTCCCCCTTTTATATTATGCGACCAATGTTACAAATGGAGTCTGCCTTCGTATCACGGCAAAAGCCCTTGCTATGATTTTAGCTCTTACAGCATTGATTACAGATGCTTTATGTTTCCCCTCCGCTATTTTCCTTTTATAATATGCTTTCATCTGCGGATCCCAAGAGATGGCGGTAATAGCTGCCCGGGTAAGGTATACTTTCACTTCTTTGTTAGCCAATGGAGAGGTCTGTGTTTTTCCCCGTATGGAAATGCCTGAAGTATGTTCAAATGGGGCAACCCCACAATAGCAGGCAAATTTCCTCGGGTTGTCAAATCTTTGAAAATTGTCAGTAACACACAGTAATACAATAGCATTGATAATTCCTATTCCTTTAATACTTCTTAATAGCCGGTAGTTTGTGTAAAGCGATGTACTGACAGCTATTAGTTGCTCCATATCCTTTTCCACCTCCAGGATCTTTTCTTTTATCGAC
>CASENS010000048.1 GCA_949289345.1 uncultured Bacteroides sp.
AACAATCATTTGATGCTTTCCCTTACTCCCTCGTCCCCCCATTTGTCAATCCTTTTCCCCGTCCGCCCCCTATTGGGGAAATTTGTATGTTACTTTGCACCCTGAAATCGACCTCAGAGATAGGTGTAGCGTGGATTTTACCGAATACTGAAGAATGGTGTTTTACACCATATTATATATATAGCCGCACGGGCGGCTTGAGTGAACAAGCGAATAAGAAGAAATCAAATTATTAACTAACAACTAAAAATTACGATTATGGAAATGGAAAAGTTTTATGTGGCTCCGGAGGTGGAAGTTCTGGAGGTTGCTGTGGAAAAGGGGTTCGGTGCGAGCCTGGAGGAAGGCGATGAGCCTGGAATCCCCGGTACAGACTTTTAATGAAGCTGAATATCAAGTAAAAATGTAATTGTATAACTAAAACGTTTTAATGACAACAATGAAAAAGTTATTATTTTGTGCGGGCATTTTAGCCCTTGCTGTAAGTTGTACGGAGGAACTGGACAACATGTCTTCCATGCAACAACAAGAACAGGCGCCGGGCATCACCTTTACTGCCACGGATGCTCTGGCTCCGTCAACAAGAGGAGAATTTGAGGCAGTTCAAGATGAGGATGGAAAGGATGATGTATGGTATCCTTTCTGGAGCGCGGAAACTGACATGATTAAGGTTTATGCTACGAAGGTGACTAAGAATGCTTTGGGAGCAAGTATTCCGGGTGATGCAACTTCACCGGTTTCTGCCACGGAATTTGATGACGCCGTTTTGAAGAAAGACAATTCCGCATCTTACAAAGCTACCCGTTCCGAGCGTTACGCTTACTTCACGGCTTCCAACCAAGCAGACATTCTGGACTTTAAGGACGGTGTGGACGAGGAAGCACCCGCCACTTTCTTGGCTGTGTATCCTAAAGATGTAGAGTTGGATGCTGACGCTACTCCCAACTGGAAGAACGGTTTCGACTTTACCTTGAAATTCCCAAATGGGTTGACAACCAACCAGACACAGACCAATACGGAAGGTAAAGGCGTTTATGAACTGAATGCCAAGTATGCCATTACGACTGGTTATGCCGCTGAAGATAACAAGCTGGCTGTAGGCGAGAACGTGCCTTTGACGTTCAACCGTGTGCTGTCGGGACTCGTATTCCGTACTAAAGGCGTTGACGCTTATACGGATAAAGACAACAATATCTTTGGAAAATTGACAGAAATTACAGTAACTGCCGATGGTGAGTACGCCAAAAACGCGGAAGGCGAATATGTAAAAGTGAAGACCGCTGGAGCTAAAGCCGCTACAACACTTGCCTACGACGCCAATTCAACCGTGATTGTGGAAGTTAAGGCAGATACTTCAAGCATCAAGAAAACAAACTACACGGGAAAAACAGGTTCTGAAGCCATGACCTTGAACTTGGGAAGCGCCGGTCTTGACTGGGACGACGCCGCACGCGGTTACATGATTATCAAGCCTGTAAGTCATAAGGACGCATCGACCGGACAGCCTTGGACTGAGGGCTTCAAGATTAGCTATAACTTTGAGAATATCGAGTTCCAGGAAACAATTACAACTTCAGGAGAATGGGAAGCAGGGAAGTTTGTCCGTGTACCTGCTTTGGACATCAACAGCTATCCTTACTTGGTTACAAAAGGAAAGTCAGGTAACACTCGTGCCCTGATTGTGAATAGCGGGAACTTTAGCGATGTCTTTGTTGAGGGAAGTACAAGCATAATAGATTGGACAGACAGTGAGACATGGAACAGCGGTACAAGCAAAGATGATATGCCGAACATCACTGAGTTCAACCGCATCATCGTGAACGAAGGTGTGACGCTGACTAAGGAGGAACTGGGTCTGCTGAAGAACTTCACGAACCTGTCTGAAATTACATTGGCTGAGAACACAACCATCTATGAGGGTACTTTCAACGCATCGGTGCAAAAGAACTTGAAGAAAATTAACTTCCCGAAAGTAACTACCATCGAATGGATGGCGTTTGGTGAAGTTAATCCGGAGACAAGCAATACAAGAAATATGCGTTTGACTGATGTTATTCTGCCTTCTTATAAGTTCGAGGATGCGGAAATTGCAAGAAGTTTCTTGAACAAGACGAGTCTGGTTAATCTCGACATGAGCGCGGTAGACGCCATGAACGTAGGCTTCCCCTCTACCGGTTTCACGCTGGATGGATACACTACGCTGACAACTGTCAAAGTGAAGAATGGTGTACGTCTGGGTGCCAACGCATTCTATGGCTGTAAAGTTCTGGCAAACATTGAGTACAGCACAGAAAACGGTGCCGTCGAACTGGCAGGTACTTCCGTATTCAGAGACTGCGATGCCTTGAAGACTGTCAGCATCAACCACCGGAACATTCCGGCCAACTCGTTCAATGGTTGCGATTTGCTGGAAGAAGTGCCGTATGAAGGCAAACAGGTAATCCCGACTCAAGTGGATTTGGGCGCATTCAAGGATTGCAAGGCTCTCGTTGAAATGGATTTGAGCCAGATTGGTGCGGATACCAAAGTGGGCGACGAGGCATTCAGCGGATGTACCAGCTTCATTGGCGGCACAAACGAGCAAGGTAAGGTAATCGTCCAAGTAGGCGGTAAGGAAATCGGTAAGAGCGCGTTCGCTGGCTGTACGGCTCTGGTACACATCGAGCTGCTGAACGCTACGAAGATTGGTGGAAAGGCTTTGGAAATCAATGCTACCCGCGCTTTGAAGCAGATCCAGTTGGATGCGGTTGTAACCTTTAGCTCGACTGAGGGTCAGGTGTTCGGCAGTAACATGAAGGATGTGGATTTGTTCATCACTCCGGGTCAGACAGGCGTAAACGGTAATGTCTTGACGCTGTATGGTACAACAACAGCTGAGTTCAAGTCTATCCGTGACAAGGCAACAAACAACTGAGAAAAATAAAACGGTAATGTAATGTCTTGAAAGACATTATTGACTGAAAGAAAAATGAATCCCGACAGGACTTGAGTTTCCTGTCGGGATTTATTATATTTATAGCGGAATAAGGAATAACTGACAAATAGCTATGCAGTGTACACACTGACCGAATCGTGGGAAAGGGACAGGGAGCGTTATGAAGATTTTACATGCAGGCTCGAAGCTGAAATCCTAAGGGCGGAAGCCTTCCCGCAATCTGTGTGACAGGGACCTGTTAACCCGCTGACTGCCAGCAAAGTAGTATTCCGGTTGTTTTCCGGAGGTTCCAGAAAGTTATTCTGGCCGTACCAGAAAGCTGTTCTGGCAGTATCAGAATGCCTTTCTGGTCGTATCAGAAAACTTTTCCGGCCGTATCAGAATAAAGACGGGAAACGGTCGGCGTCTTCCCGGCTCAGAACCTTACCATGAGTTCCAGCACCACCTTGTCCTGCTCGGACTCCTTGGCGATGCCGCCGTCGGGGTAGAAATACTTCTCGAAGTTGAGGCGGAGGTCAGTGCGGAAGGCTTTGCTGAGGCTCAGCGTGATGCCGCCCGTCACGCGGTGGCGCTTGTAGTCCGTGATGGCAAGCGCGCCCGTTTCTTCGTCGTACGTCTTGGCGTCGCTTTGGTCGGTCATCATGTCGTAGCGTGCCAGGAAGGAAATCTTGGTGAATGTGCGCCGCAGGGGCAGGTCGTAGTTGATGAATGCGTCGGCGGCGTGTACGTCCTTGAACGCGCCGTGTGAGTATTGCTTGTAAAGATATTCGCCTTCGATGTGGAAGCGGCCGCACTCGTAGTAGGTGCCGATGTCGTACGAGCGCATCCACACTTCCTCCGGCTGGATGCCTTGCACACTGAGCGTCACGTTCCAGCCCTCGACGGGGAAGAGTATCGCCTTGGCGGAGTAGTTCACTTCCTTGTGCCACACCTTCTGATTGGTCAGCCCCGTGCCGTTGTACAGTCCCGCTTCCAGGGTGACGGGCATCCGTGTGGGCATCTTGTAGCCCAAAGTGAGTCCTACGTCGCGCACGTTGCCCACCTGTTTGGCAATGAAGGAACGGTTGGCGAAGTACTGCTGGTGGGGCGAACGGTGGGCGTCGATGGTAAAGGGCACGCGCATCTGTCCGGCGGTCACCGTCAGTCCCTTCAAGGGGAACAGGCGGGCGTAGGCGTCCAGCATCTTTATCTGTCCTTCGTCCGAGAGGTCCACTTCCGCCTTGTAGGCCACGATGGGCAGCACGTTGCCCGTGAGGCTGATGCGTGCGTTGCGCATCTCGAAGCGTCCGGCGCCCATGCCCGTCTGATACTCATACTTGGCCCGCAGCGTGCCGTTGATGGTGGGCAGGTAGTCCTTCCGCTCCAGCCGTTGTTTGTCTATCTTCATGCCGTCCTCTGTGTTTCCGGCGCTTTGCGCGAACGATGCGCCTACCGTCAGCAGGGCGGCGATCACCGTTACCAGGTTCTTTCTCATACTTTAAAAAGAAATAAGTTTGTAACAGGCGCAAAGGTCGTGTTTCGGTGTGATAGCAATGTGTCACATGTGTTTCGTTTGTGTTACAGGGTGTTTTTAGCCTGCTGGTTTGGTCTGCGTATAGCCGGCCTGCCGCAGCAGTTCCACCACCTTTTCCTTGAAGTCGCCTTGCACGATTATCTCTCCGTCCTTGGCGCTTCCGCCCACGCCGCACCGGCTCTTGAGCATGCGTCCCAGTTCCTTCAAGTCCTCGTCGGTGCCTGCGAAGCCCGTCACCAGTGTCACTACCTTGCCGCCGCGGTTCCTGCGGTCCAGACGCACGCGCAGAGGTTGCTGTCCGGCGGGCAGGGTGGGCGTCTCTTCCTCCGCCGATGTCTCGTAGCGGAAGTCGGGATTGGTGGAATAGACCACGTTCAGCCGGTCTTTCCAGTCGTTGTTTTTCGTATTCTTTGCCATATTGTTTATAATTAGGGTTAATTTATCTGTGTACTGCTGAAAATGATTAGCATAACTCCCCTCCTCCTAGGAGGAGGGGAGTTTTTGTTACTGCCACATTTTTATACATCCTCCTGCCGCCATTGATGATGATGGCGTATCGAGCGGTCTGCTCTACTTCTCCTCGCGCAACGCCTTGTATCGCCGATAGGCTTCGATGACGTGCCGGCGGCTTTGCAGTATCTGCCAGCGGTAGACGAGGCAGGTAGTAAGGAAGTAGACGCCGGTCTGTAGCCACAGGGCTTGGTACTCGAAGCTGACTTCGTCCATGGTGGCGCCCATGCTGTTGATGCGCACGTAGCCGTTGATGCCGAACGTGGACGGGAACAGGTAGGAGAAGTAACGCCAGAAGGGCGGTATGGCCGCGGCGGGCCATGAGATGCCGCTTAAGAACAGCAACGGCACGGACGTAAAGACGAATATCAGCATGCACGTCTCGCGGTTGCGGATGGCGATGGAGGCGGTCATGGCAAAGAAGATGCACGCGCTGAGGTAGGGCAAGGTAAAGAGAATCAGCTCACCGGGCAGGGCGATGCGGTTGAGGCGGAATATCCAAGGTATTACGCAAAGCACATAGACGGCCACCAGGGCATAGACCATGAAGTAGCTCAGCCCTTTGCCGAAAACGATGCGCAGGGTGCCGTTGTAGTGGCGGTTGATGGGCACCAGGTCGCGGAACTGGTTTTTCTCACGGGCGGTTCCGGCGGAGAGGCCGATGCCGAGCAGCAACGTCTGCTGGATGACGAGCATCAGTACGGCGGGGAGCAGGAAGGCGGCAAAGCCGTTGGTGGGGTTATAGAGGGCGATGTCCCGGTATTCTATCGGGTACACGGTAATCTGGTCCTGCCGTTCGGTGGTGTTTCCGGCACGGGCGGTCTTTATCCCGGCGTTCATTTCCAAGGACACTTCCGTATTGGCGCTCAGCAGGGCTTTGTAGTACATCAGTCCGCTCATGTCGCAGAAAAGGCTGACCTGCGTCTGGCGGCCTGCGGCGATGTCGTCACTGAACGTTTCGGGCAGGTAGACAATGCCGTAAGCGTCGCGTTCCCGCAAGGCCAGTCTGGCTTCCTCCATGTCGGCGCAATGCGCCACGACACTCACTTCGGGACTGGCGTCGAGCATGCGGACATACTTCCGGCTCAGCGAGGAGCGCGAGTTGTCCACCACCACGGCCGGCACGTCGCGCAAAGTCTCGTTGGTGTAGATAAACCCGTATATCAATGGATAGGCCAGCGGCACTAAGATGAAGAATATCAGTACGCCCTGGTCGCGGAAGGTGGTGCGGAATTCCTGTTTCCAGATGTAGAACAGGTCCAGCACACCTTGTATCACTCGTTGTCGGAAAGTCAGCTTTTTCATTATGGCACATATTTATAATAAACCAGCGCCCCTTTCAGCCGGTGGGCGATGAGGAACGGGAGCATCATGAAGCCCAGCAACGCCACATAGTTTGTCCACGAATAGATCATGGGATAGCCGTTCAAGGCCTGGTCTACGTAGATGAGGAAGTAGTGGCGCAGGGGGAAAAGGTTGGCCAACGCCTGCAACGTGGGGTGCATTCCCATGGCCGGAAACGAAAGTCCGCACATGGAGAAGGACAGCACGCCCCAAAGCGAGGCGAAGCTCAGCCCCAAGCGGAGCGTCGGCAAGGTGCCTATCATCAGGATGCCCATGCCTTGCGACGCCAGCACCAGGCACAGCGTGGCGAGCAGCATCGGCCCGATACCGCTGTTGCAAGGGAAGTGCAGAAAACCATAGAGCCAGACATTATAGAGGATGCCCATCAGAAAGAACACCACGGTGTGGGGCAGCAGCTTCCCGCCCAAGGATATCCAGATGGAGTTGTTGCCCATGCGCAGCCATTGGCGGGCGGTGCGGTCCTTTATCTCTACCCCGATGGAATAGACCGTCACCATGAAAATGAGCAGCATCAGCACGCCGGGCACAAACGTATTGTTCAAGTAGATGGAGTAGTTGAGCCACGGATTGTTGAGCGGATGGGTGTCGATGACAATGGGTTGCAGAAAGCCCATGGCCTGGTCCTCCGTCGCGCCTTTGGCATAGAGCACCGAACGTCCCACCGCTCCCGAAGCCAGCTCGCTCATCATCTTCATGTCTTTGTAGAGCAGGGAGCCGGCTATGAGCATCGTGTTGTTGGTGTAGAACGATATCGTGGGCTGTCGCTGGGCCTGTGCTTCGGATGTGGTTCCTTCCGGGATGAGGAAAAAACCGTAGATGTCTCCCCGCTGCATGGCACGCCGCGCGCTGCTCACTTCCGGATAATGGGCCACGACGCGCGTCTGCTGGAAGGCGTCCAGATTGCGGGTCAGTTGGCGTGAAGTGGCGGTCTGGTCTTCGTCCACCACGCCCACAGGCATTTCCTGCGGCAAACCGGAGCCCATCAGTGTCGTAAAGAAGACATAACAAAACAGCGGCGCGCCGATCATGCAGAACAGGTAAAGAGGACGTCCGACCAAGCGATGACATTCCCGCTTCATGACATTCCAGAAGGCTATGTATTTCGTACGATCCATTTACTTCTCCAAAATCACACTCATTCCCGGTCTCAGCCCCTCCACTTTCTCCAATGGCGAAGCCTTCACCTCAAACGTCTTCAAGTCAAACTGGCCGGTCGTTTTAGTGGCCTTCCAGGCGGCGTAAGTGCCTAAGTCCTTCATGTAGTACACCTTGAGGCGGATGTCGCGGTCCAAGGCTGGGACATAAGCTTCGAACTCCGTGCCTACGTTCAGGCCTTTGAGCAAATCCTCCCGTACATTGAAGCTCACCCACATTTCGTCCGTCATGGCCACGTTCATGATGGGAGCGCCCGTGCCTACCAGCTCGCCCACCTTGGGGAAGATTTCTGACACTTCTCCATCGCTTTGGGCGATAAGATACGTCTCGGCTATGTAGGACTGCACTTCGGCCACGGCACCTTTCGCGCGCTCCACCAAGGCGGCTGCGGCGGCTTTGTCTTCCCGTTCGCTGCCGTTCACGGCCATGTCATATTGCGACTTGGCGGCTCTTTCCGTAGCCAGGGCGGCATCCCTTTGGGCGGTCACTTCGTCCAGCTTCTGGGCGGACATCACTCCCTGTTCGTAGAGGTTCTTCACCCGCTTGTAGGACTTTTCGGCGATGACGGCTCCCGCGCGGGCTTTCTGCCACGTCTCGTAGGCGGATTGTATCTTCTCTTGCCGCACACCTTTGAGGGCTTTCTCGTTTTGTGCCTGTGCCGCGGCTTCGGCGGCGCGTGCCTGCTCCAGTTTGGCCTGTACGTCAGGAGCTTCCAGCAAGGCAAGCGTATCTCCCGCCTTCACGGTCTGCCCTTCCCTGACCCGAAACTCCAGAATGCGTCCCGGCACCTTGCTCGACACACGATACTCGTTGACGTCGGCCTGCCCTTGCACGATTTCCGGCCCTTTGCGGAGCATGAAGAAACCCACGAGGGCCACTACCGCTATGATACCCAGCAGGGTAAGAAACGCCAGCAACATGTTGCTGTTTTGTGATTTGGTGTTCATTATGTCTAATTATAGGTTATAAATTATACTAACTAACTAATCAGATTTACTTTATACTAAATGGGAATTTAGATGGCACACAGATGACACGGATTGAACAAGATGACCACAGATTTGTTCAATAAAGTATTGACGTAATCAACTCCCCTCCTTCCGGAAGGAGGGGTGGCCTTCAGGCCGGGGTGGTAGGAGAAACATGCCGCGTAAGCGACTCCTATTCCTATATAATGTAAATAGGTCGAACCATTCTTGTCCTACCACCCCGCCCGGTGGGCACCCCTCCTCCGAGGAGGAGGGGAGTTTGTTATCATTCACTTTAGGCGTATAAATTCCCATTTATAGTATAAATTAATTTTGTTCACTTACTTATTGCCACATCCCCCTGCGGGTACTCACCCCTTCCTTGCTTCCCCGTTATCGGGGGAGAGCAACCTTCCGGAAGGAGGAGAGTTTTTGTATCACAACAATCACTCCCCTTTTAAAAGCCTTCCCGTCGCCCGCTTCAGATACAAGTCGGTCAGCTTCACGTCAATCTGCGCGTCTATCTTCTCCGATTGGGCGGAAAGCCATGCCGTATGGGCTTCCAACACGTTGCTGGCGGGGATGACGCCCTCCTCAAAGCCCAGGGTGGCGTAGCGCAGGTTCTCGTCCGCCTTTTCCAGGTTCTTCTCCGCCATCACCAGTTTCCTGGCGGCTTCGTTCACCTTGAAGGCGCTTTGGCTTACCTGCAACTCGATCTTCTCCTTCGCGTCCTCCAGCCGGTAACGGGCGATGCGGGCTTCGGACTTGGCGGCTTTTACCTTGTGGATGCCTTCGCCCCAATGCCACAGGGGCACGGAGAGCATGACGCCCACACTCCACATGCCCTTGAATTTCTTTTCGAAGCTGTTCAGCACGGACGGGCTGGTGGCCATGTAGCTACCCATCAAAGCCAGGGAGGGGAGGAATTCCGAACGGGTGACGTTCACTTTCTGCTCGTACATCTTGGAGGCCAGTTCCAGGCTGCGCACTTCGGGACGCACGGCGTAGACGGCTTCCATGTCGATGTGCTTGCCTGCGATGGCGGGTTCGCCCAAGTCTTCTTCCGCCTCATCGGCCAGCGTGACGGGGCGGGTCAGGTCGAGGCCGCAAAGCTGGCATAACAGCATGCGCGAGAGGCTGAGGCCGTCTTCCACCTTGGTCAGCGTCATTTCCGCCTCGTTCACTTTTACCTTGACGGACAGTCCGTCCGCTTTCGTGGCCACTCCCTCGGCTATCATCTTGTCCACATCGCTCTCCAGCTTGCGGAGCAACTCCAGATAGCCTTCGGCCAGGCGTTTCTTGTGCACCAGGGACACCACCTGCCAGTAGGCCTGGTCGGTGCTGAGGATGACGTCCTGCATCCCCGTGTGGTGCTGTTGGCGGGCCAGCTCTTCGGCATATTTCGTTATCTTGTTGTAGGCGCGTATCTTGCCGCCCATGTAGAGGGGCTGGGTCAGCGTGACGGCTCCGGCAAAGAGGTTGCGCGTGTCCGTACGCAGGGCGTCCACGAGTGAGTTGCCCACCTGGTTGAGGGGTGTGGCAATGTCTATGGCGGAGAATGACTGCACCAGCTGCATGAACTGTGCGTTTTGCAGCAGGCCCGGGTTTTGGGCGATGAGTTCCTGCACGCTGTTCTGTACCGCGCCGCTCAGCTGGGTGCCGATGCTCCCTAAGGCCTCCTTCTGCTCGTCGCTCAGCAGGGAGATTTCTTTCTGTGTGCGGATGTAAGCGCCCGTGGCGTCTATGGCGGGCAGGTAGTTGGCAAAAGCGGCCTTACGCTGATGGTGTGCCGCTTCCATCTTCTCGCGGCTTATCAGCAGCTCCTTGTTGTTGGCCATGGCCAGCGTGCGGCAGCTGTCCAGCGTCAGAACCTCCTGCGCCATGGCTGTGCAGGCCATCAGCCCCCACAACATCGCGCACCCTATCAGTTTCGTTCTTGTAGTCATCGTGTATCTCAGTTTTTGTGGATAACAACATTGCAAAGATAGAAAAGTTCCGCATATATTGTTAGCCCTCACAGGCATTTTCGCACAGTTCCTGTAGAAAACGGAACACTTCATCGGGCAATTGCGACGCCAGGAAGAGGGAAGCGGCCCCTTTTTTGTTCACAAGGGTGTGTCAAAATGCAAAACTGCCATCATTTTGTCATGCTGTTTTCTATGACTTACGCAAATATTTTTATATCTCTTAACTCACCAACAGTCATGCGGATAGTGTTATCCCTTCCGCATGGTTGTTGTCTGTTATATACATTCACATAATTCCAGTCAAAGGGTATCCCGTTTCGTATGACGGCGAACAGTCTGTGTATGGTCTTGTTTCGTATGTTGTTGACGATGAACCCGTGCGGTTTCCCCTCCCGGCGTTTCTTTTCCGCGTATGCCTTTGTTCGGGCCTCGTGTGTCATCAGTGAATTCGCCCCTTGCGTGAGCAGTGAATTGACATACCTGTTGGAGGCTTTGCTCACCTTTGGTTTCC
>CASENS010000049.1 GCA_949289345.1 uncultured Bacteroides sp.
CGGGGCAATCATAGGCACCCGTGCCGTTGTTACGAAAGATGTGCCACCTTATACGATAGTCGGCGGTGTTCCTGCCCGACCGATAAGGAAGCGTTTCGATGAAGAAGTGATACAGAAGCTCGAAACGCTGAAATGGTGGGACTGGCCTGCTGAAAAGATTAGGCGATGTTTGCCCTATATTGGGAATGGTGATATAAACGGATTGTTACAAATGGCTGATGGTATGTGTCATGAGAGGATTTGCGGAAGAAATGCAGGCTGAAATTGACGCCGAAATCCGATAAAAGGATTATTTGTCAGTGACTTGAACATCGTTGGTTATCCGCCCAAGTATTATTGGATACTTTGGTGTTTATCCAATGATACTTTGCTATTTATCTTTGGATACTTTTGCAACAAGGTTCTCGGACTGCCCCTTACATACGCTCAGCCTATCAGCCAATAACTTTGTTGCATTTTTCTGTTTATCACTTTTTATTCCTACTTTTGCAGGCTAAAAATGGGAATTTAGATGGCACACAGATGACACGGATTGAACAAGATGACCACAGATTTTTAAAGGGGCTTCGCCCGAATCTTTCTCATTTCAGAATTCAGATTTCATAAATCAGAACTAGTAAATTAAATAATCTGTGTAAATCTGTCTCATCTGTGTTATCTGTGTGCCATCCAAACAGCCCGCTAATTTATCATTTATATTCGAAACGATGAAAGGACATTCAATGAAAGACTGGGTGATGGCTGTGCGCCCTTGGTCGTTTCCCGCTTCGGCCATGCCTGTGGCGGTGACGTTGGCCTATCTGTGGTGGATGGGTGCGGAAGTGAACTGGGTAAATGGTGTGTGGGCGCTGCTCAACATCATTGTGTTTCATGCAGCAGGAAATACGTGGAGTGATTATTTTGATTATAGGCGGAAGGTGGACGCAAAGGATACGTTCAGTGTGCGGACGCTGACCGAAGGTTTGTTTGCTCCTAAGGAAATTTTCCGTTTGTCGGTGGGCTTGTTGGCAGTGGCTTTGGCAGGAGGCGCCGGTTTGCTGTGGCGTACGGGGTTGCCTTTATTATATATAGGTATAGGCGGTGTGGCGTGTACATTGCTTTATCCTCCGTTGAAGTATCGTTCACTGGGCGATGTGGTCATTTTTGTGGCTTATGCATTGCTCCCGATGCTGGGTACGGCTTATGTTGCCACCGGATTTATGGATTGGAACACCTTGTGGATAGCCTTGCCGGTAGGTCTTATTACGGTGGCCATTCTGCACGCCAACAATACGCGGGATATTCCGACAGACCGCAGGGCGCATATCCGTACGCTTGCCATGACATTGGGTGGGCGTGTGTCGGTTTTTCTTTACGCTTTTGAAGTGCTTTTCCCTTTCGGTTGGATAGCGGGATGTGCGGCCGGAGGCATGTTTCCTTGGTGGTCCTTGTTGACGTTGCCTGCTCTGTGTATGGCGTGGGGCAATGTGCGCAGAATGAGGCTTTTCTTTTCCATAGGGCGTGAAGGCATTGTAGGGGTGGACGAACGCACGGCTCAACTTCAATTGTTGTTCAGTCTGTTGCTTATCGTGTCGTTTGTCGTAGCGCGTATGTTGTCATGAACCGGCTGATATTTTCCCTTGTGTTGTCCGCCATGTTGTGGACAGTGATGTTTTCGCCTTGGACGGCTCCTTATGTATCATTCTGGTGGATGATGGCAGGGGCGGCATTGGTTTTATCCCTACTTGCGACCTCTTTTCGTCCCCGCTGGTGGAAAGAGACGCGGTGGAATGTTTTGAATGTTTGCTTGGGTATAGGCATTGCCGTTGGTCTGTGGGGAATCTTTTGGCTGGGAGACAAGGTCTCATCCTGGCTTTTCGATTTTGCCCGTCCGCAGGTCGATTTGATATATGGCATGAAGTCGGGTGAGTCTCCCTGGCTGCTTTCCTTTCTGTTGCTTGTGCTGATAGGACCGGCCGAAGAGGTGTTTTGGCGGGGATATGTGCAGCATACTTTTTCTCAACGTCTGAATGCCAATGCGGGTTTTGCCCTGTCCACGATGCTCTATGCTTTGGTGCATGCTCCGTCCTGTAATTTCATGTTGCTGATGGCGGCTTTGGTGGCGGGTGTCGTGTGGGGTGGCCTGTATCGGTTTTTCCCGGAAAGGCTTTCGGCGCTTGTCGTTTCCCATGCTTTGTGGGATGCCGCTGTGTTTGTATGGTTTCCTATTATATAAATTTCATAGAGAATGAACGATATTTTTTCTCATCAGATAGCCGTCTCGTTGGGACTGGCGGATAAACAGGTAAGACAAACTTTGGCGCTGCTGGACGGTGGTGCCACCATCCCTTTCATCAGCCGTTATCGGAAGGAAATGACCGGAGGCTTGGACGAAGTGCAGGTAGAAACCGTTAAGGAGCAGTATGAAAAACTGAAAGAAACCGAGCGTCGCAAAACTACTATCCTCACCACCATTGAGGGACAGGGCAAACTGACGCCCGAATTGAAACAGCGCATTGAAGCGTGTTGGGACAATACGGAATTGGAGGACATCTATTTGCCATACAAGCCAAAGCGGAAAACCCGGGCTGAGGCGGCACGCCAGAAAGGATTGGAACCTTTGGCTACTTTATTGATGCTGCAAAGGGAAACGCATCCCGAAGCACGGGCGCAGGCTTATGTGAAGGGTGAGGTTAAGAATGTGGAAGAGGCGTTGAAAGGCGCCTGTGACATCGTTGCGGAGCGGGTGAATGAAAACGAACAGGTTCGCCAAGTGGTGCGCATGGCTTTCTCCCGACAAGCTGTTATCTCCGCGAAAGTTATTAAAGGGAAAGAAGAGGAGGCGGCTAATTATCGGGATTATTTTGACACGTCTGCCTCTTTGAAACGTTGTACATCACACCGCCTGCTGGCCATGCGCCGTGGTGAAGCTGAAGGCTTGCTGAAGGTCAGCATCAGTCCTGATGATGAAGCTTGTGCCGAACGTCTGGAGAGGCAATTGGTACGGGGTAATAATGCCAGTAGCCGGTATGTGGCGGAGGCTGTGCGCGATGCCTACAAGCGGCTGTTAAAACCTTCCATTGAGACAGAGTTTGCGGCATTGAGTAAGGAGAAAGCTGATGATGAAGCCATACGGGTTTTTGCCGCTAACCTGCGCCAGTTGCTATTGGCTCCTCCTTTGGGGCAAAAACGGGTCATGGGTATCGATCCCGGTTTCCGTACAGGATGTAAGGTGGTATGTCTTGATGCGCAAGGTAACTTGTTGCATAACGAAAATATTTATCCTCATCCGCCGGTAAACAAGCCTAAGGAGGCCTGGCAGAAATTACAGAAGATGGTGGAGGCATATAAGATTGATGCCATAGCCGTCGGTAACGGTACGGCCAGCCGGGAAACGGAAGACTTTTTGAAGAAGATGCGTTTCGAGCGTGACGTGCAGGTGTTTGTGGTGAGCGAACAGGGGGCTTCCGTCTATTCGGCTTCCAAGTTGGCGCGTGAGGAGTTTCCCGATTATGATGTCACAGTGCGTGGCGCTGTGTCCATCGCGCGCCGTTTGATGGATCCGCTGGCAGAGTTGGTGAAGATAGACCCGAAGTCTATCGGAGTGGGACAATACCAGCATGATGTGGACCAAACTAAATTGAAGAAGGCATTGGAGCAAACCGTGGAAAGTTGCGTCAACTTGGTTGGTGTTAACCTGAACACGGCAAGCAGTTATCTGTTGACCTATGTATCGGGGCTGGGACCCCAATTGGCACAAAACATTGTGGACTATCGGGCGGAGCATGGCGCTTTCACTTCCCGTAAAGAACTATTGAAAGTACCCCGCATGGGGGCCAAGGCTTTTGAGCAATGTGCAGGTTTCCTGCGCATTGCCGGTGGGGAAAATCCGTTGGACAATACGGCTGTGCATCCGGAGAGTTATGGCATTGTAGAGAGGATGGCGAATGACTTGGGATGCAATGTAGACGAACTGATTGCAAACAAAGAGCGGCGCCTTCGCGTCAAGCCCGAACGTTATGTGACGGATAAAGTGGGCATGCCTACCTTGAAGGACATTTTACAAGAACTGGATAAACCGGGAAGAGATCCGCGAGGACCTATCACGGTCTTTGAGTTCGATCCTAACGTCCATACTTTGGATGATTTGACTGAAGGTATGGAGCTTCCAGGCATTGTGGGCAACATCACCAACTTCGGCGCTTTTGTAGATATCGGCATCAAGGAGAACGGGCTTATTCATCTTTCCCAACTTGCTGACCGCTACGTGAGCGACCCCAACGAAGTGGTATCCATTCACCAGCACGTACGGGTCAAGGTATTGCAGATAGACAAGGAACGCAGGCGCATCAGTCTGACGATGCGGGGCGTTGGGCAAGGAAACAGCCGTTTTTAGGTTTCGGCTTTCCATCCTTTTAGCTTTCACGCTCTGTTAGGGAGTGGAAAAGTCACGCGACTTTGACCCTTTTGGCCAAACAGGATTTGCCCACCTTTGGCTACAATATGATTGACCCTTTAAAGTCCTGGTGTTGGGGGTCAATTTTATTTTACCCTTTTAAAATTTCCCGTTTTTCTTAGAC
>CASENS010000050.1 GCA_949289345.1 uncultured Bacteroides sp.
ACAAGATAGAGGCGTTCTATCGCGAGAATCTGAAATGATAATTTATCGGAGTGTTTAATAGCACACAGATAACACAGATGAGACAGATTTACACAGATTTTAAAGGGCTTCGCCACATGTCATTCTGAACGCCAGTGAAACATCTCCCGTACACATTGGGAGATGCTTCGCTGCGCTCCCTTAGAATGACAAATAATCTGTGGTCATCTCGTTTAATCTGTGTCATCTGTGTGCCATCTAAATTTCCATTTTCATGAATCAACTCATTACATTCCGAAACGGGCAGCAAGTCTGCCCGCTCGGACAAGGCACCTACCAGATGGGGCGCAGGCGCAACGAAGAAATACAAGCCCTGCGCCGGGGCATTGACTTGGGCTTGACACTGATAGATACCGCCGAGATGTACGGCACGGAAGACCTCGTAGTCGAAGCCGTGCGCGGTTGCCGTGACAAGGCGTTCATCGTCAGCAAGGTATTGCCAAGCAATGCCAACTACGAGGGAACAAAACGTGCTTGCGAACGAAGCCTGCAACGTCTCGGCACGGATTACATCGACCTTTACTTGCTGCACTGGATAGGCCGTTATCCTTTCTCCGAGACCGTCCGCGCCCTGGTGGAATTGCAGCAGGAAGGAAAAATCCGGCAATGGGGCATGAGCAACCTTGATGTGGACGATATGGAACATATTCTTTCTTTACCACACGGCAAGGATTGCGCCGCCAATCAGGTGCTCTACAACCTGAAAGACCGTGGCATTGAATACGACTTGATCCCATGGAGCGAACAGCATGCCATCCCCGTCATGGCCTACACGCCTCTTGGTGAAGGACGATGGCGCAACCACAAGACATTGATAGAGATAGCTCGCAGGCATAATGCCACTCCCACGCAAATCATGTTGGCATGGGTGATGCGTACACAGAATGTCATCGCCATCCCCAAAGCAAGCAGCATCGCCCATGTGGAGGAGAATGCCCGCAGCCTTGAAATATCCTTGACGGAAGAAGGCCTGCGCGACATTGACAGGGCATTTCCGGCTCCTACGCACAAGATACATTTAGCGGGATGGTAATCGAAATTTCTGTAAGCCATGCACATCACTGTTGCCACCTTGCCGGGATATACGCAGGCGGAAAAGAGACAGTTGGCAAAAAAGCTGAAGGAAGAGGCTGCATCAGTGGACCTTTTTCAAGATGATTATGAAACAAAATCAGCGTGGAAACCATTCCGACTATTCCCGTTTGTTGAACATGACCGTGGTCATTTGGTACTTTCCGCTCGCTTGTGCGTGTCCTCGTGAGCGAAATCCAGCGAGATACGGTACACTGGATTTTTCAGTTTGTGTTCCGGTTTGTCGTTCGCCTGCCTCATAAAACTTGGTAGCCGTCGGTCAACAATTTGTGTCTGTGTCTCTTCAAGGCAAATCTACTGGTTACGAAAATAAATTATTTTCATCATAAAAATCCAAATTACCGGCAGCCCTTTTTCGAATAATTGTGTTACTTTTGCATCCAGACAAGATAAGGCAATCCTTTAATGAATATGACGGCAGGCAGGTAGGAAACGTATTGGACATCAAGTATGAACGGATTAATAAAGTAAAAACAGGGATTAGGTATGGATGAGAATTTTAGTTTTCTAACAGAAAATTTTGAAAGCATAGCTGTGCTTTTTACGGTTATTGTAGCCATTATGTATGCAATAATAGAGGTCTTGACAAAAAAGCAGACAAAATCCGAATACTTGAAGTCTTTCGAACAAACAATTTCCAATTTGGCTTCCACCAATATGGAAACGCAACTGTCGGCCGCCATATTATTGCGCAGATATTTAAATATCAAAATGTGGTTTAGACCTTTCCTGCACGATGAGGCCGTGAATGTTATGTCGTCCTTGCTAAGAACGTTACCGACGGGGATATATCAGAAAACGTTGGGAGATGGTTTGGCTTATGCAAAGGGGAAAGGCTTGTCAGATACTGATATGCAGAAAACCAATTTGCAGAATTTGTATTTGGGAAATAAACGATACCGTTTGTTGTGTTTCCGAACGGATTTTTATATGGCCGATTTGTCTTATGCTTTATTAGAAAATATAGATGGAAAACAAGTCATCTTTTATAACGCTATCTTGATGTGTGCGAATATTAAGAATTGCGACTTTAGTAATGCCAATTTTGTGGGTGCAGATTTAACGAATGCTTATTTTAAAAATGTTACTTTGACCGGTGCCAATTTTACGAATGCGATAAATATTCCTCTTGAGATAGGAGGAAAGCTCGTAAACGGGATATATCAAAATAGTGAACCTGTCACGACAAGTCGCTCCCCTAAAAGTAAAACGATATTTTTCAGCATGCCGGGTATTATGACAAAAAAAGAGGAAATGATAACCAAATCATATAAGGATTTGTTGGAAAAACTTGGATTTGAAGTGTTTTATTATGGAAAAGACGATTATCCTCAGTATGGTCAGCTTAATTCTGTTCGGAAGAGGATTTTGTCGTCTTGTGGCATAATAGCTTTCGGTTTTAAGCAAATCAGCATAATCAAGGGGCTGTATCATTCTGGAACTGACTCCGAAGAAGTCATTGAAAACTTGGCTTTATCAACTCCATGGAGTGAAATTGAAGTCGGAATGGCTTTGATGAAAGGATTGCCTATATTGCTTGTCCATGACAAAGATGTGACAAGTGGTGTTTTCGATCATATGTTGAGCGAATATTTTATAGGTTCAATACCTTCAGATTTTGATATCAGGAAAATAGAAACCAATAAAGAGTTTGAGTCTTGGATTAAAAAGATAGAAATATGAGAGCTGGATTTCCATTTATATTTCGAAGGCGATAGAGAAGACCCCCTTATTGCTTTTAGAGGCTTAATCATTCCTGCTTAACGAGCCTCCTTTCTCTCCGCTCATAGTACTGTATAATAAGGAAAATACTAGCCAGCATCAGCACCGTACAAATTAACGAGCCTTCGAAACCAAAAGGCCCTCCGTTCAGAAGCGTGTTGTCTGTAGTGTCCAAAGTCAGCAGACTTTCTCCAAACTTATTGCCGCTTACTTCGAAGCCAAGTATGGGACCTTGCAACCAGTTCCAGAACCAGTGAAGCGTGATGGCAAACCATAAGTTGCGTGTGTAGATGTAGGCCGAACCCAGCAGAATGCCTGCCAGCAGCAGGTTGGCAAAGGGTAGGGCGGTGAATCCGGGGTTGGCCAGATGCAGCAAGGAGAATAGGGCTGAGGAAAGGATTAAGGCAACGAACTTGTCGACGCCCGCATCCATCATACGCCCCAACAGGAAACCGCGGCACATGGTTTCTTCAAACATGGCTACAAAGAAAAAGAAGACCCATGTCTGTAGAAGTGCAAAGCTATGGAAGTGAATGCCTGTAATGGTGATACTGCCGGTCATAAGTGTCAGCAGGAAGCCTGCCGCATACAGTCCTGCGGCTACACCAATTCCAGCCCATAATTCATGACTGTGTCCCTTGAGCGATAAGCCGGTGCCGGAAGCGGAGTCTGGGAATACCTTGCGGTTTAGCTTGTGCACACCCAACAAACCTATGAGGCTACCCACTGCCATTACGGTTTCGCTCAGTAGCATAAAAGCGCTATCCACTCCCATGTCATTTTCGTTGATGCCCAACTTGGAGAGCGGCACACGTAAGAGACCGGCTAAAATAAACAGAAAACCACACACTATGGATACGGTAGCTGCAAACAACAGAATTTCAATCAAAAACCATCCTAAACGTTTCCAACTGAATGGGGTAGGGGTTGTTTTATTTCTATTCATATTTTCTTTTCTATTATGCCATTCAAGCCTCAAAGTTATCAAAAAGGATGGTATGTTCAAAATTTGTTTTACCTTTGTGTACGCAAAATGGGAATTTAGATGGCACACAGATGACACAGATTAAACGAGATGACCACAGATTATTTGTCTAAGGGAGCGCAGCGAAGCATCTCCCAATGTGTACGGGAGACGTTTCACTGGCGTTCAGAATGACATGTGGCGAAGCCCTTTAAAATCTGTGTAAATCTGTCTCATCTGTGTTATCTGTGTGCTATTAAACACTCCGATAAATTATCATTTATAATTATGGATGCGAACTGGAAATTTGCCGAGTATGTGATTTTGCTGGATAGTGTGTTTATACGTCAGACGGTGAGGATGATGAGTGAAGTGATGGCTTCCCGTTTAGGGCGTCCGTTGCCTCCGCTTGACCTGGTGGCTTGGCTGGATTGTCTGATGTTGGATGCCGGGTTTAGGGGGAAAAACGCCGAAGTACAAGTATTGCTGACACACGATGCCGGTGCGGATAGTTTGGACGGATGTGTGCCATCGTCTTTATCTCAGTTGGATGGGCAGGCTTGTCGTACTTCTTTAGGCGAGTATGTATTCTATGCGGTAGGAACCGAGGGTATGGCCGAGTCGGATGATTTGTATTGTGACGTGCTGAGATTGGTACTGAACGATATGCGCATAAAGAAACGTCTGCTTGTTCCTGCAACGTCGTTGGATGACGGGCGTGTGACTGGACTGATGCGGAAGGTGTGGAAGGAGATGGATTGCTGTGCGGAAGATGTTGCCGGGCAGACGGTCTGCTTCCGTCTGGAAGCTCCTGCCGGTGAGTTGGCTTGCGATTGGTGTTCGGTAGTCCCGTCATTGGCGCATGTGTTGGGCATCCGTGGTGAGGAGGTGGAATGAAGATTAGATTTGGTGTAATCCGTAGAAAAGTGTACCTTTGCGCCCTTAAAAACGAGAATGATCATCTTTAAAACGAACCAATTATGTTTGAACGTGGGAATAGAGGTAACACCATCCATGGCATTTTGTTAATAGCCTTGTTTTCTTTCTCGGCATTTTACATCGCCGAAATTCCTTTTGTGAGAAGTCTTTCGTTCAGTCCGCTTATTGTCGGCATCATTTTAGGTATGCTTTATGCCAACAGTTTGCGCAACCGCTTGCCTGAGACGTGGGTGCCTGGCATCAAGTTTTGTACTAAGCAGGTACTTCGGGCTGGTATCGTGCTGTACGGTTTCCGTCTGACACTGACTGAAGTAGTGGCTGTGGGGCTTCCTGCTATTATCGTAGACTTAATTATTGTGGGCGGCACCATTTTCTTAGGCATTTTGTTAGGGCGTGTCTTGAAGGTAGATAAGGATACGGCGTTGATTACTTCTACGGGCAGTGCTATTTGTGGGGCGGCGGCTGTATTAGGTGCTGAGCCTGTCATCAAGTGCGAAGGACATAAAACGGCCATAGCAGTGTCGACGGTGGTAATATTCGGTACCATAGCGATGTTTCTTTATCCCATCATGTACCGTTCGGGTCTGCTCAATGGATTGAGCGATACACAGGTTGCCATCTATACGGGCAGTACTTTGCACGAAGTGGCTCATGTGGCCGGTGCAGGTAATGCCATGGATCCTACCGATGCATTGGGCATAGCGGGTACGGCTACCATTACAAAGATGATTCGTGTCATTCTGTTGGCACCGGTATTGGTTGTTATGAGTTTTGCGTTGGCAGGCCGCAAGCGGGTAGGGGTTGATGGTAAGGTCGAGAAGAGCAAAATTACCATCCCTTGGTTCGCATTTGGTTTTATCGGAATCATCTGTCTGAACTCCTTGCTGCAATATTTGTTCGATGTGCCTACGGTGAAGGACATTCCCTTGAACGGTGCCATCGAGTACATTGACACTTTTATGCTGACCATGGCCATGACGGCATTGGGTACGGATACCAGCATTGACAAGTTCAAGCAGGCGGGAGCCAAGCCTTTCGTGCTGGCCTTCGGGTTATTTGTCTGGCTGATTGGTGGAGGGTATTTGTTGGCTAAGTATCTGGTGCCGGTGTTGGCGTAAGGGAAATATATGTTCAATGAAACACTCTTCTAATTAGTCGTCCCTACAGTATCCAATAAAAATGCCCCCGTATTATTATTGGATACTGTGTCGTTTATCCAATGATACGGGGGCAAGTAATCAATAAGCCTTACTGTCACTATCTATCGGTATGGTGAATGAGACTTTTTATTCTTTCCCTTTCTTCAGTGCTTCAAAGATAAGCCCTTCCAGTTCTTCCGCCAGTTCGGGATTGTCCTGAATGACTTGCTTGGCGGCATCACGTCCTTGCGCCAACTTGGTGTCGTTGTAGCTGAACCACGAACCGCTCTTCTTGATGATGCCCAAGTCGGTACCGAGGTCGATGATTTCACCGGCACGTGAGATGCCTTCGCCGAACATGATGTCGAATTCTGCACGACGGAAAGGAGGCGCTACTTTGTTCTTCACCACCTTTACTTTCGTCTGCTTGCCTATCACGTCTTCTCCGTTCTTGATGGCTTGTCCGGGACGTATGTCTAGGCGGACGGATGCATAGAACTTCAAGGCGTTTCCGCCGGTCGTCGTTTCGGGATTGCCGAACATGATACCGATTTTCTCGCGCAATTGGTTGATGAAGATACAGCAGGTACGTGTTTTGCTGATTGTAGATGTGAGCTTGCGCAGGGCTTGCGACATCAGGCGTGCCTGCAGACCAACCTTATTGTCACCCATGTCGCCTTCAATCTCTGCTTTGGGAGTCAAGGCAGCTACGGAGTCTATTACGATAATGTCAATGGCCGAAGAGCGTATCAGCTGGTCGGCTATCTCCAATGCTTGCTCACCATTGTCGGGTTGCGAAATGAGCAGATTGTCAATGTCTACACCCAACTTGGCTGCATAGAAACGGTCGAACGCATGTTCCGCATCGATGAATGCAGCCGTTCCTCCCATCTTCTGCGCTTCGGCAATGGCGTGGATAGCTAATGTCGTCTTACCGGAAGACTCCGGACCATATATCTCGATAATACGTCCGCGTGGATAACCTCCCACGCCCAACGCCACGTTCAGACCGATGGAACCTGTCGGGATAACTTCCACTTGCTCCACACTATCATCGCCCATCTTCATGATGGAGCCTTTGCCAAAAGTCTTTTCTATCTTGTCCATAGCCGCCTGCAAGGCTTTCAGTTTCTCGCTGTTCGGTGCGGCTCCTTCATTTTCAAAATTCAATTCGTCTTTCTTTGCCACAGTAGTATGTTTTTTATATTAAAGTATCTGCGCTGCATGCTCCTTGGTTTTCACTTCCTTCGG
This sequence comes from uncultured Bacteroides sp., assembly GCA_949289345.1. Taxonomy (GTDB): domain Bacteria; phylum Bacteroidota; class Bacteroidia; order Bacteroidales; family Bacteroidaceae; genus Bacteroides. Next base: position 7,147 of record CASENS010000050.1, read on the forward strand.
GCCGATGATGCGCTCAATGATGCCTTCTTCGTTGATGATGAACGTTGTACGGTTGGTACCCATGTAAGTACGTCCGCACCGGGTCTTCTCTCCCCATACGCCAAACTCTTCTACCAGTTTTTTGTCCGTATCGGCTATCAGCGTGAAAGGCAGGTCGTTTTTCTCGATGAATTTCTGATGGGACTTTGCGCTATCTACGCTGACGCCTATTACTTCATATCCGGCTCCGCGCAAAGCATCGTAGTTGTCACGCAGATTGCAGGCTTCGGCCGTGCAACCCGGTGTGCTGTCTTTCGGATAAAAATACAGTACAATTTTTTTCCCCTTATAATCGCTCAAACGAATTTCTTCGCCTTTTTCATTTATGCCCAGATATTCCGGGGCTTTATCTCCTATATTCATTTTCTTTTTGTTGTTTGATTTTAGATTTCAGATTGTAAGAGGATTTGTACTTCTCTTGAAATCTGAAACCTAAAATCTGAAATTAATTAAAGTTCCAGATCACCGTCGAATACTTCATGCCAAGGCAGACCCTGCTTGTTGAGCTGTTCCATGAACGGATCAGGGTCAAACTCTTCTACGTTCCATACGCCCGGACGTTTCCAAAGACCTTTTAGGAACATCATGGCGCCTATCATGGCCGGTACGCCCGTGGTATAGCTTACGCCTTGCATGCCTGTTTCTTTGTAGGCCGCCTGGTGGCTGCAATTGTTATATATATAATAAGTATGCTCTTTGCCGTCTTTCAAGCCACGGATGCGGCATCCGATGGATGTCTCTCCTTCGTAGTTTTCACCCAGGTCTTGAGGGTTAGGCAATACGGCTTTGAGGAATTGCAGGGGGACAATCTTCATGCCTTGATAGTCGATGGGGTCGATGCGGGCCATGCCGATGTCTTGAATGACGCGCAGGTGGGTCAGGTATTCCTGCCCGAAAGTCATCCAGAAGCGGGCGCGCTTGATGGTGGGAAAATTTTTCACTAACGACTCCAGTTCCTCGTGATAGAGCAGATAAGAATCGCGCGGGCCAATGTTGGGATAAGTCAGGTCCTTGTGGATTTCAAGCGGTTGGGTAGTAACCCACTGTCCATTCTCGTAGTAACGTCCGTTTTGTGTGATTTCGCGGATGTTGATTTCGGGATTGAAGTTGGTTGCAAACGCCTTGTGATGGTTCCCGGCGTTGCAATCTACAATATCCAGGTATTGTATTTCGTCAAAATGATGCTTGGCGGCGTAGGCTGTATAGACGCCGCTTACGCCTGGGTCGAAACCGCATCCCAAGATGGCTGTCAGTCCGGCTTCTTCAAAGCGTTGCTTGTAGGCCCATTGCCAACTGTATTCAAAGTGAGCCACATCTTTAGGTTCGTAGTTGGCTGTGTCCAGATAGTTCACGCCCGTTTTCAGACAGGCCTCCATGATGGTAAGGTCCTGATAGGGGAGAGCTACGTTGATGACGATTCCCGGTTTGAAATCGTTGAACAAAGCTGCCAGTTCGTCCACATTGTCGGCATCCACTTGAGCGGTACGGATGTTGGGGTTACCGATGGCTTTCACCACGGCGTCACACTTCGACTTTGTGCGGCTTGCAATCATGATTTCCGTAAATACGTCCGGATTTTGAGCCACTTTGTGTGCTACAACGGTTCCTACACCGCCTGCACCGATAATTAGAACTTTACCCATTTCTGTTTCTTTCATTTAAATTTGATATTCATTGGGCAAATATAGTGTTTAATTTTTAAACGGGCAATACAAATGTCATTTCATCGCACATCCTCTATGTTTAATTCTCCTTTATTTTTTCCTTTGCTGGTTTATTTTGCCTATATTTGCCACGGATTTTAACTTAAACAATAAAAAAGGTATGAAGAAGATTTTTGTTTCCCTGTGTATGACGGCGGCTGTAACTGCCTTGTCATCGTGTGCGTCTACCAAGAATGCCGCTTCCCTCTCCGTGCTTAGCGGTGAATGGAATATCATTGAGATTAATGGGACTGTGGTGGTGCCGGCTCCTGGCCAGGCGTTTCCTTATATTGGTTTTGACTCGAACACTGGAAAAGTGTATGGCAATGCCGGCTGTAACCGCCTGATGGGTACTTTTGATACACAAGCTAAACCGGGCTGTCTGGATTTGAGCCAGATGGGAAGTACACGTATGATGTGTCCGGACATGACTGTAGAGAGGAATGTACTTTCCGCTTTGGCACAAGTGAAGAAGTTCAAAATGTTGGATGGCAATCAGATTGCCCTCTGCGGCAAGTCGTTGAAGCGTCCGGTAGTTGTATTGCAACCACGGGTGCCCGAGGTTACTGTTGCGGCTTTGGAGGGACATTGGATAATAACAGAAGCGATGGGCCAAGCCATTCCTGAAGGTATGGAGAAGACGCCTTTCCTGGAGTTTGACATACAGGCTCGGCGGCTGCATGGTAATGCCGGCTGTAACATCATCAATGGCGGATATGAAACTGATGAAGCCAATGCTGCTTCCATCAGCTTCCCGCAAGTGGCAAGCACTATGATGGCTTGTCCGGATATGCAGGTTGAGCAGCGCGTTTTGCAGGCTCTCAACTCGACGAAGTCATTTGGCAGGCTGGAGAATGGCAGCATTGGCTTCTACGATGCGGAGAGTGCGTTGGTGCTGGTACTTAAGAAGTAAGTGACACAAAAGAGGGACTGTCCGAAAGATAGTCCCTCTTTTTTATCTGTATCTCGTGAAAGAGATTACTTTTTGAAGTAACGGTTGTACAAGCCTTCGAAACCTTTGCCGTGACGGGCTTCATCCTTAGCCATTTCGTGAACGGTGTCATGGATGGCGTCCAAGTTCAGTGCTTTGGCACGTGTGGCGATGCGCTTCTTGTCTTCACAAGCACCGCTTTCGGCGTTCATGCGTTTCTCCAGATTGGTCTTGGTGTCCCATACGCAGTCGCCCAGCAGTTCTGCGAACTTGGCTGCATGTTCAGCCTCTTCCCATGCATAGCGCTTGAAAGCTTCTGCTACTTCGGGATAGCCTTCGCGGTCAGCTTGACGGCTCATGGCCAGATACATGCCTACTTCGGTGCATTCGCCCATGAAGTGGTTGTTCAAATCCTTAATCATTTCGTCGTCGCAACCTTTGGCTACGCCGATAACATGTTCGTCAGCAAAAGTCAAGGCACCGCCTTCTTCGCTTTCAACAACTTCTACAAACTTGCTTGCGGGTGCTTTGCATAAAGGGCACTTCTCGGGAGCGGCGTCACCTTCGTAAACATAGCCGCATACTGTACATCTGAATTTTTTCATCTTACTCAATTTTTTTAATGAATGAATTAGTTTTTATTTCTCTCTTAGAATAAGCTGCTTATTTCAGCGCTTCTTCTTTTTTACAATCTTTGCAGATACCTTTGTAGTAGAAATGAATTTCCTCCACATCGTGCCCGTTCATTTCCCAGGTTTCCACCTCTTTTTTTATTTCGCCATGCGGCAAGTCGTATATTCTGCCGCACCGCTTGCACAAGAAGTGTGCATGAGGGGTCGTATCCGCATCATAACAAGTATTGCGCTCATCAATGGTCAATGTCTGTATGGCTCCGTGATCGCTCAGCAACTTTAAGGTGTTGTATACCGTCGTTTTCGAAAGCGTCGGCATTTCGGGAGACAAGGAGGTGTAAATTTCATCGACCGTAGGATGCGTAAGGTGCTCCATCAAATACCGCATGATAGACATTCGTTGCACTGATGGCTTGATACTGTGACTTTGCAATCTTTCTACTACATCCATAACATCAAAATACAAACTTGTAATAATTACATTTTTATTTTCATGGCAAAGATAAGGACTTCTTTTGAATTACCAAAGGTTTTTCCCATAAAAATGATGTCGTATAGATAAATTGGCTTATTTTTGTGGCAATTAAATCATTGCCTTATGAATTACGGATATGTAAAAGTGGCGGCGGCGGTGCCTCGTGTCCGCATTGCGGATAGTAAATTCAACGCCGGACAAATAGAAAAAGAGATAATTATTGCCGATGGTAAGGGAGTACAGATTATTGTTTTCCCCGAATTATGCCTTACAGGCTATACGTGTGGTGACCTGTTTTCCCAGCAATACCTGCTGGAGGAGGCGGAGATGGGATTGATACAAGTGCTCAACACAACCCGTCAGTTGGACATCATTTCCATCTTGGGGATGCCCATATCATTGAATGGTTCTCTGCTGAATGCGGCGGTCGTTATCCAAAAGGGCAAGGTGCTGGGTGTGGTTCCCAAAACTTATTTGCCCAACTATAAGGAATTTTATGAAATGCGTTGGTTCGTTTCAGGAGCCGGTTTGTCAGCTTCTACGGTGCGCCTGTGCGGGCAGGTCGTCCCTATGGGATGTAACCTGCTGTTCGATACCCCGGACACCACTTTCGGCATTGAGCTTTGTGAGGATGTGTGGGCGGCTGTCCCTCCCAGTTCTTCATTGGCGCTTCAAGGGGCGGAGATTGTTTTTAACCTTTCGGCCGATGACGAAGGCATAGGCAAGCATGCTTATCTGCGTTCGCTCCTTAGCCAGCAGTCGGCTCGTTGTTTGGCGGGCTATGTGTTCAGTTCGTGTGGCTTTGGCGAGTCTACGACCGATGTGGTTTTCGGCGGTAACGGTTTGATATATGAGAATGGTACGCTGCTGGCGGCCAGCACACGGTTTTCCATGGAGGAACAGGTGGTGATTAGCGAAATAGACGTGGAGTACCTGCGTGCCGAGCGCCGGGTGAACACCACCTTTGCGGCTTGCGGAAAGACTGTTTGTCCCGGTGAAGCCGTTCATGTGTCCACGGAGTTTGTCAATCCAAAGGATATAAACTTGTCGCGCGTTTACGATGCCCATCCTTTTGTTCCCCAAGGACCGACACTTGACGAACGTTGTGAGGAAATCTTTTCCATACAGACTTCTGGCTTGGCGCAACGGTTGGCGCATACTCACGCCAAGAGTGCCGTGGTGGGCATATCGGGCGGGCTTGATTCTACATTGGCTTTGCTGGTGTGTGTCCGGACGTTCGATAAGTTGGGGTTGTCACGTAAAGGTATCATTGGTGTTACAATGCCGGGCTTTGGTACCACCGACCGTACACATGAGAATGCCGTAAACTTGATGCGAAGTCTTGGCGTGACGATACGTGAGGTCTGCATTAAGGATGCCTGCATCCAGCATTTTAAGGATATTGACCATGACATACTGACTCACGATGTGGTGTACGAGAACTCACAGGCACGCGAGCGTACCCAAGTATTGATGGACATTGCCAATCAGACAGGAGGTATCGTGATAGGCACGGGCGACCTTTCCGAGTTGGCTTTAGGCTGGGCTACGTACAATGGCGACCACATGTCCATGTACGGGGTCAATGCGGGAGTGCCCAAGACATTGGTGAAATATCTGGTAAAGTGGGTGGCGGGACAGGACATGGACGTGGCTTCACGTATGACGCTGCTCGATATCGTGGAAACACCTATCAGCCCCGAACTGATACCTGCCGACGACCAGGGTAACATCAGTCAGATAACGGAGGACTTGGTAGGGCCGTACGAATTGCACGACTTCTTCCTCTATTATTTCTTGCGGTGCGGGTTCCGTCCTGCTAAGATTTACTATCTGGCTGTGCGCACCTTTAAAGGTGTGTACACCGAGGAAGTCATCAAGAAGTGGCTTCAGACATTCTTCCGTCGGTTCTTTAACCAGCAGTTCAAGCGTTCCTGTCTGCCCGACGGACCTAAGGTGGGTAGCGTCTCGCTTAGCCCACGCGGTGATTGGCGCATGCCGAGTGATGCCTCGTCCGATGCTTGGCTGAGGGATATAGAAGCGTTGTAGTCAATATTTGTTTGGGGGGAAGGCGTAGTTGGGAATACGTCTGATGTGTGAAGTCAAACGGAGGATTTATGAAACGGTATATTATAATAAGTATGGTATGCCTGTGTGGAAGCATAAGCCTCAGTCGGGCACAGAACGACAGAGGTATGGAGCGTGCGCAGCGTATCTATGAGTATTTTGTAGCGGGACAGGGAGACAGCGTTTACGCTGTGCTGAATGCAGAGGCAAAGAATATGCTGTCTCCGCAGGTGTTTAAGGATACATATCATCAGCTGGAGGCACAGTTCGGACCTTTGCAGGCGGTCGGTGCATGGAAGTGTGACGAGGCGCAGGGGCTGATGTTCTATTACCGGGACATGACATTCCTGCGTTACACCTTGCGCCTGTTGCTGGCATTCGATGCGGATGGCTGCATGAACACCATCCGCGTGATGCCTGCGCCGGAGCAGGTAGAAACACCGCAGGTGGTTTTCGATGAGGAAGTGTTGGAGGAACGGGAGATTGTTGTGGGAGCTGATGGCTATCGTCTTCCGGGTACGCTTACTTTGCCGCGTGTTGCGGTGGCTGCCGGCAGAAAGGTCCCTTGCATAGTGCTGGTGCATGGTTCCGGTCCCAATGACCGGGACGAGACAGTGGGGCCGAACAAACCTTTCCGCGATTTGGCATGGGGACTGGCAAAACAAGGAATAGCCGTAATCCGCTATGACAAGCGCACCAAGGTGTATGGCGCCGGCATCGTGCCGGAAGGCAAACACTTGGACATGGATACGGAGACTTGTGATGACGCGGTAGCTGCCGTGACGTTTGCCAAAAGGTTGCCGGAGGTTGCCGTGGACAGCGTTTTTGTATTGGGACACAGTCAGGGTGGCCTGATGGCGCCGCGCATTGCCCGTAGGTCGGGAAGTGTGGCAGGTATCATTATCCTGGCAGGTCCAGCCCGTTCGTTGGAAGATATGTTGGTGGAGCAGGCGACTTATCTGGCATCATTGTCCGGTGAGACCAACGAGAGCAAAGCTCAGTTGGACGGACTGCGTCGTCAAGTTGCTAATGTGAAACGGTTGGGCACTCCGGATTTCAATGACAGCATCCCTTTGCCGTTGGGCTTGCCAAAGGAATATTGGGAGTATGTGAGGCGTTATGATGCAGTGAACGAAGTCTCGGCTCTCAAGTGTCCGGTATTGGTGTTGCAAGGTGAACGCGATTATCAAGTCACCATGCAGGACTACAGCCTGTGGCTGATGGCTTTGCTGCCCAACCGGCATGCGCAGCTGAAGTCCTATCCTTCCCTCAATCACCTGTTGCAGGAGGGTAAAGGCAAGTCTACTCCGTTAGAGTACAACGAAGCCCACCCTGTACCGGCTTATGTGGTGGAAGATATAGCGGGGTTCGTCCGCGGGAAAGATGTGAGATGAGTAATGAATGATAATTTGGTACGATGTATAGAATGAGATTTCTTTTGTATGTGATTGCTTGTTGTTTCATTGGCGGTTACGTTGATGCTCAGGTGATAACTTTGAAGGACAAAGGCGGTTCCACGCCCGGAACCTGGTATTGTTTTCGCAATACGGTGGATGTGGACGAGACGCCTCGGGAGGTGGAACTGGCCATTGCCGCTGACAGCAAGTATTGGCTGTGGGTTAATGGCGTATTGCAGGTAAGGGAAGGTGGATTGAAACGGGGACCCAATCCTCAAGATACGTATTGTGACAACCTTACCTCTTTGCCCGCACTGAAGAAAGGGCGTAACACGATAGCCATATTGGTTTGGTATTTTGGTAAAAACGGTTTTAGCCATCGGACTTCGCCTACGCCCGGTGTCACTTTCGACTTGAAGGTCAACAGGAGCGAAGTCACACCCTCTGTTCCGTGGAAGGTAAGGGAACATCCCGCTTTTTATGTGCCTGCGGGCGAGCGGCCTAATTATCGTCTGCCGGAATCTAACATCGGTTTTGACGCCAGTCGGGACATCCGTTTTACTGCTATGGACTACGATGATAGCCGGTGGGATGAGGCCGTAGTGTTGTCTCTGGAGGAAGCGGGATGGAATCGGTTGGTGCCTCGTCCCATACCTCAGTGGAGAGATTACGGCTTGAAGTCTTATGTACGCACGGAATGGAAGGACACAGTGCTCTATGCCGGCTTGCCTTACAATGCGCAGGTGACTCCTTATTTGCGGGTCAAGGCAGAGGCGGGGAAACGCATCCGTATATTGACGGACAATTACCGGGGAGGTTCGGAGCCCAATGTCTTTGCGGAATATGTTACGAAAGCGGGTGAACAGACCTTTGAGTGTTTAGGTTGGATGAACGGACATACTGTGATTTATCACATACCGCAGGGGGTGGAAGTGTTGGAGGCAAAATACCGGGAGACGGGTTACGACGCGTCTTTCGCTGGTAGTTTCGTATGCGACGATCCCATGCTGAACACTTTGTGGAACAAATCGCAACGGACGCTCTACATCACCATGCGCGACACGTACATGGACTGTCCCGACCGGGAGCGTGCCCAATGGTGGGGGGACGTGGTGAACGAGTTGGGGGAAGCTTTCTATGCGTTGGATGAGAAGGCTCATCGGCTGACTCGCAAAGGTATCCGTGAACTGATGGACTGGCAGCGGGCCGACAGCACGATTTATGCTCCGGTTCCGTCCGGTAATTACGATTCCGAACTGCCCATGCAGATGTTGGCAAGTGTCAGCTATTACGGCTTCTGGACGTATTATTTGGGAACGGGAGACAGTGCTACGATAGAATATGTATATCCGAAAGTGAAGAAGTACATGCATGTATGGAAGACGGATAGCCGGGGGCTGATAATTCCCCGTAAAGGCGGATGGACATGGGGCGACTGGGGCGACAATAAGGACATGACGCTTTTGTTCAACCAATGGTATATCATAGCTCTTGCAGGATACCGGTGCATGGCCGGGTTGGTGGGCGATGCAGGCGAAGCCTCTTGGGCGGCTGCTACTGCCCGGCGTATGCGTGTGGCTTTTCATGAGGCGTATTGGAACGGCCGGTATTATGTTTCCAGCGGATACGAGGGTGACCCCGACGATCGTGCGCAAGCGTTGGCTGTCGTATCCGGTACTTTACCCAAGGACCTGTATCCCGTTTTGCGTCCTTTCTTCCTTAACCATCATCACGCCAGCCCTTATATGGAGAAATACGTGCTGCAAGCCTTATGTACGATGGGGTATCATCAGGATGCGCTCAATCGGATGAAGTCGCGTTACAAGGCCATGATTGACAGTCCGCTCACCACTTTGTGGGAAGGGTGGGGCATCGGTGCTGAAGGTTTCGGAGGCGGTTCCTATAATCATGCTTGGAGTGGAGGCCCGCTGACCATACTCAGCCAGTACATAGCCGGTATAGAGACACTTACGCCTGCTTTTGAGACCTTCCGGGTCAGTCCCAATCCGGCTCATCTGAATCACATCCGGGCGGTTGTGCCTTTAAGCGGAGGAAGAGAAATCTGTTTGACGTTGGACAAGGATCATGACAGCTGTTCCATCGTGCTGGAAGTTCCGCAAGGTACGGTCGCTCATTTCCGGATGCCGGCCGGATATACTTCCATGAAACTGAACGGAGAGGACTGCGATGTCAGCGAAAAAGTATTGCCTGCCGGGAAATGGGTCCTTGAGGGTTATATTGTCGGAATATGAATGAGAATGTACTTCAGAAACTGAAAATACTGGCTGAGTCGGCAAAGTACGATGTTTCATGCTCGTCCAGTGGTACTGTGCGTCGTGGCAAGGCGGGCATGGTAGGCAACACGGTGGGCGGCATAGGTATCTGCCATAGTTTTGCCGATGACGGACGTTGTATCTCGCTGCTCAAAGTGATGCTGACTAATTATTGTATCTACGATTGCGCCTATTGTGTCAACCGTAGGAGTAATGACATACCCCGCGCTACGCTTTCGGTGAGCGAACTGGTAGAGCTGACGATGGAGTTCTACCGTCGTAACTACATCGAGGGGCTGTTCCTCAGCAGTGGGGTGGTGCGCAATCCCGATTATACGATGGAACGTCTGGTACGGGTGGCTAAAGACTTGCGGACGGTACACCGTTTCAACGGTTACATCCATCTGAAAGGCATTCCCGGTGCGTCGCGTGAGCTGGTGCATGAGGCTGGGCTTTATGCGGACCGCTTGAGTGTGAACATCGAAATTCCCAAGGAAGAGAACTTGAAACGTCTGGCGCCGGAGAAAGACCATCAAAGCGTTTTCGAGCCCATGCGCTACATTCGTCAAGGGGTGCTGGAAAACCGGGAGGAACAGGGGCGCTTCCGCCATGCTCCCCGCTTTGTGCCGGCTGGGCAGAGTACGCAGATGATTGTGGGTGCCACGCCGGAGACGGACAGAGACATCCTTTTTTTATCATCCGCTCTCTACCGCAAAGCGGCGATGCGGCGCGTTTATTATTCGGGCTACATTGCGGTGAACACTTACGACAAACGTCTTCCCGCTTTGAAGCAGCCGCCTTTGGTACGTGAGAACCGCCTGTATCAGGCCGACTGGCTGCTGCGCTTCTACCGGTTTCGGGTGGAGGAGATTGTGGACGATGCCTATCCGAATTTAGACTTGGAGGTAGACCCTAAGTTGGCGTGGGCTTTGCGCCATCCCGAACAGTTCCCGGTAGATGTCAACAAGGCGGATTACGAACTGCTGCTGCGTGTGCCGGGCATTGGGGTAAGGTCGGCGCGGCTTATTGTGGCTTCACGGCGTTTTTCCCGCTTGGGACTTTACGGACTGAAGAAGATGGGCGTGGTGATGAAGAAAGCCCGTTACTTTATTACTTGCAACGAATTGCCGGCTTGTACTGTTCACGAACTGACGCCACAGGGAGTGCGTCGCTTGTTGTTGCCGGGGAAGCCGAAAGCCGCTGATGAGCGTCAGTTGCAACTTGTCTTTGAAGAACCATGACTGTGTTTCGTTTCGACAATACGTTCGACGGTTTGCTCACGGCCGTATTTCATGCCTATGCCCGCCGCATTTTTCCCGACCGGCTGTTGCCGGAAAGTGAGCCGCTTCCTTTGTTCCACGACGAAGTGTTGACTGTCGTAACCGACGAGGCCCAGGCAATCCGTGTGTGGCGTGGGTTACAGAAAAGATTGTCGGCCCAAGCGTTGCACTGCCTGACACAATGCTGGCTGGCGGAAGAACCGGATACTCCGATGTTGCTTTTCCGTTACATACGCAAAGTGATAGATTCTTCCCGTTCCATTGAAACTGATTTTTCCGACCCCGATGTGCTGGACATGTGGCATATGTGGAAACGGGTCAATGCGGAACGGCATCGTCTGATACAATTCGTCCGCTTCCAGAAAGCGGCGGACGGTACTTATTTTGCTGCCGTGGAGCCGGAGAAGAATGCGCTTCCTTTAATCGTGGAGCATTTCCGCGACCGCTTTGGCGACCAGCGTTGGTTGCTCTATGATGTGGGACGTGCTTACGGCTACTACTACGATTTGAACAGTGTGAGGCGGGTGACCTTTCGGGAAGACACCCGCGCTTCTCATTTGATAACCGGTATGCTGGATGAGAGTCTGATGGACAAGGACGAACTGCTTTTCCAGCAGTTGTGGAAAACCTATTTCAGGTCCATCTGCATAAAGGAGCGGCTGAACCCGCGTAAGCAACGCCAGGACATGCCGGTACGCTATTGGAAGTATCTGACGGAAAAACAGTGAGTCAAGCGGGGCAAAGCCCCGCTGAATTCTATTTATTCCTTGGACTTCACTTCTTCACGCAGCCATTTTTCAAACTCGCCGGTCCATTGGCGTTTGTAGGTGAAGTTATCATGGAATCCCCATCCGTGTCCGCCTGTAGGATAGACATGCAGGGCACATCCCGTGACTCCGCTTTTCAGCAGCGCTTCGAAGTACTGGATGCCATTTGCGGCAGGTACGGTCCGGTCGTCGGCTGATAGCATGATGAAGGCTTTCGGTGTCTGGGCGTTCACTTGCTTTTCCAGCGTATATCTGTTTTCCAGTTCTTGGGTCGGGTTCTTGCCGATGAGGTTCTCGCGTGAACCGGCGTGGGTCACTTTAGGAACCATGGAGATAACCGGATAGAATAGTACCTGAAAATCAGGACGGGTTTCTGCCGAACTGTACAAGGTGGCGAGTGAGGCGGCCAGATGCCCGCCGGCGGAAGAACCCATGATGCCTACCCGGTGGGGGTCAACACCCCATTCCGAAGCATGTTGGCGCACCAGACGGATGGCCTGCTCGGCATCGCTTAAGGGAACTTCGTGATGGCCGTTGGGCATACGGTATTTCAACACGATGTAGGTGATGCCTTGTGTGCCCATCCATTCTGCCATGTCGTGTCCTTCATGGTTCATGGCTAAGCGTGCGTAGCCTCCTCCCGGACAGGCTATAATGGCCGTTCCATTCGGATTCTTCACTGGATAAACCGTGATGGAAGGACTGACGACATTGGCCACACGTCCTCCTTCCAGGTCTTCTTCCGTACCTGTCAATCCGTTCGTGTTGGGTGCTCCTGCCGGCCAAAGGGGAATTTCAATGGGTTTTTGTGCGTATAGCATGGTCGCTGCAAATAACAAAAGGGTTGTGAATAATGTTTTCATGATGAATGCTGTTTTATTTAAAGAGTTAGTTGGTTTTCAGGGATGCTTTTATAAAGTAGAATATAAGGATGGCGTATGCCAGTAACGCTACGACTTGCGACAGGGGGTTGGCGATCCAGGCTTCGTTCACTAAGTTGATGCCTCCGAAGCGCATGCCCGCGCTTACTACACCCATCAATGCGCCTCCGGCGATGAAACCCGATGCGAGCAATGTGCCCTTTTCGCCCCGTGCGGCATTTACCGTGGCCTCTTTACTGCGGGTGGTTACATACCAGTTGATGGCGCCGCCCACCAGCAAAGGAATGTTTAGTTCCAAAGGAATGAACATGCCCAGCGCAAAGGCCAAGGCCGGAATCTTAAGCCATGTAAGTACGATGGCCAGCACTGCGCCGATGCCGTAAAGCAACCAGGGAGCCGATACGCCACTCATCAACGGCTCTATGACGGCTGCCATGGCGTTGGCTTGCGGGGCGGCTAATTGCCCGCTTGTAAATCCGTATGTTTTGTTTAGGATAATCATGACTCCTCCCACGGTGGCGGCCGATACGATGGTGCCCAGGAATTTCCATGCCTCCTGTTTGAGGGGGGTGGTTCCTAACCAGTAGCCAATCTTCAGGTCGGTGATGAAGCCTCCGGCCATTGACAAGGCTGTACACACTACACCGCCCATAACCAGTGCCGCTACCATGCCGCCCGGGCCTTTCAACCCCACGGCTACCATGACTACGGAGGCCAGAATCAGGGTCATTAGCGTCATGCCCGACACCGGGTTGGTGCCTACAATGGCGATGGCGTTGGCTGCTACCGTCGTGAAGAGGAAAGCGATGCCTGCCACCAGTAAGATGGCTACTGCGGTGTGCAGCAGGTTGCCTTGCATCACGTCGAAATAGAAAAACACGAACACCAGTATCAAGGTGACGATGGAACCTATGGCGATGATTTTCATCGGGAGGTCCCGTTGGGTACGGAGCACGTTCGCGTCAGTTTTTTGCTTGCCGCCCATTTCTTTGGCGGCCAGTCCTACGGCACTTTTGATGATACCCCATGATTTGATGATGCCAATGATGCCCGCCATGGCAATGCCGCCAATTCCGATGCTCTTGGCATAGTTGGTAAAGATGTCTTCGGCCGACATTTGTCCTACAGTCCGGGTGATTTCAGGATTCCATTGGTTCAGCACCGTGTCACCCCATACAAGAGACATGCCGGGAATGATGATCCACCACACAGCCAATGAGCCGAAACAGATAATGGCTGCGTATTTCAGTCCTACGATGTAGCCCAGTCCCAGCACGGCGGCTCCCGTATTCACTTTGAATACCAGTTTGGTTTTTTCTGCCAGCATTTCGCCCCAGGCGCAGAAGCGGGTCGTGAAGTTCTCGTTCCACCATCCGAATGTGGCTACGATGAAGTCATACAGGCCTCCTATTAATCCGGCCGCAAGCAAAGGTTTGGCCTGGTTGCCTCCTTTCTCGCCGGACACCAGCACTTGCGTGGTGGCCGTAGCTTCAGGAAAGGGGTATTTGCCATGCATGTCGCTTACGAAATATTTGCGGAAAGGTATCAGGAAGAGGATGCCTAAAATGCCTCCTAATAAGGAACTGATAAATACTTGCGCGAACGTCACGGTCACTTCTTCCGGATAGCTTTCCTGTAGGATGTATAAGGCTGGCAGGGTAAAGATGGCGCCTGCTACGATGACACCCGAACTGGCTCCGATGGATTGGATGATGACATTCTCGCCCAAGGCGTGTTTACGTCGTGCGGCGGTAGAGACACCTACCGCAATGATGGCGATGGGAATGGCTGCTTCGAACACCTGGCCCACTTTCAAGCCCAAGTAGGCTGCCGCTGCCGAGAAAAGGACAGCCATGCACACGCCCCATGACACGGACCAGAAATTTACTTCCGGGTAATTTTTCTCCGGTTTCATCAGTGGGTTGTACGTCTCACCGGGTTTTAGCTCCCGAAACGCGTTCTCCGGTACTCCGGTAATAAGTTCTTCTTCCTGTTTCATAACTGAAAATGCTTCTTCTTGTTTGATGATTAGTTGGTATGAGATGCCAAAAGTACAGAAAATATTCGTTTGATTTGATGAAATCCCCGCGTTTTTTAATGGTTCGCGTGTTTTTCTTTGCTGATGCCGGCGTTTCTTGTTTGAATCTGTGCCATCAGCGTTCCATGACAGAAGACAACGGAACAGGGGGTGTGTCAAAATGCAAAACCGCTATCATTCTGTCATGCTGAGTGCCCATTTCCTGCGGAAAACCCATTCGATGATGACGGGTCTTGTTATGTTCGGTCATCCTAAACGTCAGTGAAGGATCTCCCAGTGCGTGCAGAAGATTCTTCGCTCCGCTACCAATGACGAATTGCAATAATCGGCTCTCCTCCTTCGGGAAGGAGGAGTACCCGTAGGGGGAGGTGGTAGGTAAGACATGCCGCGAAGCGACTCCTATTCCTATATAATAAATCGGTCGAACCATTCTTGTCCTACCACCCCGCCCGGTGGGCACCTACCCCCTCCTTGCTCCCCCGTTATCGGGGGAGAGCAACCTCCCAGGAGGAGGGGAGTTAATTACCCGTCATTATCGAATGGGTTTTCCGCAGGAAATG
>CASENS010000051.1 GCA_949289345.1 uncultured Bacteroides sp.
CCATTAAGTACGACGGCCAGGCTCTGGCCATCCGCTTGAAGGAAGACACGGAGATGCTGGATGAAGTCGTAGTCGTAGGTTACGGTACGATGAAGAAGAAGGACCTGACGGGTGCGGTATCGTCGGTGAAGATGTCCGATGCGCCGGTGGGTACATTCTCTACCATCAGCCATGCATTAGCCGGCAAGGCAGCTGGTTTACAGGTGAGCACTATCAGCGCCCAGCCGGGTAGCGGAAGCACTTTCCGTGTGCGTGGTGCTGCTTCGGTAAGTGCCGGCAACGACCCGTTGATTATCATCGACGGTTTTCCGGTCAGTGCTACGGATGAAAGCAAAATCACTACTGGTCGTTATGATAGCGGCAGTTCGGATAATATCTTGGCTTCTATCAACCCCAACGATATTGCTTCCATTGAGGTTTTGAAGGATGCTAGCTCTACGGCCATCTATGGTGCTCGTGCCGGTAATGGTGTGATTATCATCACAACTAAGAAGGGACAGACGGGTGCTCCGAAAGTGACATATTCGGGTACTGCTTCCGTGCAAACCATCGCCAAGGACTATGAGATGCTGGACGCACGTGAATTCATGATTCAGACCAACCGTTATGACCGAGAGGTTTGGTTGCGTGACAATAATATCGGTGTTTATGGTGGCAAAACAGAAGCGGAAGCTGCTTCGCCTTTCACGCCCCGCTATACGGAAGCGCAAATCAATAACCCGGTCAACGATACCAACTGGTTTGACGAGGTGACTCGTACTGGTTTCCAGACATCGCACAACATTTCTATCAACGGCGGTACGGAATCGACCAAATACTTGGTTTCCGGAAACTTTTTCAAACAAAACGGTATCGTGAAGAACAATGACTTGAGTCGTTATACAGCTCGCTTGAACTTGGATCAAAAACTCAGCAAGTATGTTACTATGGGCATTAACATGACGCTGTCCCGTTATCAGACTGATAATGTGCCTTTGGGTGCAGGCCAGAACGAGTACGCCAGTATCCTGGTGGCTGCGTCCCAGTTCAATCCGTTGTTGCCTGTCAAGGATGATAACGGCGACTATGTGCTGAACACGGATGCTGCTTTCTTGCCAAATCCGGTTTCCTTGCTGGAGATTACGGATAAGACCACGAAGGAAAGGCTGTTGGGAACCGCTTTCGTAGAAATCAAGCCCATTGAGGAACTCACTCTGAAGGCTAACTTCGGTATCGACCGCAACTACCAGAAGCGCAAGGTCTATATGCCTACCACTACTTTGTATGGTCAGATGAAGAATGGGCAGGCTGATATCGCGCAATACGACAAGTCGGACTACCTGATGGAACTGACAGCCAACTATACCAAGCAATTCGGGGAACATAACCTGACGGCATTGGTGGGTTATTCTTTCCAACGCTTCACGGATGAATCCTTGTCGGCTGGCAACAGTGACTTCCTGATAGATGGATTCTTGTATAATAACTTGGGGGCAGGTGCCTATGAGAAGCCTAGTGTAGGTTCTTCGGCATCAAAGAGCGAGATGGCTTCTTTCTTCGGCCGCGTCAATTATTCGTATAAGGACCGTTACTTATTGACTGCTACCTTGCGTGCGGATGGCGCTTCTAACTTTGCAGCCAATAACCGTTGGGGTTACTTCCCCTCTGTATCTGTGGGTTGGAGATTTACGGAAGAAGAATTCCTGCAGCCTTTGACCTCGGTACTTTCTAATGGTAAGTTGCGTTTGAGTTATGGTCAGACCGGTAACTCTAACATCGGAAACCGTGCCATCAGTTATTATCAGACAGGTTATAATTATACGTTTGGTGGCGCAAGAAACGTCGGTGTTTATTTGGCTCAAATGGGTAACCCCGATTTGAAATGGGAAACAACTACGGAATGGAATCTTGGTTTGGATTTGGGATTCTTCAACAACCGTGTCAACGTAGTAGCTGAATATTTCCACAAAGTAGTGTCTGACTTGTTGAGTTACCGCTCGCTAATGAGCATTCAGGAAGTGGGTAGCATCGCCGCCAATATTGGTAAGACTCAAAGCCAAGGTTTCGAATTGACAATCAACACAAACAATTTCAATACAAAAGATTTCAGCTGGAGTACGGACTTTACTTTCTCGTTCTATCGCGACAAGTGGAAAGAACGCGAACCTGAATGGAAGCCTGCAGCGTATTCAGTTTACGATGCTCCCCTGCGCTATGCCTATGGTTATCTGTCCGATGGCCTTATTCAACCGGGCGAAACGGTGGACTATATGCCCGGCGCACTGCCAGGAGATGTGAAAATCAAGGACATCAACGGTTATGTGTATAACCCCGACGGCTCCATTCAGACGGACAAGTATGGTATTCCTCTGAAGACCGGCCAGCCTGACGGCAAGCTGGATGATGCAGACATGGTGATTTACGGTAGTACGGATCCGGGTTACCTGATGGGTTTCAACAATACCTTGCGTTGGAAGAACTTCGACCTGAACATTTATTTCTATGGTCAGTTCGACATGCTGACTACCGGCTCTTATAAGGACCTTTGGCTGACAGGTGCGAGCAATATGACGGGTGTAGCCAATTTATACCGTGGTTATAACATGCCTACCAGCGTGGCGGAAGTATGGACGGCAGACAATCAGTCCGGTACACGTCCGGGATTCTTCCAAGGAGACAGCACATGGGGCATTGGCGACTATTATGTGGACAAGACCTGGTTTATCCGCTGCCGTAACATTACGCTCGGCTACACGATCCCCCTTAATCAAAGTCGTGGATTAGTTTCCAATGTGCGCATTTATGCAGATATCAACAACCCGTTTATCATTACTCCGTATGACGGATTGGATCCTGAGACTGATAATTCCGTATGGGCTTATCCGAATGTCCGTAGCTTTAGTTTGGGCGTAGACATTACTTTCTAAAATAACGAATCAATAGTAATACGAATATGAAAAAGATAGTTTCTATGTTTTCCTTAGCGTTGGCTGCTTGTGCGCTTTGTCCGTCTTGCATCAACTTGGAATCAGAGATGTATGATACCATTAATCCGGGTATATTCCCTACCAACGAAGCTGATGCCACAGCATTGGTTACGGCTGCTGCGTATGCGCCTTTCCGTTCAGCTTGGTATGATGGGCTTTTCACTTCAGCACAAGGTGGCATTCATGTAGTCAGTGACATGACGACGGATATAGGATCTTGTCAGTGGGACGATGCTGTATGGCCTGATATGTTGCAAGTGAATTTCACTTCTCACTCTACGGAAATTGCCACGTTGTATAGCGATCAGATTGATGCCATCAGTAAGATGACATTGACCTTGGAACGTATTGCAAACATCCCGATGGACGAGGACGTTAAAGCCCGTTTGGAAGCTGAACTTCATTTGGGGCGTGGCTGGTTGGCCTATCTTTTGTATGATATGTATGGTCCGATACAGATTGCATCATTAGACGTATTGAATAATCCGTTGACGGATGTGGTAGTGCCTCGCCTGTCGCAGGAAGAGATGGTGAAATACATTGAAGATGAGATCAATGCAGCTTTGCCTGTATTGCCTGCTAAGTATTCCATTTCGGACTCCAATTATGGCCGTTTTACTCGTGCTTTAGGTTATATGGTGTTGATGAAGCTCTACATGCACGAGAAGGATTGGACAAAGGCCATTGAGTGCGGTCGTGAGTTACAGAAAGGTGAATATGGTTTCGACCTGATGGATAATTATAAGGACATCTTTACTTTAGAGAACGAAGGTAACAAGGAAACCATTTGGGCCACGGTATGTGACCGTACTGACAATGCGCAGATGTGGTTGGCTCATGTTTTGTCCAGTCCTTATCCTACGACAAATCCCAATATCCAAAAGTGGGGTGGCTATCGTGTACTGTGGAACTTCTACAATACGTTTGATCCCGCAGACAAGCGTTTGGAAGTTCTGATTGGTGAGTTCGATGGTACGGACGGTTTTCATTACAGTCAGGCTACACCTGGTACGGTATTGATAGACGGTGCTTTACCTGTTAAATATGGCGAAGACCCGGATGCTACCGGTGAAGAGAGCGGTATCGACTGGATTGTTTACCGTTATGCAGATGTGCTGACATTGTTGTCCGAGGCTATCGTGCGCGAAGGTAATGCTGTGACGCAGGAGGCTGTGGATTTGCTGAATGAGGTACATACCCGTGCCGGACTCCCTGCCTATCAACTTTCTGACTTTTCCGGCGTAGATGCTTTCTTGGAAGCCAATCTGCTGGAGCGTGGTCATGAACTTTGGTTCGAGGGCTGTCGTCGTTCGGATTTAATCCGTTACGATTTGTACATTGAGTACGCACGTAAGTACAAGAATTCTGCTGCCGCTCAAGATTATATGAATCTGTTCCCGTTGCCTCAGTCCGTTATTGATGAAAGCAAAGGACAGATAGCCCAGAATCCGGGTTATTAATTGTGAATAAACAAAGAGGGTGCGTCAGTAATAAAGGCTTTGTGCCAATATTGATGACACACCCTCTTTTTATATCAGAATAAATACATAAACCATGATGAAACTACGTTTACACGCATTGGACGTGCTTCGCGGACTGACTATTGCTTGTATGATTTTGGTGAACACGCCCGGTACTTGGAGATACATTTATCCTCCTCTCGGACACTCTGTTTGGAATGGCTTGACATTGGCAGACTGTGTCTTTCCTGCTTTCATGTTCATGATGGGAGTTTCCATGTATATTTCGTTACGCAAGTATAGCTTTCGGTTGCAGAAGCCATTGTTGTTGAAAATAGTGCGACGTGTCATTGTTTTATATTTCCTCGGCCTATTCATTTATGGCCTCACCGGTTTCTTAGATACGTTACACAGTTCGTACGGAGAGCCTGGAGCTTGGCAGGCGGCTTTTGCCTCACTGGGTGACATCCGTATACTGGGTGTACTTCAGCGGCTGGCTATTTGCTACGGAATAGGTGCCTTGTTGGTCACTTCCGTTAGACATCATCTTTTGCCTTATATCATAGTGGGTATCTTGTTGTTTTATTATGGTTTGTTGGTAGCTGGGCATGGCTTTTCGCGAGGGCCTGAGAGTTGGCTGGCTCAGGTGGATCAGTGGCTTTTAGGATTATCCCATATGTATAACGACCATGGGATTGATCCGGAAGGTGTTCTAAGTACATTGCCCTCTGTAGCCCACGTTCTAATAGGATTTTGTTTCGGTAAGATCTGCTTAGAACGAACCGGATTGGAACATCGCTTGAACCGTATTTTCCTAAATGCTGCTTTTTGCCTGTTGGCCGGATTCTTGCTGCAGGACCTGTGTCCTCTGAATAAGAAAGTCTGGTCGCCTACGTTCGTGTTGGTCACTTGTGGATTTACTGCTCTGTTGTTGGCAGTGTTGCTATGGTACATGGATCTGCAAAAGACACTGCACCATACGCAAGGCTTGGTCGTGTTTGGGGTGAATCCATTGTTCTGTTATGTTCTGAGTGAGGTTTGGATTATTTTGGCGGATTATCTACCTTTGCAGGGACGAAGCATTCACCAGGTTGTGTATGATGCTTTGGCTATGTGTACCGGTGACAATGCTTTTACTTCTTTGCTCTATGCTGTATTGACAGT
The DNA here is from genome assembly GCA_949289345.1 of uncultured Bacteroides sp. GTDB lineage: Bacteria > Bacteroidota > Bacteroidia > Bacteroidales > Bacteroidaceae > Bacteroides. The sequence continues at coordinate 5,591 of CASENS010000051.1, forward strand.
CTGCTTGGTAGGTATTATCGGCCTGGTTCTATATCGAAAGAACATTTACATTAAGATTTGATGTTAGTTATACTTCGCAGGGGATTAATTTGTGCATTTTTTACATCGCACTAATGGTGATAACAGACTCTCTCTCTTCTTGGGGAGAACGAAGTTACCTGCGTTTCTATCATCAGTAAGATATCAGTTAATTTTAACCCCCTATGAATCTCCGCAATTTGTCAAGGCATAGGATGAAAAACAAAGTAAGTAAGCTTCTACGGCCATTTCATCTTACTTCTATGGCCATTTCACCTTGCTTTTATGTCAATAGGAGCATAGCTGCATTTGTGAAGACGTCATTTGGTGGAATGCGGATATTCAAATTAAACATTTACTCATAATGAAGAAGATTTTATCATTTACTGCTTTCTGTCTATGGGGAATGGCTATCGCAGCTCAATCCACCCTCTGGAAGCACAAGAATTGGGAAGCCCGCATTTCAGAGCAGGGCTGTCTGGAGCAAATCGTTTTTAAGGAAAACGGGAGGAAGGACACCGTGCCTTTCTTCCGTGAGGACGGACAGTTCATGGGGCCTTCTTTCTACGTCGTGGCAGACGGGAAGGCGCAGACTGCCGATTGGATGCCAGACGGTTGCCGCTCCTACAGGGCTGTGATAGACCACGTGGAGTGCCGCCTGACCTATAAGGCCTGGAAAGGGCAGCCCGCGTTGGAGGTGACCCTGATAAACCAGGGGCACGTTCCTTTCCAGCCGGAGAAGGCCGGCCTGCGTTTGGGCATAGACACCTATATGGAGAAATATCCGGACTGGTTCGGCAAGTATTTTCCTACGTTGATGCGCAACGAAAAGACGCATTTCTATGGGTATCTGCAGACACCGGCCGGCCGGACTTTAGGCATCGTTTCGCCTCAGCCTATAGCTTCATGGAGTGTGGAGTATAACTTGGG
>CASENS010000052.1 GCA_949289345.1 uncultured Bacteroides sp.
CATCTTAAAATGTTTTTGATTCGTTTATCCATTTGTATAGATTTTATTATCACCCCCGTTACACCAGGACTCGGGCACTCAAATCTACACAAAAAAATCTATAACAATAGGTGAACTAAGTGGTCAATACTATTTTGGCCAAAAGGGTCAATCATATTGTAGCCAAAGGGGACAATCCTGCTTGGCCAAAAGGGTCAAAGTCGCGTGGCTTTTCCACAGGTGGCCGAGATGCTGGGATTTGCTGACCAGTCAGCTTTTGGCAAGTTCTTCAAACGCCATTGCGGCATGTCACCGGGAGTGTATCGGAAAAAACTAATAAAAGAACAGGTAACTGATGAGTATGCCCGCCACGATACCGGAGAAATCTGCTATTAGACCGCAAGTCACGGCATTGCGTGTGCGGGTAATGCCTACACTTCCGAAATACACGGCCAGAATGTAAAACGTAGTATCCGAGGCGCCACGCACCACGCAACTCATCCGTCCCACGAACGAGTCGGCCCCGTATTCCTTCATGGTGTCTATCATCAGTCCGTTGGCTCCGCTTCCGCTAAGCGACTTCATCAACGCCGTAGGCAATGCGCCTACAAAACTGGTGTCTATCCCGAACAAGCCTATTATCCATCCGATGCCCTGCACCAACAAATCCATGGCTCCCGAAGCGCGAAAAACCGCGATTCCAACGAGGAAAGCCACCAGATAGGGAATGATGCGTACGGCAGTGGTGAACCCTTCCTTGGCTCCTTCGATGAAGGCATCGTACACATTCGTCCGCTTCCACACTCCCCAAAGAATGAAGAGCAGGATAATGCTGAACAGGATGATATTGGCTGTCAGGGTGGAGTAGGTGCCCATTTGGTCGCGTCCAAGGCGGACGGAGAGGTAAATCAAGAAAGTGAAGAACAGGGCGATGCCGCCTGCCAGCATCAATATCGGTTTACAGATGAGGTTGATACGTTGGCTGAGGCTGACTGCTAAAATGCCTACAAAGGTTGATATGGTGGTGGTGAGCAGGGTGGGGATGAAGATATCCGTGGGTTGGGCGGCTCCCATCTGTGCCCGATACACCATGATGCTGACAGGGATAAGAATCAGCCCCGAAGTGTTGATGACAAGGAACATAATCATCGGGTTGGTGGCCGTGTCTTTGCGCGGGTTCAATTCCTGAAGCTCCTTCATAGCTTTGAGTCCCATGGGCGTGGCGGCATTGTCAAGCCCCAACATATTGGCGGAGAAGTTCATGAAGATGCTTCCCATGGCAGGATGGCCTTTGGGTATGTCCGGAAAAAGTCGGCAAAACACCGGACTGAGCCAGCGGGACAAGGCGTTAATCATACCGCTCCGTTCGCCTATCTTCATCACGCCAAGCCATAGGGCAAGGATGCCCGTCAGTCCCAACGAGATTTCAAACGCGTTCTTCGACGAGTCGAACGTGGCGTTCACCAGAGCGGTGAATATCTCCGTATCGCCTGTGAAGAGCAACCGCCCTAAGGCCATAAGGAAGGCAATGACGAAAAAGGCTATCCAGATGTAGTTCAGTACCATTGTATATTAAAAACAGGATGAAGAATGTGTATGCAAAAGTAGCAATAAAGAATTAGATACAGTCTCCTTCTCCTGTTTTTTTCATACGGAAAGAGCGGACTTGCATAGCCGAATGTCATTTATACGCTGCTTGGGCTTTCCGCTTTAGCACCTTGCCTGGTACGTCGTGCAACGCAGGTCGTGTGGGGCGTACGTGATGTTCTTCCATAAACTGCGCCAGGATGTCACGGTGCTGTTGCGCCACTTCTTCGTAGGCACGTTCCATCATCAGGTTGCGTGTCTCTCCACGGTCAGCTTGCATGTCGAACAGTTGTTCGCGGTTACGCCCCTTGTCGTAGAGCACGTATTTGTAACGCTCCGTACGTACCATCCATCCACGGGTGCGGCTGCCGTCGAAGCGGGTTTCGGTGATGACATACGGTTGGTGTGTGGCTTGCGGGTCGCCTTCTTCCACGAGCGTGCGGAAAGAGGTGCCGGCTGTGTCGGCGGGACGCTTGGCGCCGGTCCAGTCGCAGATGGTGGCGAAGAAGTCCACGCCGTTACTGATGAGTTGGGGCATTACGGTTCCTGCGTGTTTTTTGCCCGGCAGAGTAACGATGAGCGGAATGTTCACCACTTCTTCATACAGTGCCGACTTCTGGTTCCAGCGATGTGCGCCTACTCCGTCGCCATGGTCGCTCGAGAAAATCACCACTGTATTCTCCCATAAATTGTTACGGTCGATGGCATCCACTATCTTGCCAATCTCTTGATCCACTTTCTCTACCAAGCGGAAGTAGGTGTAGCGGTACAGACGCCAATCCTCGGGTGTCCACGGGGCACTGGGATAGACGTTGAAGTTGGCGGTGCGCTCCTGCTCTATCACGTCTGCGTCATAGGGGTTCTTCTCGTAGTTGGCGGGCAGACCGGGGCAGTCACGCAGGTCGGGCGTGTCTATGTTGCCGTATGGCAAATTCTGGCGGCGGGCAAACTCGCAGATGTTGTGCGGATTGTCAAACGAGGCAACGAGGAAGAACGGACGTTCGTGCTTGCGGGACAAGTACGCCGCACAAGCTTCGGCCAAGCCGTTGTCGCTATGGGGATGTATCTGGTCGAACCCGAACTTCCCGTCGGGCACATCCAGTTCGGGCAAGTGCCATTTGCCCCCGTAGGCACAGTCATATCCCGCAGCTTTCACCAAGCTGCCTAATGTCCGTGTCTGCAGGCTGTCGGGCATAGGCGCCCCATTCACCAGCATGTTTACTTCGTCCGGACGGTGGCCGGTGAACATGGCCGCACGCGAGGGGCCGCTTAAGGGAGCTGTGCAGTAAGCGTTTTCAAACACAACGCCTGCCGCCGCCAGACGGTCGATGTTGGGAGTATGTACGTCCATGTTGCCCATGCAGCTCATGGCCCGTGCCGTCTGCTGGTCGGTAAAGATGTAAATGATGTTGGGTCTTTGAGCCGCGTAAGCCGTGGCGGTGCCCAGCAGGGAGGCACATGCCATCCCTTTCAGTAGAATTTGGTTTGTCATAAGCGTTTCTTTTTGATTGAATACGGGCAAAGGTAATGAAATCCAACGGCTTTCCGTTTCATTCTTGTCCCGTCCGGTGAGGATATTGTGCCAGAAACTTATACTTTTGTACAATTTCGCTTTGTGTCAGGTTTTTCTTCTGCTTCTAAGGGCATTATGAAGTTTTTATATAGAACAAATATGCTTACAAATTTTATATATCAAACTGTTGGTTATCATGGATATAGTATTCTTGTTTGTTTTCATCGTAAACCAGAAAGCTTTTCTGCCGCCGACAGAAAGCCTTTCTGTTAGTAACATAAAACTTTTCTGTTACTAACAGAAGACCTTTCTGGCAGTATCGGAAAAAAAGTAGAAAAGCGGGGCTTGCGGCGGAACGTGCGTCCGTGTGGGAAGATTCTTCAGGATTTTGTGCCTCCGCGTCCGACCCGCTTATGGATTAAAGCTTGAGCAGTTTCCTCAGGCTGACCGTCTTGTTGTTTACCAGCGGATGCGCCCAGAAACCTACCGAGGTGATGTAGCCCATGAAGAGGAAGATGAGGCACATGCCCGTACGCAGCGAAGTGGCGTCCGCCAGCAGGCTGATGAGCAGCGGTCCGCCCGCCCCGCCTACAATGCCTGTGCACAGAATGCCGGCAAAGGAGCCGTGATAAGCGGCGGCGGTGTTGAGCGCCAAGGAAAAGACGATGGAGTACATCATGGAGATGCAGAATCCGATGGCAGGAAAAGCCACAGTAGCCATACCTGCCGTGCCGAACAGTGCCGTGGCAAGCAGCAGCATGGACAACAGACCGGATACTTGTAACAAGCGGCGGCTGTCCACCAACTTCAACGCTACCATCCCTGCCAAGCATCCCAACGTCATGCTTCCCCAAAACCAGCTGACGCATTGCGCTCCTGCCGTGCGCGGGTCGACACCGTGGTATTGCTCAAGGAAGGTACTCATAAAGACGGATGTGCCTTGTTCAGTGCCCACGTAGCAGAATATCCCTAAGAAGAACAGCCACACATAGCGTTGGCGGAACAGGCTGAAGTAGGAGGCCGAGGAGCCGCTACGCTCGTCATCGCGCAATTCGATGTGAGGGAAACGGGCCACCGCTACGATGATGAGCATCACCAGCAACAGTGCTGTAAACAGCCAGTAAAGAGCCACCCAAGGCAGTTCGACGGGCGTTACCGAAGCCAGGATGTCAAGCAACACGTTCTGTCCCGGTGTGTACACTTCGGGCGACAGGGCGTGAATAAGCCATGAATAAACCAACGGGCTGACAAAGGAAGCGGCGCCGAACACAAACTGGGCCAGCTCTGCCACAAAGGCGTAGTTTTCTTCCCCGCCTACCACGCGCTGCAGAGGGTTGATGACTGTCTGCAACATGGCCATGCCAAGGCCGATAATGAACGAGGAGGCCAGCAGCACGCCGTAGCAAGGCACGAAGGCGAACAGAGCCGACCCGATGAACGGCATGGAAAAACCGGCAAACAGTACGGGCTTCTCGCCGAAACGGTCGATGAGCAGGCCGGCGGGAATGGACATGACAGCGTAGGCAAGGAAGAACGAGGTGGGGATGAAGCCGGCCATGGCAAGGTCCTTCAGCTGGAAATTGTCGACGATATCCGGAATGAGCGGACCAAGGATGTTCGTAATGAAAGAGATGGTGAACCAGAACATCATGATGAACACCAAGGATAAGTATCTTTTCTGCATTTTCGTTTAAGTTATTGATTGAATAATAAATTAGCCCCCTCCCCCCCGAAGGGGAGGCAACCTGTGCATAGTAGTGAATTGTCCTTTCAAATGGATTAAGCTCCCTCCCTTCGGGGGAGGGATGGGGAGGGGGTCATTCATGCTTGAAACACCAATGAAGCGGCACCTGTCAGTCCCGCCCGGTTACCAAGCGTGGCGCGTACGATTTCTGTATGGACGGCACAGTCGGGAATGACTTGCCGCGCTACAGTCCGCCGCAGTTCCTCCAAGTAGAACGGTCCGGCTTCGCAGATGCCTCCGCCTATCACTACCCGTTGGGGACTGAAAATGTTGATGAAGCCCGCAATGCCGCGTCCCAAGTAGTAAAAGTGCTCGTTCATGCAGGCTACAGCCAGCGGGTGTCCCTCCAAGTAAAGATGTGTGATGAGTTCCCCGTCCACCGGGCGGTCGAACTTCAATGCCTGCTGCTCCGCCAGCGAGGAGAAACGGCGCACCAAGGCGGAGGTGGACGCATAGTGCTCCAGGCAGCCCGTAGCTCCGCAGTTGCACCGTTCGCCGTCGGCCATCAGGGGGGTATGCCCCAGTTCGGTGCCTCGTCCGCCATAGCCGCTGAACAGGTGTCCGTCAATAATGACAGCGCCGCCGATTCCTGTCCCTACGGTAAGGAATACGACGTGGGTGCATCCCCGTCCGGCTCCGTAGCGCGTTTCGCCCAATCCCATCATGTTGGCGTCGTTGCCGGCATGAACCGCCAGTCCGGTATGTCGCTCCAAGGGTGTGGCTATGTCTATCTGTTCCCATCCTTTGATGTTTTCGGCTCCGCCCAGCACCCTGCGTCCGTCCGTGTCCACAATGCCAGGTGTGCCTATGCCTATGCCTGCGATGTCTCCGTCGATACCTGCCTTACGGGCGGAGGAAAGCACTTCGTCCGCCGCCCGCATCAGTTGCTCCAATACGAGTCGGGCCGATTCGTCCGCTCTGGATGGCAGCTTGCCTTCAAAGCGTGTTTCGCCTCTCTCGTTGACCAAGGCGTATTTGATGCTTGTCCCGCCCAGGTCTATTCCGATTGCTTGATACATATTGGTAAATGCTTGTTTCTTGATAGGATAAACGGTCGGAATGCGGAGCGGTCCGCTCTCCCCATAGCGAGCGGTCTGCTCCGCTTCCTTCCTGTCTTTACATTCGTTCCGCCCAGATGGGAGAGCTCCATGCCCATTGCTGGTCGCGCTGACGGACGCGGATGTAGTAATAGTCCGTGTCGCGTTCAGGCTCTTTGTCTTCCATGTAATGCTCCACGGTGAAGCAGCTTTCGGGCATGGCGCGGTTGAAGAGGATGGCTTCGCTGAGCCAGCCTATCATGAAGTGCGAGCGCGAGCCTTCCAGCAGTTCGCCTAAGGTGTGGCTGAACTTCTTGCCATTGAAGTCGGCTGTGATGACGCCGTCTTTCGGCATGGTGACATCCAGGATGACTCCTTGTTGCGCCGGTGTGGTGGTGTTGGGGTTCTTGGTGCTGTACATGTCCAGCTCCACCGCATTGTCGTTGACGGAGACGATATGGTTGACGCGGGTCTTGAATTCCGGTTCGCCCGGTTGGGGTGAGGTGAAGGCCGCGCCGCGGAAGCAAGGTTCTACGGAGTTGATGTGTCCCTTGTCCAGCGTGAGTTGTCCCTGCCAGTGCACGTATTCTTCCTCGCGGTTCCATCCGAATTCCATCTTGACCTTGCAGCGCACCTCGTCGCCTTGGGGCATTTCGGGCAATAAGGGTCCGTTGAGGCGGGCTATGCATTTGCCGTTCTTAATGATGTCCACATAGTCGATGCAGCTTCCACCCTGTACGTTCAAGTAGATGCGACGGCTGTTCCCGCGTACTACGTCACCGGGAAGAGCGTCATTCAGGCGGAAGTCAATGTTGATTTTGTCACCTGTGGCACAGCATACGTGGCGGGTGCGCAAGGCTTCCCAGATAGCGTCGCGGGTGAGTGACTTTGCCAATACGCCTATACGTCCGTCACCATAGCTGCCGGGGTAGCCTGCATGCTGGTCGGTAGAACCCATGATGCCGAATTTATGTCCTTGTTCCAGTCCGTAAAGGATGGTGCCTTCCCATTGACGGGGTCCCATGTCGTGCAGGTAATTGTAGTCGCCCATGTCGCCTTCCGCCAATCCGTGACGGGAATACATTTCGACGAAAGGTGTCTGGTCGCCTTCGGTGAAGAATTTCCAGTTATAGCCGCGATAGCCTGTCTGGTACCCCATGTGGTGGGGCGTGATGAATACTTTGTGCCCGCGCGCTTTCTGTTTCCAGTCCTCAACGGAGGTGCATTCCACCAGCGGCGCGTCCAGGTCGTAGTTCAAAGCGACGTGGTCGCCATGCTCCATGCTGTGGCATTCGTAGCCGATGAAGGCCAGGAACTCGCCTTCTTTGTTGTATTCGTTGGTCATGGCTACATATTTCTCGTAGCCTCCTTGGCGCAGCCGTTTGAAAGCGCCTGTATGATAGTCGATGACCCACTTCAGCCGCGGGTCGTTGGCACCGGGGATGTCCGGCCACATAGCGTGAGGTGTGACGGATACAAAGTCCAACTGACCTTTGGCCGCCTCGAAAGCATCGCGCATGTCACCATGTCCGTAGGTTATGTTACAATGGTTGTGCAAGTCTCCCCAGAAATAGCGCAGGCCGCTGGGTGCCGGCATCACTTTCTTTGCGTTTGGTGTACCCATCTGGCAAGCCGAAAGCAGGCTGCCGGATGCAGCCAGTCCCATGAAGGACCAGCCGGTGTGTTTTAAAAATGTTCTTCTGTTCATAGTAGTATTGTTATTTAAAATGGGAATTTAGCCCCCACCAGACCTCCCCCCGTGGGGGAGGCTTTGAATACTAAGTAGAATACAATAGCTCCCCCACGGGGGGAGTTGAAGGGGCTTCTAAATTGTCATTTATCTCCCCGGTATCAGTCTCCGGTCACCTTTGAAGAGCTCGCGTACTTTCTCATCGGGGTCTGTATCATTATATTGTTGTTGTGTCTGGTGGAGCAGTTCTATCAGTTCGGCCTGTTTGCCAGCATATTCGGGACGCCCGTAAACGTTAGTCAACTCGTGCGGGTCGTTGGTCAGGTCATACATTTCCCATTCGTCCACGTCGTTGTAGAAATGTATCAGTTTGAAGTCCTTCGTACGGATGCCGTAATGGCGTTTCACGGAATGTTCGGCCGGATATTCGTAATAGTGGTAATAGGCGGCCTTACGCCAGTCGGCAGGTTCGGCGCCTTCGTTTGTCAGGACGGGTTTCAGCGAACGGCCTTGTATGTCATCGGGTATTTCCACACCGGCGAAATCGAGGAAGGTAGGAGCAAAATCCACGTTCATGGCAATGGCGTCGGACACGCTGCCCGCTTTGATAGCCTTTGGATAGCGGATGACGAGCGGCATGCGCTGGCATTCCTCGTACATAAAACGTTTGTCGAACCACCCATGTTCACCCAGGAAAAAGCCTTGGTCGGAGGTGTAGACAATAATCGTATTGTCCAGTTCGCCGGTTTTCTCGAGGTAGTCCAGCAGACGTCCTATGTTTTCGTCCACGGCTACGACAGTGGCCAAATAGTCACGCATGTACTGCTGGTATTTCCAGCTGACCAGTTCTTTGCCTTTTAGTTTGCCGCTGCGATATTCGGCAATCCGCGGAGCGTAAACGGAGTCCCACTTGGCCTGTACATCACGCGGCATACGTTTGTATACTTGGTATAAACGGTTGGTGGTGTCGGCCAGCATCTCCTCGCGGGTCAGCAGTTTTAAGTCCCAATCTTCTGTCATCGTGTGGGCAATGGACATGTCCTGCGTACGTGCTGCTGTACCACGTCCCTCATAGTTGTCAAACAGCGTGGCCGGTTCGGGAAACTCTGTATGGTTGAACATGCCCAAGTGACGCGGAGCGGGCATCCAGTTGCGGTGGGGCGCTTTCTGGTGATACATCATGCAGAAAGGCTTGCTTTTGTCGCGGTGTTCCAAGTATGCGATGGCTTTGTCGGTTACCACGTCCGTCACGTAACCTTTTTCCTGTATGTGCCGGCCGTTCTCTATGAAGTCCGGGTCGTAGTAGTCGCCTTGTTCGTGCTGGCCGCTGAGGATGCACCAATAGTCAAATCCTTGCGGTTCGCTGATAAGGTGCCACTTGCCGATGACGGAGGTTTCGTATCCAGCCTCGCGCAGTAACTTGGGAAATGTCTGTTGGCTGCCGTCAAAGGTGCTGGCGTTGTCCGTAAATCCATTTACATGACTGAATTTTCCCGTCAGTATGCAGGCACGCGAGGGACCGGACAAGGCGTTCACTGCGAAACAGCGGTCCATGCGGATGCCTTCGGCTGCTATGCGGTCCATATTGGGTGTCTGGATAAGTCGTCCGCCGTAGCATGACATGGCCTGTGTGGTGTGGTCGTCTGTCATCATAAAGATGATGTTCGGCCGTTTCGCCTCTTCTTGCGGTTGCTGGCAGGAGGCCATTCCCGCCGCAGCCAGAGGCAGACAGAATAAAGAGAGTCGGTTTATCATAAAAAGACGAAGTTATAATGTGGTTACACCATGCTATAAATGGGAATTTAGCTCCCACCAGACCTCCCCCCGTGGGGGAGGCTTTGAATACTAAGTAGAATACAATAGCTCTCCCACGGGGAGTTGAGGGGGCTTCTAATTTATCATTTATTTCTTAATCACCGCTTCCAGCAGGCGTTTCCGGCCGTTTACGCTGACCTCTACCTTTACGCCTTGTTCATCGAACGTCTTGTTTTTGAATTTGGCTTTCAGTTCAGGATATGCGGCGGTATCTTTCACCGGATAAATCACTGTGATGTAACGCACGGGTTTGGCGTTCTTCTTCTCTGCGTTGAATGCTACCGATGTACGCGGCACACGTTTGCGGTAGGCAGTGGAGCGCCAGCCTTCTTCCTGCGTCATGGATGCTTTCAGCTCGGGGAAGCACTGCAGTTTCACGTTGCTTGCGCCTTCATAGGCGGTGGTCAAGGCGTTGTGTCCGGCGTCTGTGTTCACAGTACCTTCGCACAGGTGGTAGTTCAGGTTTACGGTTCCCGTAGCTTCGCCCACAGCTTCATCCACAATGACATAGTACGTCCCGTCTACGAAGAACACCGTACGGCGGTGTTTCAGATTTTGGTAGCTGGGGTTCTCAGTAACAAGTGTCTGTACTTCACCTTCCGGTTGCCACAGGAGGGTGACAGATTCCGTCGTCTCCAGTGTCTTGCCGTCCAGTGTCAGCGTGTTGTGCGATTTAGTGCGGCGGAACCAGTTGCGCAGCTTCATCACTTCTTCATCACCGGCATAAACGTACGAGCCGCTGTCGGGGAACAGGTTGCGTCCGTTGAACCACAGTTCGAAAGTTCCGTTATCCGGCTGGCAGTGCCATTCACCTTTGGGACCGGCTTTCACTACCATGACATTGGCTCCTGTGTCCCATCCCGTACGGAAGGTAAAGAAACCGCTGGCTGTGGCTCCGTGGCTCAGATAGGGCAGGGGAGCGCCCTCACGTCCTTCGGTGGCATACCAGCGTATCCATTCGCAGTCGGGGAACAGTTTCAGCCATGCTTTGTAGTTGTTTATCTCGTCGGTGCGTTCGCCCAGTTTGGCGTCGCTGAAGCAAGGGTTCGTATAGTCCGGAAAACAGATGTTGGCGTAGAACTCGATCATCTTCTTAATGGTTTCTACGTACTCTGCCGGAAGCTCGCTGCGGAACCCGTTGGCATCGGCCATACGGAGCGCCTGGCAGAAGATGTTGATGGCCGCCAGGTGGTAGTGCGGATCCAGTTCATATTGTCCGCCGTCGGCGTACACTTGTTTCTTGATTTCACGGTTCAGGATGCTGATTCCGCTTTCACGCCATGTCTTCGCTTCCTTAAACTCCGGGAAGAAAGCGCCCGCATATACCATGCGCTGCGCTTCGAACAGCAGATGGTTACCCTGGTCGGAGTAATTTTTCAGGATAAACGCTGCATGGCGGTGGTAATTCACCAAGAATTCTGTAAGGAATTCCGGTGTGAAGGCGGGAGACACGACAAACAGCAGGAACTGGCGTGTCTGGTCCTGCAGGCGGTTGCTTACCTCCAGCGGACGCCAGGCAAAGCGGGCATTTTCGTTCGTGGCGCGTACTTCGCCGGCGCTGCCTTGTTCAAACTCTTCCTTGGTGACCGGCACAAGCGGGTTTTTCTTAATCCAATCCATGTATTGGTACACCCATTCCTTGGCGTATTTCTCGTCACCGGACAGGCGATAAGCTTTTCCCATTGGGGTGAACCATTTGTGGCGGTGCAGCTGCCAGCGCAGTTCGTTGTCCTGTACGGGCCAGTATTCCCAGTTGATGTCTTTGCCGTAGTTAAAAGAAGGCTGGTAGCCGTAATGCACGAAGAAGGTGTGTTCCAAAGCGTCGTCCGCCCATTTTTGTTCTTCTTCGGATAGTTTCAGGTGATTCACATCTATGTCCGGCTGTACCACTCCTGTGCGGTGGCGGTAGTAATCCAATAGAGCCACGGCGGCACTGTCCCATTTTTGTTCCTCACAAGCTGTTTTCACTTGTTCCAGTCCCGGGCGTTCCAAGTCCAGCAGGCCGAATACTTCCTTTTGCAACTGTTGGGCGCAGGCGGTAGAGGCCGCCAGCAGGCAAAAGATGCCTAAAACAGATTTTTTTATTTTCATGGTTTGTATGGTTTATAAAGTTGAAATACCCGTTTTTATAATTCTCCGTATTGTATTCCTTTCACTTTCATGTAGCGTTCCAACGCTTCCAGGTAGTAATAGTCGGCGTAGTTGATGGGGGTGTCAATTTCCGAACCGTTGGGCAGCGAGCCGGTGGAATGCTTCAGGATGAAACCTTGGTTTTCGCCCGGTTGTGCCAGGTAGGCAGGCGATGACAGGTTCTTCAGCAGCCGTTCGGCGTAGTCAAAGTAAGCTTGTCCGTTTTCGGCAAGTGTACTCAGCTCGATGAGTGCGGAAGCGGTTACTGAGGCCGCCGAGGCATCGCGTGGAGTCTGCGGAGAGTCGGGCGCGTTGTAGTCCCACAAGGGGATGGAGTCGTTGGTGCTGACAGTCTTCATGATGTAGCCGGCTATGTTTTGGGCTTGTTCCAGGTATTTGGGATCCTTTGTTTCGCGATAGCACGAAGTATATCCGTACACAGCCCATGCTTGTCCGCGCGCCCACGATGAATCGTCATTCTTGCCTTGATGGGTGCATTTCAGTTCCACCGTACCGTCATTGTTGTAGCTTACTACGTGCCAGGATGAGTAGTCCGGGCGGAAGTGGTTCTTCATGGTGGTGTCAGCATGTTTCAAGGCAATGTCTTTGTAGCGCTCATCGCCCGTCAAATGATACACGTAGAACAGTAAGTCCAAATTCATCATGTTGTCAATGATAACCGGGAAATTCCATCGTCCGAAGTCCCACGAGCGTATGCATCCTATCTGCGGGTCGAAGCGTCCGCACAGGTTGTCGGCAGTTTGTATCAAGGCTTGGCGTGCGCTGTCGGCGGATGCCGTGCGGTAGGCGTTTCCGTAGCTGCAGTTCATCATGAAGCCTATGTCGTGCGTTCCTTTGTACTCGCGCAGCGGATAGAGATAGTTGGTGAAGCGTATGGCATCTTGTTCCAGTTGTTTGTCGCCTGTCAGACGGTAGGCCAGCCACAGGTTGCCGGGAAAGAAACCGCTGGTCCAGTCATAGATGGAGAAGCAGTAGCGCCGGGTACCTAAGGTTGCAGTCACCGGTTTCACGCGTAGGGAGTCACGGAATGTGGATGGGTCTCGTTCCAGCTGGTTGCAAAGGAAATCCATCTCATAGCCAGTCCAGATGGAGCGTGGCAGCAGCACCGTGTCATTCACTTCGTCTGCTGTGGCTTTCAACTGAGTGGCCGATACGTTGAGAGCGTGTTTCAGCCATCCATAGTCATCTCCTTTCTGTGGAGAAGAGCAGCTTGCCAGTCCGATGCCTATGGCTGCTCCGCATAGTAAAATCAGTTTGTTCATATAAAAATTCTTTTTGTTCAACAGGTACAAATGTAATGATAAAATGCCGGGAACGGATGTGTTTCTGTAGAGAAGGACTGTATATATCATACAGAGTTATAGCAATTTTGTTGAAAAAGCGTATGCTATTGTCTTTACAGGGCATTTTAATAAAAATCCCGGGACTCCCCTTCATGCAGAAAGCCCCGGGATGTGCGTTTTAAACAGTTACGTGAAAACGAATCTTTTTACCTGACATCCTACTCATTATTCATAACCCGGATTGTTCTGATTGTTTAATGCAGAGTTCGTCTGTATTTCAGTCAATGGTATAGGGAATAATTCGTGTTTACCCGTCTGGAAGTTACGGCCTGCGATGTAGTTGGAATTAGCCCATGTGTTACCGTTCCAATTAGCCCGGGCATCATCCGTGATGTGTTCGTTTGGTCCGGGAACCCATGTTGCGATGTAATTCTGTGCGGCTTGCAGAGACTCAGCCAATACACCCCAACGGAGCAGGTCGTACTTGCGCATACCTTCGTAGCAAAGTTCAAATGCGCGCTCCCAATACAATGCTGTGCGGAATTTGCCGGCATCGTCACCATCAGCAATGAAGTCCAGATTGTAAACTTTGGGAGCTTTATAGAATTCAGCATAATTGGCGGAAGTCACCGGGGTAGCTCCTGAACGTGTACGTACGGAGTTCAACAGCGTCCATGCTTGTGCCGTATTGCCTGTCTCATTATAAGCTTCGGCTGCCATCAGAACAGCGTCAGCATAACGTAACGGACAGTAGTTGATGCCTGTATGGTTAGGATCGACAAAGCTTTGCTCCGTCCATTCACGGCGCCATTTGCCTGGATAACGATACAGGTTCTTGGCAATTTCGTTGCATGTGTAGGAGATGGTCTGGTTGCCATTGTCATCCAGTTTATACGCATAGTCTACAAAGTTCACGTCACGGCGTATGTCTTTTTCGCTACCGTCAGCGTTTGATTCGTAGAATTCGCCCCAATAAGGCAACACCGTAAAGAAGGCATTGGCACGTCCCCAGTTGGTCGTTCCTGCATTGCCGCTGGGCGCATCCATCAAAGGACCGTTGTATGTACCCCAATATCCGGCATTGTCTTTTTCGCCGTTATTCGGTTCAAAAGCGATTTCCCACAGGCTTTCCTGGTTGTCAAGCACCAATTGGGAGTAGTTCTTGAACAGTTGTTCATATCCGCCGTTGTAGAAATTGTGTTCGCCTTCAGACTGCAGAGCTTCCCATTCGTCAATCACTGCATTGAAGTAGTTTTGGCGTGTAGCTTCATCCGGGCGGGTTAATGTCCCGCTTTCACAATCCAGACTGTAACCGGCACGCTGCAGATACACACGCATCAATAAAGCATGCGCGGCGCCGCGGCAGGGCGATTCTGAGGTTACCGCCGTACGTGACGGCAAGTGCGTCTTGGCAAAATTCAAATCCTCTATCATTTGGTCGTAAATCAGTTCCCGGTCTGTACGCGGTTTGTAAGCCGAACCATAGGTATTCGTGTAGTCCGTAGTAAAGGGTGCGTCACCCCAGAAACGTACCAGGTCGAAAGCCAGGAACGCACGCAGGAAACGAGCCTCGGCCGCATATTGCTGTAATGTAGTGTTGTCCGCATATCCTTCCATGCCTTCTATACCCGTGATGGCTAAGTTGGCGCGGTCCAATCCTTGGTAGAGATATTGCCATACGGACAAAATCCATGTGTTGGATGAGGTCACTTGATAATGTGAAATGTCACGGCGTGTACCGTCGGCTCCCACACCACGTACCATAAACATATCATCGGCGCTCCAGAACGGCATTACATATTGGCCGTAATAACCTTCAGTTTCGATGCAGTCATAAATACCTACCACGGACATCTGTGCCTTTTCCTCTGTGGTGAAATAATTTCCCATGTCATAGTAGGAATCGGGGTGCTCCGTCAAGTCACACGAAGCAAAATTGCCTGCCATTAAAGTGCATAACGCACCTACTATAAATTTGTTTCTTTTCATTGCATTTCCTTTTTTAAGATTAAGATTTAGAATGCCACATTCACACCAAATACAAACGAACGGCTCTTCGGATAAGCACCAAAGTCTACGCCCGGTGTCAGTTGGCTGCTCATGGTAGATACTTCGGGGTCATAACCTGTATAAGGTGTCCATGTCAACAGGTTGTTGCCGGTGGCATATACACGGAGTTTGGTCAGACCGATTTTGCTGATGAGCTGTTTGGGGAATGTGTAACCCAGCGTGATGTTACTTAACTTCAAGTAGGAAGCATCCTCCACGCCCCATGAGTGAATATACATGTTGTTCGAACCGTTATCACCAAAAGAAGCGATGGTCTTTCCTTGGTTCATTGCTGCCAGTTCGGTCAAGTCCGTTACCCATTCGCCGTTGGCGTTCATGTTTGTCCAGCGGTTGGCGGCATTGGCTACGGCCAGTACGTTCTTGTTGGTCAGCGCGGTTTTGGTATTTGTCAGTTTTGTAGCATTCAAAACGTCTGCGCCGAAGCTGTAAGTCAAGAAGATACTTAAGTCGAAGTTCTTCCATGTGAAGTTGTTGTTAATACCTCCGTAGAATTTGGGTGAGGCGTTACCAATAACGGTCTTGTCAGCTTCTGTAATCTCGTTGTCACCGTCCAAATCCTTGAATTTCCAATAACCTGGCTGAGCGTTACCGCGTTTCACTACGCCTTCTTTCAGCGTGTAAGAATCCGTGGCCGCATCATAACTGCTGAAATCTTCTGCAGTGTACAGACCTTCTGTTACATAACCGTAGAATTGTCCTAACGGCTGGCCTACGCCAATCTGGTGCGAAGCTCCTGCGCCGCTGTAACCAAAGTTTGCCAAATACAACTGTACGCTTTCACCGGTCAAGGCTTCTACGGTATTCTTGTTGTGTGAGAAAGTAACGGCGGTTGACCATGTGAAATCTTTGTTCGTGATGTTCACCGTGTTAATGGTCAAGTCAATACCCATATTCTTCGTTTCACCGGCATTCAGTACCATTGTCTGATAACCGGAAGAGTAAGGAATACGTGCGTCCAGCAACAGGTTGCTGCTTCGGTTGATATAGAATTCCGGAGAAATGGTGATACGTTGGTCTAAGAAACCGAAGTCGATACCCAAGTTGAACGTCTTGTTGGCTTCCCATTTCAAGTCTTCGTTAGGAACCTGGTTGGATGCATATCCGGGCTTGGCGCCTTGAGCTTGAGCGGCGGTTACCGAACTCATGATGGCCAAACTTTGGTAACTGTCGATTCGGTTGTTACCGGCCAGACCATAACCTATACGCAGTTTTAAGTCGGAGAATATGTTCAAATCCTTAATGAATGCCTCTTCACCTAAACGCCAGGCGGCTGATACGGCGGGGAAGTAACCCCATTTGTTATTTGCGCCGAACTTTGACGAGCCATCGGCACGGACTGATGCGGTAAGCAAATACTTATCCATCAAACTGTAGTTGGCACGCGCAAAGAAAGAGAGCAATTTGTTATCGTAGTTCACGCTACTGGTCGGAGTAGTCGGTGTACCCAGTGAAAGGTCTCCCAAACCTATATCGTCATTGGGGAACTGGTTGGCTCCTGCCGAGAAGCTGCGGTTCCATTGAGATACATATTCATGACCCAACATACCGGTGATGTCATGCTTGTCATTGCTCCAGTTATAAGTAAGTACGTTCGAATTCTGGAAACTTCCGTTCTCCATGTTTGTGATGCTACCGTTGATGCTTGAACGTTTGGCAGTCATAGATTCTGCTCCGTAGAATACATCGTTACGACGGTTCTGGTAGCTCATACCTACTGTGGTACGGAATGTCAGTCCCTTCAACAACTTGATGGTGGCACCCGCATTGGCTTGGAATGTGTGCCACTCACGGTCATTAGTCTCTTCTGCTGCTGAAATCAACGGATTCTGCATGACGTTACCGCTATCATCTGCAAAGAGCGGGTCTTCACCCTGCAACAGGTCGCGGTCATTTCCTTGGATACCGATGGTAGGACGATACTGCAAGATGTGCTGCATCTTGTTAAAGCGGTCGCCACCTTCTGAAGTACCCATACCCTCGACCTTGCGCTGGTCGTAGCTGATACGGGAGTTCACAGTCAGCCATTTGTTAACTTCATGGTTCAAGTTGAACGAAATATTGTGTTTCTTCATTCCGCTGTACACCATGGCTCCTTCTTCATCATAGTATGAATATGCCAAACTGTAACTCATCTTGTCCGTATTACCGGAAACGGCTACACGGTAGTTTTGTGTAACGGCTGTACGTCCCAAAGTCTCTTCCTGCCAATTCAGTCCTTCACGACCTACATAGTTTGCAGTAATGTCTCCGTAATTGCCGTAACGGCTGTTCCATCTGGGAATACCGTCCGCATCGTCACCTGTACGTATGCGCCACAATGTACGTTCATAATCCAGCATAACGAATTCATACGGATCCAATACATCCAGCTTCTTGGCCAATGTCTTTACACCGGCATAAGCGTCGAATGTCACTGTGGCTTTACCCGTACCTTTGCTACCGTTCTTTGTCGTAATAACTACTACACCGTTTGCACCACGTGCACCGTAAATAGCTGTTGCGGAAGCGTCTTTCAAAACGTCGATGGTTTCAATTTCTGCAGGGTCCAGGCTGGACATGCCGTCTTCGCTGGGGAAACCGTCAATAATATACAACGGTTCGTTGCTTTGTGTGATGGAGATACCGCCACGTACACGGATTGAAACTGACGCACCCGGAGCACCTTCACTCTGCATGACTTGTACGCCGGCCATACGTCCGGCCAATGCCTGTGATACATCGCTGACTGGTATTTTAGAGATTTCTGATGTACCGACCGAAGCGACAGAACCGGTCAAGTCGCGGCGTTTAACAGTCGCATAACCTACTGCAACGACCTCGTCCAGCAACACGGCGTCTCCTTCTAAGGTTACATTAATTACATTCCGTCCGTTGACGGCCACTTCTTGGGACTTCATGCCCACATAAGAGAATACTAACACATCTTTCGACGCGTCCTTTACCTGCAAGGAATAGTTACCGTTTACATCAGTCACTGTTCCTACACCGGCAGCGCCCTTAATGGTAACGCTACCACCAATCACTTCGTACCCGTCAGGGTCAACCACCTTACCGGTGACTGTCACGCTTTGTGCGTATGCCTGCATACCCACAAATGCCAGGATTGCTACTAAATAAACTTTTAATTTTTGCATAGATGAATAAAATTAAATTCTAAGGTTATATCATTAGAATTATGATTTATCGACGGCAAAGTTACGGTGATGCAGGATACATTAACAAAATTTTGTCCATATTACGACGAAATTCAAACATCGTAGATGCAAATCTTGTTTATTGAAGGACATATTTGTGTAAAATCGGCCTCAGAATAGTGTAGAAAGGGGATTTTAAAAATATGCTATTAAACACATTTTACAAGGAAAACATCATTTTTTTGCATAGAAAGGGACGGAAATGCACGTTTTGTAGGTATGGCGTACCGCTATGTCAGCTCTCTATTGCCATATATATTTCGTTTTTTCTGTTATTTCTGTCTCTTTTTGTTTTGACGGGTCGGAAAAAGAAAGCCGCCTGCCTTCTGCGGTCGGATAGGTTTATAGAAAGGCGGCCTTTTCAAGCATGCAAGGATACTTGTCCAAATATTATTGGATACTTGTTCATTTATGCAAGGATACTTGCCCTTTTCATACAGGATGCTTCGTGACCAAACTTTCAGACACGGACTTTCCGGAAAAGGGCGTTTCGTAAAATAAGAAACCATACTATCTTTTATCCTAAATCATACTATCCTTTGGTGTGAAAGGTCGTATGTTTTGAGATAAAAGATAGTATGGTTTGAGTAGACTAACGCGGTTCCTTACTTTGACAGATAGTCCGCGCGCATGGGCGAGAAACAGTCTATCAGCATACCTTCCTCTAAGCACACGCAACCGTGCAGTACGTCGGGCTCCATGTAAATGCCGTCGCCGGCTTCCACAATCTTGGTCTCGCCGCCTACGGTAAACTCAAACTTTCCGCTTGCCACGTAGGTGGTCTGTGTGTGATAGTGTGTGTGAGGCGTTCCTACCGCACCTTTTTCGAATTTTACTTTTACTACCATCACCTGGCCGTCGTAACCTAACACTTGGCGTGTCACCCCTTCGCCTGCAGGTTCCCAAGGTTTGTCTTTGGCAAAAATGAATGATTCACTCCGGGTCTTCTTTACCGGAGTTCCGGATTTTTCGTTATCCGCATACAAATTAGTACCCATAACTAACAATGCTCCCATTAAAAATAAACAATACTTTAAACTTTTCATACTCGTCATACTTTTAGTTTATTAAATCAAATTGATAAATTGTGCGTTGTCGATAAACTTCGCCCGGCCGCAACACGGTGGACGGGAAATGGGGGTGGTGTGGAGAGTCGGGGAAGTGTTGCATTTCCAGACAAACACCGTAATAACGTCCGTAGGGTTGTCCGCCGTGTCCTATGAACCGGCTCATGTCGGATTGGGATATATAGAATTGCATGCCGGGTTCTGTGGTATATGCGTGCAGACGGCGTCCTGATACTGAGTCTACCACCACGGCAGCCAATGCCAATTCGTCGGACTGTTTCCTTAATTTGTAGTTGATGTCGTAAGCTTTGACCGTATCCTTGATGCTGTGCAGGGAAATGAAATCATAGCGGGTACCTGCAATGGGGAGTAGCCGGCCTGTGGGAATAGCGGTTTCGTCCAGTTCGGTGATGGAGTCGGCCATTAGTTGGAAGGCATGGCCTGTCACAGGTTGCCTGCAACCGGAAAGGTTAAAGTAACTGTGGTTGGTCAGATTTAGCACTGTGGGCTGGTCGGTTGTTGCGGCATAGTCTATGATTACCTTGTTGTCACGGGTCAGTCTGTAGGTTACGGTGACATCCAGTGTGCCTGGAAATCCGCCTTCCAAGTGCGGGCTTCGGTAGCTGAATGCCACTACGGACGTGTCGCGGCGGATGTAGCATGTGTCAGTATGGAACAGCTGGCGGTTAAATCCGCGTGTTCCTCCATGCATGGCATACCCTTGCGCGTTTTTCTCTAACTCATAATGTTGGCCGTCGAGCATGATTTCTCCTTGGTTTATGCGACCGGCATAGCGTCCTATGGTGTTTCCAAATTTGGGATAGCTGCCCAAATAGCTCTGTACGCTGTCAAATCCCAAAACTACGGACTCTAACAGCCCATTCTTGTCCGGCACCTGTACGTCGGCCAATGAAGCGGCAAAATTTGTCACGCGTACGGACATGCCTCCCGCATTGGTCATCGTAAACATTTCGATGGAATCGTTTCCATGTCGGACACATTGTTCCCGGTAAACGGCCGGGCGGTCTGCCGTGTCTTGACAGGACAGAATGCCCGGCAACAGGATGGAAGCTGTTATCCATCTCCGGATAAGAGTGATGTTCGGTACTTTGGGGTTCATTTCAGCTTCCTCCTTTCTTGGCGTATTCTGTAGGCAGGCAACCCACATATTTTTTAAAGCGGGCCGCGAAATAGGAAGGAGTGTTGTATCCCACCATGTAACTGATTTCCGACACACTGTATCTGCCTTCTTTTAACAACTGGCAGGCACGGTTGAAACGGATTTTGTAGATGAAGTCGATGGCGGACTTCCCGGTTATGGCTTTCAGCTTCAGGTGCAGGTTGGAGCGGCTCATATTCATTTCTCGGGCAAACTGTTCGGTAGAGAAGTCTACGTTGTCCATGTTCTTTTCTACTACGGCAATGGCTCGCTTCAGCAATTCTTCGTCCATCGAGTTGTTCGTCAGCTTTTGCGGTTCTATTTCCGTTGTGTTGGAGTAGCGCTCAAAGTTGCGGTAGCGGGTGCGCAGTATGTTCAGTATCTTGGCTTCCAGCACTTCGATGGAGAAGGGTTTGGGGATGTAGTCATCGGCTCCCACTTGCAATCCTTGTAGTTGCGAGTTGATGTCAGTCTTGGCCGACAGCATGTACACGGGGATGTGGCAAGTGCGCAGGTTCTGCTTGACCAGTTTGCAGAATTTTACTCCGTCCATTACCGGCATCATTACGTCGGTAATAATCAGGTCCACTTCGTTGTCCTTCAGTATCTCTAAAGCTTTCTGTCCGTTTTCGGCTTTCAGCAGGTTGAAGTGTGCCGAAAGTCCGTTCACGATGTATTGCCTCAATTCATCATTATCTTCTACGACAAGTATGGTACCCCGTTTGGAGGTTTCGTCCGCATCGGCTGTCTCTTCGTCTGTCATTTCCTCTTCTATATAGGCGTCATGCGCGTTAGTGGAGTAAACCCGCTCGTCCTCATCGGCTGTGTGGCCCGCCAGTTCTTCGGGCGTATAGGCTGACTCGTTTTGCGGCAGGTATACAGTAAAGGTTGAACCTTTTCCCGGTTCACTGTCCAGTGTAATTCGTCCGTGGTGTGATTCTACCAACTTTTGTATCAGTGAAAGTCCAATGCCGCTTCCCGCATGGGTATTGTCTATCTGGTAGAAACGGTCGAAAATCTTTTTCTGTTTCTCTTTGGGGATGCCGATGCCCGTGTCGATCACTTGTAAGACAAGCTCATCTCCTTCTTTATAGAGTTTGACCGTGATGCTTTCCCCTTCTTCTGTGTACTTGAACGCATTGGACAACAGGTTGTTTACTATCAGGTCCAGATAGTTGGCGTCGAACAGTTCGTTTTCGTCCTGCAATTCGGAATAGAAGTTGTAGTCGATGTCCTTGCGCTTGGCCAGGTTTTCATAATTGACGAAGCAACTTTCTATCCGTTTGTAGGCATTGGCACGTACGGGAGCCAGTTTGAAGATGCCTAATTCCGCCCGCCGGTAGTCCATCAGCTGGTTCACTAAGTGCAACAGACGGTTTGTGTTCCGCCAGATGTATTGCAGACGTTCCCGTTCCCAATGTCCGGTGACGCGTGCCAGCAACTCTTGCAAGGGAGCTACAATCAAGGTAAGCGGAGTGCGTAGTTCGTGGGAAATGTTGACATAGAAACGGATGGTCATTTGGTTGATTTCTTCCCGCTTTTCTTTGTCCAACCGTTCCATGAGGATTTCGGTCTGCATGCTTTTACGCAGCCAGAAGTAGCGGATGACGCCTCCTATCAGACCAATAATGATAAGAGCAAACAGTGTGTAGGCCCACCCGGTTTGATACCATATCGGCAAAATTCTGATATGCAGGACGGCTGCTTCCTGGTTCCATTTTCCGTCATTATTGGCTGCCTTGACGCGGAATGTGTAGTTTCCTGCAGGCAGGTTGGAGTAGGATACGGGGCCGGTGTTTTCCTGGGTGTACCATTCTTTGTCATAGCCATCCAAACGGTAAGAAAACGTGTTATGCTGTCCGGCAATGTAGTTGGATACCACAAAGGAGATGGCGAATGAGTTTTGTGATGAAGCCAATGTGATGTGGTCCACATTTTCTATACTCTTTTTCAGAATGCCGGTATCGTCATTGGGGAGCACTTCTTTGTTGAATACAAACAGTTTGTTGATGACTGGTTTGGGGGCGAATGGATTGTCCACCAGTGTTTCCGGGCGGAACAGGGTGATGCCGTTGATACCTCCGAAAAGCATGCTTCCGTTTTCCAGCCGGCAACAGGAATTCGCGTTGAACT
Source organism: uncultured Bacteroides sp. (assembly GCA_949289345.1). GTDB lineage: Bacteria > Bacteroidota > Bacteroidia > Bacteroidales > Bacteroidaceae > Bacteroides. The sequence goes on from CASENS010000052.1 coordinate 22,423, forward strand.
GGTTGCTTTGCAAGCCGTCGGCTTCCGTAAAGTTGCGGAACTTCCCTGAGTTGGGCTTCATGCAACACAGTCCTTGATTGGTGCTTATCCACAGACGTCCGTAGGCATCCTCCAAAATGCCATAGATGACATTGCTTGGAAGTCCGTTGTCCGTTGTATATTGGGTGTTTGTGGGGGCGCCTTCCTCTACGGCAAAAAGTCCGTTACGTGTACCTATCCATACAGTGCCGGAAGAAGACTCGTGGAAACAGTTGACAAATGACCGTCTTAGGATGTTGCCGATGGCATAGTCGTTGTCGGTGGACAATTTTGTTCCGTCCTGATGATAGACGGCACAGCCCATTTCACCGCCAATCCACAAATGGTTGTGGGAGTCACGATATAACAGGCGGGAGTCACCGGGAAGCTGGTTCCCTTCTGCGTCTTTTCCGACAATGGTAAAATCTTGTTGTTCCGGATTGAAATAGAGTAAATATTCCAATGTCCCGATCCATAGCCCGTCCTTGTCATCCGGCAGAATGGAATAAACGTTGTTGGTAGGCAGATTGCTGTTCGCGCGTGTCAGGTATTTTCTGCGTCCGGTTCTGCGGTCCAGCACCATGAGACCGAAAGCGTGTGCGCCTACATAGACTTTGTCCTGCGCTTCGTCTATGTAAACGGCTTTGATGTCTCTGAAAGGAACCTCGGTGTGGTAACGGGCTTCGTCGAACAGATAGTTCGTATAGGTTCCGGATTTTTTGTCATAATAGTTCAGCCCACCGTCACTGGTTCCAATCCAAAGATTGCGCTTACGGTCTTCGACAATGCAACTTACTACATTGTCGCTCAACGAATTCTGAGAGGGAGTGTACTTGATATGCCGGAAACGGTCACACAAAGGATGGTAATAGTTCAGTCCGCCCCAATAGGTGCCCAGCCACATTCCGCCTTGCGTGTCTTTAAAAATGCAGCGGACCGAGTTTTGCGAAAGACTTCCTTCTTCATTGGTGGACGATGTGATGGATTGGAAATTGTCTTGCCCTTCATCATAGATGCTCAGTCCGGAATAGGTTCCTATCCACAGACGGTTTTCCGAATCGAGTGCCAAAGAGCGCACGTAGTCGGATTTTAGTCCGGATGTCTTTCCGCCCCGGTAGTTCTTCAGCTCTTTGGTTTTGGCGTCATACAGGAACAATCCTCCTCCTTCGGTTCCTATCCACACACGTGTGTGCATCTGGCACAGGATGGCATGCGGCCGTATGTCTTTGGGTAGCGTAAAGAGAGGAGTCAAGTTGCCTTGAGTAAGTGAATAGGTATATACGCCTCCTTGAGTCCCGATGTAAATGAGGTCATTTTCGCGTGCCAGTGCGGTGGGCTGCAGGGCATGTATGAAAGCCGATAGAGTGTCGTTCAGGAAGCGTTCCCGTTGTACGTCAAAAAGCAAGAGCCCGCCTGTGCTGCCTATCATCAGCCAGTCCTTCTTCAGCGGTACAATGCTGGTCACTGTTATGTCCTTGCCGTCTGTCTTGTAAGTGTAATTGGCGAAGTTGTTCTTTTCCCGATTGTAGAGCGACAGCCCGTCACGGGTGCCTACCCATACTCGGTCCGACTCGTCCACAAAGAGGCTGCGGGCTATGTCGCAGGCAATGCTTGTGGAGTCTAAATACTGATTGCGGTAAACCGTGAAATCGTATCCATTGTATTTATTGACACCGTCATAAGTGGCAAACCAAAGGTTGCCTTCCTTGTCCTGGTCTATGGCGAAGACGGTACTGTGGGACAGACCCTGTTTTAACCCGATATGGGTAAAACGGATATTCTCTGCCGGATTACCGGCCTGTGCATGGCAGGCAAATAATCCGACAAGAAAAATCCAAGCAAAGCAAAGTGTTCTCATACAAACAAACAGATTTGAGCCCTAAGGTACAAAATATCTAATAAACTGATAGGCTGATCCGGATATTTTTATGAGTCGCATCGGGTTTTACCAATACGGGGAGGAAGGCAAAGCCTGGTACCGGATTGAAAATGCGGCCGTCCGGATTGGTCGGTGCAATAGAGAGAACTCCTGATTGACAGGCGATTGATAAATACGTATCGCCTTTGCGTATCCTTATTTCATCTGTTTGGCGGTTTACCTCCTCTTGAGGTGAGGCAATGACCGGAAGCACCAGATAAGCCGAGTCGGGGCAGACGGGTATTTCCATGCTGACGCCTTTGTCCGAATATACATAATTGATGACAACGGGGACGTCTTTCCCTTGAGGCGCTTTTTGGTTGATGTCTACCAGGTGGGTTGTCACTTGGAAGCAATGGCGGCCGTTTTCTTCCCGGTAGGCTATTTCGGTGTTCAAATCGTCCAGATTGCTGTAAGCCACTCCTTCGCACATCATCTCCATGCGGGGTGTTCCTCCCATCTGACGCTCATTGTAGCACACTTGCATGTTGGGCGCTTCTATTAAGTGATAGCGGTTCATGGTTGCCGCAAAGACAGGGCCGGTCTGCCGGTTCCATAAAAGGGACATGGCACCTCCCATGGGATGTGTTCCTTTCACTTTATATTCCGCATCATAGCCCGTCAGCGTGGCGCGCCAGTCTCCTTGGGCAATCAGCCAAGTCCGTATGTCCGGAAAGTGTTTCACACCGTAAGCTTGTTCACGGGGCAGTCCGGCAAAGCGATGAGTTGTCGAAGGCAATGTTTCGAGTTCAAGGAAGGAAGCCAAGGCTTTGGCGTGTCCGAACGTGTGATGGATGCAGGGATACATGCCTGACTCTCGGTAGTGCATGCCGCCATGAAGCAGACCGTCGTGTGTGGCCTGGCGTAAAAGGCTGATGTTACGACGAATTGCCGTCACATATTCGGGATGGTGTGCGGCCATGGCGTAATATCCGCCCATGAAGCCATCGCTGGTGCGTCCGCCCCAATAGGTCCATTTGAAACTTCGTGTTCCCCAGCTGTTGTCCCATGCACCGTCCGGCAACATGAACTCCAAGTGAGTGTTCATGGAGCGTTCCACGAGTTTCAGCAGTTCTTTGTCCTGCACCATCCGGGCATAGTAGGCAAGGTGAGGCAACGATTCCTCTACATTGTATCCCAGGTCGACGGGAAAACATCCGTTCGGAGTGGCCGTCCAGATGTTTGGACCTTCTCCATATAGAAATCCGTCATGACGGGTGAAATACCGTTCCTTTAGTGCTTTCGCAATGGTGCGGGCTTCGTCTTTAAAGTCTTGCCGGTTCCACATCTCGCCGATGGCTTGTAGGGCGTAGGTGGCCGATGCGGAGTAGTTTACATTGTTGTTGCGCATTCCTTTCCGGTTGCGGCTATAGATAAAAGGGTGGTTCATGATAAATTCACCGGCTTCCAGCAGTTGCTGTTTCCAGTGATTGCGGGTGGAGTCATCCAGCAGATGACCGTGATAATGCACCGCTTCGTATAAGGCGATAGCCGCAAAGACGGTTGTGCCGTCCCAGTCGGAAACGTTCACGTCATTCATCCAGGCACCGTCGGCCCGATGAATGTTTTCCATCCATGCCATAAGGCTTTTGGCTGCTGAGAGATAGCGGGTGTTTTTCGTACGGTCAGCCAAGTACATCAGTGGTAGAACCGCGTCGCCAATGCGGCCATGTACACGCACGCATCCCGGACAAAGTACGGAACCATGGAGTGCGGGACGCGGGTCTTGGCTTTGATACGTCAGGAATGTATCCATCCATTCGGTCAGTAAGCTTTCAGCTTCAGCACGTAGGGAGGCATCGTCGTCATTGGGATGCGGACGATTGTCTTGCGCCTGTACGGAGAATGATAAAGAAGAGAGTAGAAGCAGGGTGTACAGTACCCATTTGTTTACGCCATTTTTCATGATAAGTTCATTTAAAGTTCTGGTTCACAAAGTTAGCCTTTTGTTGCGGCTCTTTTTGTCTGTGTGGTTTATTTTCATGTGTACAGATGTAAAAAGCCCTCCTAATATTGTGTATTTTATGCTATGATTGTTGAATTGTTTCCGCAAGCACAATATTGGTGCACTTTTACACAAGAAGAAATGGCCGGTTGGGCTGAATGCGGTAATTTCGCAAAAGGATTTTTCATCACTTAAATCAGAGAAACATGAAACATATTCCTTTTACCTTTTCGTTTGCGGCTTGTGGCTTATGTGCCCTGCCTGCGGTTTCCGCCAATGGCGATAAGAAACATACGGATGCTGAAAGACCTAACATCCTGTGGCTGACATTTGAAGATACCAGTGCGCGTGAATTCGGTTGCTATGGCAATCCTGATGTCCATACGCCTCATGCCGACTCGTTGGCTGCTCAAGGCGTGCAGTTTATGAATGCTTGGTCGGTTGCTCCGCAAAGTTCGCCTGCCCGTTCCTCCCTTATTACCGGGTGTTATGCCACTACTTATGGTATGGATGTGCATCCTGTACAGTATGACACCCCCGGCGATATCCTTTTCCCGCAATGGTTGCGTGATGCTGGTTATTATTGCACGAATAATAGTAAGACGCATTATAACACCACCCTCGATCATAAAAGTTGTTGGGACGAGTGTAGCAAGACGGCTTCCTACAACAGTTCTAAGCGCGGCAAGGGCCAGCCTTTCTTTGCTGTGTTCAATACCGTTACTTCGCACATGGGGCGCATCCGTACATTCCATACGGACGGGCGGCGCGACTATACGGCCGAAGGTATTTATCCTGCTCAACTTACTTTGCCCGACTATGTGCCCGATCTTCCCGAAGTCCGTTCCGATTATGCCGGGCATTTGGAAGCCGTGCAGGACGTGGATACTTGGCTGGGTTTCTTCTTGGAAGATTTGAAAGAGAAAGGACTGGCGGACAACACCATTATCTTTTTCTTCAGCGATCATGGCGGATGCATTGCGCGTGGTAAAGGCTATTTGTACGAAAGCGGGTTGCGTGTACCGCTCATTGTTTACTTCCCGCCCAAATGGCAACATCTGGCTGGCAACCTCCACGGGCAGGTCACGGACTTGGTGAATTTTACGGATTTGGGACCTACGGTTCTTAGCCTGGCAGGTGTGAAGCCGCCCCAATATATGCAGGGAAAGGCTGTTTTCGGTAAATACGCTGATAAGGAGAAACGGACGTTGCAATTCGCGCTTGCCGCCAATCATCTGCATCACTTCACTCCGGCTCGTGCCGTGACCGACGGGCGTTACAAATACTTGCGCACGTATCTGCCTTACCGTCAGTTTTCCATGCGCAATTACTACCAATGGGGTATGCCTTCCAATAAAGCATGGGATGCTTACGTGCTGGGCGGACATAACACCAATCCCGTGTGGGCGTTGCCTTTCGACCGTCATCCGGCGGAAATGCTGTTCGATCTTGACAATGACCCCGGTGAAACACACGACCTGTCTTCGTCTCCGGAACATGCGGCAATCTTGAAGCAAATGCGCGAGGCTTTGTCCACGCATATTCGTGAAACGAAAGACTTAGGTTTTTTCCTTCCTACCACCCGTGCCACGTGTAATATATATAATAAGGTGCGTGAAGAGAACTATCCGCTGGAGGAGCTTTATCTCTTAGCCGAGACAGCGGGAGTAGCGGATACGGAAGACTTGCCATTGTTGCATCGTGCGCTGACGGACAGTCGTGCCGAGATGCGTTATTGGGCGGCTGTTGGCTATGCCCAACTGGCACGGCAGAAATCCATTTCAGATTGTCCGGACGAGTTGCTTGCCCTGTTGCGCGACTCCGATCCTTATGTTGCCGCTGAGGCTGCCTATGCCGTTGCTTATTTAGGTCATGTGTCAGAGGGAATTGAACGTCTTCTTACGCCGGTTGCGGAAGCCGACCGTAAAATCGGTTATTCAGCTCTTGAATGTATCTCCCTTGACCCCTTGATGCGTCCTTATTTCCGTCCCTATCTGCCTCAGTTGCGCGAAGCCGCTGAAAATTTGCCTCGCCGGCAAAATGAAGACGCCGGACTCATGGCGCGTGGCATTCTGGTCAACTTGGGCGAACTGGACATCAAACTGCTTCACGGTCCTGAAGCCTATAAACAAGGACTGAAGTTGAACCACGGACGTCGTCCCATGATACCTCTGCCGGAATGAAAACAGCTTTAATTCTCACCGCTCTGTGTCTGGTTCCCTGGATGGGAAGCCAGGCACAATCCTTGGTTCCTTTGAGAGGTCGTGTCAACGTGCAAGCTGACACGGCCCGTCAGGACCGCGTCATCGACGGCTGCTGGGTGGCTGTTGGCACGAACAAAGCGCACGCCATCCAACGTGATTATACACGCCTGTTTGGCGGTAAACCATCCTATCGCTTCGAGTTGAAGCGGGAGGACAACACCTTGTCGGGGTATGCTAAAGGCGAGACAAAAGGCAGGGCTGAGTTCTCGTATTGCTACGCTACCCATGAAGATTTCAAAGACCTTCCTCCCCGGACATTCAGTCAGGCGAAGCGGATGAAGACGGTCTATCACTATGGCAAAGGAAGTTGTCCGCAAGGGTCTCGCATGAGCTATACGTTTTCTTTCTACGCTCCGGGCGATTTGGATAGGCACGTCAGTACCATCTTTGCCCAATGGCATGGCATGCCCAGCCGTACGTTGGTATCTGACCCTTCGGGCAAGGTTATGCGTCTCAGTACGGAAGAGTTTTTGGAACTGGAGGAGCGGATGATATTCAAAAAGAACATTGCGCATGACAAAATGATGAAGATAAACGCCCAAGGTGATACTGTTTACCGGGCGGGAAAGGCCAACGGATGGCTGGTGGAACAAGGCGGATATCCGCCATTGGCTTTCGGTTTTTCGCAAGGCTATTTCTACATCAAGGCTAACTCGGACCGCCGATGGCTCAGTGATAAGACCGATCGTTGCAACGCCAGCCCTGCCAAAGCTGAGGTCATGCAGCCGGTGACATCCCGATATAAGGCGTCTACCATTGCCTACAAAATGCCTTTTGAGGATTTTCCGAAAGATTGTTGGATTACTTTCCATGTGGACATCGACTGGACAGTCTACGGTAAGGAACAGGAAACCATTCTGAAACCCGGCCGTCTGGACGTCGTTATGTCCTATCCGGCTGACGGGAAAATAGTCAGCCGTCACATCGTGGACAGTGAGACCATCCTTATAGGCCGCAATGATGAAGAAGGCTATTACTTTAAATTCGGCATCTACCGGGTAGGCAACAGTACGGTTCCTGTCTGCTACAACCTGGCAGGGTACGAGGAACATGCGCGAGAATAAAATACCGTTATTTGTCTGATGCCGTAATATAGAAGCATGCCGTAGCGAAGAAGTTGCGGACATAGCTGAGACGGGCTATTGTGGAACCTAATTTCCTCGGTTTCAGGTTAAACTTTCGTTTGTAGTGTGGATTGACCAGCCACAGACACCGGTCCGTGAGGTTACATCCGCACACTGTAAGCAGTTGTTCGAACCGTTCGATGGTCATGCGCGTCCGTTTGATGTCCAGCAATTCCTCGCAACGTTCGCGGCTTTCTCCGCAAAGGTGCAGAAAACCTTTATACATCGGGTTAGGTAACAGATGGATGAACGGCAGATGGGAACACAGGCGGCTCTTGCATACCTGTTGATGCCCGCCGAAAGGCATTTGCCAGGCAGGAAATCCCCAAAAAATGATTCCGTTCGGTGTCAGAAAATTGTGTGCGTGCCGGATGAAGTCCTGTTTTGCTCCAATGTGCTCGATGACATCATGTATCAGTATCACGTCATAACGTTCATTTTTCGATGGAATGGGCATTTTTAGGAAGTCTGCATGAATAAATCGTGCCGGATAGCCCGTCTGTGCAAAGAACTGGGTGGCTTGCTCGATGCGTGTCGGTGATAGGTCGAGCCCGGTAACTTCGCATCCACGCTCAGCAAAAGGTAGCAGGTTGCCGCCTTCGCCGCATCCTACCTCCAGCACACTGATTCCGGCGCCTATGCGGTGGAATTTTTCCGCGTAAGGTAGGTAAAACTCCCTCGCCGTGCAGGCGGAGTCTTCAAAATAGGACTGTCTGTCGGAATGTCTTTTCTGCATCTTGTTCCGTCTTCTTTGTACGATTTTTAATTGGTCGCAAAAATAGGTATTCCCGCAGATGTGAACTCATTAAGGATGCATTTTTAAGGAATGTTATATTTTCGCGGAACGAAGCCCTGCAGCTATAAGTAACGTTTTCAAGTACTCAGTGTGCAGCTACTCGTAGCTTGTAGCTCACAACTGCGCACTCCGTGCGCTAAATTCCTATTTTCGGATATGACTGCATGTTTCTAAATTTTAAGAATGAAATTTATGCTGTTATACAGATTTAAAAACTGTTTTCCAAAAAGAGTCTTTACCTCCGTCAGAAGTACTCTCACACGAGATTGGGGAATGTTTCTAACATAGGTCCTGAATGTTTCTAACATTCCCCCTCTATGTTAGAAATATTCCCCCTTTAGTTTAGTAACCTAAAATGAAACAGATTTTTTTAGATATGATGTTTTTGTAAATTATATTAGACGTTTGATATTTTTGTTTTTTTTCATCCTATATATTTACAAAAATCTTATTTAATGTACATTGTCATTCTGCGTAAATATAACTATTTTTACTGTTTGGAGTGATAATAGTTAAGTTTTTCTGCGGCGATAGTTCAGCCTGTTTTTTATAATAGAAATGCCCTTATAAAAACTAATATATAAATATATTGTTAGGACTCGTAAACTATCTGAGTGGCCGTAGGATTGATGAGATGATTTAGAATATTTCTAATGAATGTCCGCATTCCGCCAATACACTCACGTTAATAAGACAGTAGTACTGACTTTACCAATGGAGTATATATTCGTAGGTCTATGCAGTATGTCTTTATTTTCTGGGAATATACACTGGCTGAATGCGTACATTCATTTATTTCTATTTACTTTTAGATAGATTTTTAGGGTTTTTATTAAATCTTCTTTTGAAACAACTGCTAAAGTATTTGGGATTGTTATATCCAACCCGATATGCCAAATCGGATATCGGTATCTGAGGATTGTCCGACAATATTTTGAAAGCAGTTTGCAAACGTATTTCTGATATGAAAATCTGAGGCGTTATGTTTGACAAGTTTTTTAGCTTCCTATATAAAGTTGATTTACTCATACCCATTGCTTCAGCAAAAGTTTGATGATCAAAATCGGGATCGTCCAAGTATTCATATACACAGTTGATAGCTCGCTCTAAGAAATCTTTGTCTACTGTATCAATGTCTGGCTTTTGCATTTTGAACATAATAGAATTAGAATAGTTCTTCATCAAGTTTTCTTTGTTCTTTAGCAAACTCTTAATTTTAGCCAACAATACATCTAACTGAAAAGGTTTGGTAATGTAATCATCTGCTCCCGCTTCATAACCTTCAATAATGTCGTCTTCCTCCCTTTTCGCTGTAAGCAGAATGATAGGGATGTGTGTCCATTCCTCCTGCTGCTTGAGCTTATGGCAAAGTTCGATTCCATCCAGAACCGGCATCATTACATCAGATACGACTAATGCTATATCCTGTATGCTTTCCAATTGTTTAATAGCTTCTGCCCCATTAGCGGCTTTAATGATAAGGTACTCATGCGACAAGGTTTGTGTCATGATTTCCAACAAGTCCTCGTTGTCTTCCACTAAAAGTATTTTTTTCGTAGTTTTTACTTTTTCATCTTGATTCATTGAAACTGTCTCCTTCTTTGTATGGCAGTTGCAAATAGTAGTAGTACTCTCAATTTCTTCTTCAGAAAACGATTCCTTGGCAATCGGTAAGGTTACGATAAATGTAGTTCCTTGATTGACCACGCTTTCAACCTCTATTTTACCATGGTGTAAAACGACCAAATCTTTGGTCAATGATAGCCCTATTCCGTGCCCGGTGATATGAAATTTACGATGTTCCCCTTCGTAAAATCGATGAAATAGCTTAGGTAAATCTTCCGCGGAAATACCTTCTCCATGATCTTGTACAGTGATGATGACTTCTTTATCGGAAATTCCGTACGCCATTCGGACTTGGATGCTTTCTCTTTCTCTGTTATATTTAAATGCATTAGATAACAGATTGTACAATATCTTGTCTATTTTGTCCGAATCAAAATATCCTATGATTTGTTTCGGTTCGATGAACATGTCAAGGTTCATATTCCTGTCTTTGAGTAAAGGTAAAAAACTTTCAATGTTCTTCGTTACGAAAGCGGCAATGTCGCCTTGGGATACTTTTAATTTCAGATTCCCGGATTCAGCTTTCCTGAATTCAAGTATTTGTGACAATAGACGCTTTAGACGGTTGATATTGTTATCCACAATGTGATAGTAGCTATCCATTTTCGGGGTGATACTTTTAATCTCACTCAATGTAACGGAAATAATAGTTAAAGGTGTAAGAAACTCATGGGTAATATTAGTGAAGAATTGTAGTTTGGCGCGGTTCAATTCTTCCAGCTTTTGCCGTTCCATTTCTTTTATTTGTAAACGCTTCTTCAGTGAAATTCTTTTTTTGATAAAGTAGGTTATATAACAACCTATTCCAAGGAACGTGGCAAGATAAATCATATATGCCCAATGAGTCTTCCACCAAGGTGGAGTAATGATAATGGTCAGTGCTTTTTTGATTTTACTCCACTCTCCGCTTCCGTTTGTACCTTTTATATAGAGTGTATAAGTTCCACTGCCTAAGTTGCTGTAAGAAATAACGTTGCTTCTGTTAGCAGTGTATTGCCATGTGAGATCTATGCCGTCAAGTTTATAAGCGTATTCATTCTTCATAGGAAATAAAAAGTTCAAAACAGTCAGTTCACAGGATATATCATTTTGCGTATAATCTAAGTGAAGAGTTCGAACATGCTCCGGTACAGTATCTACAGTCACGCTATTTATTACTTGAGTTGACGGTTTTTTTATAGATGTTCCTCCAATCCTTATGTCCGTGATGAAGATATCCGGTCTTTGTTTATCGGCTGTTATTTGTTCCGGGAAGAACGAGTTATAGCCTTGTGGTCCACCGAAAAACATTTCTCCGTCATTTGCCAAACATGCTACCCCACGAGCAAACTTGTTGCTTTGCAAGCCATCTGAGGTAGTGTAAAGATGACACTTACTTTCTGAGATGGAATCTTTCAAATTCAATTTGATAAGTCCTACGTTGCTTCCCATCCACAGATTGTATTGTTCATCTTCCAAGATGCTGCATATCATATCGCCCGGAATATTATATTGGGCATGGATGGATATAAAAGTATTTTGTTTGGGATCATATAAATTTAATCCACCTCCATCGGTCCCGGCAAAGAGGTTTCCTTTTTTATCAACAAAAAGACATTGTATCTCATTGGAATTGAGTTTGCCGTTGTCAATGGAGTAAGCTTCAAATGTACAACGGCTCCAATCCTCTGTAGGATTCATTTTGAATACACCATTATGAGCAGTTCCTATCCAGATGTTATTTAAACTGTCTTGGACAATTGCATAAACATTATGTTCATAGAGTCCTCTCGGAGAATTTAAATTGTCATAGTGATATAATTTCTGTTCTTTAGTCCAAATGCTCAATCCAGTAGTCGAGCCTAAAAAGACATTATGATTTTTGTCTTCAAACATGCAGTTAATGAAATTGGGAAAGTTGGGTATTTCCGATGAGCACATATGGTGCAATGTATATCCGTCTTCCTTTGGACGGTAGATGTAAACTCCTTTGCCGTAGCTTCCCAACCATAATTCTTGCTGTCGGGGAAGGAATGAATAGAAAGTATATTCCGACTGTAATATGCCTGTTCTCTGTTCATCGAGGGAATTTGTACTTCGGTTTAGCACTAGAAAATTGTGCTTCTCCAATCCAACCCATAACTGATTATTATATAATGTCAGACCTTGTATGTTGGTACAAGGATTGTTTATGCTATTTAAAGATGGTTTATGGAGGTTGAATAGCGGTGCCTGCGTTTGACACCAATAGACACTGCCGCCCAAAAAACCCAACCACATAGTGCCGTTTCTGTCCCGAAATATATTTATAATCTCATTGTAGGGCAAACTGTCAGGAGTATCGCAAACTGTATAATTGGAGAATTTCTCTCCATCAAAGCAGCTTAACCCTTCACACGTTCCTATCCATAAGTTCCCGGTATTCATGTCTTCGGACAGGGAGTAAATCAAATTGTGTATAAGTGAATTCCCATTTCCTTCCTCATGGGCAAATTTTTCATAAAATGCTTTTTCTGGTTCATAAGGATGGTGAAGAAGGTATAGGCCGTATCCCCAAGTGCCTATCCAGATTCTCTGTTTGCTATCTTGAAAAAGGACATAGGCAGAATTAAGAGGATTGACAGGAGGATATGCAATCATTTTGTTAGCAGAAACATCATAGCGATATATCCCGTCACTCCAAGTACCTATCCAAATCTGATGATTAGGTGCTTCCATCATTGACTTTACATCCATTGACTCTACTTTGACAAAGGAAGTAGTGCTTCTTGTCGGGGATGTCTGAATACTTTTGAATAATGAACTTTCTGTACCTAACCAAATGGTGCTGTCTGATGTTACCAAGATGGATTGAACCCGCTCATTGTTAAGGGAATCAAAGTCCTTTTGTATCTTTCCGGTCTTCTTGTCAAGCATGTTCAAACCATACGTAGTGCCTATCCATAAACGTCCTTGATAGTCTTCTTGTACGACCAAAATGTCATTACTGGATAAAGCATTGGGTGTATAAAGATTGGATTTAATGGTTTCAAGTTTATAGCCATCGAAGTGGCAGAGTCCATTGCGGGTGGCGAACCAAAGAAAACCATCCTTGTCTTGATAAATTTGCTGCACGTCTGTAGGTATGTTTATGTAGGAGGGAAGGCTTCTGAATTTGAGTTGAGCTTCCTCGCCTTGTAGGTGTTGGGTGATTATTGTCAACCAAAAGAGCAAAAGTATTTTCCCAATGTATTTCATGATATTTCCCATTTAGTCGGTGAAAGAGATGCAATATTAGCAAACAAATATGAAATTTGCAAGCAAATGACAGAATAGTTGACTTGCATTTACAAGGAGAGGTAAAAATTCATTCAACAAAGTATAATAATTCGTTCAAAAACCATTGAAGGCGCACTTTGAATGAATTTTCGACTTCAAAGAATGGATATCTTCCGCTTATTTACTTTTTATTATCCAATTTTGTATAGCTAATAAATGCGAATAATAACTTATTTAAATTAATGTAGTATGGAACATGAAAAGCATTCTGAAAGGAAAAGCCATGTTGGCGTATCGGGATGGATCCGAATGCTAATGGCGGGATTGTTGGCAATCTGTTCGATAACTGTTTCGTTAGCTCAGACTTTTACAGTACAAGGTACGGTGAGAGATGAAAAGGGGGAAGCGGTTATCGGAGCTGGAGTTTTTATTAAAGGTACTACATCTGGAACAATTACCGATGTGGACGGACGTTTTTCATTTCGTACCGATGGTGGAGCGGATGGAATTTTAGTTGTATCCTTTGTCGGCATGGATACACAAGAAATTCCGATGAAAGGGAAAACTTCCTTCAACATCGTATTGAAGTCTTCTAATACATTGTTGGACGAGGTCCAGATTGTAGCTTATGGTGCTCAAAAGAAAGTGATATTAACCGGTTCCGTTAGTTCGGTGAATACAGATGAATTGTTGAAAGTTCCTACGGCAAGCATCGGAAACATGTTGACGGGCGTATTGTCGGGTGTGTCTTCTATACAATCGTCAGGACAGCCAGGTGGTGATGATCCGGAGATTTTCATTCGAGGTATTAGTACCTTAAATACAATGAATGCCCAACCTTTATATTTAGTGGACGGTGTAGAACGTAGTTTTTTTCAGATAGACCCCAATGAAGTGGAAAATATAACTATTCTGAAGGACGCTTCTTCCACTGCAGTATTCGGAGTACGTGGTGCCAATGGAGTCATTATCGTTACAACCAAACGCGGTAAAGAAGGCAAGGCGAAAATTAACGCATCTTTTTCTTATGGTATCCAAACACCCACGAGAATGCCGGAATTTGTGAACAGTTATGAATATGCTACATACTTAAATGAAGCCTATACCAATGATGGGAAAGACCCCAAGTTTACTCCTGAGGCTGTAGAAGCATTTCGGACACATTCCAATCCGATTATCTATCCGGATACTGATTGGCTGGATTTGTTGTTTAAGTCATCGGCTCCACAAAATCAAGGAAATGTTAATATTTCCGGTGGAACGGAGCGAGTTCGTTACTTCCTATCAGTGGGAATGTTGAATCAAAAAGGTTTCTTCGAGAATTATGATACGCGTTATGACGCCAACTTCAATTATAACCGTTACAATTATCGTGCGAACTTAGATATTGATTTTACGAAGACAACATTGGTTACTATCAATATAGGAGGGCGTGTGGAAAAAAGGAATTATCCACGCTCCGGAGATAATATTAATGATTTGTTTCGTCGCATTTATTGGGGAACTCCTTTTTCTGGACCGGGCATTGTAGATGGAAAGTGGATTAAAGGCAATAGCCAATATTTACCAGTGGGCTTGTCTGATGGTTTAGGAAATATTTATGGACGTGGTTATGGCACCAAGACTTCTAATGTGGTTAATTTAGACCTGTCATTAACACAGAAGTTGGATTTTATTACAAAAGGATTGGCATTTAAGATTAAAGTGTCTTATAACAGTGGATACGATCATATCAAAGAGCGTTCCACTTCTATTGAAAGCTATACGCCTTGGTATAGAAAAGACATCACATGGATGGAACATCCTGCCGGTTCAGATCCTAATGAAATTGTGTACTTGCAAGATGGGGAAGAAGGTTTAATTAGCTATGCTGAAAGTTTTGGCAAATCAAGAGATTGGTATGCCGAAGCAAGTTTTGAGTGGAAACGTGACTTTGGACCTCATCATTTTTCAGCTTTATCTCTTTATAACCAAAGTAAAGCTTATTATCCTGACAGTAATTATCCGGGCATACCCAGAGGATATGTCGGCTTGGTTGGACGTGTCACCTATGATTATGAGAATAAATATCTGATTGAAGGTAATGTAGGTTATAATGGTTCCGAGAACTTTGCTCCTGGAAATCGTTATGGTTTTTTCCCCGCTGTATCGGGAGGTTGGGTATTGACGCAGGAAGAATTTCTGAAAGATAATCCTATCGTCAATTTCTTGAAGATACGGGCTTCATATGGCATTGTAGGAAATGACCGTTATTATCCATATGGGACTGGGTTTATGGAGCGTTTCTTATACTTGCCTAACAGTTATTTTATAGGAAGTGGCTATCAGTTTGGTACAGGAACTAATTTCACCCAAGGGGCATATGAGGCAAGTTTCGGAAATTCAAACTTGAGTTGGGAGAAATCGGCTAAGCAAAATTATGGCATAGATTTTTCTTTCTTTGATCAGAAATTGAGTGGTAGTGTTGATTACTTTTATGAGCGGCGAACAGATATTTTGGCTAAAGCTTCCACCGACCCTATCATTCACGCCATGAGTTTACCAGTTTTGAATTTGGGTATTGTATCCAATCAAGGTGTAGAACTGAACCTGAAATGGAATCATAAACTTAATAAATTCCGTTATTGGGCGAATTTGAACTTATCTTATGCCAAAAACAAAATTGTGTACCAAGACGAGGTCCCTTCTGAATATGAATATACATTAAGGACCGGACATCCGGTGGGGCAGCCTTTTGGGTTGAAAGTACGTGGTTTCTATTATGAAGGTATGGAAAATGTTGCAGACCAAAGTTATGTGTTGCACGAAGGTGACGTCGTGTACGAAGATTTAAATCACGATGGAAAGATTGATGACAACGATATGACTGCTATAGGATATCCGAGTTATCCTTTACTGAATGCTGGTCTGACCTTAGGTTTTGAATATAAGGGATTTGATTTCAGCATGTTGTGGGTGGGAGCAACGAAAACTTCCCGTGTTCTTGAGGAAACATTTCGCAAGCCTCTTGGTGAAACATTAGACAGGTCTTTGATGCGTCATCAGTTTACGGAACGCTGGACACCGGGAACGGCATCTACGGCGACATTGCCACGTGCCACAATTGATGGAGCAGCCAACAACTATCGTGATTCAGACTTATGGGTTAAGGATGCTAGTTATTTGCGCTTAAAAAACATTGAGATAGGGTATAATTTCCGTTTCCCATTCATGTCAAAGATTGGGATGGAAAAAATGAGGGTATTCATGACAGGCTACAACTTATTAACATTGGATAAACTGAAAATTTCTGATCCGGAATCAATGTCAAGCGGAGTACCTCAATATCCGGTGATGCGTGTGATTAATTTTGGTTTAAACGTAAGCTTCTAAAACTATGGTTCACATGAAAAAGATATTTTTTAATGGATTTGTTTCTGTTTTATTGACGATGCAGATATCCTGCGTAGACGGACTCAAGGTCGGAGACGCCTTCTTAGAAAAGGCTCCAAGCGTAGATGTCGACAAAGATGTTGTGTTTAATGACGCTAATTATGCACGGGCATTTTTATGGAACGCTTATACAACACTTTATTATGGAAGACCTTTAAACTGGAGCGTGAAAGGGAATAGAATGTACATGAGTGATGTTGATGCGCTGACAGATCATTTCACAAGCGGTTTAACATGGAGTGGCGTGAATAGTTTATACTATTCCGGACAGTTCAATTCAACATCTGATTATTCATCGTCTATTTACTCTTATTCTAACGGAGAAGATCAATGGACGGGCATTCGCAAAGCATGGCTTTTCATTGAAAACATTGGGCAGACTCCTAATATTGATGATAGCGAGAAGGAGAGATTAAAAGGAGAAGCTAAAATGATAATAGCCTGTCATTATGCTGACATGTTCCGCAATTATGGCGGTTTACCTTTAGTTACCAAGGCTTTCAGTCCCAATGATGACTTTAAGTTGCCACGTGCGACGGCTCGTGAGACCATGAATTTCATAACAGACTTATGCGACCAAGCTTATGATGTACTACCTTGGGCTTTGCAATCCGGTGAACAGGAGCAATGGGCAGGACGCTTCACGGGTGCAGCAGCTTTGGGATTGAAGATACGCGTTTTATTATTTGGTGCTAGTCCTTTATTCAATGATGACGAACCCTATTATCCGGATGCTTCTTCTGCGCAATCAATAACCGAACAACATGTATGGTTCGGCAGTAAGGATGTGTCTTTATGGGATGATGTGGTAGATGCCTGTGAACTATTTATAACCCGTAATCAACAAGAAGGAAATCCTTGGAAACTAGTTCAAAATGCCAATCCACGCCAAGCCTATCAAGACGCCTATTATAAGCGAGCCAATGGCGAACTGTTGATTGATACGAGAGTACGTGCTACAGTGTCATGGTATTGGGATGCAGAATGTTACTATTTGCAAGCTTACGGTTCGTATGGTGGCATGACTCCAACGTTGGAGTATGTAGACCTTTTCTCATATGCAGACGGAACTCCATTCGATTCATCCTTTTGGGATAAACAGAATAAAGACCATTATATAGCTGAAGATCCTTTCGCTAACCGCGACCCGCGTTTGTATGAAAACTGTTTGGTCAATAATGCTGAATTTGGCATGGATCATGTAGCGGAATTATGGATCGGCGGGCGAGAAGGACCAACTAATGAAATTGCTAGCGATGGTGCGGCATTTACTGGCTTTGCTCTTTATAAATATATTTTAGATAAGGAACATATGGCCGGTAAGCAAGACCAATGGCCTTATTTACGATTACCGGAAATCTATTTGAGTTATGCGGAAGCTTTAAATGAAGTAGGACGTACCGGTGATGCCTACCAGTATATAAACTATGTTCGTATGCGCGTCGGACTTCCCGCTCTATCACAAAGTTTTACCCAAAAAGAGATGCGTGAAGAAATCTTGGATGAACGTGCCAGGGAGTTTGGAGCGGAAGAAGTGCATTACTATGACATGATCAGATGGAAAAGAGAAGAAGACTTCCGCAAAACGTTACATGGACTCCGTATTCGTCGCGGAGATAACAACACTTACTCGTATGAGAAGTTCTCTATTAAGAAAAGGTACATTCAGGATGGTGAAGACGGAACTATCTTTTTCACTCCGAAATGGTATCTGTGTCCTTTCCCTTTCATTGAAATGAATAAAGGATATCTGACTCAAAATCCTGGTTGGTAACAAAATATCGTTTAAAAGATAAGATTATGAAAAATATATATAAGTTTCCATGTATAGTGATGCTCTTTTGTACCACTACGTATGCACAACAAGATAGCGTCTTTATCGCCAAATGGGAAAAACTTCAGAATTTAGGTTATGGCGTAACGGTAAAAGCCATAGAATCCTCCGCTTCGGTTTCGGAGATATCAAGCGAGGAGATTATGGAAAGTGGAGCAACCAATCCTTTGAATGCACTATATGGCAAAGGACTGGGACTTACGGTGTTGCAAAATGGAGGTACAATATGGGAAAATACGCCTACAACTATGATTCGTGGTTTGAATTCCAATCGTGACAATTCCATTTTAGTATTGGTTGATGGCTTCGAGAGAGATTTGAGTCTGATAACAAAAGAAGAAATCGCCAATATTCAGATATTAAAGGATGCCGCCGCAACGGCTTTATACGGTTTGCGTGGAGCGAATGGTGTTATGCTTGTCACAACCAAAACGGGATCTCAAAAGAAGATTGATATCAATGTCAATTATGAGCATCATTTTAATATGTTGAATAACCTGCCAAAGTTTGTGAATGGTTACACGTATGCGTTGGCGATGAATGAAGCGTTGGGAAATGACGGATTAAGTCCTGCATACAATCAAATGCAATTGGACAAGTTTAAAAATGGCGATCCTCATTATGGTAGTGTGAATTGGATGGATGAAGTATGGAATAAGTCCGGTTCAACAGATAATGTATTTGTGACATTAAGTGGCGGAGGTAAAGTGGCCAGGTATTTCTCGTCCATAGATTATTTGTCATACAAAGGTTTTCTTAAACCGGAGAATATTGTTGACGGATATTCTTCTCAACTAAAATATTCAAAGTTGAGTATCAGAGCTAATATAGACGTGGATTTGACTAAAACAACTTTGTTGTCGTTCAAGATGAATGGCATGTTGTCCGAACATAACAGACCCAATGTCTTTACGAATGATTTAATGGCATTGTGCTATAACACTCCGGCTGCCGCATTCCCAGTGAAGACGCCTTATGGTGATTGGGGAGGAAGTAATGTATGGACACAAAATCCTGTGGCGGAAGTGGCGGCAAAAGGATATGCACGAAGTCATCAGCGTCTGTTGTTTGCAGACATGGCAATCAGGCAAGACTTGGGCATACTCTTGAAAGGACTTTCGGCTGATGTTCGTATAGCTTATGATAACTTCTGTGAGTATTGGGACAACTACGGCATGAATTACGCATATGCCGTATCCAATGTACCCGATCCTTCTTCATCAGCAGACTATACATTGATTGGTGAAAGTACGGCAGCGTCATTTAGTTCTTCATTAGGTAATCAATGGAGGCGTTTCAACTTATGGGGAAGAGTTAATTATGCCAATACTTGGAAGAATCATAAGCTGGATGTAACCCTTGCGGCATCGCGGGAGCAAACCATACTGAATGGGCAGCACAACACCAGAAATCGCATAAACTTGCTTGGGCATGCACATTACATGTATGATGGAAAATACATCGCGGATGTGGCATTCTCGCGCAACGGTTCTAATTTGTTGGCTCTATCCAAACGTTTTGGTAATTTTCCTGCCATTTCTGCGGCATGGATTGTTTCAAAAGAAAATTTTTTGAAGAA
Organism: uncultured Bacteroides sp.; assembly: GCA_949289345.1. Classification (GTDB taxonomy): domain Bacteria; phylum Bacteroidota; class Bacteroidia; order Bacteroidales; family Bacteroidaceae; genus Bacteroides. The sequence goes on from CASENS010000052.1 coordinate 42,196, forward strand.
TGTGGATTTTTTAGACCTTTTGAAAGTACGGGCATCTTGGGGATTGACAGGTACGGATATTATGCCGGAAGCGTTGATGTGGAATCACAAATACGGTTGGGCCAATGGCTATCCGTTAGGTGGGGAGTATAATGATGCCAGTGGACTGGGAGAAGGGCGGTTGCCCACATCTCATATGCAGTATGAAAAGGTCGCTAAAGCGAATTTGGGCATTGATATATCTTTTGCGAAGTCTGTTGATTTGACTGTAGAATTGTTCAAAGAGAAACGGACGGACATGTTAGTTACTTCCGGAGACGTATCAGCTGTGCTGGGTGCTACTAACGCTTATGAGAATATTGGGAAAATAGAGAATAGAGGAATAGAGATTGGGGCTGGTTTCCATAAAGAAATGCGGAATTTCAGTTTTAATTTGGGAGCGAATTTCACGTTCAACCGCAACAAAATCATAGAAATGGGTGAAGAGTATATGCCATACGAATGGATGAAGGCTACAGGAAGGTCGATAGGACAAATATTCGGTTATGAGGCCATCGGTTTCTTCAAAGGTGAGCAGGATATAGCTGACAGCCCAAAGCAGAACATGTCTACGGTAAAGCCGGGTGACATTAAATTCAGAGACTTGAACGGTGATAACATAATTGACGAGTTCGATAAAAAGCCGATTGGCTATAGCAGCCAAGTTCCGGAAATCTATTATTCCTTTTGCATCGGAATGGAATATAAAGGATTTGGTATTGACGCCTTGATACAAGGAACAGGGCGTTACTCGGCCATTGCATCTACGGCAAGTTTGTTTCGCCCTTTGACGAATAACACTTCCATTTCAGAATACTATTACAATAATCGCTGGACACCGGAAACGCCGGATGCGAAGTTCCCCAGGTTGTCACAAGGGACCAATGCCAACAATTTTAATGACAACACTTTGTGGCTGGTTAATAAGTCATTCTTGAAACTTCGTCACGCCGAGTTATACTATAAGTTTTCCAAGGAATTGCTAGCCTCTACACCTTTGAAATCGTTAAAGTTATATGTAAGAGCTTCTGATTTTTTGTTATTCGATCATGTAGACGTATGTGATCCTGAGGCAATGGGGGCTACCCATCCCATTCCTTCCTCTGTTCAAGTAGGTTTTTCAGTAGGTTTTTAATTATATTAATAAGTGTAGATTATGACGAAGCATATAGTTTTAACAGGAATTTTGGTTTCATTGTTGTTTTCGTGCAGTGATTTCTTGGATTACAATGAAAACTCCGATTATGACCAGGACAAACTTTTCAATACTACTTGGTCCAATACTGATTTTGTAACGGGCATTTATGCCTATCTTCCCGGTAGCGTGAACGATGTGGATGGAGCTTTACGTTCAGCAGGATGTGATGAAGCGGAATATGTATGGCCCACTTCGGCTATTCATCGTTTTTGCGATGGAAGCTGGAGCGCCATACGTACGGTGGATGATAAATGGGCGCATTATTACAAGGCTATTCGCGCATGCAATGACTACTTAGAACATGGCGTGGGGAAAGACTGGAAGGAATTTGAGTATCAGAAAGACTATGCTCAAATGATGCGCAAGTATCAAAACTTGGAATGGGAAGTGAAAGCGTTACGTGCATACTACTATTTTGAACTGGTGAAACGTTACAACCGAATACCACTGATAACGAAGGTATTGACCGAAGAAGAGGCCAATCAGCAAGTCCCAGTCGATTACCAGACTATTATTGATTTTATTGTAAAAGAATGTGATGAAGTTACTGAAGACGGAAAACTTCCAGTCATTTATGATGCCAATTACGATAATGAGACCGGACGCGTATCCAAAATATTTGCACTGGCATTGAAGGCAAGGGCTTTGCTGTATGCGGCAAGTCCTCTGAACAATCCAGACGCAGATGCTGATCCATCCAAATGGATAGAGGCGGCAAAAGCCGCCAAACGGATTATAGACTCGGCGGGTGAGTGGAATTTGTCTTTGGTTTCATTCGACAGGTTGTTAGGAGCGGATAACTACAAAGAGCCGGAAATGATTTTAGTAAAAAGACTGGGTAATACGAATGAACTTGAGCGGCTGAACTTCCCTATCGGCTTGGAAGGCGGGAAAAGTGGAAATTGTCCGACTCAAAATTTAGTGGATGCCTACGATATGAAAGTTGGTCAAGTGCCGGACGCTTCCAACCCTTATTCCGGTAGAGATCCCCGTTTGGCTTACACCGTGCTCTATCAAGGTGGTAATACGGCTTACGGGCAACAAGTCGACATCCTGCCCAACGGCTTGAACGGGCTTCCTCAGGAGGGCGCCACGAAAACCGGGTATTATTTGAGTAAGTTCGTGAATATCAGTGTCAGTTTAACTGCCAATAATACGACTACAGCCCGGCATTCCATGCCCTTATTCCGATATGCTGAAGTTCTGTTGATTTATGCGGAAGCGATGAACGAGGCTTACGGACCAGATGGCGTCACGGAAGAGTTGAACTTATCTGCTCGTGATGCTATTAATATGGTTCGTGGCAGGAGTGGGTTGGATATAGCTCCATTGACGTCACAAGATGTTCCTACAAAAGACACGTTCCGTTTGGCACTGCGTAAGGAAAGAATGGCGGAATTAGCTTTTGAGGATCATCGCTTTTGGGATATACGAAGATGGAAAATCGGACCTGAAACGATTGCTATCAAACGCGTATCCATCCAGAAAGAGGAGGGAGGAACATTCTCCTATAACTATACGGTGACTACCGACCGGGTTTGGGAGGACAAGATGTATTTTTATCCCATACCTCAGTCAGAAATTTATAAGAATCCTAATCTTATCCAAAATCCGGGTTGGGAATGATAAGAATTAGCATTCAACGGCAGATTGAAACAACTGAATGATGCCCCATGTGGATTGATGTGCGTATCAGTATTGGTTTCACACCATATGCTGTGAAAGTGTAACATGCGAACTGTGACGATGTAACATACGTACTGTGACAAAAGAATCTTCGGAGGAATCTGCGAAGAAGGATGGTACGGCTTCATTCTGCATGAGGCATATACGTTAAATGATTAGTTAATATTGTAATATGATGATGAAACGGTTATTATTGATACTTATCGTAGGGAGTGGCTTGATGAGGTGGTATTGTATGGAAGCTCAACCGGTGCCTAAAAAAGAAATAAGAGTAGCCAAAGCTCCTTTGTTTAGAGATCCCATTTACGATGGGGCGGCAGACCCGATGGTTATATACAATCGGGAAGAGAAAACGTGGTACATGTTTTATACGAACCGAAGGGCCAATGTTGCGACACAAGGCACTAATTGGTGCTATGGCACCCGGATAGGAGTGGCAACCAGTGCGGACAACGGACGTAACTGGGTATATGTTGGTGCTTTGGATCTTGAGTTTGAACGGGGCAAGAATACATTCTGGGCTCCTCATGTCGTATATCACAAAGGAAAATACCATTTGTTTGTTACTTACATCCGAGGTGTTCATGAGTCTTGGTCCGGAATAGGAAAAATTGCCCACTACGTGAGTTGCGATTTATGGAACTGGGACTTTTGCGGTCTGATCCCTTTGAATGATTCGGATCCTTTATTGGATGCCACAATATATAGAAAGCCTGACGGGAAATGGGGAATGTGGTATAAGAATTCACGCATAGGATATACGGTAGAAGCTGTAAGCGATGATTTGTACCATTGGACTAATGTGCCGGGAACGGCCATTGATGATGTTCCCCACGAAGCGCCATTCGTGTTTTATTATAAAAAGTACTATTGGATGTTGACAGACCAATGGAATGGTTTCGGGGTATATCGTTCCGAGGATACTGAGAGATGGAAGAAGCAAGGCGTTATTTTGGGGAAAGGGGGCTTGCGCAAAGATGACAATGTTCGTGCTAGTCATCCGGGAGTCGTTGTAACGGGAGATAAAGCCTATGTTTTTTATTTCACCCATCCGGGTTGGGAGAAAGAAGGAGGCTGGGGAGATGAGACCGGAAAGTTGGATGAGGCCGGTGTGTTGCCGTACATCTATCGCCGTTCGTCCATCCAAGTGGCTGAACTGCGAATTGATGAAGATGGAATAATGACGAGCGACAGAAATGCTCATTTTGATTTCTACTTGCCGAATGATTGTGATTTTGATTTTGATTAAAGAACTTATAGTGAACAAGTATGAAAATATATTGGTTGTTTGCCATGCTGCTTTCTTATTCTGTATGGATAAAGGGGCAGGATCAAAAAAACTTGTTGCCTGCTATACTCAGCGATGGAAAAATTGATGTAGTTGGATTAGAACAAGTTTACAGTAACGAAAATTTGCATTGGACGGCCGTTCGTCAAGGGGCGGGCGTAACCTTTTCATCCGGAGAAACTGTTTGGGATTTCTCTCCATTTGTATATTTGGTTTGTGAAGTTCAGAACTTGTCCGGACGCGAACTGTTTGTGGAATGTCATTTAGATGGCGATTATTGGAGCACAGGTGCCGGTTATGTTCCTCCAAGAAGTAGTAAAAAAATAGAAACACTAATCTTACGTAAGGAGTATTCGGAACAGCAAATAAAGTTATTTCCCAAGATGAACGGACTTCCGGGTGGTGCCACCAAGTTGTGGTGCAGCTATTCTCCAGCCTCCATACATCGTTTCTCATTGGATTTTCCGCGTATTCAGCCAGGAGACCAGGTAGCGATAAAGGATATCATGTTGGTCACTCCCTATAAGGAATACGTTGGTAAAGAATACGAAGAACTGCTACCGTTTGTGGATGAATTCGGGCAATACGTTCATGCGGATTATCCCGGAAAGATTCATCATGTAGATGAAATCCTGAAGGCGGATGAGGAAGAAGAATTAGAACTTGCTCTGCATCCGGGGAATGAGAACTGGGATAAGTATGGAGGATGGGCTCAAGGTCCCCAATTAGCGGCAACCGGACATTTCCGCGTAGAAAAATATCATGGGAAATGGTGGCTGGTTAATCCATTAGGACATTTGTTTTGGTCACATGGCATTACTTGCGTAGGTGGTGGAGATGAGACGACTATAAAAGGACGGGAGAAGTTTTATCGCTCGTTGGAGTTTCCGGCTTCAGCCGATTCCTCTTTGTTTTTCTCGGAGCGTGATGGAAAGAAAGAACTTTCGTACTGGAAACTTAATATGTATAGAAAGTGGGGTAAAGATTATAAATCCCATATGATTGATAAGGCAATCCGCCGTTTGAAAAGTTGGAATATCAACACTATCGCGAATTGGTCTAACGAGGAAGTCATTCGTACGAGAAAGCTCCCTTATACGGCGGTAATCCATACACAATATGGGCATTTCATCCAAGATCCTTTCTCACCGAACTTCCGGAGAGGTCTTGAACAGAGTATCATCCATTCATCAGCGGCAGATGACGAATGGTGTATTGGTTTCTTTGTCGATAATGAATTGAATTGGGGGGACAATACTTATCTGGCTACTTTGGCTTTGCAGGGGAGGTATCCTAACGCAAAAAATATGTTTAAGAAATGTTTGTCTGAAAAATATGGCTCTTTGGAACATTTGAATGAGGTCTGGGGAAGCCGATTCTCTACCTGGGAAGATTGGTTGCAGAGTGATTCAATCTATGCAGGTGCCAAGAATGACTTAATTGATTTTACGACCTACATGGCAGAAACCTATTTTAGCTGTGTAAAAGAAGTCTTAAGAGAAAAGGCTCCTCACAAATTATATTTGGGATGCCGGTTCAATTATGGAGATTTTGCGGGAAACGCTTTTCAGCAGTGGATCGTAGATATTGCGGCAAGATTCTGCGATGTCGTTAGTTTTAATAGGTATACTTATTCGGCCTATTCACTCCGCCCTTCTATAGGGACTGATTTTCCCATGATAATTGGCGAATTTCATTTTGGAGGGATGGACAGAGGGTTGCTGCATGGCGGTTTGCGCTATGGCGGTAATCAGGAAAATCGTGCCGATTTGTATAAGCATTATGTACAGGATGCTCTGCTAAACCCATACATAGTCGGTACCCATTGGTTTCAATACAATGACCAAGCGGTGACTGGGCGTGGAGACGGAGAAAATTATCAGATAGGTTTTATCAATGTGTATGACGCTCCGAATTGGGAACTGATTTGTACTGCCCGTAAGGTAGGTGAAACGATGTATGAACTACGTTATAAATAAAATAGTAAAAATGAAAATCATAAAATACTTTTATTGCATTTGCGCTCTTAGCTTACTACAGGCTTGTAATCAAGTAGCCCAACAGGTCAGCACCCCGGTTGCTCCGACAAGACCTTTTGAAATGGGTGAGGTCATTATAACTGATGGTCCCTTTAAACATGCTGAAGAGAAAGAAGTTGCTTATTTGCTGAAATTGGAACCGGATCGTTTTCTTAGCGGTTTCCGTTCTGAAGCGGGGTTGACACCTAAAGCTTCTAAATACGAAGGTTGGGAAAGTTTAGGAGTTGCAGGGCAGAGTCTAGGGCATTATTTATCCGCTTGTGCGATGTACTATGCGACATCCGGAGATAAACGTTTTTTGCAACGCTTGGAATATATAATCGGCGAATTAGATAGTTGCCAACAAGCGAATGGTAATGGCTATCTTGCCGCTACGCCTAACGGAAAACGAATCTTTAAAGAAGTTTCGGAAGGAAAAATTTATTCGCAAGGCTTTGATTTGAACGGAGGATGGGTACCTTTGTACGTGATGCACAAGGTATTGGCGGGTCTGATAGACACCTATCAATATGCCCACATAGAGCAGGCTTTGACCATTGCCGATAAATTGGCTGGTTGGTTGTATAATACATTTTTTCATCTCACTGAGGAGCAAATGCAACAAGTGCTGGCATGTGAATTTGGAGGAATGAACGAAGCTTTGGCTAATTTGTATGCTATTACGCGGGATGAAAAGCAGTTATCTTTAGCCGAACGTTTTGATAATCATAAAGCTATAATGGATTCTTTGGCCGTAGGAGTCGACAATCTGGAAGGGAAGCATGCCAATACGCAAGTTCCCAAAGTGGTAGGAGCTGCACGTTTGTATGAACTGACAGGCAGTAAACGGGACTCTGCAATCGCGTCTTTCTTTTGGCATACAGTAGTGAAAAACCATTCTTACGTAAATGGTGGTAACAGCGACGGGGAACATTTTGGAACACCAGGCCAGTTAAATGAACGTTTGAGTACTTCAAATACAGAAACCTGCAACACTTACAACATGTTGAAATTGACCCGTCACCTGTTTTCTTGGCAAGCGCTTCCAGAATACAGCGCTTATTACGAAAGGGCATTGTATAATCACATTTTGGCTTCCCAAAATCCGGATGATGGTATGTGTACTTATTATACGCCGTTACTATCAGGTGGCATGAAGAGTTATTTGTCTCCTTTTCAGTCGTTTTGTTGTTGCAGCGGATCCGGTATGGAAAACCATGTGAAGTACGGAGATTTCATCTATTCCGAAGGCCGTGATTTAAGTCTTTGGATTAATTTGTTCATTCCTTCACAACTGAATTGGCATGATCGGAAAATGAAGATAATACAAAACACAAGTATTCCTTCTTCTAATAAAACGACACTTACAATTCAAACGGAGGAGTCACAAACCGTAGTATTTCGTTTGCGGTATCCGGAATGGGCTTCGTCTATGGACATTAAAGTGAACGGTAAATCCGTCTCGTTCAAAGCCATTCATAACAGCTATGTCTCCATAAAGAGGAAATGGAATGATAATGATAGGATAGAGATAACTTTCAGCATCAAACGTTATCTAGTGCCTATGCCTGATAATGAAAATAGAGTAGGTATTTTTTATGGTCCTGTGTTGCTGGCCGGTGAATTAGGTGCTAAAGAACCTGATTTTGAGAAAGATATTCCTGTGTTAGTTACCAATCACCGTCCTGTGGATGAATGGCTGGAGAAAATCTCCGATGATCCTTTACGATTTGAAACAAAAGGCGTAGGGCAACCGAAAGATATGTCTTTGATTCCATTTTATGAAATGCATCATCAACATTATATTGTATACTGGGATTTATTTACTACCGTAGGATGGAAAGAGATGCAAAGTATTTATAAGGGGGAATTGAAAAGATTGCAAGAGTTGGAAAAAATAACTGTGGACTATATCTCGTTAGGTGAAATGCAGCCGGAACGGGATCATAACTTTCGAGGTGAAAATATTGGTAACGGAGTGTCACATAAAAAGAAATGGCGGGCGGCTTGGACTGGAGGTTGGTTCGCATTTGACATGAAAGTATTGCCGAACGTTCCTCAAGATTTACGCGTCACGTACTGGGGAGGCGAAACGGGACATATGGAATTTGACATCTATGTGGATGGCAAGTTTTTGGTTAGGCAGCACCTGTATCAAAATAATCCCACTAAGTTTTATGAAGCAGTTTATCCTCTGCCTAAGGAGGCGATAAAAAGTAAAGGGAAAATTACACTCCGTTTTCAAGGAGTACCGGGAAACTGGACAGGAGCTATCTATAATGCACGTATCACCAAACAAATGTAAGAAGAATATGAACAGGACATTTTGCATAATCATCGGTTGCCTGCTGATGCAGTTTTGTCAATGTGAAACAGGATGGACGCAGGAAAACAGCAGCTATCCTCCCGGCATTGTCATACACAATGCTCCGACTATCTCTCATGAGTATATAGGGTCACCCAGCATTGTCATTATGCCGGATGGCACTTACATAGCATCGCATGATTATTTTGGTAATAAACCGTCGGATACTTATGTCTATATATCTAAAGATAAAGGATCTTCGTGGACTCAGATAGCAGAACTGAAATCTCTTACTTGGGCCACTATGTTCTGCCGTGGAGAAGAATTATATCTGATAGGAATTTCTCCCAAATCGACTATGGGGTATGGCGACTTTGTGGTTCGCAAATCATTGGACTGCGGATATTCGTGGACAGAACCTAAAGACGAGAAATCCGGATTGATAAGGAGCGGCTTTTATCACACTGCTCCTATGCCGGTCGTCTTTCATAACGGAAGATATTGGCGGGCTATGGAGAATATGGGGCAGGCATGGGGCTGGGGACCTTTCTCTGCCTTAATGGCGTCCATTCCATGCGATGCAAACTTGCAGGATGCCGGGCAATGGGTCTTTAGCAATGAGTTGAGATATAACCCTGCTTGGAAAGAAGGGACTTTCGCTTGGTTGGAAGGAAATGCGGTGGTAACTCCTCAGGGGGAGGTGAAAGACATTCTGCGAGTGGCTTATAAATACGATGATTTGGCTGCAATGACTTCAGTATCAGCAGACGGCAGACTCATGACTTTTCACCCGGAGACAGATTACATTTATTTTCCCGGTGGCAGTAAGAAATTTACTATTCGCTATGATAGTATAAGCGGACGATATTGGAGTTTGTCTAATTATATTTTAGAAAAAGACAGATGCGACACCATCGATAGCGGTGCTATACGCAATACTCAAGTATTGATGTACTCTGATGATTTAATGAACTGGTGTATTGCCGATACGGTATTGACGTGCGGTAATCCCGAATTGTATGGTTTTCAATATGTTGATTGGCAATTTGACGGGGATGACATTATTTTCGTATCTCGCACTGCCTGGAAAGATGGGACAGGGAACCCGCCTCGGCAACACGATGCTAATTATTTAACTTTTCATCGTATTCGGAAGTTCCGTTCATTTGTAAAGCATAGATAAACTTAGCTTGTTAAGTAGATGTTCATAATTTTATATATTGCAATTTCTGTAGAGACGCCGATTTATCGCGTCTCAAAAATAGAGCATGCCCCATTAATTTATCATTTCACTGGCTGAAAGAAAGTTCAGTCAAATAGCCTTCATGCTTTCACATGACTGTATCTTGTTGAGTATAAGTGAAATCCTGTGAAACATATGGTTCACATCTATCTTTCACAAGGTCGGAAAATGTTCCACGGAGGTTGAAAAATGTTTCACCATTCATCAAACCACACAGGAGTGTGAAAGCAAGGTGTGAAACATCCGTGAAAGAGGTATGTTTCACTATATTTTATTGTTTATCAGTTTATTATAAGAATTGTGAAAGCGTGAAAGATATTTCGGAAAACTTTTCTATTTCAGAGTTTAGCCGGCACATAGATACGGATTTTACAAGATACCCACAAAAAAAGATGTATCTTCCTGTAGAGGCGTCGATTTATCGCGTCTCTAAATATAACCCCATGTAAACCTGCTCGTCGCTTTGTAAATAAAAAAGCATACACTCTTTTACCTCAAATCATACGACCTTTTGAAGCAAAACTAACTATCTTTTGACCCAAAACATACGGTGATTTCAGATGGTTCTGTCCTTTAGTGTCTGTACACTTTCCGCTTTTCCGAAGAAGTAAGGTGAGAGGTGCAGGCGATCCATGACCCAAGCGATGCCGAGACTTCCGCCTACGGCCAGCGGTACGGAGACCAGCAGGAAGCAAATGCCGGTGAAATCGAAGGAAAACAGAGGTAGATACCAACGGGAGAGGAGGGTAAAGACGGGAGAGAATAGCAGGATGGGGAGGGTGTTCCGTCCGATGAAACCGGATAGGCGTATGATGCGTGAAGGCACATAGCGGTAGCTCCATAGGAGGAGGCAGAAACAGAAATATGTGATGGCAACTCCACCTAAGCAGCCTCTGTCTAAATTGGCCGGATAGAGGCAGAGGAGCACCAATGGGACAACGGCAATCCATGAGGGTTGGAAAAACTGTTTGAAATTCACTCCGCTCCAGTGCAGGAAGCTGCCCGCCAGAAAATACAGTCCGTTGGCAAAATGAATAATTCCGCAACAGTGGAGCGCGAACAAAGCGAGCCCGAAGACAACGGTACGTGCCCATATGTCGGTCCGTATGCATTGGCAAGCGAGGTGGTACAGTATGAAACAGAGCATCAAGGTGTGCAGATACCAATAGGGACCGATGGGATGGAGGAGGAGCGTGTCAAGCAGGACATCCGGTGTCAGTTCCGTCATTCGCTGGCGTACGGGCAACAGGTAGGAGGCGATGGCATAGCCCGTTTCCACGCAAGCGTAGGGGATAAATATCCACAGCACTTTGCGAAGCCCTTTCCTACGGTCCTTCATAGATTGAGCTAAGTAACCGGAGATAAGAAGGAAGCCCGGCATGTGGAACGTATAGACAATCTGTTTGGCGTACGGATAGCTGTCGCCTATGTACACCAAATGGAATGCCACCATCAGTAGGATGAAGACACACTTCAGGTAGTCTATTTCGGGAATGCGTTGTGAAAGCATGCAAGCGGGTTATTTAAGATTATCCCTGCAAAAATAATACTTTTCCCGGAAATTTTTGAGATGGGGCGGGGAAGAGATAAATGGGAATTTATGTGCGTATCTGTCATCCTGAGCGAAGCGCAGCGGAGTCGAAACATCTCACGTAACACTTTTCCCATGCGTTATGTGAGATGTTTCGACTCCGCCCTGCGGGCTTTGCTCAACATGACAGTTACTTTTAATCTGTGAAATCCGTGTAATCCGTGCCTAAAATTAACCCGCTAAATTATCATTTATCTTCGGAACTCATACGTTCCGCCTGTCCCTTCGAAGCAGAGGATGCCGTCATCACGCTTTACATTCCGTATGGGTAGATAGACTTTTCCGTCTTTCAGCACCTGCCAGTTGCCCGGTTTCAGGTCGGTGATGACGAACTTCAAGGTGCCTGTGCCTTCCGCTGTGATTTGGAAACGTCCGGAGAGGGGAGCGCTATCCTTGCTGAAAGTGACGATGCGGTCAGCAATCTGCACGCCTACGGTTCGGTCGCCGTCCAGCCGCTTTACTTTTTCCAGTTGTTGACAGGTGTTGTCCGCTACCTGCATGACGTTCAGAAAATAGTTTTCGGCGGCAGGCTTCATGGGCGACACTTCCATGCGCCAAGCGCCACGTTCGTTGGCGTGGTCGGGACGGCGAGGAGTAGGGTCGTTGGTGTAGTTGGTGCCGAATACCCAGAACTCTTTGCCGGGGCCGCCTACTTTTTCAATCTGCGCATTATCGGCATCGGGCAACAGAACACTGTTTTGCAACAGGCCTGTATCTCCATTTAGGGTGCGGGTCACGGTGAAAGTGTTACCGTCCACACGCGGCTCCTCAATGCTGTGCAGCAGCCAGTATTTTTTGAAATCCGGATTGGCGGATACCACTTTGTCGAATACGATAAGAGCGGCAGGAACCGTTTCGTCTTTCAAGTTGAGGAAGACAAACGAACGCTTTACCTCTTTAACTTTTCCCGTGTACGCCTGTGTGATATCTCCTTTCAGGTACGAGTAATCCGGTACCTGTACGTCAGGCCCGTAGCCGTGCGCCAGCGTTTTGCCTACGGTGTATTCCGGTGACAGGAGGTCATCGAAACGGTTGCATGTCAGCCAGCGGTCGCCCGGCATACGTTGGCCACCGTCGTTGTCGGCGTATTCCGTTTTGTCTCCTCCTCCATAGTTCCAGCAGGCGAATTTCTCGTCCGGGTCATATACCAGCAATGAGTTATGAGCAATGGTGCGTTTAAAGAAGTTTTTGTTGTGCGGGCTGTTGTAGCCTCCCGAACTTCCGCCGTATGCACCCGCGTCGATGGCCAATGGACCTTTGTAGTACAGTTGGAACGAGCCTCCGTCCATGTGCTGGTGGTTGCCGACAAACTGTTCATTGATTTTCATCTCTGCAATGACGCTGTTGGCTCCCCAGCCTGTGCGGGCTATCATCCAACCGAAAGGCGTGCCGGAGAAGCGTGTCAGCGGAAGCGTATCGGGCGCTTTGGGCTTCAAGTCGTAATCACGCCACAACAAGTCGAAGATGAGGCAATGGTCCATGACTTCGTTGCCTTGGTTTTGTAGGTCGGGGTTCAGTTCATATTCGTGTGCCAGATACCCGTCTTTGTAGTAGCTGGAGGCAAGCATGGCAGGCAGCGTATAGGCGGGTGGCGCAGTGCGGCTGGGATTGACATCACCTGCGGGCAGCACTTGTCCGTCCGGACGTCGACGATAGATAAGGTCGTAGAGGACGAACTGTTGTGAAGGATCGTAGACGGGACCTGCACCCATACGGTCCAAAATCCACTGGCCGAACATGTCGTTACTGAAGCGGACAGTGACGTAGCTGGTGCCTTGGTGGTAATTGTGCCCGGCATAAAAGTAATTGCGTACGGGGATGTAGTCCTTGAACATCATCCGGATGACGTAGTTGTACATGTCGGGATATTCGTCGTAGATGGCGATGCCGGCCGAAAGCATGTCGCGCATAATCATCCACTCTGACGGATGACCGGCAATGGGTTGGTTGTCGCGAGGTGGATAACCACATTCCATGGTTCCGGCAATGCGGATAAATTCCTTGATATAGGCTTGCTTTTCCGACTCTTTCAGTTGGTCGTAGCACCAGTCGTACACCATGGCACCCACCATGAGCATGGCGCCGCTGGCACGTGAAAGGTCGCCTTTGGTGCCGAAGTGCGTGGTTCGTAGTGTGTCCAGCATGGAAGTGATGGCACGTCGTGCCTGCCGTTTGTTTCCGTTCACTAAGTAGTCCAAGGCTTGAAGCTGTGCCCGGCTGGTGACGCCACGCATTTTATAGTAGTAGCGGAAAGCGCGGTCGGGGTCGGCTGCCTCTTCTTCGGGAGTACGGTCTTTGCCCATGGCTTTTAAAGCAGCTATGGTCTGCTGGGCCTGTGGGGTTTTCAGTCGTTCTTTAAGGTTGGGAATGTCCGCTGCCCGTAGATACAGGCGCGGGTGCGTTTGCGGTGGAATGGGGACGGTGACTCCGTCCAGTTCCTGCCATGTCACTTCTTTGCGTATCTCTTGAGCAGACAAGCAACACGGCAAAGTAAGTATAAAACTGATAAATGAAATGATTAATCGGGTTCTCATGATAGTATCTGTTTAAAAATATGCGTGGAAAATAATAATTTATCTTCTGAACTCATACGTCCCGCCTGTTCCTTCGAAACAGAGGATGCCGTCATCACTCTTCACATCCCGGATAGGCAGATAGATTTCTCCATTCTTCAGCACCTGCCAGTTACCCGGTTTCAAGTCCGTGATGACAAACTTCAGGGTGCCTGTACCTTCTGCTTTTATTTGGAAGCGGCCGGAAAGTGTTTCACTGTCCTTGCTGAAAGTCACCACACGGTCGGCTATTTGCACGCCTACGGTACGTTCGCCGTCTATGCGTCTCACTTCTTTCAGTTGTTTGCATGTGTTGTCGGCCACTTGCAGGACGTTGAGGAAATAGTTTTCAGTGGCTGGCTTCACGGGCGATATTTCCACACGCCATTCACCACGTTCGTTAGCGGGATCCGGGCGGCGGGGTAGGGCGGCGTTAGGGTAATTTGTGCCGAACACCCAGCAGTCTTTTCCCGGTCCGCCCACTTTTTCTATCCGTAAATCCTCGGCGGCAGGTAACAGGACGCTGTTGTACAGCAGGCCGGAGTCTCCGTCCTTGGTACGGGTCACGGTAAATGTGTTTTCCTGTATGGAAGGTTCCTCAATGCTGTGTAGCAGCCAGAATTTCTTAAAATCCGGATTGGATGATACAGTTTTGTCGAACACGATAAGGGCGGCTGGCACTGTTTCATCCTTCAAGTTGAGGAAAACGAACGAACGTTTTACCTCCTTTACTTTTCCGGTATATGCTTTTGTAATGTCTCCTTTCAAGTACGAATACTCTGGCACTTGTGTGTCGGGGCCGTAGCCATGCGCCAGTGTTTTGCCCACGGTGTATGCTTCGGACAACAGGTCTTGAAAAGAGTTGCATGTCAACCATCGGTCGCCCGGCATACGTTGTCCACCGTCGTTGGCGGCGAATTCCGTTTTGCCTCCACCACCATAATTCCAGCAGGCAAACTTTTCATTGGGGTCGTACACCAAGAGTGAGTTGTGGGCAATGGTCCGTTTGAAGTAATTCTTGTTGTGCGGACTGTTGTATCCGCCCGAAGCTCCTTGATAAGCACCTGCGTCGATGGCCAGGGGACCTTTGTAGTACAGTTGGAATGAACCGCCGTCCAAGTGCTGATGGTTGCCTACAAACTGTTCGTTTATTTTCATTTCGGCAAGGACACTGTTCTGTCCCCAGCCTGTACGTGCTATCATCCAGCCGAAAGGCGTACCGCTGTAGCGGGTCAGAGGCAGGTCGTCCGGTGCTTTGGCTTTTAAGTCGTAGTCGCGCCACAGGATGTCGAACATGTAGCAGTGAGGTTCCAAGTTCGGTTTGCGTTGGAACTCATAAGCCAAATATTCATCTTTGTAATAGTTGGAAGCTAAAAATGCCGGGAGTGAATAGCCGGGAATGGAATTGCGTGGTTTGGGATTTTCGTCACCGGCAGGCAACACTTGTCCATCGGGACGCCGGCGATACAGGAAATCGTACAGCACGAATTGTTGTGAGGCATCGTAAATGGCACCCGCTCCCATTTTGTCTAAAATCCAAAGCGAGAAGAGGTCGTTGCCAAAACGTACGTTCACGTAGCTGGTACCTTGATGGTAGTTCTGTCCGGCATAGATGTAGTTACGCACGGGTATATAGTCGCGGTAGAGCATGGTGATGACATGGTTGTACATGTCGGGATACTCGTCGTAGATGGCAATGCCTGCCGAAAGCATGTCGCGCAGCACCATCCATTCCGACGGATGGCCGGCAATGGGCTGATTGTTGCGGGGCGGATAGCCGCATTCCATCGTTTTGGCTATGCGGACGAATTCTTTGACGTAGGCTTGCTTTTCCGACTCTTTCAGTTGGTCGTAGCACCAGTCGTACACCATGGCGCCCACCATCAGCATGACGCCGCTGGCTCGGGACAAATCCTGCTTGGTGCCGAAGTCGGTCGTCTTCAGTGTATCCAGCATGGAGGTGATGGCACGGCGTGCCTGCCGTTTGTCACCTGTGGTGAGGTAGTCCAATGCCTGCACCTGTGCACGGCTTGTCACGCCACGCATCTTGAAGTAGTAACGGAAACCATGGTCGGTTTCCTTCGCCTCTTCAGCCGCAGTACGGTCTTTGCCTAAGGTACGGAGCTTGTTGATGAGCTTCTGTGCTTGTGGTGTCTTGACACGCTCTTTCAGTTCCGGTATGTCGTTGGGGCGGAGATACAGGCGCGGATGCGTTTGCGGAGGAATGGGGACAGTTACCCCGTCCATCTCTTGCCACACCACTTCCTTGCGTTGTTCCTGAGCGTCAAGTTGAGTGACATGGCTGGTCAGACTGAATGTCACAGCCAATAGTAAAATAGGTCTTAACTTCATGTCAGCAGTTTTTTGTTAAATGAAAATGTTTTTTACAAAGATACCCTGCTTACTTGTATTTCCCTTTTAAAATTATGTAGAAATAGGATGATTTTGTGCAAACTAAAGACAATCTTGCGTATAAAACAGTTCGTTCGAAGAGTTTGTGGTTGAGAATAACAATTTTAATGTGCCAATATATGCTACGTCTTATACGAAAAACGGACGCATATGCCGGTTATTTCGAAATTAATTAGTTATTTTGCAGGGATAAAATAACTGTATTCTACGAAATGGAACAAGAAAACTTCGACATACGCAACCAGCAGCCTCTTTCCAGCCGGGAACGCGATTTTGAGAACGTACTGCGTCCGCTTGCCTTTGAGGATTTCAGCGGGCAGGACAAAGTGGTGGACAATCTGCGTGTCTTTGTGAAGGCGGCTCGCTTGCGAGGCGAAGCGTTGGACCACACTTTGCTTCACGGTCCTCCCGGATTGGGAAAGACAACGCTGTCGAACATCATCGCTAACGAACTGGGTGTGGGCTTCAAGATTACCAGCGGCCCTGTGTTGGACAAACCGGGCGACTTGGCGGGTATCCTGACGAGCTTGGAACCCAATGATGTCCTTTTCATTGATGAAATCCACCGGCTCAGTCCTGTGGTGGAGGAGTATCTTTATTCCGCCATGGAAGATTACCGCATTGACATCATGATAGACAAAGGCCCTTCGGCACGAAGCATCCAGATAGACTTAAATCCTTTTACATTGGTAGGCGCTACGACCCGCAGCGGACTGCTGACGGCTCCCTTGCGTGCCCGCTTTGGTATCAATCTGCATTTGGAGTATTACGATACGGACGTGTTGAGCAGGATTATTCTGCGTTCGGCTCACATCCTCAATGTGCCTTGCTCTGGCAAAGCGGCGGAAGAGATTGCCGGACGTAGCCGGGGAACGCCCCGTATTGCCAACGCCTTGTTGCGCCGTGTGCGTGACTTCGCGCAGGTGAAAGGCAGTGGAAGCATTGACACGGAGATAGCCCGTTATGCGCTCGAGGCCTTGAACATTGACCGTTATGGATTGGATCAGATAGACAACAAGATATTGACTACCATTATCGACAAGTTCAAGGGCGGACCGGTAGGGCTGACGACCATTGCCACCGCTTTGGGTGAAGACCCCGGTACGATAGAAGAGGTGTACGAGCCGTTCCTCATCAAGGAAGGCTTCATCAAGCGAACGCCTCGCGGACGGGAGGTGACCGAACTGGCGTACAGGCATTTGGGCAGAATGATGAATGACGGGTTAGGAATGAAGAATTTGTTCGGATAAATGGTAAACTGCAACTTGTAAAAATGGTAAATTTAAAGGGTTTGGCGAAAGAAACTGCCATCTACGGCTTGAGTAGCATTGTGGGGCGGTTCTTGAATTATCTGTTGGTGCCGGTCTATACCATCGCTATGTCCGCCCAGTCGGGAGGCTATGGAGTGGTGACTAATATCTATGCGTGGGTGGCGCTGGTCTTGGTGTTGCTGACGTTTGGCATGGAGACGGGCTTTTTCCGCTTTGCGGGTAAGGGGGACGATGACCCGATGCGTGTCTACTCTACCGCTCTGACGGGTGTGGGGGGCGTATCGTTAGTTTTTTTAGTCGTAGGCTTGGCTTGTCTGGGACCTATTGCGGGTTGGCTGGGCTACGGAGCGCATCCGGAGTATGTGGGCATGATGATGGCCGTAGTGGCGATGGACGCCATACAGAGCATTCCTTTCGCTTACTTGCGCTATAAGAAACGTCCGTTGCGCTTTGCGGCCTTGAAATTGCTCTTCATCTTCCTGAATATCGTGTTGAACTTGACGTATTATGTAGCGTTGGAGGGGAGCGATGTGGGTTATGCCTTCCTGTTCAACCTGATTTGTACGGGTACCATCATGCTGTGCCTGATACCTGAATTGCGAGGCTTGCGTTATGGATTCGACCCGGCTTTGATGCGTCGTATGGCGGCTTATAGCTTGCCCCTGTTGGTATTGGGCGTGGCGGGCATCTTGAATCAAGTGGCGGACAAGATCATCTTTCCCTATGTTTATCCCGATGCGGAAGGGGCTTCAGTGCAGTTGGGCATCTACGGGGCGGCAAGTAAGATAGCCATGATTATGGCAATGCTTACCCAGGCTTTCCGCTATGCATACGAACCGTTTGTGTTTGGCAAAAGCCGGGACAAGGACAACCGCGAGACGTATGCCGCCGCCATGAAGTATTTCATCATCTTCACTTTGCTGGCTTACTTAGCGGTGATGTTTTATCTGGACTTGTTGAAACACCTCATTGGACGTGATTATTGGGAAGGCCTGCGGGTGGTGCCTATCGTGATGGCGGCTGAAATCTGCATGGGAGTTTATTTCAATCTGTCCTTCTGGTATAAGCTGATTGACCAAACCCGGTGGGGAGCTTATTTTTCGCTCACGGGATGTGCCGTGTTAGTGGTGCTCAACGTGTTGTTTATTCCTCGTTATGGCTATATGGCGTGCGCTTGGGCGGGCTTGGCCGGCTATGGTGTGGCGATGTTATTATCCTACATCGTAGGGCAGCGGAAATACCCCATCCGGTATGACTTGTGGAACATCGGTCTCTATGTGGTTTTGGCGGCCGTGCTGTATGCATTGGCCGTATGGGTGCCGATAGAAAACCTGTGGTTGCGTTTGGGTTTCCGCACTGTATTGTTATTGGTATTTATAATGTATATCGTTAAGAAGGATTTGCCTTTGAGTAGTATTCCATTGTTGAACCGACTGGTAAAGAAATAGCGATGAAAACGAATCTTTTTAAAGAACACAGAGACGCAAGGGTACAGGGCGTGAAAAAAAATGTAAAATGCGGTGCTGCTGTATTGCTTTGTTTATTTGTTTCCTTGGTTTTGTTCCCGTTTCTTCCGGTACGGGCCGATGAAGGCATGTGGATGCTGGGGAACTTGGACAAGGCCACGCGCCGTACGCTGAAAGAGATGGGGCTGGAATTGTCGCCTAAGGATTTATATCACCCGAAGAAGGCTTCGCTGAAAGATGCCGTGGTGAGTTTCGGGGGATTTTGTTCGGGTGTAGTAGTATCTTCTGAAGGACTGGTGCTGACCAATCATCATTGCGGGTTTAGTAGTGTGCAACAACACTCCACTGTGGAACACAACTATTTGCAAGAAGGCTTTGTGGCACGCAGCCGGGAGGAAGAATTGCCCTGTCCGGATTTGTATGTACGCTTTCTAGTGGAGCAAAAGGATGTGACTAAGCGAGTGCTTTCAGCCCTTAAGCCGGATATGGACGAAGCTTCGCGTTCCTATGCGGCGGACTCGGTCATGCGGGTCATCGGAGCGGAAGTGTCGGGACGCGACTCTACGTTGATGGGCGTGGTAGACGTTTATTATGCGGGGAGTGAGTATTGGCTTTCCGTGTATCGCGATTATGAGGATGTGCGGTTGGTGTTCGCTCCACCTTCATCGGTGGGTAAGTTCGGCTGGGATAATGATAACTGGATGTGGCCCCGCCATACGGGTGATTTCTGCGTGTTCCGGATTTATGCCGACCGCACGAACCGTCCGGCTTCCTATGCGCCGGACAATGTGCCTTACCATCCCGCTTATGTGGCGCCCGTTTCACTGGACGGATACCGGGAAGGCGACTTCTGCATGACCTTGGGATATCCGGGAGAGACTGAACGCTACCTTTCTTCCTTCGGAATTGAGGAACGGATGAACAATACCAATCAGGCACGGATAGACATACGTGGTGTGAAGCAGGATATCTGGAAACAGGCAATGGATAAAAATGATACGGTGCGTATTAACTATGCTTCCAAATACGATGAAAGCTCCAATTATTGGAAAAACAGCATCGGTATGAACCGCTCCATTCAGCGCCTGCATGTATTGGATAAGAAGCGTGAGCAGGAACGGGATTTGCTGGAGTGGATACGTGCCACCCCCGACGAACGTCGGAAAGGACTGCAGCTTTTGACAGACTTGGAACTGGCTTATAAAAATCGCCGTGCTGCCGACCATGCTCAAGCCTATCTGTTGGAAACCTTTCTCAATGGACCGGAGTTGGTGCAACTGGCCATCAGTATATTGAATTTCGATTTTGAGGGCGAACATGAAACTGTCATTCGAAATCTGGAAGCCCTTGTGGATCAATATGCCAATTTGGATTTGAAGGTAGACAAAGACGTGTTTGTCGCCTTGCTCAAGGAGTGCCGCAAGCATGTAGGGCCGGATTTCTTACCTACAGTTTACGATACGATAAGCGTGAGATACGGCGGCTCCGAGCAAGCGTATGTAGATAGTCTGTACGCTCATTCGGAAATTACTTCGCCACGGGGTTTGCAACGTTTCTTGAAGAATGATACGACATATCAAATTTATAATGACCCGGCCATTGTCCTGGGCATTGACCTCATCACGGAGTTTTTCGAACTGAACCTTCAGATGCAGCAGGCCTCCATCGACATTGAGCGGGGCGAACGTCTGTTGAATGCCGCTTTGCGCCGTATGGACGCTTCACGCAGTTATTATCCGGACGCCAATTCTACCATGCGCCTTAGTTTCGGTGCCGTGCGGAGTTATGAGCCTTTCGATGGAGTGCATTACAATTATCATACGACCACGCAAGGCGTTTTGGAAAAAGCTCATCAGTATAAAGGCAATCTCGATTATGCCTTACAGCCCGAACTGGTAAGTCTGTTGGAAAGCAAGGATTTTGGCCGTTATGCCGATGAAAAGGGCGAAATGAACGTCTGCTTTATCTCGGACAATGACATCACAGGAGGCAATTCCGGAAGCGCCATGTTCAATGCCCGTGGTGAGTTGTTGGGTTTGGCTTTTGATGGCAATTGGGAGGCGATGAGCAGTGATTTCCGATATGAACCTCTTCTGCAGCGTTGCATTGGGGTGGATATTCGCTATATACTGTTTATTATGGAGAAATATGGCAAGGCGGGACATCTGGTAGAGGAGTTGATGATAAGTAATAAGTGATTAATTGTATTTGATAAATTGTAAATTGGTAAATCGAAGATGATAAAAGTATTATTCATTTGCCTCGGCAATATCTGCCGTTCCTCTTCGGCGGAAGGAGTGATGAAGCGGCTTGTAGAAAAGGCCGGACTGGAGGATCATTTTGTAATAGACTCAGCGGGAATTCTCAGTTATCATGAGGGCGAGTTGCCAGATCCTCGTATGTGTGCTCATGCCGCCCGACGTGGTTATAATCTGACGCACCGGTCACGTCCTGTCCGTACTTCGGATTTTTTTGACTTTGATTTGATTATTGGCATGGATGAGCGAAACATTGAGGACTTGAAGGAACGCGCTCCTTCCTTGGAAGCAGAGCGGAAAATCTGTCGTATGACAGACTTCTGCACCCGTTTCACCCACGCCGACCATGTGCCAGACCCTTATTATGGCGGTGCGGAAGGCTTTGAGTATGTCCTCGATTTACTGGAAGACGCTTGCGCAGGGTTGTTGGAACACCTGCGTGAACGGTGATTTTATCTGTCGGACGCAAATTGTACAGATTTTGTTTCTATTAGCTTTCACGCTTTCACAAAAGGTGTAACTCGTTGGAAATGATGCGGATGTGGTGAAACATGAGGTTTCACGCCTATCTTTCACTATGTGGAAAAATGTTCCATGGAGGTAGAAAAATGTTTCACCGTTCTTTATACGATGAAAGGTGAAAGCAAGAGGTGAAACATTCGTGAAAGATGTATCTTTCACCGTATTTCATTATGTGTCAGTTTGTTATAAAGTATGTGAAAGGGTGAAAGATGTTTTTGGAAAACTTTTGTAATGTCAGATTGGGGCTTTCCGATTTCGTCCGTGGTGACCTTTCAAGTCATATATCTGATGTAAAATCTGAAATATAGTGTTTTGTAAACAAAAAAGCATACACTTTTTTGCCTCAAATCATGCGACCTTTTGAAGTAAAACTAACTATCTTTTGACCCGAAACATACGGTGATTTCAAGTGACTCATTCGCATTAACTGGTTGCATCGTCTACAAAGTTACTCATAATAATGGTATCGCCTTTGTGTGCTATCAAACTTATCCGCCATTTTCTCACTAAAAATCCCCTATTGTTCATTCAGAAAAAGTTTTCTAAAATAAACGATAGGGGAGTATGACAAGTATGTTCCGGATGCTTATTTTTTCTTCGACCGCTTGACCCAACCTTCTTCGCTGAAGTCCGGTTCGGGGTCACGGAAATCATCGTTATTGTGTTGGAAGAATTGTTTCCAGTCATCCTTCTTGCCGCGAGGTTTGGTGTAGCCTCGTTCTTCACGGCTGGGCTTGCTCTTTTGGGCGGTTTTAGGAGCTTCCATCGCTTTCCGGGCGCTTTTCTTCTCTTTTTTAGCGCTATCTTTGCGTTTCCGGTCCGGAGTAATGTCGTTGCCTGCCGTATCGGCCATTTCTACGGTGACTTTGCGCCCGTTCCATTTGCAGCGGTCCATAGCTTTCACCACCCGTTCGGCTTCCGCTTCGTCTACTTCGAAGAATGAAAAGTTGCGCATCAAGTCAATGCGGCCTACTTCTATCCGTCCGCGGACGTGGTCGTTCATTAGGCCGATGAGGTCGCTCGGGCGGAAACCGTCCGTTTTTCCTAAGTTGATGAACAATCGGGTGAAGCCTTCCTCAGCACTGCGGTCTCCTTTCTTGCGTCCTTCTTTCTTCTTTTTCTTTTCCTTTTTGCTTTCTCCGGTGCTTACTGTTTCGATGTCTTCTCGGTCACGGTAGTATTCGGCGAAGCGGTTGAACTCGTGCGATACCATGCGTTTGATGAGATCCTCTTTCGAGAGCCAGTCCAGCTTACGATATACGTCGGGCATGAAGTCGGCTATTTCTTCTTCGTTTACCTTTACTTTTTCTAAGTCGTCAATAACCTTGATAAGTTGTTTCTCGCAGATTTGCTTGGCCGTTGGCATGGTTCCCATTTCAAAGGTCTTGCCGATGGTGCGCTCTATTTGGCGCAGTTTGCCTTTCTCGCGCAGATTGATGATGGCAATGGAGGTTCCTGTCTTTCCGGCGCGTCCTGTACGTCCGCTTCGGTGGGTGTAGCTTTCGATGTCATCGGGCAGACCGTAATTGATGACGTGCGTCAGGTCGTCTACGTCCAGTCCGCGTGCCGCTACGTCGGTGGCTACGAGCAATTGCAGGTTGCGGATGCGGAACTTCTGCATCACCTGGTCGCGTGCGGCTTGTGTCAATTCTCCGTGCAGAGAGTCAGCGTTGTAGCCTTCCTGCATCAGTTTTTCGGCTATCTCTTGCGTCTCCTTGCGGGTGCGGCAGAAGATGATGGCATATATCTGCGGGTAGAAGTCTACGATGCGTTTCAGGGTTTCGTATTTGTCTTTGGCATGCACGATGTAAGCCACGTGCTTCACATTTGCAGTGCCTTCGTTTTTGCGCCCTATTGTGATTTCCTTTGCTTCGCGGAGGTAATTCTTCGCGATGCGGCTTATTTCGGGACTCATGGTGGCGGAGAAGAGCAGCGTGTTACGTTCCTGGGGTACTTGTGCCAGGATGGCGTTGATGCTGTCCGTGAAGCCCATGTCCAGCATTTCGTCCGCTTCGTCCATCACCACGTTCTGTATGGTGTTCAGTGACACTTTACCCCTCTCCATTAAGTCAAGCAACCGGCCCGGAGTGGCAACAATGATATGTACGCCCCGTTTCAACGCCCGTATCTGGCTTTCGATGGACGAACCTCCGTAGACGGGCAACACGCGCATGCCTTCGATGTACTTGGAGTAGTCGTTCAAGTCGCCAGCTATTTGCAGGCATAGCTCGCGGGTAGGGCAGAGGATGAGGGATTGCGGATAGTGCTTGCTTACGTCGGTTTTTTGCAGCAGCGGCAGGCCGAATGCGGCAGTCTTTCCTGTGCCGGTTTGTGCCAGCGCCACGACGTCATTGTTTTCTCCCAACAGGTAGGGAATTACCTCTTCTTGTACCGGCATGGGATAAGCGTATCCCATCTCTTCAATAGCCTGGCGTATCTCCGGCGACACACCGAGCTCTTCAAATGTTTTCATTCCGTTTTTATATCTCTATATGTTTGCGGGCGCAAAGATACAAAAAAAATCTTATTCTTCCTTGGTTAACAGGATATTCCGGAGGCGTCTTAACTCTTGCCGGCTCAGACCGATGCCTTTGCGCAGGTAGGTGTCAATGTCGCCATACAGGTGTTCGGCTTCGTCTTTGGCTGCGTTCAAGAAATTTTCGCGGGCAGAGAACAGGGTTGTGATAGCTTCTTGCGAACGGACGGGAAGGCGATAGGCATAGCGAGTGGCGCGCGGGATGTTGAAGTACTTGTTGCTGAGGCTATAGTCTTCTAGAATGTCGTCATCGTTGACATGGAGTGCGGCCAGTATCAGAGCCGAGACAATGCCTGTGCGTCCTTTGCCCGATGAGCAATGGATGACGATGGGGTAATTGTCAGGTTCGAGGAGAAGGTCGAATACTTGGCGGTATTGCGGGGCGTATTTGCTTATCAGTTCCCGATTCATCCGTTCTACGATGCGATTTACCGTATCACTTCGGATGCTTCGGTCTTGTACACCGTTCAACACGTTTTGCATGTTGCCCGTGGGGATGGGGATAGAATATACCCGGAAGTTTTTTTGTAAATCTGCATTGTCGCTTGTTATCTCTTCGGGCGAACGTAAGTCAATGATGGTGCGGATGCCTAAGTTCTTTAGTTCTTTGATTGAGCCGTGCCTCAAGCTTTCTATTTCTCCCGACCGGTAGAGCATGCCCCAGCGTAAGTTTTTCCGTCCGGGATAGGAGGGATAGCCGCCCAAGTCGCGGAAATTCTGTATGCCGGGTATGATGACGTTGCGTGTGGCCACCTTGACCCGGTATTTGTCATCGAACACCAATTTATAATAATAACGGTGAGTGGGGTCGTTGGTAACGATGGTCATATGCTGGGCGGCGATGGGTGCGGACGCAATGACCCGTTTTTCGGGGATGTGATTGGGATTTGTAGAGGCGTACACCTTTACATAGCCGGGCATGGCGGGAGTCATTTCCCACTTGACAATGCTGTTCCCGACGTTGTTCTCTTCACATATTACCGAGATACGGGGCGTGGTGTCACTGCATGAAGAAAGCAGGCAAACCAGTGTGAATAAACCTAACAGATTTTTGTACATAGTTGCAAGTAACCAATGAGGTTCTTACAAATATAGGAACTTTCGTATAGAGGTCCAATCGCGGGCATCGTGTTTTTATACTTCTTTTTCTAACTTTAGTCTTTGTGCAAACTCTGCCGAAATGTTATTGTTCATGCTTTTGCACGATTCGGCGGCAAATGCCATGCCACAGGCTATGACCTTGTCCCAACAGGCTTCCGGGGTGTTGTTCAGGTCGGTATAGTGGACATTGTATTTCAAGAGTCCGTAGATAATGCCCGCATTGAAGTTGTCTCCCGAACCTACGGTGCTGACGGCTTCCACCGGTGCTATGGGATAGTCTTTGGCGATGGTGCGGGTGCGCAGGGCAACATCTTTCTTTCCGTTTGTACAGATGAAGGTGGGGCAATAGAACTTGATTTTATCCTTGTATATTTTTTCGATGTCCTCCAAATTGTACATGTAGAGGAAATCTTTCAAGGAACCTCGCACGATGTTGGCGTATTCCAAGTTTTCAATAATGGTGGGAGCCAGTTTTATGGCCTCTTCCTTGTGGGCGGAGCGGAAGTTGGGGTCATAGTACACGATGGCGTTCTTGGTGCGTGCCTGGTCCAGCAGTTCCAAAATCTTGTCGCGCAGTTCGGGATTGAGTGCATAGTACGAACCGAGAATGACGATGTCGTCCTCGTTCAGTTCCGGAAGGTTCACGTCCAATCGTTGGCGCGGATATTTCTTATAGAACAGGTAGCGCGCGTCATTCTGTTCGTTGAGGAATGCCAGCGAGATGGGTGATTTTCCCCCGTTAAAGCGATAAATATGGTCGGTGGGGACTTTATTTTCTTTCATAAAGTCGAGTATGATCTTGCCTACTTCGTCCTCTCCGGTTTCGCTGATGAAATTGATGGGTACGCCTGCACGGCTCAGAGACACAATGCAGTTGAATACCGATCCGCCCGGTACAGCCGCCGTGGGCTGGCCATTGCGGAAAAGAATATCGAGGATGGTTTCCCCGATGCCTACTACTTTTCGCATAATGAACGTGATTTTTCTCCTAAATATCCTCCGTGATGCCGCTTGGCGTAATCTTCCATTGTGAAGCCTGTTTGTTTCATGGTCTGCACCACTAAGATATCACCCATGACAGTCATTGCTGTAGTCGATGTGGTAGGCGTCATGCCCAGTGCGCACACTTCTTTGGGGCTTCCGGTGCTGAGGCACACTGTAGCTTCCCGTGCCAGGGGACTGTCCGGGTTGCCGGTGATGACGATGAACTTCAATTCGGGGTTCAAGTTATGGGCCAGTTGGGTAAGTTCGATAATTTCGCGCGTCTTTCCTGAATTGGAAATAAGCAGCAGCAAGTCATTGTTCTGCAGAATACCCAAATCGCCATGCTGGGCTTCGCTGGGATGCAGGAATACAGAGGGGATGCCTGTCGAGCAAAAGGTTGTGGCAATGTTCATGGCTATCTGGCCTGCCTTTCCCATGCCCGATGTCACCAGTTTGCCTCCACGGTGGTGTACATGCTCCACAATGAGGCTTACGGCTTTTTCATACGCATCCGTCACCGGAATGTTCAGTACGGCCTGTGCCTCCTTCTGTAATAGCTCTTTAATGGAATCAATCATGAGGATGTCTTATTTTACCGAATGCAAATATCTGCAATTTTCTATAAATGGCAATAGGTTTTGTTGTATTTTTGCGCCCATATTGAGTTTTACATGGTATGGAGAACAGTACATTTATAAAGTCCGGATGTAATATATGCGTGATGCCCAACGGATTGCGTGTCATTCACGAACCCTTGCGGTCGCGTGTGGCTTATTGTGGGTTCGCCATCGACGCCGGCACGCGTGACGAACGGGAAGAGGAGCAGGGCATGGCGCATTTTGTGGAACATCTGATATTCAAAGGTACCCGCAAGCGGAAGGCTTGGCATATTCTGAACCGTATGGAGAATGTGGGTGGTGACCTGAATGCTTATACGAACAAGGAAGAAACCGTCGTTTACTCCGCTTTCTTGGTGGAGCATTTCAACCGGGCTTTTGAGCTGTTGTCCGACATCGTGTTCCACTCCACGTTCCCTCAGCGTGAGATTGAGAAGGAAACGGAGGTCATCATTGATGAGATATTGTCCTACGAAGACAACCCGGCGGAACTGATATTCGACGATTTTGAGGACTTGATATTTCGCGGACATCCGTTGGGCCGTAACATTTTGGGACGTCCCGAACGGTTGCGTGCATTTTGTACAGCCGACGCCATAGCCTTCACAAAGCGCTATTACCGTCCAGACAATGCGGTGTTTTTCGTTATGGGAGATGTCGACTTCAAGCGTGTGGTTCGTCTGGCGGAGAAATATACGGGTGATGCGGATGCGTCCGTTTCATCCGCTAAAAAGGAACGGAAGGCGCCCTTGCCCTATATACCGGACTTCCTGACTTTGGACAAAGGCACCAACCAGGCTCATGTCATGATAGGCGGTCGGGGATATGATGCGTACGACTCGCGCCGAACCGCCCTTTACCTGCTCAATAATTTGTTGGGAGGTCCGGGTATGAACAGCCGTCTGAATATATCGTTGCGTGAGCGGCGAGGCCTGGTGTACAATGTGGAGTCCAACTTGACCGCCTATACCGATACAGGCACTTTTTGCATTTATTTCGGTTGCGACCCGGAAGATGTAGCCCTTTGCACCCACTTGGTGTATAAGGAATTGAAGCGCCTGCGTGATAATCGTCTGACACCTTCCCAGCTGGCAGCGGCCAAAAAGCAGCTGATTGGGCAGATTGGCGTGGCTTCGGACAATAACGAGAACAATGCCCTCGGCATGGCAAAAAATTTTCTGCATAACAATCGCTATGAATCGCAGGAAATGGTATGCCGCCGTATTGAGGCGCTTACCGCTGACCAACTCCTGGAAGTGGCGAATGAAATGTTTGCGGAGGACTATTTATCAAGATTGGTTTATAAGTGAGGATAGCATTTGCCGAATGAACTGATTTTTCTTGAGAAAAGCGGTCAAATCAGTTTTTATTTTTACTTTTGCTTTTAGAAATTAAGATTAACACGAAACCATGAGAAAACTTTTTGTATTGCAACTGCTTGTATGCTTGGCCGTATGGACAATGATAGGTTTATCATTGTCCTATGCAGCGAATACCACGAATTTCAAGAAGTTTTCTTTCCATACCGTCACCACACTTGATGGCCTTTCCAGTAACATTATCAATGCTATTTACAAGGATAAAAGAGGTTTTGTCTGGCTGGGTACCCAAACGGGATTGGACAGGTTCGATGGAGTGTCGGTCGTAACTTATCCGCAATTTTCCGGGCATACGGTTCTTGCTTTGGCCGAAACTGATTCCTTAAATTTATGGGTAGGTACAGATAGGGGGCTGTTCCGTTTTGATCGTAAAAAAGAACAGGTTGAACAGATTCTGCTGGGAGGCAGGTTGGTGAGGGTGAATGCCTTGTATTATGATAAATCGCAAAAAAGTCTGCTGGTAATAACCGACCATGGCCTTTTCATTTATAGTGGGGAGAATATACGGCAGGTATTGTTTGGAGCGAATGCTTTTTCATTGGATAACCAGCTTACGGGAGTATCCAAAGGCGATGGGACGGAATGTTGGCTTACTTCTTTGGGAAGTTTGATAAGGTATGACTTGTCTACCGGCAAAAAGGAGATTTATGCAATGGAAGTTAGAAATCGGGTGAGTGATGCAACCCGTTTTTCGTGCTTGGCATTAGGAGATGATAAAATTTATATCGGGACAAAAAATGCTGGTATCTTTTGTTTTGACCGGAGGACTCAGACATTTTCTAATTTTGAAGGCATGCGTAGCGGAGATGTCAAGAAACTAATGGTTGAAGGAAAAAATACGCTTTATGTGGGGTGTAATGGAAACGGAATACAGGTGTTCAATCTTTCTACAGGGGAGAAGGTGGGTTCGATGTTGTATTCCACGCAGGCGGATGGCATCTGTTCCAGTGCGGTATATACTTTCTTGAAAGAGAAGGATTTGTTTTTCGTAGGAACTTATATGGGGGGACTTAGTTATACGCCCGTTCGTGAAAATCTTTTTTCAGTGTATGAATGGAAAGATATGTTCCATTCTTCCGGTTTGAATGTTCGTACTTTCTATGTTGATGAAGTGAAGAGAAATAAGGTGATAGGCACCCGTGACGGCCTTTATTTCCTATCGGAAACTGAGGATCGCTTGATGTATTATACCCAGCAGAACTCCATTTTACATTCAGATATTATTCTGCATGTAACTCCTTGGGGGGAAGATTATTTAGTAGGCACTTACCAGGGGGGCTTGTATGTCCTGTCGTCAGATTCGGGGGAGTTGTCCTTCTTTGGGGAAGAGGACTGTTTCAAGCAGGAGTCGTTTGGTACTTTTGCTATGGACAAGAAAGGTCACCTTTGGATAGGCAGCTCGTCCGGTCTGTATCAGTACAATCTGCAGTCCAAGCGGTATAAGAAATTTGATAGTACTAATTCCACATTGTTGCATGCATCCGTTTTTACTGTTTTTGTAGATAGTTCTACAAGGGTTTGGGTAGGGGCAGTCGGCGCGTTGTATCTCTATGATGAGGAGTCCGGAGTATTCGAGACAGACTTGTTTCCAAATGAATTTTTGCCTTACACTCAAAGTATCCGTTACATTTATGAAGACAAGGAGCATAATCTTTGGTTTTGTGATGACAAGGAAGGAGTGCTGAAAGCGGACGCAAGTTTTACCAGTTTTCAGCATTATACCACAGCTGACTTTTTACCCAACAATTCGGTGATGAGTATTGTAGACCATCCGCAGGGAGAAGGTTTGTGGTTTGCTACTCAAGGAGGGTTGCTTTATGTAAATAGAGATGCCACTTCGTGGAAAAATTTTGCGCTTTATGACGGATTGCCAAGCTATGTGTTCAACAATGCGATGCAGGTTACTTCGGATAGTACACTTTGGTGGGGAAACGAACGCGGACTCATTTCTTATCATATTTCGAAACAGGGTGATGCAGCTGTTCCATCTCTTTGTCCTCCTGCAATCACGTCCATCATAGTTGCCGGAGAATTGCAGAAGACTGGATCGGCTTTGGTGCCATACGCTCCGTCTTATACAGAGATGATTACCTTGCCCCATTCCGGAAGTAACATCGCTTTGACATTTTCCGCATTGAACTATGCGGAGAAAAATGCCATGCTTTATGAATATTGTTTGGAAGGGTATGACGGACAATGGAAAACGCTTCGCGGTAAAAACTCTGTGGCTTATACGGACTTACCTGTCGGAAATTATGTATTCAAGGTGCGCTCGTCTTCGGAACCAGATGCGGTGTGTACATTGAACATAGTAGTTCAATCGGGTTATCGGGCTTTTATAATAGTGGGATGTATGCTTGTTGGTTGCGTGTTAGGTGCATGGTTTCTTTATAAGAAGGGTGTGTTCGTGAAATTTTTCTCGCATAAGATGGAAATTGATGTTCTTGCTAAGAGCGAAACCTATGAATCGCAGAAAGAAAAGTACTTGAAATCCAAAATAGATGAGAAGGAAGCGGCTGAAATCGAGAAAAAACTGCGTGAGTGTATGGACAAGGAGAGACTGTATTTAAATCCTGACTTGAAATTGCCGGATATGGCGGCTGCTATTAATCGTACTCCGGTTGAGGTGTCACAAACATTGAACATGTTTATGAACACGAACTTTACCGACTTTGTAAATGGTTATCGTGTAAAGATGTTTCTCGAGAGAGTAAAACGTGAAGATATGGCCAAGTTCACATTAGTGTCTTTGTCCGAGGAGTGCGGATTTAGTTCACGCACTTCATTTTTCCGTTCGTTCCGCAAGTTTATGGGGGTATCGCCTGCGGAATATTTGAAATCGGAAGTACCGAAAAAAATATGAAACTGCCCCCCCTATTCGCAAGTGTCTGATAATTAGTAGATTACTGTATTGTTGGCTCCGCCAATAGGCTGAAACCTATTTGGACGGAGCATCTTTGTCTCGTTAGTGGGCGTTTTCTAACTTTATCCTCAGAAAACTTGAATGTAAAACCAGAAAAACTAACGAGAGAATGAAAACATTTGTTTCAGTTTTTGTCGGCATGTTGTTTGCCGCAAGTTGTATTTCCTGCCATTCTTCAAAAGAAAATATCGGTGACTTTCCGGTGGAGAAAGAAATTGATTATTGTCGTGCGCAGGCGACTCTTACTTTATTTTCCTTGCCATCCACGGACAAAATCCCCAACTCTGTAGATCGGGGAAGCTCTTCTTGGCATTATACTCAAGTTGGTTCGTGGACGTGTGGATTTTGGCCAGGTATATTATGGTATTTATATGAGGATACGCGCGATAGCCTGTGGGAGAAGTCTGCCAGAAAAGTGTCCGACCTCATTCTTCCGCTTGCTTATGAGAAAGCGCATAGCCACGATTCCGGTTTTATCATGATGACCAGTTTGGGCAACGGTTATCGGCTCACCGGGGACTTGTCTTATAAAGCCGCTTTGCTGAGTGCCGCCGATTCGCTTGCCAAACTATACAATCCTAAAGTTGGAACCATATTATCGTGGCCTGGCATGGTACAGGAAAAAAATTGGCCTCATAATACCATTGTCGATAATATGATGAACCTGGAACTGCTCTTTTGGGCGGCACGTAACGGGGGTGACAAACGACTTTATGACATTGCCGTCCGCCATGCCGAAACTACTATGCGATATCAGTTCCGTCCGGATTATTCCTGTTATCATGTGGCAGTATATGACACCATTGACGGTCATTTCATCAAAGGTGTGACCCATCAGGGTCTAAGTGATGATTCTATGTGGGCACGTGGGCAAGCTTGGGCCATCTATGGCTATACCATGGTGTATAGGGAGACTGGTGACCCCCGTTTCCTCGACTTTGCCCGCAAGGTAAGCAATGTGTATCTAAAATGTTTGCCAGCTGACATGATTCCTTATTGGGATTTTGCGGCTCAAGAATTCTCATCGGTCGAGCCGCGTGACGCTTCCGCTGCAGCCATTACCGCTTCGGCTTTGCTTGAGTTGTCCACTTATGTCGCTGATGCCGATTCAGCGGCTTTTTATCGGAACCAGGCAGTGGCGATGCTGGAAAATTTATCCTCTCCGGACTATCAGGCAGGTGCGCAAAACAGTGCTTTCCTGCTGCATAGCGTGGGCCACATGAACAAGAATGTAGAGGTGGATGCTTCCATCAGCTATGCGGACTATTATTATCTGGAAGCCCTTATCCGGTTGAAACGTTTGGAAAAAGGTTGTTCCGTAGTAACCGGCTTGTAGGATTTAAAAACGTACACTGCTATGGAACCACAAGATTTTAATAAGGCTAACTGTCTGCAACGGGTATGCCTTGAGGAAGTGTATAGAAAATATCGGATGGCTTTTATCCATTATGCGGATAAGGTGATGTCGGGACATTTTTATGCTGAAGACGTAGTGCATGATGTATTTGTCAGACTGTTCCTTGGTGACTATTATTTCGTCTCCGAACAAGCTGCTCTTGGACTCATATATAAGTCAATAGCTAACCGTTGCATTGATTTGTTGAGAAGTGTTCAGTCTTTTGAGACAGTCTGTGAGACAATGAAACCTGAACATTCGGATACCGATATTGAAAGTGAGTTGGAATACAAAGAACTTTATAGGACTGTGGAAAAGCGGATTGCTTTGCTTCCTCCCCAATGTCGGAAAATATTCCAATTGAAATACAAGCGGGAGCAAACAAATCCGGAAATAGGGAAATTGTTGGGGCTTTCTGTCCGAACGGTTGAAAATCAGGTCTATATTGCAAGAAATATCCTGAGGAAATGCATAGATTTATAAGGTATAAGTTTAAACTTATTATTTAATCTTAAATAATTATGAAGACAATTGTTTCCTTTTTAATGGGATTATGTTTGTCGATAGGTATGTCGGCACGCTCGTTTACGCATCCGGGCATCCTGCATACACAGGAATCGCTGGACCGTATGGCCCGGTTGGTAAAGGACGAAATATGGCCGGCAATGGGGTCTTATCGACTCTTGGAGAGTGAGCCGGAAGCCTCTTCGGCGTATGTTATGAAAGGACCCTTTCGCTACATCAGCCGTGCCGGTAAATATGGCTATACCAAGGCACCGTGTGAGGATGATTTCAATGCTGCCTACTATAATGCACTGTTATGGTCAGTTACGTCGGATTGTCGACACGCGGATAAAGCGATGGAGATTATCCGTGCCTATGCTTCCACTCTGTTGGAGGTCTGCCCTGGTGATGCTCCTTTGTGTGCAGGGCTTCAGGGGTTTATTTTGGTAAATGCGGCGGAGATTATGCGCTACACTTATTCCTCGGAGGGATTTCCCAAAGGGTGGACCGATGAAGATACACATCTGGTGGAGCGGATGTTGCGCGGTGCGTTTCTTCCTGTGTTGAAAGAGTTTTATGAGACACCTCCCTATAGCAATGGAAATTGGGGAATAGCCGTGACAAAGGCGATGATAGGCATAGCGGTCTTTCTCGATGATGAGGCCCTATATAAAGAAGCAATCAATTTCTTCTACCATGGAGAGGACAATGGTTCGTTGCCCAACTACATCGCTTCCAGCGGGCAGATACAGGAAAGTGGACGCGATCAAGCCCATTGTATGCTTGGTGTGGGATGTCTGGCTGAGATAGCCGAAGTAGCTTGGAGTCAAGGTGATGACCTTTATGCCGCATTCGACAATCGGATTATGAAGGGGTGTGAATACCTTTCCAAGTCAAATTTGGGATACGAAGTGCCTTTCTTCACTTGGAAAGACAAGACTGGAAAATATTCCAATTGGCGGACCTTGGGGCTAGCTGGGTTGGGAGAATTCAGGGCCGTGTTCGAATTGCCTTACAATCATTATACAGAACGCTGTCATCTTTCCATGCCCTATACCCGCATGGTGTTGGGCTGTATTCGTCCGGAAGGTGCCGGATTTACCTGCGACAATCCTGGTTTCGGTTCCCTCCTCTTTTACTTGGGCGAGGGCGAGGCTTTGCTAAAGAAAGGGCAGGTCAATGAAATACTGAGTGAAAGTCTTTGCGGATGGAAGTTTGCCAATGCCGGTTGGCGAGCCGAAGAAGGAAAGTTGGTATTGAAAGCTTCCGGTACGGCTTGTAGTAAGACAGGCATTATGTACGATGCTGCTAAGTATCCTTACTTAGCTGTTAAGATAAGCAGGATGCCTTCTGTGCGCAACAAGGCATGGCTCCGGTTAAGCTATAGCGTAATGAGTGCGCCCGAATTTTGGACATTCAGCGAAAAAGATGCCCGGAGGGTAGGGGAAGGCACTTACGTGTTTACCGTCCCCGGTTCGCGTTCCAATAATGGAACGGAGTTTTCAACACAGCCCGTCAGCATGACTCTTTATCTTGATTTCGGAGAAACACAGGGCGAGGGAGTCGGTGTAGAATGGGTACGTTCATTGAAGGGTTTTTAGGGGTTAGCGGGGATGATTCGAGAAAAATGATATTCTTTTGAGTAAAGTCGGTTTCACGTCCGTTTATCTCAAAAGAAAAGAAAATAAATTTATGTTAAACTTAGAAGGTCTGCTATGAGACAAAAAGACAGATTTTTATTGCTTTTGGTATTGGCCAGTTTGCCGATAGGCAGAATGGCGGCAGAGGAATTGGAGAGCACATCGCCAAGTCCGATTCGGCAGGAAATCCGGCAAAGTTCAGTACGAATAACCGGAACTGTAGTAGATGTACAGGGTGAACCGATAATCGGTGCTTCCGTTGTAGAAAAAGGTACGAGTAACAATGGTGTGATAACGGATGTGGACGGAAACTTTGTCCTGAATGTTTCGCCGGGAAGCACGTTGCAGATTTCGTATGTGGGGTATGGTACTCAGGAGATTGTGATTGGTTCCCAACGTTCTTTCAATATTGTGATGAAAGAGGACACTGAGTTATTGGATGAAGTGGTGGTAATGGCTTATAACACTACGGTCAAACGAAAATTGACCAATGCCGTAACAACCGTTGACACGGAACAGATTAGTGATTTGGCGGCTTACTCCAGTGTTTCCCAAGCCATTCAGGGACGTGCCCCGGGTGTGTATATCAGTAATAGTACGGGTATGCCCGGATCGACACCATCTTTGAAAATCCGTGGTAATGACGCTCCGTTGTATGTAATCGATGGGATTGTGCAGGATGCCGAGACATTTAACCGCTTGAATTCACAGGACATTGAAAGTATTTCTATTATGAAGGATGCCGCTTCTGCCGCAGTTTATGGTGCAGTGGCAGGTAACGGTGTGGTAGTGGTGAAAACCAAATCGGGAAAGATCGGCAAGACGAGAATTAATTATACGTTCGACCAGCAAATCAATCAGCCTACCAATCGGAAAGAAAACATTTCTTCGTATGAATTGGCAACGACTGCAAATGAGATAAATCGGATGTTTGGTAGTCCGGAGCCATATGACCAAACCGCTTTGGACGCATATCGTACGGGGTCGGATCCTATCAATTATCCAAATCTGGACTGGTGGGACATTGTAATGCGTAAGGTCGCCACAGCGCAACGCCATTCGTTGACGATAGATGGCGGTAGCGAGGCAACTCAGTATCACATGTCATTGGGCTATTACAATCAAGGTACATTGGCAAAGCCTGTTAATGGGCAGGATGTTTTCAATTATAAGCAATATAATGTAGGTATTAATGTCAATCATACATTTGAAAATATCGGTTTGAAAGTAGGTTTCGACTTCAAGGGGTCTTTGGACACAAGTAAGGGTAAAAATGAAGGCAATATAGCCGGTACGGCAAAAACGCTGGCCAATGTCAGATTGTATAACGCAGAGGGTAAATACTATGCGAATACTCCTTATCTGAGTGTTGATCCCGCAACAGGGTATACGCAGAAGAAAAAGCCGATTGCAAATGTGCGTCTGAACTTGGATTGGGATGTTATTGGAGTGAAGGGACTGAAAGCAACCTTTGTGGGGAATTATCGGAGCTGGAACTCTAGTGAAAAACAATGGAACAATGCTTATGTTCCTTCTTATTATGATGATGGTACGCAATTTGAGGCTACGTCCGATCCGTCTTTGATGATGCGCAAGGATGATGGTTGGCGGTATGAGCTGAATGTAGGACTTCGTTATAATACGACCATCGCGCAGAAACATACATTGGATATTGGCGCCTATTATAACCAGTTGGAAGAATATAGCGAGTGGATCAGCGCGACTCGTCAGAATTATTTGTCTTCTTCGGTTGACCAGATTTTTGCAGGGCCTACTTCTTCTATGTCCAATGATGGTGGCGCGTCGGAGAAAGGGCGTTTGGGATTTATTGGTGTGCTCAACTACGACTTTATGGGTCGCTATCTGTTGACGGCTAACTTCAGATATGACGGAAGCGACAACTATGCCAAAGGTAACAAATGGGGATTCTTCCCGTCTGTATCCGCCGGTTGGGTAATCTCAGATGAGAAATTCATGCAGAATATTAATGATGCCATAAAGATGGATCTTTTCAAGATACGCGCATCGTGGGGTAAAACGGGTATTGATGGTGAGCGTTTTGCTTATTATGCAAACTGGAGTATGGGTTCGGTGGATTTTGATGTGAATGGAAATCGTGCCCCAGGCGTTACCATTCCGGGTTTAATATCGCCTGACCTGTCATGGTATTCTACTCGCTCGTTTAATGTCGGTTTTGATTACGCATTTTTGAACAATCGCTTGAGTGGATCGGTGGATTACTTTGTGCAGAATACAGAGGGCTATTTGATAAATCCTACTGATATTTATAAGACTCCTTTAGGTACCGATCTTCCTAAAATCATGTCGAATGACAAATATAGACGTGCCGGTGCCGAATTTATGGTCAGATGGCGTGACACAGCCGGTAAGTTGAATTACGAAGTGGGTGCAAATCTTTCGTTCTATGATAAACTTTGGGTCAGAAAAACACAAGACCTGACGGTGGCGGCCAATCCATTGACCAATGAAGTAGGCAAAACCATTTCAGACGGTACACGTACGTGGATTACGGACGGTCTGTATCAGACAGCCGACGATTTGTTGGACAATCCTCATGCTTCCTGGACTTCTAATCTTGTAACGGGTGATATTAAATATGTGGACGTGAACGGTGACGGTCGCATTGATACGGATGCTACTTATTCGGGTGATAAGGTGTTCAATCACCGCAAGTCGGAACCTTTGATGCAATATGGTATTGATTTCCTGTTGGAGTATGATGGTTTTTTCTTAAGCGGATTGATACAAGGTGCCGGTTCAAACTGGAAGTTTATCGGACAGAACGCGATGCCGATGGGAGTGGATCGTTTGAGATATAGCAAAGAACTTGATTATTGGACTCCTACCAATACTGATGCGCGTTTCCCGCTTCTTGACCCGGGAACCGGACGTACTAATAACAATCAAAGAGATGTAACTTACTGGATGGTCAATTGTGCTTATGTCCGTTTGAAAAATCTCCAGTTTGGTTACGACTTCAAGCATAAGTTGTTGAAGAACGTTCCATGGATAGCCAGTGCTAAGTTGTCGTTAGTAGGACAGAACCTGTTAACCTTCTCTGACGCAAACTTCTTTATGGACCCGGAACAAGGAAATACGGAAAACTCAGGTTATCCTATAACCCGAACATATTCAATTGTATTTAGTTTAGGATTCTAAAAACAGTAAAAGCTATGAGAAAAAATAAAATATTATTTAATTTATGGATTGCCGCTTCTGTTCTTTCTTTTACATCGTGTATGGGTGTATTGGATAAGGAACCTTTAGACTTGATGACGGAAGAAAATGTGTGGAATGATGTGAAATTGGCTCAAGGTGTAGTCAACAAATGTTATAGCAGCATTTTTTATTTTTCGAAATACCAAAGTGACGGTAAAGACCGTGGCAGCGATTGCCAGACAGACCAGTTCTGGTGTCACTGGCAGTTGGGTAATTGTGCGGATGACAACGCTTGGACTACTTCCACTGATTTTGGTTGGAACAAGTTCGGTGATGTTCGTAATGCCAATGTCGCCATAGAACATTTAACTGATGAGGTTGTACGCAGTCAGATAGGAGAGGACGAGGCGGATAATCTGTTGGGGCAGGCATATCTGTTGAAAGCTGCCACGTATTTTCTGCAAGCGCGTAAGTTCGGCGGATGGATTATTGTAGAACATTCCTTGGACAGTGATGGGCAGAATGCCGCCAAAGATGAGGCGGCGGCTGAGAAGCTACAGTTGCCGCGCGCAACCATGAAGGAGACTTATGACTATGCGATAGACCTGTGTGAAAAGGCTGCGTCATTGTTGAATGAGAAAAATGATTTCGGCGAATTATCTAAAGGAGCTGCCTATGCCTTATTGTCGGAAATGTGCTTGCATGGAGCCATCTATATGCAGAAGTATGAAAGCGTTGACCCCAGACCTTATTTGGAGAAAGCGATCAAAGCTGTCGAGGATTTGGATAATTTGGGCTTGTATTCATTGGTTCCGGGGGAGGAATATGGAAAAATGTTTAAAGATTACCAGTATGCACAGACTTGTCCGGAGATAATTTTCAATATGCAAAGGAATAGTCTGTATACTACAACGGAACATGAAGATAACCGCTTCTTTATCCATCCCACCGGGGTTTCTTATCTGAATACTACGAAATTGAACCTGGCTTTTCAACCCATGGAGGGATTTGAGGCGTGGGGATATGGCACTGTATCTCCTACACCACAGCATATCGAGCGCGCTTATTACATCATTGATGAGGATGGAAAGGCCCGTCGCTTTGAAGAGTCGTTGAGATTTAGGGACAATATAGACATTGTGAATGAAGTGGATAAGGCAGACAACAGTACGATGCGCGAAAAACGGAAATTAAAAGCAAGTTCAGCTTATGAGTCTATTACGGATTTGCTGTATACCGGTCGTGACCAACGTTTCTATCAGACGGTGGGCTATGACGGCGGACAATTGTTTGGCAATACCATCTATATGAGGACTGGTGGTAATTATCATCCGCTTTCTTATATTAAGACGAATCGCGAGAGAGGTTCCGTGACAGGTTATGTCTATAAGAAATTTGTGGTGGAAACACAGGCAAGTCCTGATAAAGCTCCGGTTGATTTAACCCGTCCGATATTCCGTTTGGGGCGTTGTTATCTGAATGCAGCTGAAGCTTATCTCTATTTGGGAGATGAAGCGAAAGCCATCCAGTATATCAATAAGACAAGGGTGACTCATGGTGGATTGCCTGCACTGACAAATGAAACTGGTGACGAACTGAAGAAGATTTATATCGATGAACGTGATGCTGAACTCGACTTGGAGAATGACAGATACTGGACGTTGATGCGCACCTCTATAGCCTGGGGTGTGATGCGTGAAAATGGTATTCCGGATGCCAATAACAAAGGCGGTTTGATTCCGATCCTGAATGGAGGAGACCAGAATGGAGCCGACGTTGCAACGATAGAAATTGAGGTTCCGGGTGACGCCATGGTCGAAGCGGATTTTATGAAGCCTAATGCTTATTTTCTCCGCGAACTTTATTCTCCGCAAACTGACCGCTATTTCCGTTTTACGGTAAACAAACGCTATTTGTTCCCGGTTCCGCAAAGCGAGATAGACCAGAATGAGAATATTAATCCGGAAGACCAAAATGAGAATTGGAAATAAATTATAAAGTGTACGATTATGAAAAAATACAGTATCTTATTGTTGCTTCCTTTCTTTTCCATGTTGTTTACTTCATGCTTAAAGGATGGCTTGGATGAGGGAGTGCTTTCAACAGAATGTGACGTGACGAACATTCATTTCGAGCATAGATGGGCTACCGAAATGACGACTTCGGGGATGTATCAGTTGAATTTTATGGAGATGACAGTAAATAAAACGATTGATACGGAGAATTGTGTCATTGAGGTTCAGATTACAGTTCCGGCGGTAAGTAACAATTACCCGCAAGAACAACGTGACGCGACAACGCTATCCAACATGGCATGTTCCTTTGAGGTGTCCCGTGCCGCAAGTGTTGCCCCCTTGAATGGAGCACCGGTTTTGGGTAAATTGGGAGATTATACCAAAGAGCATACCTATCGGGTAATCTCTGCCTCCGGTGAATATAAAGATTGGACTGTAAAAGTTACATCATTTACTAAATAATTGCTTATATTGGGACGGGCGTGTCATAATGATATGATGAATTACGACACGCCCGCCTGTTTACTAACAAATAAATGGTAATTTCTATGAAGACCTTGATTTGGGCGGTGTTCCTGTTTTTAGGCTTAAACCATGTGTGTGCCCAACAGAAGTCTTTTACTCCCGGTGCCATCTGGAAGGATAATAACGGCGTTCCAATTAATGCGCACGGAGGCGGTATCTTATATGATGGCGGTACTTACTACTGGTTTGGTGAGCATAAAACGGAAGGACGTGCAGGGAATGTGGCTCAAGTGGGTGTGCATTGCTACTCCTCAACGGATTTATACAATTGGACAGACCGAGGCATTGCCCTTAGCGTGAGCGATGATCCGGCAAGTGATATTGTGAAAGGCTGTATTTTGGAACGGCCTAAAGTGATATACAATCAGAAAACAGGGAAATATGTAATGTATTTCCATTTGGAGTTGAAAGGAATGGGGTATGCTGCGGCCCGTACAGGTGTTGCTGTGAGCGATAAAGTAACCGGACCTTATAAATTCTTGAAATCGCTTCGCCCGAATGCCGGTATCTTTCCGGTTAATATGACAGAAGCCCAACGCACCGCTACGATAACTCCCGAAGATATAAAAGGATTTAGCCCATCCGAAAAGGACTCGGTTATAGCCGACGGACTGTATGTTCGTCGTGACTTAAAAACAGGACAAATGTCTCGTGATATGACTTTGTATGTAGATGATGACCAAAAGGCCTATCATATTTACTCATCCGAAGAAAACAAGACGCTACATATTGCGGAACTGACGGACGATTATTTGGATTACACAGGGAAATATTATCGCATTGACCCCGCTGGTTGGAATGAAGCTCCTTCTTTGTTTAAGAAAGACGGTCGTTATTATATGATTACTTCCGGATGTACAGGTTGGAATCCCAATCCGGCCCGTCTGTTGGTGGCAGATCAGATTTGCGGTCCGTGGAAAAGATTGCCGGACAACCCGGCCGTAGGGGCTGATGCTGAAACCACCTTTCACTCTCAGAGCACCTTCATTTTGCCGGCTCCCGGAAGGAAGGATGCTTTCATCTTTATGGCAGACCGCTGGAAACCGGCCAATGCTATTGATGGCCGTTATGTCTGGTTGCCCATCGTGTTTGAGAACGGATTACCCGTTTTGAAGTGGTTGGATGAGTGGGATTTGAGTGTGTTTGATAAACAATAGGAGACTTATAGCCCTATGATGCTGATGAAGAATTTTTATTTTCCCATCATCATGATTGCCATTGGTTGTCTGGGCTGCGTTCCGAAAAAACAGGTCCAAATTTCCAATCCTATTATGAACGGTTATTATGCCGATCCTTCTATGGTGCAATATGGAGGTAAATACTATATTTACGCAACAATAGACCCTTGGGGAAGCGATGAATTAGCTGTGTTCGAAACGGCAGACTTTCAGCATTTTGAGCGGAAGCACATTAATTGGCCAACCAAAGCGGCATGTACCAGTCCTACTTCGGGGAAAGACATGGTGTGGGCTCCGTCTGTCATACAGGGGAATGACGGAAAGTTTTATATGTATGTTTCAGTAGGTAATGAGATATGGGCCGGTATTGCGGAACATCCGCTCGGTCCTTGGCGAAATGCTAAAGAAGATGGTTCGCCTTTGATTCCGGGCAATCTGATCCCCGGATATCATATGATTGATGCGGAGTGTTTTATAGATGATGACAACCGTGCATATTTATATTGGGGGTCGGGACTGGATTGGAAAAACGGAAAATGTTTCATGGTTCCTTTAGCGGCAAATATGATTGATTTCATGGCAGAACCTGTGGATGTGACTCCGCCTCATTATTTTGAAGGTCCGGTCATGATGAAACGGAACGGCATTTATTACCTAATGTACTCCAATGGCAAGGCGATAGATTATACATATAATGTCCGGTATGCTATGGCCCGCAGTCCTTGGGACCCGTTTGTAGAAGGAGTTAACAGTCCGATACTGCAAACCTCTGCGGATAGTGTGACGTATGGACCGGGCCATCATTGTGTGTTTTCTCATGATGGACAAATGTATATTCTTTATCACCGGATATTTCCGCAAAAGAAAGACTATGTGTTAAGGCAGCTTTGCCTTGATAGTCTGAATTTCGACAGTGAGGGGAATATACTGGAAGTGAAACCGCAAGGCGTATCCTTGCGGTTCAATAATCGGAATGATTAATTATCGCAAGGAAATGAATAGGGTTGGTTCAAAAGTATTTGAGGAGCGTCCTTTTCATCCCGGGTGTAGTCGTGAGGACTTACGTATGGCCTCCTCATGTGTTTTGTGAGAATGTCTCTGCTATGAATTTTGTCTACAGACTGAATTACTTATGTCAAATTAGTGTAATGGTTAAAATGAAGATACTGCAATTTATTTTATTTATTATGTGCTCCACGGCCGTTCAGGCACAAGAGCTTGTCACATACCAAATTCCCAAGGAGATGTTTTATTCTGCGCACAATGATGATTTCACGGTAAAAGTGCGTGTACCTGGGGGCGAGTGGAATGACTTGTATGAATATAAGGTTGAGGTGGATATGGATAATCGGGAAACCGCTTCGATGGTATTCTTTGACTTTTCCGGAAAAGTGGAAATACAGGTAAGAAAAAACAATGGGCGGGTTGATGACGTGCAGATTCGTCCGTTGTCATACGGCATTATTCCGGAGGTGGATGGCTCAATCGTCACTTTTACGCTCGACAGACCACGTAAGTTGTCGTTAGAGGTCAATGGAGACAAATTACGAAATTTGCACATTTTTGCCAATGCCATAGAAACAGAGAAACCTGCTTCGGATGATCCTGACGTCATTTATTTTGATCCCGGATTACATCAGCCCCAGGGGAAAAACGGTGCGGTATTCCGTATACCTTCAGGGAAAACGGTGTATATTGACGGAAGTGCGGTTCTGAAAGGAAAACTTTTGGTTGAAAATGCGCAGGATGTGAAGATAATGGGACATGGTATCGTTTTCCAGCCGGAGCGCGGTGTGGAGATTCGTCATTCGCAAAATATTGTTGTGGACGGACCGGTCTTCATCAATCCTTCGCATTACACAATTTATGGGGGCGAGGTTAACGGTTTAACTGTTCGTAACATTAAGTCATTCAGTAATCGTGGATGGAGCGATGGTATAGACCTTATGTCCTGTTCGGATGTATTATTG
Organism: uncultured Bacteroides sp.; assembly: GCA_949289345.1. Taxonomy (GTDB): domain Bacteria; phylum Bacteroidota; class Bacteroidia; order Bacteroidales; family Bacteroidaceae; genus Bacteroides. Next base: position 85,972 of record CASENS010000052.1, read on the forward strand.
GAGAATGTATTCATGCGTAATTCGGATGATTGCATAGCTATTTACGGACATCGTTGGGAATCTTATGGGAATGTTCGGAATATCCATGTGAAAAATTCAACGCTTTGGGCTGACATAGCCCATCCCATCAACATCGGATTGCATGGAAATGCCGAAGCCGGTGGTGATACGATTGAAAATGTCACTTTTAGCGATATTGATATTTTGGAACACGATGAAGATGACCGCAACTGCCAAGGTTGCATGGCCATTTGTCCCAGCGACAATAATCTGGTGCGGAACCTGACTTTTGAGAATATCCGCGTGGAAGATTTTCAAGAAGGGCAGTTGTTTAACATACGGGTGCTGAATGATAAAAAGTATAGTAAGGCTCCCGGTCGCGGTATTGAGAATGTGCTGTTTAAAAATATCCGGTATAATGGTAAAGGGGCAAATCCGTCCATGATTTATGGATATGACAAAGAACGGGGAGTGAGAGATATCACGTTTGAGAATGTATGGATAAATGGTGAACTTATTGAGAATGCCTTACAAGGGAATATCATAGTAGGGGATTATGTTTCCGGTATACAGTTTAAATGATATGAATGTATTTGCTAAGGTGCTTTCCCTTAGTGGGTGTAATGTATAAATTAAAACATGGTTATGAATATGAGATTGATTTTTTGTTTATTGCTTCTGTTTACGGTTTCTTATAGCGGGCAACTGAAGTCGCAGACCGTAAATTCTCCCGATGGCGCTGTCCGGATAGATTTTTCGTTGACAGAACAGTCAAAACGTAATTATCCGGAGGGTACTCCGATGTATGCGGTTTCTTATAAAGGTGAACCATTCCTGTTGCCTTCCCGTTTGGGATTTGACTTGTTGGGGACGGCCGAAATGAAATCTTTTTTAAAGATAGAGAATGTTCTTCGTTCTGAAAAGCGTGGTGCTTGGAGGCCGCTTTATGGTGAGCGTAGCGAATATCCTGATAATTACAATGAGATGACGGTAGTGCTTAAAGAAACCTTGTCCCCGCATCGTCAATTTAAAATTGTTTTCCGTGCTTACAATGAGGGGATTGCGTTCCGTTATGAGATCCCTGCGCAGAAAGGACTTGAAAAAGTAGTTGTCAGCAGAGAACTCACAGAGTTCGTTTTTCCGCAATATACATCGGTGTGGCAGTCGTATGGGCATGAAGGCAAGTATTCTAAAGTTTATGTGAATGAAATTCAGCCCAATTGTGAATTACCACTTACGTGTGTGACCGAGAAAGGAACTTTTGGAGCGATATTCGAAGCCGGTAACAGCCATTATCCGCGGGCGTACGTTAAGTCGCTTCAGTCGCGTGGCACCTCTTTGGGTATATCTCTACGAGGTGAAGCAAAAGGTGCCGGGGGAATGACGACTGCCTGGCGGGCCATAACGCTTGCGGAAAAACCGGGAGGACTCATCGAACAGAATTATTTGATACTTAATTTGAATGATTCATGTCGGCTTGCGGACACGTCGTGGATAAAACCGGGTACGGTAATGCGTGAGATAGATCTGAACACAGAAGCCAGTTTTAAGCTGATAGATTTCTGCGCGCGTAAAGGTATAGACAATATTTTGTATGATGGGTTATGGTACGGACCGGATAAGGATATTAAGAGTTATCCGGGTACTCCGAAACCTGGATTGGATTTGCAGGCCGCTATCCGGTATGCCAAAGAAAAAGGTATCGGCGTCTTTCTGTATCTTGATAAGATAGCTGTAGAACGTTATGCGGATGAAGTTTTCCCCTTGTATGAGAAATGGGGTGTGAAAGGGATAAAACCGGGATTTGTGAGCACAGGGAACCAAGAGTGGCAAGAGTGGATTGAAGCCACGGTCAAGAAGGCTGCTGAATATCATTTAATGGTCAATATACATGACGCTTATCGTCCGACAGGTTTTAGCCGCACTTATCCGAATCTTGTGACTCAGGAAGGCATTCACGGTAATGAGCAGCAACCGAACGCCGATCATGACGCAATGTTGCCGTTCACGCGCTTCACGATTGGCGCGGGAGATTATACGCCCGGATATTTACGTGTTGGTTTACAAAGCACATGGGCGCATCGTCTTGCTCTTCCGGTCTTGTTCTACAGCCCTGCACAATTCCTGTTCTGGCGTGAACGACCTGAAGCCGGGCATGATCGTCCGGAATTGAAATATTGGGAACATATTCCTACCGTATGGGATGATACAAAAGTGATTGACGGAGCTATTGGCGAATACATTATAATGGCTCGCCGGAGTGGAGCGATGTGGTATGTAGGCGGTATTACAAATACTAATGCAAGGAGCGTTGTTTTGAATTGTTCTTTTTTAACTCCCGGCAAGCAATATAAAGCGACGATTTATACCGATGATGTGTTGTCGGACGATAAAGTTACTATAGAAACCAAGCGTGTGTCATGCAAAGATAAGCTTACATTTAATTTAAAAAGTAGTGGTGGATTTGCTTTGAAAATAGAATAGGTACTCAGTCGGTTGTTTCCCCTTGTATGCTTGGTATGTGTATTGTCCGCGAGTTGTAAGTGAACCCTAATGGGAAAAATCATACGACCAAAGGGACTTTCAGCGTAAGTTGGAAACTGGAAGCAGACGATGGGAAATAGCTGACTTGACGAACAGGAGGTGAGGTTTCAAGGCAAATCAAATACCTGTAATTATTATGCCTCTTTTTACGACCCCCAATAATTGTTTGTGGTAAAGAACTGTCGGAACCAGAAGTTGTAGGTTTAGAAAAAATGCTATCTTTGCAGGGCATATCATGGATGAAAACGTGAAGTTGGCGGTTCCCGGTTCTGGGACAGGAATGGGGAACCGCACATCCGTATGATAATAAAAAATATAATTGATTATGACCGTTATTTATCCTTCTCCTATCTTCGGCCCCGTACATTCCCGCCGGTTGGGTGTGTCGCTGGGCATTAACCTGATGCCTGCCGATGGCAAGTTGTGTACGTTCAACTGCATCTATTGCGAATGTGGTTTCAACGAGGATTTCCGTCCTAAGTTGCCTCGTCCCACAAGAGAGGAAGTACGCCAGGCGTTGGAAGCCCGCTTGCAGGACATGCTGACTAACGGACCTGCTCCCGATGTGCTGACCTTTGCAGGCAATGGGGAGCCTACGGCGCATCCGCATTTCCCGGAAATCATTGCGGACACATTGGCTTTGCGGAATAAATACTTCCCCAACGCGAAGGTGAGTGTGCTAAGCAACTCTACCTTTATCCACAAGCCTGCAGTGTCCGGAGCGTTGAAGCAAGTGGATAACAACATTCTGAAGTTGGATACCGTGGACGAATCGTACATCCATGTATTGGATCGCCCCGCCGGCCGTTATTCGGTGGAGGATATCATCGCGGGCATGAAGGCGTTCGAAGGCAAGTGCATCATCCAGACGATGTTCCTGAAAGGCGGATACAAGGGGCAGGACATGGACAACACGTCGGACAAGTATGTATTACCTTGGTTGGAGCGGGTGAAGGAAATTGCTCCGCAAAAGGTCATGATTTACACCATTGACCGCGAAACACCTGACCACGACCTGCGCAAAGCGACGCACGAAGAGCTGGACCGCATCGGAGCGTTGGTGAAAGAGGCCGGGCTGGAAGTGAGTGTATCGTACTGACGTCCTTTCATCGCCATTGCTTTAAGTCATAACCCGCTTCGACTTTCATTTCGATATCATCGGGCAGGGCAGGGAAGAAGTCAATGCCTGTGATGCGTTCCACTTGGTCTACCGAGTTGACATAATGGTCTAACGGATGATTGCCTGCGGTATTCTTGTAGATAAAGCCAATGGCACGGGGCGGACGGCTGTCGGCGCAAAGTATTACCTTGAAGAAAGCGTCGGGCACCGCCACTTTATGTTCCCGCCCGATGGTGCGATGCTTGCCTTTATAGAAGATAGGGCCGCAAGCGATGTAGATGCGGCCTTCTTTTTCGGCCCATTCCCGGCAATCGTCTTCTAACTCTTTCCAGTCGCCCCGGTTCAGGTTGTGGTGTTGGGGGCAGATGTTGGTCATGTAGAAACTTTCCTGCATGGCACGCCAATGCCAACGGTTGTCCGCGGCAGGGCACATGTGTCCACGGTCCCATCCCGAACGCTTATAATCATCGGTAGTGACAGCCTCACTCTCGGGCAGGTCGGGGTCTGGCAAGAACTTGTCTGTACGGCTCTCCCGTTCCACCAGCCTGTCGCGGTTCAGTTTCCAAGCCACCCAGTTGGGCACCTTTAAGTCTTTATTATAGGAGACGGTATAGGTACGGCGTTTCAAAATCTTCTCCGGACGGTTCTTTAAGGGAGCAGGCAGTTCGAGGTCCCCGGTGGTTTGTATGGTTTCGGCCTGCGCCTTTCCTGTCGCGGATAAAGGGATGGTGATGCCTTTCGATTTCAAGGCGTTGTTTGCCGGCTCGTAGCCTAAGCAAACGGCAATGATTAGCAGAAGAAGGCCCAACCAGCCGTTGGTGGCGCTTTGTCGTTTCTTACTTCTTCGGGCAGATGTCTTTCTTTTCCGGGTCATGGCTTCCTATCGTTGGTTCAGGCTCCAAAGGTAATGCAAATCCCGGCAAAACATTCAAGCTTGCTTAAAAATGTTTTGCCGGGATATGGCTTATGTTGCCAAAGATGGGGAAAATCCGGATTAATGCATCGCCTCCACGGTATATCCTTGCTTTTCCAGCAACTTCAAGACACCACGTTCGCCGGGCAGATGGCCTGCGCCGACCACGAAAAGCGTAGGGGCTTGCTTCATGATGCCGGGCATTTGCTTCGCCCAGTCGGCGTTGCGGCCATAGATTAGCGCTTCTTCCTCTTCGGGAGTGCTGTCACAAGCGTTGCCCATCTTCTCTTCCGTGATTTCGAGCAGCTTGTCGAGATTTTGGTCGAGGTAGGCTTCCGCCAACCGGCGGGTCATGTCTATGCCATAGCCGATGTGCGTGGCTGAGCAATAGAGCTGTTGTGCCTGGCGTTTCAGGCTCTGTGAATTATAAAGCACATTGATTTGCGACTCCGTGCTTTCCAATCCGCCCACTTTCTTGCCGGCCTGCCTGGCTTGCGTCTGAAACCACGTGTCGAGCTGTTCTTGCGGATTGTAGCCTTTCACGGCTTTGACGGAGAGCACGACGGCCAGTTGGGCGTTGAGAGCCGCTGGCTTCACCTTGTCGAACATCGCGATTTCCATGCCGATGTTTTCCTTCACCACCGAGGCTATGCTGTCATACTGTGCCGGGGTGAAAAGACTTTTCAACGTGGTATCTCCCGGCAACATCATGGCCTGCTGCATCTTCATCAGCATTTCGGGTTTCATCATGTCTTCCATCACAAGTTCGCCATATACCTGTGACGTCCCTTCCATGGCTTCCGGCATCCCGGCAATGCTGTCCTTCATGCTGAGCGGAGCCACATGGTGCGTGCCGAAGATGTAGGAAGGCTTGTCCAGTCCGTTGCCCGATATTTTCCATAACAGTTGCGCGTCGGCGCCTAAGGTGATGCAGAGGAGCATCAGTAATGCGAAAATCTTTTTCATTGTAGTAAAAGCGTTTGTTGGTTATTCATTTTCTTATCATTGTTTCTGATGGTGCAAAAATAGTGCAAACCGGTGGGCTTTTAGGTTAACATTACGTTATCATTAGGTTAACATTTGCCCTTATGTTGTCACTTTTTAAACTTCAAGCCTCCCTCATCCCGTTTTCTTGTCTTCTTTCCCCTACTGCCAGAAAGGCTTTCTGATACCGCCAGAAAAGGTTTATGTTACTACCAGAAAGGCTTTCTGTTTCTAACAGAAAACATTTCTGGTTTCATAAGAAAATGAGCCAGAATATTACTTTATTGCTAATCAGTCGTTTAAGCTGTTGTTTTTGTAAATACATTTGCCGGGCGGAAGGGTCTCGTAAGAAGTGTCATGTTGCCGGCAGACATGCTATGATGGGGCGGATAGCATAATATTCCGGTCTTATCTACACTTACCAATCGTTAAATATGATGATAAGATTGGGTGAAAGTGAGTGATATCTCCTATTTTTGTATATAAACAATCAATGCAAGGGAAATCATGAGAAAGTACGTTATCAGTTGGACTTTGCTCTTAGGAGTTATTTGGGGCACTTGTGAAGTGCGGGCGCAGGAAGACAGTACGCGTTTGCCTAAGGACAGTATTCCCTTACAAGGAAAAACCGCTCTCTTTCCATCAATGAAAGCGACACTTTCTGAGGATAAATCTTATTACTTTCCTATGGCTGAGCCCATGAGGCCTCTTCCGAAGTTTACTTTGCCCAAGCGGGAACCGGACTTGCGCTTGCCTTATCAGGAGAATCCTTCGCCAATGTTTAAGGGGGACTTCAGTACGGGCGGGCCGATGGCGCGGTGGCGCACGGGTGTGTTGGATGCCCGAGGCAGCCAGATTACCATGCCGGGTTTGGGGCGTCTGAATGAGGTGGCTTTCGGCTTTCAACAGGAATTGAACGACCGGCTGGCTTTGCAGGCTACCGCTGACGCCATCAAGCTGAATATGGCTTACTTCACCACTCAGTCTTTTAATCTTTCGGGCGCGTTGATATATCGGGCGCAGGACCACTTGTGGTTTACGGCTTTCGGTTCGGTCAGCGCGGGAGGTTTCCCGAACTTGAGCCCTTATGGCTATGGGGGGACGATGGGATTTGACATCACTGACCGTTTCAGCCTCGAATTGGGGGTACAGCGTTATTACGATTCTACCACGGGACGTTGGGAGACGCGTCCTGTCGTGATGCCCGGCTATCGCTTCAACAATGGCTTCAAGTTGGAGCTGGATGTCGGCCCGATTCTTTATGAAGTCATCCGCAGTATCGTTATCGACCATAAAGACCGTGGAGGAGGGCCTACGATCCGGCCCAATATGCCGGGGTTCAGATGATATGAGCAGGTGTACAAGCTGATGATTGTTAGTCGCTTGAAAATAAACAGTTTACTGATGTGCTTTTGGCTTGCGGACAACAAACTCGGGGTTCGTGGGTGACAAACCCTGGGTCCGTGGGCGACAAACCCTGGGTTCGTGGGCAGGAAACCCCGGGTTTGTCAGAATGGACTGTCTGCAGGGTGTTTATGAATTCCATTCAAAGGATAAAATTAAAAATAACGCCGCTTTCAGCTTGGATAATGTGAAAAAAACGCTATATTTGCCGCCGAATTGGTTCTTACTGCCCATGTACTCGGGCGGAAGATTAAAAGGGAATCGGGTGTAAGTCCCGGACAGTCCCGCTGCTGTGAAGCTCCATACCAAACTTTCTGAAGATTGCTCAGTACCACTGATGGCCGTTGAGGGCATCGGGAAGGTTTCAGAAAGGGAGTCAGTCAGAAGACCTGCCATCATTCACTGTGAGGTTATTCTTTCTCTGGGGTTAGAGGAATAACGCCGATGATTATTTTAACATAAATGTATCAGACATGTTTAGACAGACTTCTGGCTCTGTCTGCCTGTTATTCGTATGCTGTGTGGGGCAAAGTATATGCTTTCCGCTGTATGCGCGGATGCAGGCGGACAGTTTGCGGGGACAGCAGTTGGACGAAGTTGTGGTAACGGCCAGTTTTGTGCGGAAAGAGGTGATACCTGTGCAACAGTTGTCCGGCGACCGGTTGCAACGGCTCGGTTCACACAGCGTGGCCGATGCCATCCGTTACTTCTCGGGTGTGCAAATCAAGGATTATGGCGGTGTGGGAGGCTTGAAGACCGTGAACATCCGCAGTATGGGCACGAATCATGTCGGGGTGTTCTACGACGGCATCGAACTGGGTAACGCGCAGAATGGAACGGTCGACTTAGGCCGTTTCTCGTTGGACAACATGGAGGCGGTAACGCTTTACAACGGGCAGAAAAGCGCCATCTTTCAGCCGGCCAAGGATTTTGGTTCGGCCGGAAGCGTTTATCTCCAATCGCGTGTCCCCAAGTTTGCCGACGGCAAGCGGCAACAGGTAAAGGCCACCTTTAAGACAGGTTCGTTCGGGGTGGTGAATCCGGCTGTCGTATGGGACCGGAAACTGAGTGACAAGGTGAGTGCTTCCCTAAGCGGCGAATACATGTACACTACCGGACGTTATCGGTTCACTTATCGTGTGGATGAAAGCTATGACACGACGGCGGTAAGGAGGAATGGCGATGTAAACGCATTCCGCTTGGAAAGTGGCCTGTTCGGTAGCTTGCGGGGAGGTTATTGGCGTGCGAAGGGCTATTGCTATCGTTCCGCGCGTGGTTATCCGGGTGCGGTGGTAAAGAACAAATTCAGTCACGAGGACCGCCAGTGGGACACGAACGTGTTTGTTCAAGGCTCCTACAAAAAGGATTTTTCGGAAAAATATGCCCTGCTGGTAAACGGGAAATACGCCTATGACTATTTGCATTATCTGGCCGACCCTAAACGGGATGAAGCCTTGATGTATGTCAACAACCACTATCATCAGCAGGAGGTATATGCTTCGGTAGCCAACCGTTATACCTTGTCGTCCGTGTGGAATGTCAGTCTTGCCGCCGACTATCAGTTCAACCTGTTGAATGCCGATTTGACCGATTTTGTTTATCCGCGGCGTCATACGTGGCTTTTAGCTGTGGCAACTTCTTTCCATTTTGACCGGCTGAAGATGCAAGCCAGTCTGTTGGGGACTTTTGTGCACGACCGGGTGAGAAGCGATGCCGATGCTGCAGGCGACAAGATGGAATGGACACCGACCGCCATTGCTTCCTGGAAGCCTTTTCCCAAGGTGGATTTCAATTTGCGCGCTTTCTACAAGCGGATATTCCGTATGCCTACGCTGAACGACCTTTACTATACATTCATTGGCAATATCGGTTTGAAGCCGGAATATACGGATCAATATAATGTAGGGATGACTTATGCGAAAGACTTCGCCGGCCGATGGCTGCGTAAGATAGAGTTCCAGGTTGACGCCTATTATAATGAGGTGGAAAATAAAATTGTGGCCATGCCTACTTCCAACTTTTTCCGTTGGACAATGGTTAATTTGGGAAAGGTAGAGATACGGGGGGCGGATATCGCGTTGCAGGCCGATTGGTCTGTGGGCAATAGCTTGTCCATGGCATGTCGGCTGAACTATACTTACCAACAGGCACAAGACTATACGGATCCTGCCGATACCTATTACGGTAATCAGATTCCCTATATACCTTGGCATAGCGGTTCGGCCACGCTGAACCTGAACTGGCGTTTGTGGGAAGCTAATTATAGTTTTATTTACACGGGTGAACGTTATTCTTCACGCGCCAATATTCCGGTCAATTACGTATTGCCGTGGTACACCAGTGATTTTTCTGTCGCGCGAAGTGTGTCCATAGGTAAGGGAAAGCTGAAAGCTACCTTGGAGGTCAATAATCTCTTCAATCAGCAGTATGAAGTCGTGATATGTTATCCCATGCCGGGTATTAACTTTAAAGGTATCATACAATATATATTTTAATTCGCTCAATCATGAAACATTCTGTATTGTTACTTCTTTTGTGCTGGTTGCTTGCCGGGCTGGCGGGCTGCCGGGGTGATATTCCTTTTGTCCATTCCGAAGACGAAGAACTGACATCCGGTGACGCGGGGGTAGTCAAAGGCTTTTTTCTTCTGAATGAGGGTAACATGGGGAGCAACAAGGCCTCTTTGGACTTTTTCAATTATGAAACGGGCCGTTACATGCGCAACATTTATCCTACTCGTAATCCGGATGTGGTAAAAGAGTTGGGGGATGTGGGAAATGACATCGCTATCTATGGCGATAAGTTGTATGCCGTTATCAATTGTTCGCATTATGTTGAAGTGATGGATGTGCGTACTGCCAAGCATGTAGGCAGTATTGACATTCTGAATTGCCGTTATATTGTGTTTCATGACGGTAAGGCATATGTCAGTTCTTATGCCGGTCCTGTACAAATTGATCCGAATGCCCGTCCGGGGAAAGTGGTGGAGATAGATACGGTCAGTCTGCAAATCACCCGTGAAGTGGTGGTCGGTTATCAGCCGGAGGAAATGGTCATCACTGACGGGCAACTATATGTGGCCAATTCAGGCGGTTATCGTTATCCTGATTACGACACGACTGTTTCTGTCATCGATCTTGAAACATTTACGGTAACCGATACGATAGAGGTCGCCATTAATCTTCACCGTATGGTGATGGACCGGTATGGGCGTATTTATGTCTCATCACGTGGAGATTATTATGATATCGGTGCCGATGTATACGTTATTGATACTCGGACTAACCAAGTCATCAATCGTTTGGGCGTTGCGGCCAGTGAGATGTGCGTTTCCGGGGATTCCATTTATATGACCGGTGTAGAGTGGAGCTATGTGACTAACAGCAATACCGTCACTTATACACTATATGATGTGAAACGGAATGAGATTGTTTCACACAATTTCATCACGGATGGTACGGACGAGCGTATACAGATTCCTTATGGCATTGCGGTCAACCCGGATACGAAGGATATTCTCGTATGTGACGCCAAAGATTATGTGACACCCGGAACTTTGTTCTGTTTTTCGGCTGATGGATGTTTGAAATGGGAGGTAACCACAGGTGATATTCCGGCACACATCGCATTTACCACGAACTATTTTCAATAAGTAAGTGAACATAATTAATTTATACTATAAATGGGAATTTATCAGCCTAAAGCGAATGATAACAAACTCCCCTCCTTCCAGAAGGAGGGGTGCCCAACGGGCGGGGTGGTAGGACAAGAATGGTTTGGCCTATTTATATAAGAATAGGAGTCGCTTATGCGGCATGTTTCTCCTACCACCTCCCCCTTACGGGTACTCCTCCTTCCCGAAGGAGGAGAGTTCAGTTACCATTTACTCCTAACCGATAAATTATCATTTAGTATAAAGTAATCTGATTAGTTACTTAATTATTCATTTAATAACTTAATAACAACCCATTATGATGAAACAACGATTTTTATTTGGCAGGTCAGTCCGTGTGCTGACTTTTTGTGGCCTGTGTCTTTGCTTGGGCGGGCTTGCTTCATGTAGTGAGGAGGACGAACCGGCTTCTTATGTTTTGAAACAGACCGACATTACGGTGGCGGAACCCGAAGGCGGTTTTACGGCACAAGTAGATCAACTCTTCCGGATAGAAGTGGAAAGCGTGTCAGACGAAGGATTGGCTTATGGCTGGACATTGGATGGCGAAACTATTCCCGGTGGAAAAACTTTGGAATACATGTTTGCCAGGGGAGGTGAATATGAATTGACGTTGACAGTCAGTCAAGGCACTCTGAGTTTCAGCTACACATTTATGGTGACTGTCGGTTTCGGCGAGATAGCTCCTGTTCCGGAGGGCGCTACTGCTTATATTACCAAGGTATTCGATTTTATGCCAGCCGTAGGGCAATTTACAAACACGCTGCCTGTTTACGAAGAAGGAGATACGCAGGAGGTGATGAACGCCAAGGTACTGGAAGCTATCGGACATAATAATCGGGGAATGATTTCTTTAGGAGGTTTTGGGGGCTATGTAGTTGTAGGATTTGACCATACTATCGAGAACAAGGCTGGTTTACGTGATTTTCGCGTATTGGGCAATGCCTTTAATGCGGCTACAAATCCGAATCCCGATGCGCCTCAAGGAGGCAGTTGCGAGCCGGGCATTATCAAGGTGGCTTATGACCAGAACAAAAACGGAACACCTGACGAGGATGAATGGTACGAGATAGCCGGAAGCGCCCATGAAGACCCTACGGGAGAAACATGGTATCAGATGGCGGTAGAGGCCGGAAACGATGTCAACGTATACCATGACTACGAAATCACTTATTATCGTCCGGAAAGCGAACCGGAAAACCAGGAGGAATGGGACACGTACATCCGTTGGGAAGACAATCAGGGGAACAGCGGCTACAAAGTAAAGAATCAGTTCCACCGGCAGTCTTATTTCCCGCAATGGCATGAGGGAGATGCACTGACTTTCCGAGGTACTTGCCTGCCCCAAAACGGTATTGACGAAAGCGGTCAAGGCAGTTATTTCGTACTTTACAAGTTCCGTTACGGCTATGCGGACAATGACGTGAATACAGGCGACGAATCAGCCATTGACATTGATTGGGCTGTGAATGACAAAGGGCAACGGGTACATTTGCCGGGCGTTGATTTCATCAAAATCTATACGGGAGTCAACCAGGAGAACGGTTGGCTGGGAGAAAACTCTACGGAACTGACAGGTGTAGAAGATTTGCATGTATTGGGTGAGACATTAGAGACCCGATGAACCTACGGAATAGGAGTGGTAATAAGGTGTGAATGAAATAATTATAAATCAAATTAATAGTATATACAAAATGAAAAGAACACATGTATTCGGATTGCTGATGCTCTTCTGGTTGAGCCTTGGCATCGTTGTAACCGGTTGTGATGACTATGATGACAGTGCATTACGGCAAGAAATGGAAGATATTCACGGGGAAATAAGTGATATAAAATCACAGTTGGAAACCCTGCAAGGACAAATCAATTCTGTACAGGCTCTTGTAGATGCCTTGAATGATGGAAAAGTGGTAACCGGCATAGATGCCCGGCCGGATGGAAAAACTTATATTCTGACTTTTAATGACGGTACCCGAATAGAGGTAGTACGTGGAGGCAACGAATCGCAAGTTTCCGTAATAGACGTGGATGGAGCTACTTATTGGGCAGTTGTGACCAATGGGGAGGCTGAGTTGATCCTTAATTCCCAAGGTAATAAAGTCCCTTTCTTTTACGGAGCCGATTATCTGAGCGTGGATGCCGAAGGCTATTGGTTGCTGGAAGGGAAACGTATTACGGATGGTAATGGTGATTATGTGAAGTTAGTGAATGATGGCGCCATTTTTACAGATATTATTGTCGAAGAGGAGCGAATCATTTTCGTTTTACCCGATCGAGAAGTGGTCATTCCTCGTAAAACCGGGACATTCTTGGCTTTTGAAAACGCTGTCACTGTTCCTTATACTTTGCAGGCTGGAAAAGCGACCGTTTTGCCGGTGAGGATTTCCGATGATATGCAGTTAGTGGAAATAGCCGCACAGCCCGATGGATGGACAGTGGGACTGGATGTTCAGGGGAAAAATGTCAGTATCACTCCTTCGCTCGGTTCGGATGAGGAAGAAATGTACGAAGTGCGTTTGCAAGGCATCGACGAGGAAGGTTTGCTCTATATGGCCGTAGCCCGTATTCATGTCAGCAGCATGGACTTCTCCGCTTCCGAAGGCGTGTTCATCTTGAATGAAGGCAACATGACGAGTGGGAATGGTTCATTGATTTACATAGATGGAGTAGGAAACATTCTGGATGATGTGTATAAGGCGGTAAATGGGACAGAACTGGGTAATACAACACAGGATCTCTGCATAGCCGGTGGAAAGATGTATATAATCGCCCAAAATGGGAATCGGGATGGAGGAGACGGCATGCTTGTCGTGGCGGATAGCCGGACGTTGGTGCGCACGGCTGCTTATAATGCCGAGTTGACTTCCTTAAGCTGGCCTACTCATGTGGCTGTATTGGACGAGGAGCACATTTTTATCCGTGACAATGCCGGTATCCACTGTTTCGACAGCCAAACAAATGAATTGACTTTAGTGACGGGCAGCGATGGGGCGAAAAAAATGACAATGGCCGTTGTAGACGGTAAGATATTCGCCGCACAAGGCTCTAATGTCATCGTATTGGAGAAAGACAGGGACGTGGTAAGTGCAACGATTCCCTTCGGGGGAAGTGTCAGCGGTGTCTTGAAAGCGTCCGATGGCAATGTATGGGTAGCAACCACGTCACCGGCACAGATAAGCAAGCTGGATAGTCAGACATATGACGTGATACGTACCAATGAGGTGACTGCAGGCAGCTTGTCGGCCGGATGGGGAGCTACGCCGGGCATTACAGCCATAGACAATCTGCTCTATTACAGTGGGGCTTCCACTAACATCTATCGGCATGATTTCGAGACCGGAGTGTCGGAACTGATGACTGATGCGAAAGATTGGGTGGAAAACGCCAATATTGTCTATAACAACATAGCCGTCCATCCGGTAACAGGATGCGTTTATCTGAATACAATCAAAGGATATGGTCTGGATTTTCTGATAAACAACATCAGCATATTCAGACCTGAGGGGAACACGCTGGTTTTAGAAAAGAATTATGAGAATCATACACGTTTCCCGGTAGGAATATTCTTCCCCGCCGCTTTTTAACGGTGTCTGAATAATTCGCTTGGATTCATAGCTTTTCAATAGTTTATGAATTTTGGATGCAGGAAGATAGCACGGGTTGACTAAAGATGACGGTGCCGATGATATGAAAAGGAGCGCCCACAGGATTCTTGGACGCTCTTCTTGTGTTTAGGCTTTAAGAGTAAGACGTTAGAGTTATTGTTTGCTTTCCGGCATCATAATCAGCACCCGATAGTTGCCTTGCTTCATAACCTCCTGCATGAAAGCGCTGATTTCCTGGGGTGTAATGGATTGGATCAACGCTTCCGCATCGGTGCATACTTCGGTAGGCAGCAGGGCGTGGCCGGCCATTTCCGAACACCAATAGCTGTTTTTGTGTTCTTGTTCGGCAATGGTTTTCACCATGAATTCTTTTATTTTATTCAATTCGGTCTCATCGGTGCGCTGAGCCAGTTGGTTGAATTCGTTACGGATAATCTCCAAAGCACGGTCTTTCTTTTCGGGTTTCACTTGAAAGTTTGTCTCATAAACTAACGGTACATCGGAAAAACGGTTCAGCACGCTTTGTGTGTAGATGCTGTAAACGGCGCCTTCTTTCTCGCGCACTTCACTCAGGAGCTTGGTGCTGATGAGTTGGGCGGTCATGGAAGCCAACATACGGTTCTTGAACGAATAGGGCATTTGGGCACTTACCATGACGGCTGCACTTCCTTGAGGCACTTCCATGGGCTGGAAGAATTCTTTTTGTTCCTCACCCGCACGGATACCCAAGCCGGAGATACGCTTGATTTCCGCTTTGCGTGTCGGGTCGGACGGCAGAGTGGCCAAATATTGCTCGGCCAAAGTTCTCAGTTCCTGTTCATCGATGTTTCCACTAAAAGCGAAGGTGAAGTCTGCCGCATTGGCCAGTTGTTCACGGACGATACGCAGGATGTTCTCACGGCTGGCCTGTTCGATGTCTTTTGCTTCGGGTATATAGTTGCGGGGCGATGCGTACAGGTATTCCTGCAACTTCTTTTGGAAGATGAATTGCGGGTTGAGTCCTTGGTTTTGCAAGATGCCTTTATACAGGTTCTGTTGTGCCGTGAATTCATCGGCAGTGATGTTCAGCGCGGTGAAGTTCATATAGATTAGCTCCATCAAGGTCTTCAGGTCCTTGGGCGTGGCATTGCCCGAAAGGTTACGGGTATAGTCGCTCAGTTCGATGTTCACCGACACTTGTTTGCCTGCCAGCGCTTTGTTCAAGTCCGCATAGGTGAAGTTTCCCACACCGTGTTGCATCAGGACAAGTGGCATGAAAGTAAGGTCCTTCGTATATTCGTCGCCATAGACGGATGTGCCGCCTTTGGCTGAGGCTTGGAAGGTGATTTCATCCGCCTTGAAGTCTGTTTTCTTCCAGATGACTTTTACGCCGTTCGATAAGGTCCATTCTTTGGCTCCGAACTCCGGGCGGTCGGCTTCTTTCACTACTTTTCCGGCTTGTGGCAATTGGCTGATGAGCGGTTCGTCCTTTACATTGTCCACGTAGGGAGCGATGTCTTCGGCCGATACTTGCTTCAACATTTGTCCCAATTCATCGGCGGTTGGTACGGAGATGCCTTCACGCTCGGGCATCATGGCCACGATGGCGATGTTGTTGTCCGAGACAAGTTGTGCATAAAGTTGGTTGATGGCTTCTACGGGTATTTGGTTGGCCAACACGTTCATCAGTTGGTATTCGGTCTCGATGCCCGGTATGGGAGTTTTATCGAGGAAACCTCTCACGTACGATTCGGCCAGTTTCTTGTTTTCTTGCTGGTTGCGGTTGTTGTAAGCCTTCTCCAATTGAGAGAGGTATTCACTCCGGCAGCGGGCGTATTCAGTGGCGGTGAATCCGCCTCGTTTGGCGCGTAAGGCTTCACGATAGATGGCTCCCAAGGCCTCGGATACGTTATCATTCTTGGGCAAGGCGAAGTAGATGACCGACTTTTTCGTGCTGGCCACAAGGAAGTTGCCGTGCTGTGTGCCGGCTACGCCAAACTTTGCTTCGGGCTTTTGGCTTAGTTCATGCAGCCTTTGCGAAACCATCATGTCCGCCATGTTCAGCATATATTCAGTGGTGAGGTAGGCCATGCTTCCACGCAGCGAGTCGGGTAGGGCATCATACTTGAACATCAGTTGCACCACGGAGTTGGGTTGTTCCTTGTCCGTGCCGATGGCAATAATAGGCTCTTGATTGTCGGCTACCGGATAGTAGACACGCTCCGCCGGCTGAACCGGTTTCTCGATGGATGCGAACAATTCTTTGATTTTTGCTTCGATACGGTCCACATCTATGTCACCTACTACGATGATGCCTTGCAGGTCCGGGCGATACCATTTCTCGTAATAATCGCGCAGAGCCTGGTGCGGGAAATTGTCCACCACTGACATGATGCCGATGGGCAGACGGTGTCCGTAGCGGCTGTCGGGGTAGAGCGTCGGGAGAATCTTTTCCATGATACGTTGATTGGGCGGTGTCTGGCTTCTCCATTCTTCGTGAATGACAGAGCGTTCTTCATCGATGGCTTTCGGTTCCAGAAGCAATCCGTCCGCCCAGTCACGCAAAATCAGCAGGCAAGTGTCTTGTACGCCGATGCGTTCGGTAGGTACGCTGGAGATGCGGTACACTGTTTCGTCAATGCTGGTGTAGGCGTTCAGGTTTTGTCCGAACTTCACGCCTACTGATTCCAACCAGGGAATTAGGGTGTTGCCCGGAAAATGTTCCGTCCCGTTGAAGCACATGTGCTCCAGGAAGTGTGCCAATCCGCGCTGGTTGTCTTCCTCTAAGATACATCCCACCTTTTGGGCGATGTAGAAGTCTACCTGGTTCTTGGGAAACTCGTTGTGGCGGATGTAGTACGTCAGTCCGTTGTCCAACGTTCCAATTTTCACTTCCTTATCCGTGGGTACGGGCGGAATTTGTTGTTGCGCTTTCAGGCCTGCGGGCAGGCATAGGCATCCCGCTATTGCGAGGAATGCCCATTTCAGAATTCGTTTCATTGTTTTTTCTGCTTATCGTTAATGTTTATTTAGAATATTCGCTTGCAAAGGTCTCTTTTTTTTACATCCGCAAGTCTATGCTTATTTTTCCGTATTGAAACGTTCTGTTTCTTTCAAGATATACCGTTGGTCAGCCTCATTCCATACATACGTCTTCTTATCCGTCACCTGTCCTTGCGCGTTGTAGGTGAAGTCCATTTTCAGGAGCCGTTTCAGATACTTGCCTTCGTTGAGGGTGTAGACTTCTTTGTGGGAAAGGCGGTCGCCGTCCATGGTTACGTTATACACGAGGTTGTCAGAAGATACGCCTGCGGCTGAAATAAGAGCAGCCATTACTACATTTGCAATCATAATCGTTACGTTTTTATTTTTGGTTATACATTTCCTTTGTTTGGATGTCGCAAAGGTAGGGCATGCCGGTGAGGCTTTAAGTTAACGCCATGTTATCATTAGGTTAACGTGAAAACCCATCATGCATCATGAACCAGAAATTGAACGGAGAGTTTTTCCAGCAAGAAGACACATCGCCTTGCCGGATGTATGGAAATCTATGTTTTGTCAAAACGTTTCTACTTGCCGGAGAAAAGCTGAGCCATCATCGAAAAAACACTTAAGTGTTTCGGGTAGTAACAGTTAAGTGTTTGCCCCCTAAACGCTTAACTAATTTGGAAGAAACACTTAAGTATTTCAGAGCATATAGTTAAGTGCTTCTGTAGGGCATAAATAACTAAAAATCAGTCATATAAGAAGGCCAAGACGGTTTACGGTAAGATTTGATGGTTCATTTTATACATTTATTTGCGTTTCAATCACTGAGAAGTTATAGAACACTAACATTGATTGTCAAGATAAATCTCAAATCCGCGGCCGGATGATAGCAGTCTGTAATGGTGGTATACCATATTCATATATTTAGCTGCAGACAGGCGTGTCTTAACAAATCTTTTGATTGCATCGCCATGTTTGTACTGACGAGTTGTGGATACGGATTTTTAATTGTAAATTTGCAGGCATAACACAATGCATTCATTCTAAATCTGATGAGAAAATTCTTTTTACAGGCGTGCCTGTGTGGAAGCACCGCCTTGGCATTGGCGGCTTGCGGCCAACAAACAAAGCAAGCGGAAACAGTTGCTACTGCCGACTATGCTGTATTTGTACCCGCCGGTAAATGGCACAATCTGGTTGGACATGCGCATGAGTAAAAAGGATTGAAGGAATAGGACACAGAGGTGCGAAGATACAGAGGAACAATCTTTGTGCATCAAAGGAAATAATAATCTATACAACTATGGATATCAAACTTTTGTTAGTGGAAGATGACCCTAACTTGGCATATATCATACGCTCCGGCCTGGAAGACATGGTGGGAGGTTACGAAGTGACAACCGCCTCCAATGGTGCCGAAGGACTGAAGGCTTGGGAAGCAAACAAACCGGATGTCATCGTAAGCGACATCGACATGCCCGTGATGGATGGCTTTGAGATGGTGCGCCGCATTCGCGAGACGGATGGCTATACACCTATTCTCTTCACGTCCGCCTTGACTTCGCCCAAGGACGTAAAGCGGGGATATGAGTTAGGAATCAATAACTATATCAAGAAACCTTTCGCCCCAGATGAACTGGACGCGCACATCCACGCCATTATGAAAATGAATACGGGTGGAAGATTACGTTCGGAAACGTTGCATAAGTTGGGCTGTTATACGTTCGATGCCGCACGTGCCACCTTGCGCAATGACCACACGGAGAAAGAACGTCCGATTACCGTACGTGAAAACCAGTTGCTGGAGCTATTGGTAAAGAACAAGAACGAAGTGGTACGTCGTGAAGCCATCCTCAGCCGTTTTTGGAATACGGAAGATGATTACTTCGCTTCGCGCAGCCTGGATGTATTCATCACCAAGCTGCGCAAGATGCTGGAGGATGACCCTTCTCTCTCTTTGAAGACCGTGCGTGGCGTAGGAGTCATGCTGGAGGTGAAGTAATCAGATTAACTGCTTGGCCCGCTCCAGCGCGACATTGATGTTAGGGCAGATGTTTGCCTCGCCCAAAAGTTCGTAGAAGCCCGACCTTTCCAGAACTTTGTGCACCTTTTCGTTTACACCGGAAAGCACGATGGTTATCTTCTCCTTTTGCGACATGCGACACAGGTTCTCCAAGTTGTGTATGCCCGTAGAGTCAATGAACGGCACACGGCGCATACGCACGATACGCACTTTAGGCCGGTCGCCCAACATGGCCATGACGTCTTCGAACTTCGTGGCGATGCCGAAGAAGTAAGGCCCGTTGATTTCATATACTTCCACGCCCTTTGGAATCACCAAATGTTCCTCGTGCGTGTCAAAATCTGATTCCTTATTGGGGTCAATCTCATTTTTAATGACCGATATTTCGGTAGTCTCCATCACACGTCGCATGAAGAGCACGCAGGCAATGACCAAGCCCCATTCGATGGCTACAGTCAGGTCGAAGATTACGGTCAGGAAGAATGTGATGAGCAACACCGTTACATCTGACTTCGGATTTTTCATCAGTGCCTTGAACGTGCGCCAGCCGCTCATGTTATAGGACACGATGACCAGCACACCCGCCAGGCAAGCCATTGGGATGTATTGCGCCAAAGGCATGAGGAATAGCAGGATAAGGAGCAATACGACTGCATGCACAATGCCCGCCACGGGCGATTTGCCGCCATTATTAATATTGGTCATGGTGCGGGCTATGGCACCCGTGGCAGGAATGCCGCCAAAGAGTGGTGTGATGATGTTGGCAGCGCCTTGGGCTATCAGCTCCGTATTGGAGTCGTGCTTGTCGCTTATCACACCATCGGCTACCGTGGCCGATAGCAAAGATTCGATAGCGCCTAATACCGCAATGGTGATGGCTACCGGGAAAAGATTCTTTACGGCTTCCCAATCAAGGGCAGGGATGGCTGCATCGGGCAGTTCGGCACGGATGCTGAAACGGTCGCCAATGGTGTCGATACACGTGATGCCACCATAAGTCTCCATCAAGTAAACAGCCACGGTCACCAATACGATGGCTACCAACGAGCCGGGAACCTTTTTGAAAAAACGGGGTGTCAAAGCAATAATGGCAATGCTGACCAAAGCCGTGGCGGCATTCCACCAGTTCACAGTGTCGAAATGCCTGAAGTAAAGCATCCATTTGCCGACAAAGTCGCCCGGTACTTTTTCTCCTCCGAATTGCAGGCCGAACACATCGGCTATTTGTGTGGTGAAAATCGTTACCGCAATACCACTTGTAAAGCCTACAATGATAGGATAAGGAATAAACTTGATGACCGCTCCTAACTTGAACACACCCAATAAAACCAGGATGACACCTGCCAACAACGTGGCCACAATCAATCCCGCTTCACCGTATTGCTGGATGATGCCGTAAATAATAACGATAAACGCTCCCGTAGGACCGCCTATCTGCACCTTGCTTCCTCCCAACAGGGAGATTAAGAAGCCTGCGATAATGGCGGTGATAATACCTTTTTCAGGCGATACGCCCGAAGCAATGCCGAAGGCAATGGCCAACGGAAGGGCTACAATGCCCACAATGACACCGGCCATGAGGTCGGCCGTAAACATGTCTTTTGAATAGTTCTTCAAGGTCGAATATAGCTTCGGCCTAAACTCAAACGCTTTCATTTTCTGTTAGTTACCTATTGATATGTTTGTTGTCCTTTGAAAAAGAAAGCGCAAAAATAGGTAAAATTAGGCAAACAGATGCTATTCCCCGGTAATTTTAATAAAAGCACTGTCAGTTCTTTGTCTATAAGTAATGGTCTGCTGGCGGGTTGAGTCATTGGGAATGCTTGTCACATCTCCTTGAGTGGTAAAATAGACATAACTGCCCGACCACATATCGTAAAAACGATACACACGGCAACCGTCATGTTCAAAAAGATAGCTGACAGTATAATCAGCGTTGTTGTGTGCCTTGTTCACCGATATCGAACGTGGGCCGATACATGCGGAAAGAACAAACGGCATCAATAAAAGAACCGGAAGAGAATGAAATGTTTTTTTCATGACTATCTTGTTTTTATAATTCAAATATAGGAGTTTTCTTTGCTTTATGAAAGTTATTTCATTATCTTTGTATGATAAAAAAAACTATTACGGATTATTAACTCTAAAAAGCGATTGATTATGGCTAAGAGCATTAAAGGAACCCGGACAGAGAAAAACCTGCTGACTTCGTTTGCAGGCGAGTCGCAAGCACGCATGCGCTACACTTACTTTGCCAGTGCGGCCAAGAAGGAAGGTTACGAACAGATTGCCGCTATTTTCACTGAAACGGCCGACCAAGAGAAAGAACACGCCAAACGCATGTTCAAGTGGCTGGAAGGCGGCATGGTAGAGATTACTGCCAGCTATCCCGCAGGCGTTATCGGCACTACGCTGGAGAATTTGCAAGCCGCTGCTGCCGGTGAAAACGAGGAGTGGACCAAGGACTATCCTCACTTTGCCGATGTGGCCGATGAAGAAGGCTTCCCCGAAATAGCCCTCATGTACCGCAACATCGCAGTTGCCGAGAAAGGACACGAAGAGCGTTACCGTGCTTTCATCAACAACATTGGGAACGCCAAGGTATTTGCCAAGGAGGGTGAAGTGGTATGGCAGTGCCGCAATTGCGGTTTCATTCATGTAGGTAAGGAAGCACCGGAGACTTGCCCCGCCTGCCTTCACCCGCAAGCTTATTTTGAAGTGAAGAAAGAGAACTGGTAACTGGCAGTTTCTGCCGATAATTGTATAAAAAGAGAGTGCTAAGAGGTTTAAGCGAGTCCTTAGCACTCTCTTTTTGATGCATATCTGGCTGTTTGGAAGAGGCACCGAAAAGCCCGGCTGCAAAATAGCATAGATTAAACGGGAAAATATCATTGGATAAACGGCAAAGTATTCAATAATACTTGGGCAAGTAAGCAATGATACTGATAACTCCGGTTCATTCGGTAAATGCTTGGGTAAATGATGGTTCAATAGGTAAGTAACTAATCAGATTTACTTTATACTAAATGGGAATTAAAGTAAATGATAACAAACTCCCCTCCTTCGGGAAGGAGGGGTGCCCACCGGGCGGGGTGGTAGGACAAGAATGGTTCGACCTATTTACATTAATATAGGAATAGGAGTCTCTTACGCGGCATGTTTCTCCTACCACCTCCCCCTTACGGGTACTCCTCCTTCCGGAAGGAGGAGAGTTCTGTTACCTATTCCTAACTGCTAAATTCCTATTTATAGTATAAATTAATTTTGTTCACTTACTTATCTGAAATTACTGTATGTTTTGGGGGCGCTATAAAATATTTTGTGTAAATGGAAATACGGGATTCAAGTTAGAGTCTCGTATTTTTTATTTTATGTATTTACAAAATGAAGAAACTTATGGAAGAAAAGAATTAAGTAGTGCCCGATGAGGTGTTAAGCAAGGAGTTCCTTAGCCTGTTCAAGACAGAAGCCGATGTAAGCAGGTCCCTGAAGCAGTTGCATTCGCAGGTATTAGAGAAAATGCTTGAGGGTGAAATCGGGATGAACGATATTTTGAACTGAGGCTATATGCACGGCATGATTGTCGCGTCACGCGAAATGTCGGATGAACCGGAAAAAAGATTGTACCTATTTAGACAAGGTTCCGCCGGTGAAGTCGAGGTTTTGTCCTCGATTTCACTGGCCTAAAAACTTTGCGGGACAGGCTTCTGAACCAATAACTTGAGTCCGATGGTTAGCCCAGCGCCTCTTTCAGCCGCTCTATCGCCTGCCGGGCATCTCCCCCGCATTCATCCAGCAACGTGACGAAGCGGCTGCCTACGATGGCGCCGGACGAGGCACTGCAGGCGGCGTCGAACGTCTCCCGGTTGGACACGCCGAAGCCCACTAAGCGCGGATGCGTCAGTCCCAAGGAGTTGATGTGGCGGAAGTACGCCTGCCTCTCCTCGTTGAACGACCGTTGCGCCCCCGTTACGGCAGCGGAAGACACCATGTAGATGAAGCCGCCCGTCTGGCGGTCAATCTCGCGCACCCTTTCATCACTTGTCTCGGGCGTGATGAGCATCACCACGTGCAGGCCGTAGCGCAGGGCCGTGTCACGATACTCGGCCACGTATTCCGCCAGGGGCAGGTCGGGGATGATGAGTCCGTCGATGCCACACTCGCTACACCGGCGGCAGAAGGCCTCGAAGCCATAGTTCAGTATCGGGTTCAGATACCCCATGAGCAGCAGCGGTATGTGCACCGTGCGGCGGATGTCCCGCAGCTGGTCGAAAATCACGTGCAGCGACATGCCGTTCCGCAAGGCCTTCGTAGCGGCTCCCTGTATGACGGGTCCGTCCGCCAAAGGGTCGCTGAAGGGGATTCCTATCTCAATCATGTCCACTCCCGCGTCCTGCAGCGAGCGGATTACATCGGCCGTCCCGTCCTTGGTGGGGCAGCCTGCGCAGAAGTAAACGGAGAGTATCCGTTCGTTCTTCTGCCGGAAAAGTTGGTCTATTCGGTTCATAAACTTATAATTTATCGGGGTGTTTATATGGCACACAGATGACACAGATAAGACAGATTTTCACAGATTATTTAATTTACTATTTCTGATTTCTGATTTTTCACCCGCAGATGACGCGGATGACGCCGATTTTATTTTTTTCTCTTTGTGATAATAAGGATTCGGGCGAAGCCACTTAAAAATCTGTGGTCATCTCGTTTAATCTGTGTCATCTGTGTGCTATCTAAATTCCCATTTAACTATTAATTTCTATAAATCTTTTGAGTGCGCCCAGT
The DNA here is from genome assembly GCA_949289345.1 of uncultured Bacteroides sp. GTDB lineage: Bacteria > Bacteroidota > Bacteroidia > Bacteroidales > Bacteroidaceae > Bacteroides. The sequence continues at coordinate 109,987 of CASENS010000052.1, forward strand.
GCCCGTCCGCTGTCCAACGACTCGGTGGCGATGGCAACGCATTCCTCTATGGACTTCTCCGGTTCCATCAGCCGGATGGCGAAGGCGGCATTGACGATGACGCAATGACGTTGGGCGGGTGTGGCGCCTTGTCCGGTCAGTACGGCGTCGAAGATGCGGCTGGCCTCCTGCTTGGTCTGTCCGCCGTAAAGCTCCTGGGGCGGATTGGGAAGGAAACCCAGTTCCTGCGGGCGGTAGATGTGCTCGTCGTGCAGGCTCATCACCTTGAACTCGTCCGTCAGCGAGATTTCATCGTAATTGTCTAAGCTGTTCACTACGGCGAACTCGATGCCCGTGCGGCGGAAGGCGTAAGTGTAGAGCCTCATCAGTGACAGGTTGCTCACGCCCAGCAGTTGGCAGGTGGGACGGCAGGGATTAATCATCGGTCCCAGCAGGTTGAACACGGTGCGTACGCCCAACGTGCTGCGGACTTGTGCCACAGCCTTCATGGCCGGGTGGAACAGTTGGGCGTGCAGGTAGGCGATGCCTGCCTCGTCCAGGCTGCGGCGCAGGGTGTCCGGGTCGGTGGTGAAGCGGATGCCGTGCTCGCGTATCACATCGCTGGCTCCGCTGACGGAGGTGGCTCCGTAGTTGCCGTGCTTGGCCACCTTGTAGCCCGCTCCCGCCGCCACGAAGCAGGCGCAGGTGGAGATGTTGAACGTGTTTTTGCCGTCGCCGCCCGTGCCCACGATGTCGATGGTTCGGTGGGGTGTGAAGTCTGCGGGCACGCAGACCTCCAGCAACGCCTCGCGGAAACCTAATAACTCGTCTACGGTGATGTCACGCATGCGGTAGGCGGCCAGCAAGGCGGCTATCTGCGTGTCGGGATATTGTCCGGCAGTGATGCCGAGCATCAGCCTTCGCGCCTCGTCCCGTTCGAGGCTTTCATGGTTGAAAAGCCGTGTAAGTATCTCTTTCATATTGTTTCAGTGTTTGATAAAGTTACGTATAAGGGTTGCTCCGTCGGGCGTAAGCACCGATTCGGGATGGAACTGCACGCCGCGGATGTCCAGTGTGCGGTGGCGTAAGGCCATAATCTGTCCTTCGTCGCTTAGGGCTGTCATCTCCAGACAGTCCGGCAACCCCTCGCGGTCCACCACCCATGAGTGATAGCGTCCCACGGACAGCCGTCGGGGCAGTCCCTCAAACAGGTAATCGTCCGTCAAGAGGTTGATGTCTGTCTGTACGCCGTGAAACACCTCCGCAAGGTTCGTCAGCCGTGCGCCAAACACCTCGCCGATGGCTTGATGTCCCAGGCAGACTCCCAATATGGGTTTTGTCGGCGCATACGTCCGGATGGTCTCCATAAGCATTCCCGCCTCGGAAGGGATACCCGGACCGGGCGAGAGAATCAGTTTGTCATGCCGCTCCACCTCGGCAAGGGCAAAGCGGTCGTTGCGTACTACCGTAACCTTGGCACCGGCCTGTTCCGCCAGTTGCACCAGATTGTAGGTGAAGGAATCGTAGTTGTCTATGAGTAGAATGTTCATAATGGTAATTTATAATTTATCAATTGAAGAAAGCGTTTCAGCCTTTCCACGTTTTTAAGTCCCGGAGCAAGCTCGAAGCGACTGTTGAGGTCGATGCCCGCCCATTGGGGATGGCTGAAACGGTGCAATGCCTCTATGCTGTCCGGCCCGATACCCCCGCTGAGCAGGAAAGGCGTGCGGCCTTGGTAATTGTACGGCAGGCTGAGGTCGAGCGGAATGCCGTTCCCCCCGGGAGACGTTCCCCGCGGTTCGAACAGGTAATAGTCGCATAGCCCCTCATACGGAAGCGTATGGCGCAGGTCGTCCGGACGGGACAGATGGAAAGCCTTGATGAGCGGCAGGCCAAGCGTTTGGCGCAGGTGACGACAATATTCAGGCGGTTCCTCTCCGTGCAGTTGGATAAATTGCAGGTCGAAACGGTCCGCCCACATGGCTACCTCCGCCAGCGGACGGTTGACGAACACGCCTGTCCGTTTGGCTTTGGCGGGCAGGTAAGAGGGTAGGGCACAGACACACCGGGGCGAAGGTGCATGAAACACAAATCCGATGAAGTCTACTCCAAGGGCTTCCACCCGGCGGATGTTGTCACCGTCCCTCATGCCGCACACCTTAACGAGTAAGTTCATCAATCCGTCCTCCCCGCATCAAATGTTCTCCAATCAGGAAACCCTTATAGCCACATTGCCGCAACCGCCGGATGTCTTCAGCCGAGCGGATGCCGCTCTCCGCCACCAGCAGCGGACGTTTCTCCGCGGGTATTCCCTCCAATCGCCCTTTCAGTCCGTCCGCCAAGGTAATGGCGTGTTCCACGTCCGTGTGGAACGTGCCCAGATGCCGGTTGTTCACGCCCAACATCTCCACGGCGATGTCCGCATAATCCAGTTCTGTGGCGTCGTGCAGCTCCAGCAGCACCTCCAACCCGATGCGGTGTGCTTCCTTCGCCAGACAGCGGCAAGTCTCTTTGTCCAGGCAGGCGGCAATGAGCAGCACTGCGTCCGCCCCCATCGCCCGTGCTTCGTAGAGCTGGATGGGGTCGATGATGAAGTCCTTGCGCAGGATGGGCAGACGGCTCACCTTGCGGGCAGTCGGCAGATCCTCCGGCCGTGCGCCGAAGTAAGTCCCGTCCGTCAGAATGGAGAGAGCCGCCGCGCCTTCCGCCTCGTAGGCCGGCACCACGTCCTCCACCCGTGCGTCCGCCTTTATCCAGCCCTTGGAAGGCGAACGGCGTTTGAACTCGGCAATGACGCCCGTTGGGGACGATGCCAGCGCTTCCTTCATGCTGCGGTGTTTCCGTGCCCCCGCTTCCATTTCTTTTCGCTTGCATGCGATAATTTCACTCAGAATGTCCATCTTGATTATTTACTATTTAACCATTTACTATTTACAATTTGGCTGTGCTTGCCAGTTCGATGGCCTTGCGCAAGGCCGCCAGTTTGTTGTTCACCTCCTGCAGCTCTGCCTCTACGTCACTCTTGGCTACGATGCCTCCGCCTGCCTGAAACCATAATACTCCGTTACGGCTCACGAAGGTGCGTATGGTAATGGCTTGGTTGATAGTGCCGTCCAGACCGATAAAGCCGATGCATCCTCCGTAAGCGCCTCGATTATGGGGTTCCATTTCGCTGATCAGCTGCATAGCGCGCACTTTGGGCGCTCCGCTTAACGTACCTGCCGGGAAGCTGTCCAACAGCACCTTCACGGCGTCTGCTTCCGGCCGCAGCGTTCCGCTCACCCGGCTTGTCAGGTGAATGACGTGGCTGTACATCCGGGGGCGTCTCAGGTAGTCCACCCCCACGTCCGTGCAGTTTCGGCTCAGGTCGTTGCGTGCCAGGTCTACCAGCATCACGTGCTCGGCGTTCTCCTTCGGGTCGGCCAGCAGACGGCTTACGGCTTCCTCATCTTGTTGGCGGTTGCCTGTGCGGCGTGTGGTTCCCGCTATGGGGTCGATGCCCGCTCGTCCGCCTTCTACCCGGCAGTGCGTCTCCGGCGAGGAACCGAAGATACGGAAGCCTCCGAAGTCGAAATAGAACAGGTAGGGTGAGGGATTGATGCTGCGCAACGCCCGATACACCTGAAAATCGTCTCCTGCATAGGCCTGTTCGAAGCGGCGTGAAAGCACCATCTGGAAGACATCACCTCGCAGGCAATGGCCGATGGCACGGCGGATGTTTGCCCGGTGCTCGTCGTCCGTCAGCGTGGAAGTCACTTCCCCTACCGGCGCAAAGGGGTATAGCGGGAAGTTGCGGTTCATCACAGCTTTCACCACCGGTTCCATCCCGCTTTCTTCTCCTTCCGGCACCATTTCCACAATCCGCATTTCATGTCCTGCATCATTGAATACAATCAGGTAGCGGTAGAGAATGTAAAGTGCGTCCGGTGCATCGTTCCGTTTGTCATGGCTGTCCTTGACGGGAATGTTTTCGAGATAACGTACGGCGTTGAATGAGGTGTAGCCGTAGAGTCCGCAATAACGGCTCCCTTCCCCCTCCACGCGGAAGCGGTCAAGAAAGTCTCGTAAAGCGCAAGCCATTCCTTCGTGTCCGGTTGGCAAAGGAGCCTCTGTGCGGACACCATCGGGCATCCGGGTGACGACTGTGCCATGGCTGACCGCAATGGAGGCTATCGGACACAGGCCGATGAACGAGCGTCCGCCTTCCGGCTCTTGTCGGTCCGCGCTCTCCATCAGGGCACTTTGCGGGAAGAGGTCGCGCAGCTTCAAGTAAGTAGTTACAGGCGTATGGATATCGCCCGCCAAAGTTTGGATTTGGGTCCTGAATGTGTACATAATATATATAATTATGGTGAGAATGAATGATTAATGATAAATAACAAATCGTAAATCGTTAAATCGTAAATAAATCCAGATAGGTATCCATGTCTTTGTCCCCCCGCCCCGATACGGTCACCACGACAATATCGTCGGGCTTTGTCTTTAGTCGGGGCAATACAGCCAAGGCATGCGCGCTCTCCAGTGCAGGGATGATACCTTCCAGCTGGGTCAGTTCGTAGGCAGCCTGTAAGGCCTCATCATCGTTGATGGGGATGGCTTTTGCCCTACCCGTAGTCACCAAGTGGGCGTGTAACGGACCTACACCGGGATAATCCAACCCTGCCGAAATGGAGTAAGGCTCTATGACCTGCCCGTCCTCATTCTGTATGACGTAGGAGCGGGAGCCGTGCAGAATGCCTACCCGACCCAATGCCAGGGTGGCGGCCGTTTGTCCGGTCTCTACTCCTTTGCCTCCGGCTTCGGCCAGGATGATATTCACCCGTGGTTCGTCTATGAAACGCAGGATGGTGCCGGCGGCGTTGCTTCCTCCGCCCACGCAGGCTATCAGGTAATCCGGCCGGAAGTCGCCCTCCAATTCGGCCAGTTGCGTGGCTATTTCACGTCCGATGACCGATTGCAGGTGTGCCACCAACCATGGATAAGGATGAGGCCCCACGGTGGAGCCTATCAGGTAATAGGTGTCCTCCGGATGACAGCACCAGTAGCGGATGGCTTCGCTCGTGGCGTCCTTCAGTGTGCCGTTGCCCGAAGTTACAGGCACCACTTCCGCTCCCAACATCTTCATTTTCTCAACGTTCACCCGTTGCCGCTTGATGTCTGTCTCGCCCATGAACACCTTGCAATCCATGCCTGCCAGGGCACAGACAGTAGCCGTAGCCACACCGTGTTGTCCCGCTCCCGTCTCCGCTACGATGCGGCGCTTGCCCATGCGGCGTGCCAGGAGCATCTGCCCGATGGCATTGTTTATCTTGTGTGCCCCCGTATGGTTTAAGTCCTCCCGCTTGAGATAAATCTTGCATCCGTACTTCTCCGAAAGCCGTTTGGCATGATACAAGGGGGAAGGCCGGCCTACGTAGTGACACAACAAGTCTTCATACTCACGCCGAAAATCCTCGCCAGGCACGATGGTGCGGCATGCCTCCTCCAATTCGCTTACACATCGGTGCAGTATCTCGGGGATATAGGCGCCCCCGAATTCGCCGTAATAACCGTTCATAATGTTATGTATAATGATAAATGAATGATAAATGGTAAATAAAAAAGGCCCCGCCGCAGGTGCGACGGAGCCTTTTTGTAGCTTCTATTCCTTTTATCCCCTTGGGGGATGAACGTTTTTTATGTCCGGCATAGATACATGGCACTGTTCCCCTTACGACTTTGTGTGAGTTGTAACGGTTGCCAACGCCAATATTTATGCAGACTTTGTTTCATCTTTCTGTAACTAAATTGTTTCTTAACGGGGGCAAATGTATGCTTTTTGTTTGAATACGCAATAGATTTCTGCTAAAAAGTTTGCTTCATGCCAGTTGTTTAACAATTCTGTCACAACGTACCTTATTATATAAAGAGCGGATATAACCCGCATGTACTCTCTCCTCAAAAAATATCCTCCCGCCGCTTGGCATATCCCACGGAAATACTTACTTTTGTCTTCCGTAATCCTAAACACATCCCGATTATGAATACGCATCTATCTGTAAACCAACTATGGGACCTGGCGCAGACCCTCAGCACGGACAACCGCCGCTGGCTGGCCGACAAGCTCTATCAGTCAGTAAAGGCGGAGGAGAAAGAGCACCTCACTCCCTACACAATGGAGGAACTGAATGCACGCATTGACGAATTTGAGGCCGAGCTGGAGTCCGGGGAACAAGGATATAGCCTTGAAGAGTTTGATAACCGTATGCGTAATAAATATCGTTGGTGATGAAACTTATTGTACAGAAAGCCGCCGACAGGCAGATAGATAAAGTATATGCCTACGGAGAACAGGCCTTCGGAATACGTGTTGCCGAGGAGCTTCACGAACGCATATTGCAATCCTTGCGTACACTGACGGCACAGCCCTATATAGGTAAGGTGGAACCTTTGCTTGCCGGACGTCGTTATATCTACCGTAGCCTTGTGGTGCATAAGTACTTCAAGCTCATCTACTACATAGACGAATCCAGGCAGACCATCTACATTGCCGACCTCTGGGACACCCGCCGCGAACCCCGCTCGCAGGCCGACGTCACCCGATAAGAAAAAATCCCCCCTCCTTCTTGCGAATGTCAAAAGAACGGATTATCTTTGAGCCGATGGAGGTCTTCTCCCCGGCCGTATCGAGGTCTTGTCCTCGACCATGTTGAGGTCTTGTCCTCAACCATGCCGAGGTCTTGTCCTCGAGACCGTCGAGGTCTTGACCTCGATTCGGGCGGCCTGAAAACCTCACGGGACGGATGCCCCGGACCGATAATTTCGACTGAGATAATTAACCCGATTGTTGAACCATTAAGAAAGAAGGAGGTTACAATGGCCTTTAAGTATTCTTTGTATCAGAAGAGCAAGGACCCGCGCGACCCCGACTCCGAGAAGCAGTGGTACGGCACGCCGCAGAGCGCGGCACCGCTGAGCGGCAAGGCGATGACCCGCGCCGCCACCAAGAACACCACCACCGCGCCCATCGAGATGGAGGCGTCGCTGGACCTGCTGTCCGACTTCATCCCCGACCAGCTGCTGCAAGGACACACGGTGAACCTGCCCGGCCTGGGCTACTTCCGCCTGACGTTCAAGAGCAAAGGCTCCCCGTCGGTGGAGGACTTCGACCCCAAGGAGATGTTCTATGACGTGCGCCCGGTGTTCGTGCCCGACAAGGAGTTCCGCAAGCGCATCCGGGACGGCATTGAGTTCGAGGACGGCGGCGTGACGAAGGACGGCGTAAGCTATCGCACTCGTGCCGACTACTTGCTGCAGGCGGGCGGAGGCACCCAGACTCCCGGCACCGGCGGTGGCACCGAGTCCGGCGAGGGCGAGACGGATAACCCGCTGGCGTAAGGCGACGGACAATAAGAGGGTGTGCCGGAATGATGGTTGCTTTACATTCCGGCACACCCTCTTTCTGTGTATATAGCTTATTTATACTGTCCCCAGTCCACGTTGCGCATGTCTCCGCTCTTGGCCAGTTCGGCATGCATGCCCAGGGCGGCGCGGATGCAGTGTGGCGTTTGAGCCTTGCCGTCGGTCAGTTTCAGGTAATCCCACAGGATTTGCTTGTAGTCCGGGTGTACGCAGTTCTCGATGATGGTCTGCGCACGCTCTTTGGGACTCTTGCCACGCAGGTCGGCCACACCCTGTTCGGTGACGATGATGTTCACGTCATGCTCCGAGTGGTCTTCGTGTGACACCATGGGCACGATGGCGCTGATTTTTCCTTCCTTGGCCACGGACGGGCAGGTGAAGATGGAGATGTAGGCGTTGCGGGTGAAGTCGCCGCTGCCGCCGATGCCGTTCATCATCTTCGTTCCGCCGATGTGTGTAGAGTTCACGTTGCCGTAGATGTCTGCTTCGATGGCTGTATTGATGGAGATGATTCCTAAGCGGCGCACAATCTCCGGGCTGTTGGAGATTTCCGATGGGCGGAGCACCAGCTTGTCGCGGAAGAAGTCCATGTCACGGTAAACTTCGTTGAGGCAATCGTTGGTCACGGTCAGCGAGCAGCCCGAAGCAAACTTCACGCGTCCGTCTCTGATTAAGCCGATAACGGCATTCTGAATGACCTCCGTATAGACTTCGAATGCGGGGATGGCTGTGCTGTGTCCCAAAGCTCCGAGCACGGCATTGGCGATGTTGCCTACGCCCGATTGCAGGGGGAGGAACGTGGGTGGGATGATGCCCCGCTTCATGTCAGCTACTAAGAAGTCCGCCACATTCTGTCCTATTTTATCCGTCAGGGGGTCGCCTGCGGCAAAAGCGCGTGCCTCGTCCGGCCAGTTGGTGTCCACGATGCCGACAATCTTCTTGGGGTCTGCCTGGATGTAAGGAGTTCCGATTCGGTCGCTGGGTTTGTAGATGGGTATTTCCCGGCGGTAAGGCGGGTCGAGCGGTTCGTACACATCGTGCAGTCCCATGGCGGCTTTGCTGTGGGCCGCGTTCAGTTCGATGATGATTTTGTCGGCCAGGCGGGCGATGGTGGGAGCGATGCCTCCGGCGGCGGTCAAATAAATTTTGCCGTCGTCTGTCACCTCACATGCTTCGATGATGGCTACGTCCACCTTGCCCATAAATCCGTAGCGCACTTCCTGTGCCATTTGTGAGAGGTGGATGTCATTGTAGGCTATCTCGCCGTTGTTCACCGCCTTGCGGAAGTCCGGGTTGGTGGTGTAGGGCGCGCGATAGCGGATGGCTTTGGCACGGCTCAGTACGCCGTCGCACGATTCGCCCGTAGAGGCTCCCGTGAAGATTCCTACCTGGAAGGGATTTCCTTTGGCATGTTCCGCTTCCGCTATTTTGGCCAGCTCGGCCGTTACGGCTTTGGCCGTTCCCGCAGGAGTAAATCCGCTTAGGCCGATGTTGTAGCCGTGTTTGATGAGGCTGGCGGCTTCGGCCGCCGAAATGTGATTGAATGCCATGTCTTCTTTATTTGTTTTAATGATTTAATACTTCCGTTTTAAGATTTCCGACCAGATGATGCCCCTCCGAACTTCTTCTACTGAATGGATATCGACATCGGGCGACGGGGAAGAATCCGGATTCTCGTTTAGGACAGGTGAAGCGGCCCGTGTTGTCCGGGCACCTTCTTGCACGGGAGCCTTATGGCGGCGTGGCGGGAAAATATTTTCCGCTTTCGGCTTTGCTGCCGGTTGGGGAGCTTTGGGGATAGTTTCCACCTGTATTTCCCCGCTTCCCCACGCCTCCGGCATCGGATTTTCCGGTTGGGGAGTAGGAGTGTCCCACTCATCTGTTGGGGCGTCGTTTTTCGCTTCCTTCCGGGCTTTCTTTACCACTCCGAAAATGACAAAACCTAATATAAGCAGAATTTTTAATACGTCTTCCATGTCCGTGCAGCGCATATATCATTATTTCAACCGCCAAAGGTAGTCAATTAATCTGAATTATAGGTCATATATAGGCATAAAAAAAGGGGTGCTTCACAGCAGCCCTTATTTTTTAACCTAAACCTTAACTATGAAAAAATCTAATGTTTCTTTCGCCAGCAAATTTGCAATGTTTTTTTAATATAACCAAATATTTGCAGAAGAAAGTTTCATTTCTTAACACATATTAGTTATTCATCCCTCCAATCAATGCGAAACTTTGACGAAGGCTTTGCTAAGTTTTGTCCCGGCCAACGCAATGCTTTGTGAGGAAGCGTGCGGAGTTTTACGCCAAACGTTGTATCTTTGTGGCCAATAACCGAATATTCTTAATAACATTGACAATGGAAACAAGAAAGGAAGCGGACTTAAAATCCGCGACTCATGACAAGGAGAAGAAACTCTTTATAGAGACGTACGGATGCCAGATGAACGTGGCGGACAGCGAAGTGGTGGCCTCCGTGATGCGGATGGCAGGCTATGCGCAGGCCGATACGCTGGACGAAGCCGATGCCGTGTTTCTCAACACGTGCTCCGTACGCGACAATGCCGAACAGAAGATTCTCAACCGGCTGGAGTTTTTCCATTCGCTCCGCAAGAAGCGTCCGCACCTCATCGTGGGTGTATTGGGCTGCATGGCCGAGCGGGTGAAAAATGACTTGATAACGAACCATCACGTAGACTTGGTGGCCGGCCCCGACGCTTATCTCACCCTGCCCGACCTGATAGCTTCCGTAGAGGCGGGTGAGAAGGCCATCAATGTAGAGCTGTCCACTACGGAGACCTATCGCGACATAATCCCTTCACGGGTTTGTGGCAACCGCATATCGGGCTTCGTCTCCATCATGCGCGGATGCAACAATTTCTGCACCTATTGCATCGTTCCCTACACCCGTGGGCGTGAGCGGAGCCGGGATGTGGAAAGCATTCTTCGTGAGGTGAAAGACTTGCGTGAAAAGGGCTACAAGGAGGTGACTCTGTTGGGACAGAATGTGAATTCCTATCGCTTTGAGCGTCCCGATGGGGGAGTGGTGACCTTCCCCATGCTGCTGCGCACCGTGGCGCAGGCCGCTCCGGAGATGCGCGTCCGCTTCACCACCTCTCATCCCAAGGACATGAGCGACGAGACCCTGCACGTCATAGCCGAAGAGCCCAACGTTTGTCGGCACATTCACCTGCCTGTGCAAAGCGGAAGCAGCCGCATCTTGAAGTTGATGAACCGCAAGTACGACCGCGAGTGGTATTTGGAGCGCGTGGCTGCCATCCGTCGCATCATTCCCGACTGCGGTCTTTCCACCGACATCTTCTGCGGCTTCCCCGGTGAGACGGAGGAGGACCATCAGCTTTCGCTCAGCCTCATGGAGGAGTGTGCTTATGACTCGGCTTTCATGTTCAAATATTCCGAGCGTCCGGGCACCTACGCCTCCAAGCATCTGCCCGACGACATTCCCGAAGAGGTGAAAATCCGGAGGTTGGAGGAAATCATCGCTTTGCAAAACCGGCTTTCTGCCGAAGCCAACGCGCACTGCATAGGCCGCACGTACGAAGTCTTGGCTGAAGGCACCAGCAAACGAAGCCGTGACCAGCTCTTTGGACGGACAGAGCAAAACCGCGTGGTAGTGTTCGACCGTGGCACGCACCGTCCGGGAGAACTGGTGCAAGTACGCGTCACGGGGGCTACGGCGGCCACGTTATTAGGAGAGGAAATTTAAAAATTACGCCTTTTTGATGTTAAATCGCATCCTTTGAACACAACCTATTGATAAATTTGTTACTTTTAGCACACGTTACAAAATTAATCAATCATATTGTTCAATCTTTTAAAATCTAAAGAGCGTATGAGAAAGTATTTGGCAGAAATGTTGGGCACGATGGTGCTTGTGTTAATGGGATGCGGTAGCGCCGTGTTTGCGGGAAGTGTGGCCGATACGGTAGGCGCCGGTGTAGGAACGTTGGGTGTGGCTTTGGCTTTCGGTTTGTCTGTAGTGGCCATGGCCTATACCATCGGGAGTATTTCGGGATGCCATATCAATCCGGCCATTACGCTGGGCGTATGGCTGTCGGGACGTATGAGCAGCAAGGATGCTTCAATGTACATGATTTTTCAAGTCATCGGTGCCATCATCGGCTCGTTCATCTTAGCCTTGCTTACTACGACAGGTGGTTTTGACGGCCCTACGGCCACAGGAAGCAACACTTTCGACCCTGGCGAGACGGCACAGGCCTTCATTGCTGAGGCTGTGTTTACGTTCATTTTCGTATGGGTGGCTCTTGCCGCTACGGCCGAGAAAGGAGGAGCAGGCAATCTGGCGGGCCTTGCCATCGGTTTGACGCTGGTGCTGATTCACATCGTTTGTATTCCTATCACGGGCACATCGGTCAATCCGGCACGTAGCATCGGTCCGGCTCTGTTGGAAGGCGGGCAAGCTCTTTCCCAACTTTGGCTTTTCATCGTGGCTCCTTTTGTGGGTGCCGCTTGTAGTGCACTGGTGTGGAAATGGTTTGCGGCAGGACGTAAATCCTGAAGAAATAAACAGGAAGAAATGCAGGCTGACAGTTGACGCTTGACATTCCTTTCTCACGGAGAAAAAATAACTGGCAGGTCGGGGAGAAATATTTCACGAGCCTGCCAGTTTTATTTCAAAAATGAAATCAGCTCTTGAGATATTCAAATATAATCCGTACATTTGTCCCAAACAGCAAAAGAATGGCTATGAAAAGAAATCTTAAGCACCGTCTGTGTGTTTCTCTGTGCACAATCGCTTGGCTATGCACAAGTTTCGTTTCTTGTCAAAGCGAAGAAGAAACCATTGTCGATGAACCCTTTGTGGTGAAAAACATCGAATATGTTTTTGAAGAAGGGGATGGAGAAAGTATGTTTGAGCAGGAACTTGATACGGTGGTTTATGTTAACCAAGGTAATCAAAGCCGATATGTTGAATGGAGACCTTATGATGGTTTTTACTTAGAAACAACCTTTAGTAGTGATGATCCTAATGCTTTTACTTGGAGAACAGAGGGCGACACGATAATGGTGAAAGATATTTTTGTACCCAGTGGTGAACCTTATGCGAACGATGCCGGATATATACCCTATTTAAATGAAACGGTGCAAAGAACTCCTAATGTTTCTATTAAAGAAGGAACCACTCTACACCCTGATACAAAACTGACTTGTACCGGCACAATAATTTTCCAAAAGATTATTGCAACTTATTTGCTTGATATTGAAGGTGTCTATACAGGGACTTTACAGACTATAAAAGGAAAGATTACAAAAACGGAGCCTTATAGCCTGCATAGCGAAGTTGTTTATGAAGCTCTTTGATCAGCACTTATCCCTATCTTGCACCCCCGCTTCGCCAGCGTCTTTAGAAACTCTTCCTCATTGGCGGGAAGCAAGGCAAGTGTTTTTCCGTTCGTGTAATGCACCAACACGTAATGCGAAACAAAGAGGGTGCCTAAAAGGGGCGCTGTCACGCGTTCCGCCAAAGAAATATCCTGCAACGGGATATGCCTCACCTTGTGGAAACGGCCCCGGTGAACTACCAACTCGCCTTCGGCACGTATGGTGTAAGCCGAATGAATGAGTTGTTCGATGATGAACACCAGCAAGAGCATGAACACCAAGGCAATGGGCCACTCTTTATTCCACAAGCCATAACCTGCCATGAAAGTACCTAATAATAAGGCAAAATAGTGCCCTACGGTGACGCGGGCTTGGAAAGTTCTGTCCATAATGCTTCTTTTTTGGCGTAAAGATATGGATTTTCAGTGGTAAGACGCACAAGCTATGAAGTTATTTTGTAGTTTTGCATTCAGCTAATATACTTATTTATGGTAAGAAAGTTCGATTTCCTCGTCATCGGCTCAGGGATAGCCGGTATGAGCTTCGCCCTTAAAGTGGCGGAAAAGGGTACGGTAGCCCTTATTTGTAAGGCTGGTATGGAAGAGGCCAACACGTATTTTGCACAGGGAGGTATCGCTTCGGTGACCAACTTGGCCGTGGACAACTTCGAGAAACATATTGAAGACACCATGATAGCGGGTGACTGGATAAGCGACCGTGCGGCGGTGGAAAAAGTTGTGCGCAATGCACCGGCTCAAATCCGGGAGCTTATCAAATGGGGAGTGAATTTTGATAAGAAAGAGAACGGGGAGTTCGACTTGCATCGTGAAGGCGGACATTCGGAGTTCCGCATCCTGCACCATAAGGACAACACGGGAGCCGAGATACAGACCAGCCTCATCGAAGCTGTAAAACAACATCCCAACATCACTATATTCACCAACTTCTACGCGGTGGAAATCATCACCCAACATCATTTGGGCATCATTGTCACCCGCTACACGCCGGGCATCAAGTGCTATGGAGCCTACGTGCTGAACGAGGCCACGGGCGAGGTTGACACTTTCCTTAGCAAGGTCACGGTTATGGCCACAGGAGGATGCGAAGCTGTCTATCGCCATACCACCAATCCGCTGGTAGCTACGGGCGACGGCATTGCCATGGTGTACCGTGCCAAAGGAGTGGTGAAGGACATGGAGTTCATCCAGTTCCATCCTACAGCACTTTATCATCCGGGCGACCGGCCTTCGTTCCTCATAACGGAAGCCATGCGAGGCTACGGAGGCGTGCTCCGCACCCTGGACGGAAAGGAATTCATGCAGAAGTACGACCCGCGCCTGTCTTTGGCTCCGCGTGACATCGTGGCACGAGCCATCGATAACGAGATGAAACTCCGTGGCGAGGATCATGTCTATCTGGATGTGACGCACAAAGACCCGGAGGAAACAAAACGCCACTTCCCGAATATCTACCAGAAATGCCTCTCCATCGGTATTGACATCACGAAGGATTACATCCCCGTAGCGCCTGCCGCCCATTATCTGTGCGGAGGCATCAAGGTCGACCTCGACGGGCAGAGTAGCATTCGTCGTCTGTATGCCATCGGCGAATGTTCGTGCACAGGCCTGCACGGAGGCAACCGTCTGGCATCTAATTCATTGATTGAAGCCGTTGTCTATGCCGATGCAGCGGCCAAACATGCCTTGAGTGTGTTGGAGCGTTATGACTTCAACGAAGACATCCCCGAATGGAATGACGAAGGTACCATCAGCAACGAAGAGCGCGTGCTCATCACTCAGAGCATGAAGGAAGTGAACCAGATTATGGAAGCCTATGTAGGCATCGTGCGCAGCAATGTCCGCCTGACCCGTGCCTGGAACCGCTTGGACATCCTCTACGAAGAGACCGAACGCCTCTTCAAGCGTTGCAAGGCCACGCGCGAACTGTGCGAGCTCCGCAACATGATTAACGTGGGCTATCTCATTACGAAGCAGGCCATGGAGCGGAAGGAGAGCCGGGGGCTGCATTATACGATAGACTATCCGAAGAAGAAATAACGCGATAAGTCTCATTTTATTATGAACTGCAAATGATAAATTGCCAATTGAAAACAATAGGCTTTATTGCGGCAGCCATGATTGCCTTAAGCGCATGACACCCCAACAAGCATCGAATGGCTACACCGTAGAAGGCGTAGTGGCAGATACTTCCGCCAACGGACATCCGACAAATGCATAGGTTGAAGACAAGGATTAATCCTCCATTTTATGCCTGATGATATTATTAGGCCGGTGTTATTCTTTACAAAAAATGGATGGGAAAACTGCAATTCCTGTCTCTATTTGTAACTTTTGCGGATTTGATTTCCGCAAAGCTCGCCGGAAGTGCTTCTTGCGGGCGTTCGGGAATGTTAGAAACCTAAGGGGTGAATGTTTCTAACATTCCCCTCCTATGTTAGAAACATAACCCCTTTAGGTTAGTAACCTGAAAAGCCGCGTCTATAAGGACAATCATTCTTTTATATATATTTTTTACTCTTAAAATCAGCTTGTTTGAATTTATTAATCATGACATGCTGGCAAACGCTTCCTCACACGTCCCTGTAGTCATAACTACGTATTTACCGGATGAGCCTTATTTATAACGATGATTTTATTCTTAGTTAGGAAATAAGTGACATCCCGAATTGTTCTTCAAAACGCGTCATCACCATCTTGAATTTTTCTGGAAGATAGGATAACGCTTGATTGCGGATAGATTGTGGAACGCCATACAATGCTTCGGCGATACTTCCGGCTATGCAGGCAATCGTATCAGAATCGCCTCCGATGGATACAGCGTTACGGATGGCGTCTTCCAAACTGTTCGCTTCGAGTGCGCATACGATAGCCTGCGGGACACTGCCTTGGCAAGTGGCGCCATCACCTGCCCCATCCAAGCCGCTCCATGAGTAACGGTTGCGGATTTCGTCCACCGACATGCTAAGATTGTAGCCCATTTCACGCGAAATGACATCACGAACAGCATCTTTCTCATCGCCTCTGCGTGCCATAAAGATACAAAGAGCCGTGGCTTGCGCCCCCTTGATGCCTTCCGGATGATTATGAGTGCATTCTGCGGACTCCTTGGCTTTCTGCAACACTTCTTCTTTTGAAGAGCATGCCCAACCTACAGGACCTACGCGCATGGCGCTTCCATTGCCACAACTATTGTAAGGCTTTACAATGCCACGGTTGGCAAGGTGGACCCATTGTATAAATCCGGTTCCGTAACTTCCCATCGGATGCGGATTTTCCAACGCATATCTCAAATAATAGCTTCCACATGCGCCTCCATTCATCAGCCAGTCGGCCGTAGCGAGTGTCAATATGCTGTCATCTGTATATGATTGTCCGCTCTGAAACAATGGAAACTCTTTTGTCTTGATATTGTCGAATTCATAAACGCTTCCTACAATATCTCCTATAATACTGCCTATCATAAAAAATCTTTTGAGAACACGAAGATACGTATAATTTCTGAAAACTTACAAGTCATAGCTACATTGGCCAATAATCTCAATAAAAGAGAGAAACTATGGTTCCGTTTCCTGTCCCCGCCCTCCATTCTTCTGGTACGCCGACGGTGATACGCCGAATTGCGCCTTGAAGCACTTGCTGAAGTAGAACGGATCGTTCAGCCCGACGCGATAAGCCACTTCGGCCACATTCAGATTCTCTTCTGACGTAAGGAGCAGTTCAGCCCCCTTCTTCATACGCATCAGACGGAGGTATTCCACCGGACTGTAGCCCGTTAACCCTTTCAGTTTCTTGTAAAACGCCGTACGACTCATCTTCATTTGTGCGGCAAAATCATCCATAGAGAAGTCAGAACGCGACAGGTTGGCTTCCAACACAAGACTCATGCGTTCGGCAAAGCCCCGGTCAGAGGCCGTAGTATAAACAGTTGCCGGAGCGATGCCCGGTTGGCTGGCATATTTGGCGCGCAGTTTCTCCCGCCCTTCTATCAGACGGGTGATGCGTGCCAACAAAAACTTCAGGCTGAAGGGCTTGGAAATATACGCATCGGCACCAGCCTCAATGCCTTGGGTCTGCTGTTCGATGGAACTGAGGGCTGTAAGCAGAATGACGGGAATATGGCTGGTCGCAAAATCCTGCTTCAATTGGCGTGTCACTTCAAAACCGTCCCGACCGGGCATCATCACGTCACAGACAATCAAGTCGGGCTCATACGTCGTGGCTTTAGCCTGCCCGCTTAGGCCATCTTCCGCTGTTTCTACCTGGAAATACCGACCGATTTCTTCCTGCAAGAAACGACGCACGTCCGCATCGTCCTCAATAATAAGTATTTTGTGGGAGGAAGATACAACGACCTCATTGGATACCTGTTGGGCGGAACGAACCGCTCCGTTTCTTTCTTCCTTCAAGTCTGGAAGTTCCTTACCTGCTTCCTTGGCTTGTTCCTCCGGAGTCGGAATCCGTATGGGCAAGTTGACCGTAAACAGAGAACCTCCACCCGGACGTTCTTCATAAACAATGGTTCCTTGCAGCAAAGTGACCAATTCGTGTGTCAGATGCAAGCCCACACCGATACTGTCGCCCGTAATGTGATTGGACATGAAACGTTTGAAAAGTTCCGGCCGCTTTTCCGGAGGAACACCTATACCATTGTCACTTACCTGAAAACGCAGCTGCTTCCCTGCTTCTTCCACCGTCACCGTACAAGCCACCGTTCCGCCGGCCGGGGTATACTTGAACGCGTTGGACAACAGATTATAAGCGATTTTATCCAAATGGTCTTTATCTATATACATGATATAGGACGGCAAGGAAGCATGGAATTGATAATCCATGCGCTTCTGTTCCGCCACATCGCCGAAACTCAAATAAATATCGTAAAGGAAGGCTATCACATCCGCTTTTTGCAAAGCCACGCTTAACTTGCCTTTCTGCGCTTTACGGAAAGTCAGCAATTGGTTGACAAGACGCAACATCCGTTGGGTGCTACGCTCCAGCGTACGCAAGGGACTTTGCATTTCCACCGGAATGTTTTTCAGACTGACCATGTGCTCCAAGGCTCCTTGTATCAATGTCAAGGGAGTGCGGAACTCATGAGAAACGTTGGTGAAGAAGACCAGCTTATATTCCGTCAATTGCCGTTCCACCTCGATACGGTTACGCATGCGGTTGAAATTGGCCATAATGCGATAGGCTACCCAACCCGCCAATACCAGCAACAGCAGGTAGCAAAAAACAGCCATACGGCTCTTCCACCAAGGCGGGGTAATGACGATATCGAGCGTGGCTTCTTGTTCATGCTTGAGCGGAGCCAGGCTTTTCACCTGTAGCGTATAAGAACCCGGAGGCAAATACTTGTAGGAGACTGAACTCGTTTCCGAAGGTACATTCCAATCTTTTTCGTACCCTTCGAGCCGGTATTGGTACTTCGCTTGTCCGCTATGGTCATAATCGAAAACAGAGAAATCGAGCTGAATCGAATTCTGGTAATGCTTCAAAACAATTTTGTCAGCGTAAGCCAAGGCGACTTCCAACGGTGAATCTTCGGTGGCAGGTGTTACCCGATTGCCATTTACATACAGGTTAGTAAAAACAATGGGTGCTCCTAAAGTATCCGCCGGCAATAAAGCCGGGTCGATAAGGGTCAAACCGTAATCCGTACCGAAATATAATCGCCCCTCCTCATCCCGGTACGCCGTGTTTTCGCTATAAGAATCCCCCAGCGTATAGGTGGAAAAGAAATAGTTCTTGGACGAACGGGTTTGCGGATCCAGCCGGGACATGCCATATTCCGTAGCAATCCATAATTTGCCTTGCTCATCCTTTAAAATGGATTGCACATTGTCATGAACCAACCCGTCTTGCGTGGAGAAAGATGCGTAATTCAGTTGCTTTCCGTCAGGACTCAGTTGGCAAAGCACCGCTCCGGCTCCGGAAGTACCCGCCCACATTTTTCCTTCTTCGTCAGCATAAAGGCATCGGATTTCATTGGAGCAGAATCCGCCGTTGTCATGGCTGAACCACTTGCTTTCCTGACCACTAATCAGCGAATCCGGATGGAACACATAAAGGCCGCTACTGGTGCCGAGCCAAAGCCTTCCGGCAGTATCTTCTTGAATGACACGTACTTGGTTCTTTCCGAAACTTGGCCAGACAAACCGGCGAAAAGTGTATTCTCCTTCCGCCGTACGTTGCGCCAAATTCAGACCACCGCCCAAAGTTCCTATCCAGATACGGCCTTTCCGGTCACGGCAGAGAGAAAAAACCGTATTATGAGATAGTGAAGCCGTGTCCGAAGGTCGGTTCTTATACCAGGTGTCACCCATCTTCAGACCTTCGCCCCGAGTACCGATCCATACCCTGCCCGTACTGTCTGCGACTGTAGCATAAACGTTGGCCGGATAAGCTTTCCGGGGCAAAAAAGTATCATTCGCCGGATTATAATCGTATACTTGGCCATTATTGGTTCCCATACGTATGCTTCCGTTTTCACTTCCTTGCACCATACGTACCATGTTGCCCCGGTCAAAATTGTCAGAGCCTTCGGGAAGTATACGCTTGACATTCTCTGATAACAGATTAAGGCGCAACAAACCGGCATGTTCCATGCTGACCCAAATGCCTCCAGCCCGGTCTGCTTTTAAGTAGAGAAGATAATCGGAACTGAGAGGACTGTCCTTATCAGTACCGGTCGTGAAGTGTTGGAGCTGTTCATTAGTTTCGTCATAAGCAAACAAGCCATTACCATAAGTCGCTATCCAGATAAGTCCCTGCCCGTCGCGGACAATGCGATAACGTTTCCGGTCAATGTACGTCAACCGTTCGGCGGGAAGCAAATCGAGTGCTTTGGCTCGCCCCGTATGGGGATGAATATGGTAAATGCGTCCCGTATGGTTGTATATCCAAGGATGTCCATGATTATCAAACTGCACAATACCTCCCTGCTGAGGAAAACGTTCATCCGGAAGAATCTTTTTATCGGAAAAATGATAGCCATAACAACCTTTGGCAGTCAAGAACACCCATTGGCCGGAAAGAATGAAATGCCCGGTCAACTGATTGTTTTTAAAAAGCTCCTGGAAGTCGGCAACCTGTTGCAGACCATCCTCCGGAGCGTATTTCAGAAGATGTCCCTTGGCTGTAAGAAAATAGTTTTCCTGTTTATAGATGCCAGCCGCCAGAAAGTCATTCAACGTATCCACATTCACTGCACGGTCCTGTCGGACGGCTGCCAATCCATGCGCAGTCCCTATCCACAAGGTACGGCCGAGCGTATCTTCATGGACAAACCGTATATTGTCATCCGGGAGATTGCCTTCTGCCCGGTTGTACAATGTAGTGGTAAGCGTACGGTTCGCCGAGTGCGTCACCCGCTTCAAGCCTCTTGCCGGATGCCATAACCAGACATCCCCATTCTTCATGAGGTGAATGCGCGAGTATTCAGGTTCCATGGTTCGTCCTCCGGATATGTCTACAAAACGATCCCGCTGAAGATCATAACAGCTGTAGTGTCTTTGTGCAGTACTAATCCACAAAAAGCCATCGTGGTCTTCTGTCAGCCCATTGATGCGGTTATCAATAAGACCCGGTTGCCCGTTACCGGGTGCTGCGGCATAGAAATTACGGAATGTGTGTCCGTCATAACGGCTCAACCCGTTCATGGTGCCAAACCAAAGGAAGCCTTGCGAGTCTTGCAAAATGGCCCGCACGATGTTGCTCGGCAAGCCATCCGTGGTCTTCAAGGTTTGCGTACGTACTTCCGCCCGATTGGCATAAGCGGACAGGAGACACATGGTCCATAAAAGTATCCAGAGGAAACGACGTTTCATCATAGTAAAATGGATGTTCGAATTAACAATTTACCTCGGACAAAAGTACGGAATCTTTTGGAAAGATACATGGAGACGTACAGGAAAAGCCATCGGAATATAATACGAACCAGAGGATAGAACGATTTATGTTGCTGAAAATCAGCTATCAACCAAAAAATACAGATATTGGTCAATTTCACCATCCGTCTCCATTCGTTTATATCAAGACTATCCTTTATATTTGCCTGCATCATTTTTTGTTTGTTTATAGTATGAAGCGGATAGTTGGATTTATCGCGGCCTTTTTCATCGGTCAAGGTATCGCATGGGGGCAATCAGATTCTCTCGTTTATGTAGCCCGTTACAAGGGTGATAAGGCATGTGCCATCAGTTATACATTTGATGACGGACTGGCCGAACAATACACATTGGCCGCTCCCGAACTGGAGAAACGAGGATTTCGGGGTACTTTCTTTATTAACGGTTCCAAAGTAAATGAGAACGGAAAGCCCATAACAGATACGACCCGTGTCACTTGGGGACAACTGAAAGAGATGGCCGAACGCGGGCACGAAGTGGCCAATCACGGTTGGGCGCATCGCAACTTTGCCCGTTTTCCATTGGAAGAATTGAAAAAAGATATTCTACAGAATGACAGTGCCATCAAAGCTCATGTAGGCATCCCTTCACGTACATTCGCCTATCCTAACAATAATAAGAGCGAACCGGGAAAAAGTTATGTGATGCAAGGACGCACGGGTACGCGTCTGACACAATGGTCGGTAGGAAGTAAGCGCTCATTGGAAGATTTAAACCGCTGGGCTGACGCTTTGCTAAAAAACAAGGACTGGGGCGTGGGCATGACGCACGGATTGACATACGGTTACGATGCTTTCGGAGATCCTTCCCGCCTGTGGAAGCATTGGGATTATGTAAAATCTCGCGAGGACAGCATTTGGGTGGCCACTTTCGTAGAAGTAGCTGCTTATGTGAAAGAACGGGACTCGATTCAATTAGTGACTGAACAAACGGATAAGGGCTGAATAGTGACTCCCGTCTTGAACCTAAATCAGACACTCTTTGACGAACCACTGACTTTGGTGGTGTGCGTCATGAGTAATCAACGCATCACCGCCCGGCAAGACGGAAAATCGCTTGAAGTAACGATGCAAGCCGACAAGGCTCTGTTCGATTTTAATCCGTATGGAAGTGAAATAACTATTAATTACTAACGTATAAATTTGACAACATGAAGCAATGGAGTTTTTTTGCAGGTCTCTTGTGCCTGCTTCTTTTTGCTTGTCCAGTGATGCTTACGGCAGAGGAAACAGACGGGCGGCAAAGGTACAATTTCAATCCCGGATGGTTGTTGCAGGTGGGGGATTTTCCCGGAGCCGAACAACCGAAGTATGACGACAGCGGTTGGGAGAAAATCTCCCTTCCTCACGCCTTCAATGAAGACGAGGCGTTCAAAGTGTCCATCAGAGAGATGACCGACACGGTGGGCTGGTATCGAAAGCACTTCCGCCTGCCCGCTTCGGCTCGAAATAAAAAGGTATTCATCGAGTTCGAAGGCGTGCGCCAGGGAGCCGATTTCTACTTGAACGGCAAGCACATCGGCTTGCACGAGAATGGGGTGATGGCCGTGGGCTTCGACCTGACACCCTATGTGAAGTTCAATGGAGAGAACGTGCTGGCGGTACGTGTGGACAACAACTGGCGTTACAAGGAACGGGCAACGGGAAGCGGCTTCCAATGGAACGACCGGAACTTCAACGCCAACTACGGAGGCATCCCCAAGAACGTGTGGCTGCACGTCACCGACAAGGTCTACCAGACCCTTCCGCTCTATAGCAACCTGCGCACCACAGGCGTATATGTCTATGCCACGGACATCCGGGTGAAGAGCCGCGAAGCAGTCATACATGCCGAATCGGAAGTGCGCAACGAACGGAAGCGTCCGGTGGAAGTGGGCTACACGGTGGAAGTGTTGGACTATGAAGACCGACAGGTTTCCCTCTTCGAAGGCGAGAAAGCGACACTCGCTCCCGGTGAGACTTTCACGCTGAAGGCATCATCGCTCGTGAAAGACCTGCATTTCTGGAGTTGGGGCTACGGCTATTTATATAAGGTAAAGACCCGATTGCAGGTAGATGGCCGGGTAGTGGATGAAGTGACCACCACCACCGGTTTCCGCAAGACCCGTTTTGGTGAAGGCAAGGTATGGCTCAACGACCGGGTCATCCAACTGAAAGGTTATGCCCAACGCTCCAGTAACGAATGGCCGGGTGTGGGCATGAGCGTGCCACCTTGGATGAGTGACTACAGCAACGGCCTGATGATAGACCATAGCGCTAACCTCTTCCGCTGGATGCACGTGGCCCCATGGAGACAGGATGTGGCATCGTGCGACCGCGTGGGCGTGATGCAGATGCTTCCCGCAGGAGATGCCGAACGTGATGTGAACGACCGTCGCTGGGAGCAACGTAAGGAGCTGATGCGTGATGTCATCATCTACTACCGCAACAACCCCAGCGTCATCTTTTGGGAGTGTGGCAATGAAAGCATCAGTCGGGAGCACATGCTGGAAATGCGGGCCATCCGCGACGCCTACGACCCTCATGGCGGACGAGCCATCGGTTCGCGTGAGATGCTGGACATTCGCGAGGCGGAGTACGGGGGCGAAATGCTTTATGTCAACAAGAGCGAGCACCATCCGATGATTCAGACGGAATATTGCCGCGACGAAGGCTTGCGCAAATATTGGGATGAGTACAGCTATCCTTACCATAAGCAGGGTGATGGTCCTTTGTATAAGAACCAGGATGCCAGTGCTTACAACCAGAACCAAGACCAACTGACCATCGAATTCGTGCGTCGCTGGTACGACCTGTGGCGGGAACGTCCGGGTGCGGGAAGACGTGTCAACTCAGGCGGTGCCAAAATCATCTTCTCGGACACACAGACGCATGGACGAGGAGCGGAGAATTACCGCCGGAGCGGTGTAGTCGACCCCTTGCGTATCCCCAAGGATGGATTTTATGCCCACCAAGTGATGTGGGACGGTTGGGTGGATGTAGAAAGGCAGCACACCCACCTCATCGGCCATTGGAATTATCCGGAAGGAACCGTGAAACCGGTCTATGTGGTGTCGGCAGGCCACCGCGTAGAGCTTCGGATTAATGGCAAGAGCCAGGGCTTCGGCAAACAGGACTATCGGTTTCTCTACACGTTCGATAGCATCCGCTATGAAAAAGGCGTGATAGAAGCCATCTCTTACGATGAAACCGGAAAGGAAGTGAGTCGTGACGCTATCCGTACGGCAGGCGAACCGGCACACTTGAAAATGACGCTGATGCACGGGCCGAAAGGAGTATATGCTGATGGAAGCGACATCGCCCTGATTCAGGTGGAAGTGGTAGATGCCAAAGGACAACGCTGCCCCTTGGCCAATGACATGATCCAATTCACATTGCAAGGTCCGGCCGAATGGCGCGGAGGTGTCGCCCAAGGTAAAGACAACTATGTAGGAGCCACGGCACTGCCGGTGGAATGCGGCATCACCCGCGTACTGGTCCGCTCGACCGACGTGGCAGGTACGGTGACACTGACGGCCGGAGCCAAGGGGTTGGGCACGGAGCAAGTCAAGTGGGAGACACAACCTGTAGAAGTAAAAGACGGACTAACCACATTTGACCCCGCAGCAGATCTCCCCAGCCGCTTCGACCGAGGCGAAACCCCATTGACACCTTCTTACCAAGATAGCAAAGTGGACGTAAAGGTGGACAGCGTGTGGGCAGGAACCAACCAAGCCGATGCGGCGAAGAGCTATGATGACAACGAACTGAGTGAATGGAAAAATGACGGACGCCTGTCGACCGGCTGGATAACCTACAAACTGGAGCGTCGCGCCCTCATTGACGACATCTGCATCAAGCTGACCGGATGGCGGCGGCGTTCCTACCCGCTGGAGGTTTACGCGGGCGACACCTTAGTATGGAGTGGCAATACGGAACGCAGCCTGGGCTATGTACATCTACAGATTGACCGTCCGGTACTCTCCGACCGCATCACCATCCGCTTGAAAGGCGCTGCGCACGATGAGGATGCCTTCGGACAAATCGTCGAGGTGGCTGCCGCTCAAGCGGGTGAACTCGACCTCCTCAAGGCTAAAGACGGCGACAAGACCAACAACGAATTGCGCATCGTGGAAATCGAGTTTCTGGAAACATTGTTTCAGTAAGCATCATAACCAATATGAAAAAACGGATTTTATGGGCAGCAGCTTTATGGTTGCTGTCCATTAGCAGCTATGGACAGGAAGAGTCCATGGAGCAAATGGTGCAACGAGGATTATCGGTCGCCAAGTTGTCCATGGAGCAAATGGTGCAACGAGGATTATCGGTCGCCAAGTTCGCTGGCCACACGTTACGACGAACGGACTCAGGTGATTAAGTCATGGAACACCCGTGCCCAATGGCAATATCCCGTCATTATTGACAACATGATGAACCTGGAGTTTCTGGAGTTCATGGGCAAACAGACGAATGACTCAACTTTACTACAGATAGCCAACATCCATGCGCAGACCATGATGCGTCACCACTTCCGTCCGGACAACAGTTACTACCACGTGGTGTCGTACGATACGCTGACCGGCCAACCCCACTTCCGGGGGACACATCAAGGCTATTCGGACGCATCGGCATGGGCCAGAGGACAGGCTTGGGCATTGTATGGTTACACGAGTGCATGGCCGCGTTTCTCCCCTTGGGTCTTCCGGCCGGCCATTCCTTCTGGACCGCCCCCGATGAGCCATGGACCAACGCAAAAGCCTGGCAAGGAATCGATGTGGGAGCCGATAAGGCATTGCGTGGCAAATAGCCCTATGAGCCTTAGGAGGTAATCCGCAGCAGGCGGCGTGCGGTTTCGATGATGGTATCCAAGCCTTGGGCTTCATCTTCCTCGGTCATGTCCACCTCCACGTCGGGCGCTATGCCAAATTCGATGTGCTGCATGTCGGCGTCTAAGTGCGGGCTGGCGGAGAAGCGGACGGTCCATCCGTTGGGAAGTTCGGAGGTAAAGGGGAGGCCGGCACCTCCTCCTGTGCTGTCGCCTACGATGGTGACTAAGGGCAGGTAGCGCATGGCGTTGACGAAGTCGTTGGTGGCACTGTAGGAATGGCGGTTGGCCAGCACAATGACAGGTTTCTGCCAGCGCAGGTTGGAGGACGGTTCTAAGTAGATGGGTTCGGGGTCGGAAAAATCGCTGTGTCCCGGCCCTGTCTTGTGCTGGATGTATCCCGTCAGGACGGTCTCATTGGTGAAACGGGCGGCCATGCGGGTGGAGTAGGTCAGGTTGCCTCCCCCATTGTTGCGCACGTCGATGATGAGACCGTTGCAGGCCATGAGGTAGGAGAGTGTTTCGTCCAGATTGCCCTCGCCTATGCCATCGGAGAAGGATGTATAAGAAATGTAGCCCACATTATCTTCCAGAATCGTATATTTTAGTCCGCCAGAAATGCGATAGTCTCGCCCCAGGTATTGTTCGACGAGGCTTTCGTCGTAGTTGCGCGGATAGTCCAGGTACCAGTCCCAATAGCGGGCGGTGTTGGAGGCCGAATAAAGGTTTACGTGTCCGTCCTTCAGTTCGGCCAGCATGTCACCCAGCACTTCGAACAGGCCGTCGCTGCTCATGTCCGGTGTAATGAGTGGCTGATATTGGTCGTGGATGGCGTCCCAATTTATCTGCTTGTAATCCAGGTAACAGTATTGCTCGTCAATGATTTTCCACAGAGCCTCAAAATTGCCTTGTGGTGTATTGTCGAACTCTTCCTCGCGGATGCAGGAGGCGAGTAGCAAGGAGAAACATAAAGTAAAAAACAGGATAGGTCTCATGTCGTTCATGCGGGGTTGGTTTTTATTTCCGTGGTTTTTTCAGCAAATAGAATTCTTTTACGAATCCTACCATGAATACGTGTGAATAGGCGTGGGTGCGCAGGTCGTTCACTTTCGACTGTTGGGCGTCCCATAGGTAGGCCAAACGCATTTTCAGCCGTCCTACAGGCAGGTCGGCGGTCAGCATCTGGCGCAGGGAGGGCTGGTTGTGCAAGGAAGTGAATTTCACGACTCCTGCGGCATTACCCAGAGAGAAGATTTCGTAATACGATTGTCCGTAATGGGGAGAAAACATCACGCCCATCACCGGCAAGTTCAACTGGTAGCGCAGCCGGACAGGATAATGTTTGATTTTTACATCCCATACGGCCATCACGGAAGCGTCTATATTGAGGTAAGCCCGTGCTGAAGCCGGGTTGTTGCCGTTGCGCAGGTTGTAGAGGAAGCCCCCGTTTAAATCCGCCAGTCCGCCGGCCAGCAGACGGAAGTTTTCAGTCAGGGGAAAGTGGTAGTGCAGGCCGTAGTTCCAGTTGACTTGTGCGGCCAGCATGTTGTTGTTGTCTACACGATTGTGCGTATAGTTTACATAGCCTTGCAGGAAGTTCTGGAGTGATAGGTTGCCGTCCGCCCATCGGGTCATGCGCATGCTTTCGCGTGCCACACGGATCTCCACCCCCTTGTATTCCTGGGGAGAAAGGTACGTGTCGTACATGTTGGCCGCTCCTACGCCGTACATCGTGGTACGGGTGACAAAGTGTGTCTGACGGGCAGAGTCTGGCAATTGGAGTTGTGCATGTAGAGGCAGAACCCATAGCCATACGGCAGCCCATATTCCCAATATTTTATTCTTCATTTGTCATTCTTCATTCAAAACAGTTTCATCTGTCCGGTCAATTCATCCAAGATGTCACTTTCGCTCTTGTCGCGGTCTGGATCCAGGTTCTCCGGTTCTTCTTCCGGTTCTTCCGGAATGGGAGCTGGCTCTGGTTGGCGTGTAGGCTCCAGTTCGTTGATAGTGTCTATCGTGTAGTTGGTCAGCCGTTTGCCTTTGGCCTTGAAACCCTTGACGGCAATAAACTCTTCCGCGTCCACTATTAAAGGTTCGCGGAAGCTGTCGTGACCGCCAAATACGACTTCTAAACGAGGATAAGGTTCATCGGTCAGCAGGATGAGCTGGCTCTTCTTGTTCTCTCCCAAGTAATTCTGCTTTCGGGCGGTCAACTCGAAGCAAAAACGCTTGATGTAGGGATAGTTCTGCTGGTCGGCGTCATAAAGCACGGCCGTCCAGACTTTGTGCGGATCAAATTTTTCCATGACGCGGATGTCGGCCTCGTAGTGGTTGCTCGGGTCGAAGCCGGTGGTGTAATAGTCGCCGTTGTTCAGCACCACCAGGATGCGGTCGTTGGTTTGGAACTCGCCCAAATATTCGCCCCGGCCGTCATAATTGAGACGTAATACGTCCCGGTCGAACCACACTTTACGTCCTCCAAGCGTGGAGGCGCCCCGCTGCTTCAGCGTGATCTTGTGTACGGGGTTGCGGGTCAGGATGTTTCCTATCGCCTGCCTGCCTTTGATGGCCAATTGGCTGAAGTCCTCCTCGAAGATGATTTTGCGTATCTTGGGGTTGGGCTTCAAGGTCACTTTAATGACTTCCGCCTCTCCGTTTGGATTGGCACTGAAGTACATGATGCGTGAGTCAGGTGTGCCTTGGGTAACGTCATACTCGCGGTCGCGGATTACGTTGGTCACCGCGAAACGCTTGATGTAGCACGTTCCGTCTTTCCCGTCCCGATATACCACATTATATATAGTACGTTTATCATTTTTTTTGAAGACATTGACGTAGATGACGTTTTTGCCTACAAACTTTTTGTCGGCCACGGGGGTGATGAGGTAACGTCCGTCGCGGTAGAAGAGGATCACATCATCAATGTTCGAGCAGTTGGCTATGAACTCGTCTTTCTTCAGACCGGTTCCGATGAAGCCTTCTTCCCGGTTGATATAGAGTTTTTCGTTAGCTTCGATAACTTTGGTGGAGTCAATGGTATCGAAACTGCGTATCTCGGTATGACGGGGGAAGTTGCGTCCGTACTTCTCCTTGAGCATCCGGAACCAGTCGGCCGTGTACTCTACGATGTTGTCCAAGTGGCGGTTGATTTCCTCCACTTCGGCTTTCATGCGGACTATCTGTTCTTCGGCTTTGTCAGAGTTGAACTTCAAGATGCGGGCCATCTTGATTTCCATTAATCTTAGGATGTCGTCCTTGGTCACTTCACGGATGAAGCTGGGATACCACGGGGTGAGGCGGAGGTCGATGTGTTCGCAAGCAGCGTCCATGGTGCGGGCCTCTTCAAATTCTTTGTCCTTGTAGATGCGTTCTTCGATGAAGACTTTCTCCAACGAAGC
This sequence comes from uncultured Bacteroides sp., assembly GCA_949289345.1. Lineage (GTDB taxonomy): Bacteria > Bacteroidota > Bacteroidia > Bacteroidales > Bacteroidaceae > Bacteroides. The sequence goes on from CASENS010000052.1 coordinate 138,862, forward strand.
GAAATGTAGGTTTTCCAGTATTTCGCCTTTGCGAATCTCCAGCTCACGGCGCAGCAGATGCAATGTGTTGTCCACCGATTTGCGCAGCACATCGCTCACGGTGAGAAAGTGCGGTTTTTGGCCGTCGATGACGCAGCAGTTGGGCGAGATGCTTACCTCGCAGTCAGTGAAGGCATAGAGGGCGTCGATGGTTTTGTCCGAGGAAGTGCCGGGTGTCAGGTGCACGAGAATTTCTACGCTTCCCGAAGTCAAGTCCTCCACTTTGCGAATCTTTATCTTTCCCTTCTCGCTGGCTTTTACGATAGAGTCGCACACATTCGCTACGGTTTTACCATAGGGTATTTCGCGCACGGCCAACGTCTTGTTGTCCACCTTCTCGATGCGGGAGCGCACACGTATGGATCCGCCTCGTTCGCCATCGTTGTATTTCGATACATCGATTAATCCGCCTGTCTGAAAATCGGGGTAGAGCCGGAAAGCTTCTCCATGCAGGTAGCTGATGGCGGCGTCGCACAATTCATTAAAGTTATGGGGGAGTATTTTAGACGATAGCCCTACGGCAATGCCTTCCACGCCTTGGACCAAGAGCAACGGAAACTTCACGGGCAGGGTTACCGGCTCACGGTTGCGTCCATCGTAGGACATTTTCCATTCCGTTGTTTTGGGGTTGAACACGACATCGAGGGCAAATTTAGTCAGCCTGGCTTCGATGTAACGGGCGGCCGCAGCATCGTCACCGGTCAGGATATTGCCCCAGTTCCCTTGGCAATCGATGAGCAAATCCTTCTGACCCAATTGCACTAAAGCGTCCTTGATGGAGGCGTCGCCATGTGGATGGAACTTCATGGCTTCCCCCACAATATTCGCCACCTTGTTATAGCGGCCGTCCTCCATGCGGCGCATGGTGTGCAGAATACGCCGTTGCACCGGTTTCAGTCCGTCCATGATGTGAGGTACAGCACGTTCCAAAATGACGTAGGAAGCGTAATCCAGAAACCAGTTCTGGTACATGCCGCTCAGTTGATGGCGGACATTATCGTCCTTTGAATCGGCAGGGATATAGTCCGAATGCCCGTCTTGCCCGGAGTTGTTAGTATTCAGTTCTTCGTTGCTTGTATCAAAGTTTTCGCTCATAATTTCAGTATCAGGAGAATGTGTTCTTGTGCTGAAGGGATAGATTTCAGTCGCAGGCAAATATACGGATTTCTTGCGAAAAAAGGTTAGGAACTGATGATAAATCTTTTGCGGGGGATGGATTTGAGCTTCTTGTAATCTGATAATGGTTCCGAAAAAACTGTCGCAAAAGTATTCAAGGATAAATGGCGAAGTATCATTGGATAAATGCCTAACTATCCAATAATACTTGGGCAGGTAACCAATGCTATTTCAACGAGCCACTGATGCAATGTTTATAGCCGTATCAATATCAATATGACTGCGTCTGCATTTTAGCAGCCTCATATTTATGTGATGATATAAAAAATATACCAATGTGATAATGGTTAATCTGTGTGTATATGGTGATTACCGTTGGCACATTGGTATATCTGTTCATTTATTACAAGGCGTTTTTCCGGAGCATGGAAATGCGATATTATCGTCTCGTGAAAATAAACTTACTTGCATCCTGTTCTTTCTCTACAAACGACTGGATATGACGGATGCGCTTCTCGGCCAGTATTTCGTCTACAGCTATCAGGATGCCCGTTTCTTCTACATCGCCGAACTCGTCGTTGATGGCGGTTCCGAAGACACGCATCGTGGGGCTTAGACTCATATAGGCATTCACTAACGGAGGAATGTTGTAGCCCAGTTTACGAATTTCGGAGTTTAATATCTTGTAATCTTCCTTGAAGGAGTCTTTGCAGAACAAAGCTTCTAATTCTTTTTCATCGGCCTCCAAGTGTAACGGTTCCATCGGTGTCACCAATTTATCTTTGTCTGCGAAATGTTTGTGCAGGAAGTACAAGATCATGTCACGTCCCAGCCGGTGATAACTGGGATACATCGTCACCTTGCCAAAGAAATATTTCACATTGGGCATTATTACGGTGAGTGCGCCTAAACCGTCCCAAAGGTTATCCAAAGCGAAAAGCCCCTTGCTGTCCATACGCGTGGACTGATACTCCAGTGTCACGAACGAACGGCCCAGTTCGATAGTGGTGGGCAGATAGTCTTTTAAGAACTTTTGGGAGAAATGGAACATGTGCGCCGTAGCCAGGATAGGAGCCCCTTGCTCGTCGAAACGCACGTCGGTTCCCAACAAGTATCTGTATCCGCCAAGAATTTCCTCAGCTTCGGGGTTCCACACGATGAGTTGTTTGTACGGATTATCCATGATGTCATACTCATCGATGTCCATGGACAAGCCCGTTCCTCCACCAGCCGCACGGAAAGCGATTTCGCGCAGTCGCCCGATTTCTTTCATCGTGTTGGGAGAGTCCTGTGCCGTAACAATATATATCTGGTTGTTACTTCGGTTGGTCATACGCAACCGTTTGTCTTCAGTCAGCTCCGTTTTCAGTAGTTTCTTGTCTATCGGTGCAATAATATCTTCCATACTTTTTAGTTATATGTGTAGTGTCAGTATTACAACTTATAAACGATGTCTCGTACATACGCCGCCCATTGTACTGGTGTTTTCGATTTGTCAAAGGTTTGCCATGGAATAGGCTTGCCAAAAGTCACCTTGAATGTCTTGTGGCGATTCTTCAGCATTTCATCGGCCAAATATAACATGGCTATGTTCACTTTAAGCCCCAAGAACTTGCATGCATTGGCCAAGTTATAGAAGAAGTCCGAGTTACGTCCTTCAAAGTGTACTGGCACTATGTCGCGTTGATGCTCCACGCTTTTTACAATGAACGTTTTCTTCCAGTCTAAATCCGCTATTACGCCGCCTTTCTGCCGTCGGGAGCACAGCCCGGCTGGAAACATAATCATTTGGTTGTCCGAAGCGAACCCTGCTTCTACTAACCGGGGGAATTCTTTAGCCTGGCGTCCCGTTTTATTGATAGGAATACACAACGGAGCTAATCCATGCAGATTCATTAGCAGGTCATTCACCATGTATTTCACCCGTCCGTCATAACGTTTGCCCAACACATAACCTAATGCAATGCCGTCTTGTCCGCCCAAAGGGTGGTTGGAAACGAATGTACAAAGTTTCTGCTGGGGCAAGTTTTCCGTTCCGTGCACATCAATCTTCGCATCCAAAAAATCCAGGCACGCCTCCAGAAAGTCTACTCCAACTTTGTCTTTCGACTCGCGCAGGAATACGTTTAGTTCGTCTTGATGCACGATACGTTTCAAGTATGAGACGACAAAACGAGGAATATACCGAGCTTGTTTCGGTGCTTTCTCCCGAAGTATCCTGTCAATGTCGATTAAAAACAAAGAATCATCCGCCATCCTTTTATTAGCTAATAAATAACTGTGCAAAATTAACGCTTCTTTTTAATTCTGAGCAAGTTTTTGATAGAAAATACATGAAGAGCCTAACAAAAAGTTTCCTAAAGGGTCTGCAGAAGAATTTCTCCTCTTCTCTCGGTATGTTATCATATTGAAAAAACTCCGTTCAACCGTTCAGGTCAATGTGACGTACTTCGATGCTGTGATTGAGGAAAGTCGAAGCAGACTCGGCGAACTTTTCTTCAGCCTCAGTGGTATAATAGGTGCACAAAGCGCCACGTGTGCACAAGGTGTCCATTTCAGGATGTCGCAGGAGGTAATCTTTCAAACTTTGGGCTACCAGTTCGCCTTGGGATATAATCGTTATGTCTGCTGGTATGTATTTTTTTATCTTAGGCAGCAAAAGTGGATAGTGCGTGCATCCCAGAATAACTGTGTCTATTTGCGCATCCTGTTTCAACAATGCATTGATGTATTTCTGTACAAAATAATCAGCACCAGACTCGCGTGCTTCATTATATTCCACTAACGGTACCCACATGGGACAGGCTTGTCCGACAACGTTGATGTCGGGGAATAGTTTACGTACCTCCATTACATATGACTGTGACTTGATGGTTCCGGCCGTTCCCAGCACACCAATATGACGGGTGTGAGTGAGACTGCCGACACACTCTACCGTAGGGCGAATTACCCCCAATACACGTCGTGCGGGGTCAAGTTTTGGGAGATCGCGCATCTGTATGCTCCGTAACGCTTTAGCCGAGGCTGTATTGCATGCCAGAATGACCAAGTGACATCCCAACTCGAAAAGGCGTCGAACGGCTTGCAGGGTAAACTCGTATACGATGTCGAAAGAGCGGGTACCGTAAGGAGTACGGGCGTTGTCACCTAAGTAGATATAATCATACTCTGGAAGGGCTTTCCTAATCTCGCTCAAAATGGTTAGCCCTCCATAACCGGAGTCGAATACGCCAATAGGACCTGGGCGTGTGGGTAATGCGGAAGACATGTGCGGAATAATTAATGAAAAAGGCACGGATATCTAATCCGTGCCCTATTAAGAGACAGATTGTTACTGATTACTTAATGCCGAGTTGGGCTTTTACCTTGGCGGTTACGTCAATGCTTTCCGTCCCGATGTAGGCCACTGGTGTACGTGCAACATCGAAGATATATACCACACCTTCTGCTTTGCCCACTGCTTGTACAGCCTCGTTCAATTTATTATAAATGGGCACCATGGCTTCCTGCTGGGCTTTTTCCATAGCTTGATAAGCTTCCTGTTGGAATTGCTGCTGACGCTGAGCCATGTCCTGCACTTCTTTCTGACGTCTTTCCAGAATGTTCTTAGGCAGCGAATCCTGTTGTTGAATCAGTTCTTGATACTTACGGTTGAACTCCTGTTCCGAACGTTGCATTTCTTCAGTGTACTGTTTGGAGAGAGCTTCCAAGTCGGCTTGTGCCTTAGTGAACTCCGGCATAACTGTGATAACTTCTTGTGAGTTCATGTGGGCGAACTTGGATTGCGCCATTACTCCCAGCGGGAGAATGAACAAAACTACGAGTAGTGCAATTTTTTTTAGCATAATATTGGTTTTTAATTAATTGTTTTCTACTTACGGTCGCAAATGTAAGGCTTTTAATTGGAATATCCTAACCTTGCAAGTACTTCGTTACTGATATCAATATCGGGTGAAGCGAAAATTATGCTTGTAGCCGACGCGCGATCGGTTACAACGGCATACCCTTGTTCAGTGGCAATAGCCTTTACGGCATCGTAGATGTCATTCTGAATAGGTCTCATTAAGCGGGCCTGCATTTTAGCCATTTCTCCTTCCGGACCGAAATACTTGCGGCGCAAGTCAGCCGTTTCTTTTTCCTTGGCTACGATAGAATCTTCTTTTTGCGTACGTTGGTCTGCGGTGAGGCTTTGGGCAGTGGACTGGTAATCCTCGTACATAGCTTTGGATTCAGCGGCCAGTTTTTCTACTTCAGCCTGCCATTGTTTGGATGCCTGCTCCAACTGCTGGTTGGCCGACTCGTAGGCCGGAATATTTTTTAGGATATATTCCATGTCTATCAGGGCGAATTTCTGCGCATGAGCCGTCCAACTCATGACAGAGAACAGGAAGATTAGTAAAAGTGGCTTTCTCATAACGCTTAATAATTAAATGAAACAATTTATTTTGTTAGAATTCTTGTCCCAGTATGAAATGGAACTGGCTTCCGCCGTACTGGGAGGATCCGCGTATCTTATCAAAACCATATGCCCAGTCAATACCCATCATACCTACCATAGGGAGGAAGATACGTACACCCACACCTGCCGAACGTTTTAGGTCAAACGGGTTAAAGTCGCCTACTTCCTGCCATGCATTACCTGCTTCTACAAAGGTAAGGGCATAGATACTTGTGCTGGTTTCGAGCATTAACGGATAGCGCAATTCGAGTCCTAAACGGGCGTAAGCATAACCTTCATTACCGTATGAAGCCAAAGAACCATTTTCGTATCCACGGAGTGCGATGGTTTCCGTAGCATAGTATGAATATCCGGTCATACCGTCGCCGCCTACCTCAAATGTGCCGAAAGGCGATTTCTTATACTTGTTATAATGTCCCAACAAGCCGAATTCCACACGTCCCATCAGAACCGGTGTACGTTTCACGGCATAGGGATCCATCAATGGAATATATACTTTTGATTTGAATTTCCACTTGTGGTATTCCACCCATTTGTGCATCCGGTTGATATCATCTTGATTGTTCAAGTTATACTTGCTGTAATCCACACCGTCGAACAAGGAGTAGGGCGGGGTGAACTGCACGGAGAGAGAAAACTCCGAACCTGAACGCGGGTAGATAGGATTGTCTGTTGAGCTACGGGCCAATGTCAAGTTGATGCTCAAATCATTACACTTACCGTTCGTGACAGGGAAGTACTGCCAATCGCTCAACACATAACGTTGGTAAGAGAGTTCCGCGCTGATTTGGAAAAAGTCATCCGGCCATTTCAGACGTTTACCGAACATAAGTGCGACACCATACATCTGTACCGATTTGTCTGGATCGTAGTAGTTTTCGTAATTAATATAATTGCCATAATTGTAAAGGCCGTATCCGTACATACCGCTATAAAAACTATTGTAATAGTTATTATAGAAAGCATCGTTATAGTACTGGCTACTGATGTCGGTTTGGCGTGAATAGAACGCCGATATGGAAAAAGCATTCGGGCGCTTTCCACCGAACCAAGGATCGTAAAATGAAAGGCTGTATTGTTGATAATAGCGTGCATTGGTCTGCGCACTGACCGTCAAAGTCTGTCCGTCACCTTGCGGGAGGATACCACGGTAATTCTCGCCCGGATGCAGAAGGTTTGCCAGTGAGAAGTTGGTGAATTTCAGACTCAGCTTGCCGATAATACCCGTCTGCCCCCAACCGGCGGAGAATTCAACCTGGTCGTTTGCTTTAGACACTAACGGGTAGCCTATATCCACCGTACCGTCTTCGGGATGCGGCTTGATGTCCGGTTGAAGTTGTTCTGGGTCGAAATGTCCCATCTGTTGGATTTCGCGGAGTGAACGCATCAACTGTTCACGGCTGAAAAGGTCACCGGGACGGGTACGTAGCTCACGGCGTACCACGTTTTCATACACACGGTCGTTGCCGCTGATGATAATTTTATTGATAGTAGCCTGACGGCCTTCGTAGATACGCATTTCCAAGTCGATAGAGTCGCCTACAATGTTTACCTCTACAGGGTCGAGACTATAGAACAGGTAACCGTTATTATAGTAAAGATTACCGATAGCGTCTTCATCGGTCGAAGTGCGTTCTTCCAGCAATTTCTGGTTGTAAACATCTCCTTTCTTCATGCGGAGCAGGTAGCCAAGTTGTTCCGACGGATAAAGCGTATTGCCTACCCAAGTGATGTTACGCAGATAGTATTTCTGTCCTTCTTCTATCTGCATGAACACGTCCACTGTCTTTTCATCATAAGGTGTTACGCTGTCCACAACAATTACTGCGTCACGATAACCCAGTTCGTTGTATTTGTCAATGATAAGCTGTTTATCCGCTTCGTAGTTTTCTTCCACGAACTTCTTGGTGCGGAAAAGATTAATGAGCTTGCCCTTTTCATTGGTCTTCTTCATCACACGTTTCAGCTTCTTGGTCTTGATAGCCTTATTGCCAACAATGGTGATTTGGTGAACCTTCACTTTCTCCTTCTTGTCTATCTCAATATCCACAATGACTTGATTCTCTTTGGTTTTGTCATCGCGTTGGTTGATGATGACTTCAGCGTTCTTGAAGCCCTTGTCGTCGAAGTAACGTTCTATCAAAGTCTTGGCCCGGTCTATTTGGTTCGGAGTGATCTGGTTACCCTTAATCATACCGATTTTCGCTTCCAAGTCTTCCCTTTCGGATTTCTTCACTCCGTGGAAATGCAATTCGGATACGCGCGGACGCATCACTACGCGGATAGTCAACCACGCTTTATCGCCTTCCACCTTGTCCAAGGTGATAGACACATCCGAAAACAAACCGTGACGCCAATAGCGCTTACATGCCTGCGTGATTTCATCACCTGGTATTGAAATGATTTGCCCCTTGCTAAGACCCGAAAGATTGATGATGACATAATCTTCGTAGTTGTCGGCGCCCACCACTTTGATGTCTGCTATCTCATACTTCTTTGGCGTAGCCGAATAGAGGACTACCGGTTTCTCATCCTCAGCGGTCTGCGCAAACACAGGACGTGCAAAGTTCGCGAGCAAAATGACGGATGCAAATATATAGAAAATACGATAATGCATTTGGATATGTCTGATTTTCAACATGGTCTAATTAATTATGCTACTGGCGTTTCTACTTAATTTGTTCACTTGTCTTTCCAAATCTTCGTTCCCGTTGCTGATAGTTGTAAATGGCATGGCATAATTCTTCCTCTTTAAAATCAGGCCAATAGGTATCACAAAAATATAATTCGGAATAAGCGCATTGCCATAGCAGGTAATTGCTCAAGCGTATTTCACCTCCCGTACGTATCAGCAAATCGGGATCGGGCATAAAGTGGGTTGCCAGATGCGCGGTTATAAGCCGCTCGTCAACATCATTGGGAGTTATCTCACCTTTTTGTACAAGCGCAGCTATTGTTTTAGCGGCCTGGGTCAATTCCCAACGCGAAGAGTAGCTGATAGCAAGCACCATACACATGCCGGTATTGGAAGCCGTGTGGTCGATGCAAGCCATCAGGCGGGTCTGCACCTTGGTGGGCAATTTACAGATGTCACCTATCACACGGAAACGGATATTGTTCTTCATAAAAGTTTCTTCCTCAATGGAATCGAACAGCAAAGTCATCAAAGCGTTGACTTCGTCAGTAGGCCGGTTCCAGTTTTCGGTAGAGAATGTATATAAAGTCAAGTATTTGACACCCAGTCTGGCACATTCTTCGGCTATGACATGCACGGTTTCCGCACCTGCATGATGGCCATAACTGCGTTCATGACCTCGTTGTTTGGCCCACCGTCCGTTGCCATCCATGATGATGGCTATGTGTCTCGGTATCCGGTTTGTATCAATCTGTTCTTTATATGACATTTTATAAAGTCCTTTCATTAAAACTTTTTCAATTTGTTCATGCATCCACGCCATATCACGTTAGTGCCTTCACCCGCCCAAATGACCCAAATGAAATCATTCCGGTCATGGACAATGGTATAGGACGAACCGTTGGACACAAATTCTTCGGGAAGCCAGAATTTGCTGTCAGCCTCTTCCCATACGATGCCGCCAGTATCCGATGTGTATGCTTGGCTCATGTCGCCTCCCAATATATACAAGGCATCATCGTAACCTATTATGTAAGGTGTAGCTAATGGCGGGCAATAACCTGTTTCCGTATACAAGTCTACCCACGTCAGACCGTCCATGGATACCCAAGGTGTTGTCTGTTCAGATGCTGTATCAGGACTTCCGACCAGAAATATTTGGAAAAGCCCATTGCTTGTAGTCTGCAAGGTCGAGGAAAGGTCTCGCACAGGGAAATCCGTCGGGACTTCTTCCCCCTGCGTCCATCCTGTAGCAGATGTGTCGGTACTACAAAAATAAAGTCTTCCGTCCGCCTCATCCTTCTGAATAGCGCAAAGTGTGGGTGAAGTAACGCTGACATCATTGGCGGGAAGATAAGCAAGCAGGCTTATGATGTTTCCGCTTAGCGCTTCCGAGCGTTCCCATTGGATGCCGTCGTTTGAGGTATATACATCACCTCCTTTTGTATTGGCCATCAGACCGTCACCGACATTAATGATAGAACCTAAGACTACATCTTCCGGCAAATTAACTCCATAATGGTTGTAGCCATCGGAGGAGGGTGGAATCGTGGAGACTGTATAAACTTCCTTTCCGGATGGGTATATCAACAAATCATCGTTCAATGTGACGGCTTTCAATCCTTCGGGTGTATTAACGATTGGTGCGGATGTCATACGCACCCACGACATGGAGTCTGGGTCTTCCTTATGGATATTAATTTGTAATGTATAGGTACGGCTGGTGAGATTGTCGGGTGCATAGATGCGGAAAGTCATGCCACTGGCCGAAGCGGCCGGAAGCAAATCCTGTGCATTCGAAATGTCAAGCAGTGTGTCCTGCGGCCCCGATACGATATACCCGTATACGGAGAAAGTATCTATCATGATACTGTCTATAATCGTGTCCGCATCCATTGGCAACGAGTCCCGATTGAATATGAGCCGCTGTATCTGGTCAATCTCGAATTTGTATTTCTTGCCATGAATGGTGTCCAATGCAAAAGTATGCACGGTAGCGTCCGAACTGAATTCGTATTGGGTATCAGAATCGAGGCACGAACTAATAGCCACAGACACAAAGACAAAACAAACTATTATCAGTAGGAATTTTGTTCTCATTTACTACATTATGTTATTTACAAGTTGCAAAAATAGGAACAATTTTTTCTATAACCCGCTTTACAAGGAAGATTTATACAAAATTATAGATAAAATAACGCCCTTACTCGATGAAAGAGCGGGTTTTAAAGACATACAAGAGGAGAAAACAATCCCTCTCCGAGGAGAAACATGATATTCGGAGAGGGAGGAATGAAAAACAAATACTAATTCCGGTATGTCATTTGGCATCGTTTTGACGGATCTCCACACGTCGTATTTTCCCGCTGATGGTCTTGGGCAGTTCGTCCACAAACTCGATGACGCGCGGATATTTGTAGGGAGCAGTGACTCGCTTCACATGGTTTTGAAGTTCCTTGATAAGCTCCTCGCCCGCTTTGTCCTTATACTCTTTGGAAAGGACGATGGTAGCCTTGACCACTTGCCCGCGTATCTCGTCGGGTACTCCGGTGATGGCACACTCCACCACGGCTGGATGGGTCATTAATGCGCTCTCTACTTCGAAAGGCCCGATGCGGTAGCCCGAACTCTTGATTACATCGTCGGCGCGACCTACGAACCACAGATAACCGTCCTCGTCTTTCCAAGCTACATCGCCCGTGTAGTAAACTCCGTCATGCCAAGCCTCGCGGGTGCGTTCGGCATCGCGGTAGTATTCTTTGAAGAGACCCAACGGCTTGCCCTTGTCGGTGCGGATAACGATTTGTCCTTGCTCACCGGCTTCCACGGAACGGCCTTCATGGTCTACCAGGTCTACATCATATTGCGGGTTGGGAAGTCCCATGCTTCCGGGCTTCGGCTCCATCCAAGGCATGGTGGCTACGGTCAGGGTGGTTTCCGTCTGCCCGAAGCCTTCCATCAGTTTGATGCCTGTCAGTTTCTTGAAGGTGTCGAACACGGCGGGGTTGAGCGCTTCGCCGGCAATGGTGCAATACTTCAAGGCACTGAGGTCGTACTTGGTCAAGTCTTCGTGGATGAGGAAGCGGAAGATGGTGGGCGGAGCACAGAGTGACGTGACGTGATAGTCCTGTATTTTCTGCAGGATGTCGGCCGGCGTAAACTTCTCGTGGTCATAAACGAAAATGTTGGCTCCGGCTATCCACTGGCCATAGAGCTTGCCCCATACGGCTTTGCCCCAGCCCGTATCGGCAATGGTGAGGTGCAGGCTCTGTTCCGTCAGGTTGTGCCAGAAGCAACCCGTGACGATGTGGCCCAAGGGATAGGTAAAGTCGTGTGCCACCATCTTAGGCTCACCCGTAGTGCCGCTGGTGAAGTACATCAGAGAGATGTCATCGTTCGTATTGGGATGTTCGGGACGGACAAAGGCGGGAGCCGACTCAATGCCTTTATGAAAATCCAGATAACCGTCGGGTACTTCCGGCCCTACGCTAATGAGGGTATGCACGCTGGGCGACTCCGGCAAGGCGGCGGTGATGTGGTCGGTGATGACCGTCTCACCCGCACAGACTATCATCTTAATGTCCGCGGCGTTGCAGCGGTAGACGATGTCTTTTTTCGTCAACAGGTGGGTGGCGGGGATAACCACGGCTCCCAGTTTGTGCAAAGCAATGATGCTGAACCAAAACTCCACACGGCGTTTCAGGATGAGCATCACCATGTCGCCATGTCCGATGCCGAGCGATTGGAAGTAAGAAGCCGTCTGGTCCGTATAATGCTTCATGTCGGCAAAAGTGTATTGACGATGTTCGCCCTTGTCGTTCGTCCAGAGCAAGGCAGGCTTGTCGGGCTGCTCGGCGGCCCAGGCGTCTACTACGTCATAGCCGAAGTTGAAGTTCTCCGGCACTTGTATATCCAAATGGTCTATAAAGTCTTGTTGCGATGTAAATGTAGTTTGTTTCAGAAATCGTTCTATCATAACATTATTATTTATAATATGATTGCCAGGAACTTCACGGTCTTATCGTCCAACGCCTTCATGCCGTGGGGCAAGTTGGAGTTGAAGTAGATGCTGTCTCCCGGATTCAGAATAAGTTCTTTTCCACCGATGCTCAACAACAAGCGCCCTTCGATGACGAGGTTGAACTCTTGTCCGGCATGGGTGTTGTAGTGCATGGGGCGTTCGCCCGGCTCTACGGTCACAATGAAAGGGTCGGCCTTACGGTCCTTGAAGCCTGCGGCCAGGGATTGATACTTGTACACTTTCGTACGCTCCACACTGATGCCCTTACCGGCACGGGTCAGGAAATAAGTGCTCATCTTGGGCTCTTCGCCAAACATCAAGGCATCCAATGCAATGCCGTAATGACGGGCTATCTGTTGCAACATGCTGACACTGATGTCATTCTCGCCGCTTTCGGCGCGTTCGTATTCTGCCTGGTCGATGCCGCAATCGATGGCGATGTCGGCAGGGGTCAGTTCCATGGCGTCGCGCAGTCCGCGCAGGCGCTCGGCTATTTGTCTGATTTGTTCGTCCACGTTGGTACTGGTTAATGGTTAATAGTTAATGATTCGTATTTGTCAGTTCATTGTCCCGCAATCCGGCATCAATGTCGGCAAGGATGCGCTGCATGGTCTCAAGTAAAGGATGAAGTCTTGTCTTGACAGTAGCAAATATCACCTGAGGGTCGATAGACAGATATTCATGCGAAATGATATTACGCATGCCTATTACTTTCTTCCACGGAGTTTCCGGATACAGGATGAAAAGTTTTCCTTTAGTACGGTCATCCACCTGTTTGATGGTCTCACCTATGCTTTGCAAGCACATGCAAGTAGAATTGAACAGCACCATGGCACTGTCCGAGGTGAGGAATTCATGATAAGTTTTCACATGAGCGGTCGTACGGATGGCAAATGCCGTCTGCCGCTCTACAAACCGAAGCAGGTCTGTCAGTTCTTCTTTAGATGTAGATTGCATCGCGTTCAATGTTTCGACGGAACAGCTGGCGCATGTTCTCGTGCAGGGTTAGTAAATCAACTTTGATGCGGAAAAGTTTCTGCAATTCTTCTTGAATATCTTGTAGCGTAAAATAATCAATGGCCCGTTTGGGCTTCACACATACATCTATATCGCTGTCCTCACGCTGTTCGCCACGGGCAGCGGAACCGAATAGAATAAGTTGCTCGATGCCGTATTTCTCGCCCGATGTACGCTTGAACTCGCGCAAAATCTCCACTATTTCCTTGGTACTTTTCATCTTTTATCTTAAACTGTCAATACATACACGCCTTCATGGCATTGATGATGGCCGAGGGGAAGCCGTCATGGTCCAGCTGGTTGATGCCGCGGATGGTGTATCCGCCGGGCGTACATACGGCTTCTATCTCCTGGGCCGGGTTGGCTTCGGGAGACTCCAGCAGCAGGGCGGCGCCCTTCAGCGTCTGTGCCACCAGCGCCTTGCCGTCGGCTGGACGGACGCCCAGTTCGATACCTGCCTGTACACAAGCCTGCACGTACTTCATCACATAGGCGATGCCGCAGGAACACAGGGCGGTGGCGGCGGCTATCTGCTTCTCCTCTATATAGATGGTCTTGCCCATCTCGTCCAGCATTTCGGTCAGCACCCGGTGCTGCTCGTCTGTCGTGTTGCGTTCGGCTATCAGCGTCATGCTCTGGCAGATGCGGATGGCCGTGTTGGGCACGATGCGGAACATCGCCATGTCCTTGTCGGGTACGTAGTGGGCCAGTTCCTCGAAGGTGACGGCGGCGGCCACGGACACCAGCACCTGGCTCTTGCGCAGCTTCAGGGCACGGAGCACGGATTTCACCAGCCAAGGCTTCACGGCCAGGTAGATGTAATCGGCGCCGGTGACAGCCTCCTGATTGTCATTCGTGACGTTCATGTCGGGAAATTCCTCTTTCAGCCGGTCCAGTTTGGACTGCGAAGGATTGGATACATAAATATCCTTTGTATCAATGGTCTGACCCAAGGCCAGTCCGCGTGCGATGGCGCCTCCCATGTTTCCTGCGCCGATGATTGCAATCTTCATGACTGATGTATGTTTTGGTTTTCCGGCAAAAGTAAACCTTTCCGCACAGAAAAACAAGCTTTTTGGCAGAGATTTATGTACCTTTGCCAGCAAAAAGCAGTTAATATATGGAGAAAGAATTTGATTATGCCTCGGTGCCACACGACTACGTGCATTGTTTCCACGTCTCCTGCCCGCAGGCTGATGCGTGCCTTCGCCGTCTGGCGGGGCGTCTGGTCCCGGCATCGGTGCCCCATGTGCGAGCCATGAATCCCGCCGCCTATCCTCCGGAGGGGGAAGCGTGTGCCTGGTTCAAGCCCATCCGGCGCATCCGCATGGCGTGGGGCGTGCGCGAAGCCATCCGGCGGCTGCCGTACGACGAGGGAAGAGGCGTGGTGAGCGCGCTGAACCGGATGTACAAAAAGGCGACGCTGAACCGCATCACGACCCACAAGCGGCCGCTTCCGCCCGCTGAGCAGAAGCGGATTGAGGCCCTCTTTGCCCGCCACGGGCTGACGGACGGACAGGTGTTCGACCGCGTGGAGATGGTGTATGACTGGTAGGCTGAGCCGTGATGAGTCCGGCAGTGAGCCAAGTTCCCTGCCGTACGGAACTCAGTTCCCTGTCGGATGGAACTTGGTTCCATGCCGGAGGGAACTTACCTCTCCCGCCGGCTGATGTGGGAAGCCCCGCCGGGAGTGGTTGGCTCGGCCGGCGGGGCTTCAAACGTAAAAGTAAGTCTTTCGGTTATTCCATTTGTTCCTTTAAATCATCAGGATTGCGGCTGGTATGCCAAAAGGTGGCTGTTATAGCAGGTTTCCATCTCCTCTTCGGTGAGGCATTCCCCCGCTCAAAGCGCTCCTCCGAGGCCTTCAGCAAGTCTTTGGCTTCGCTGACGCTTCGCCAATTCCCCTTTATTGGGGAGTTTATGGGGCAAAGGTTCGAAAAGTGTCCGGTTTACAGTGCTTTTTCCTCCATTATTCGTATCTTCGCACGCTGTATCCGTCAAAGGCTATTAATAACATATACCATATATATATTATGAACATCTTACTCTTAGGTTCGGGCGGCCGTGAACATGCTTTGGCATGGAAGATAGCCCAAAGTCCCCGTGTGGACAAACTCTACATCGCCCCTGGCAACGTCGGCACGGCACAGGTGGGCGAAAATGTTGATATCAAGGCTACGGACTTTGCTTCGCTGAAGCTATTCGCTTTGGAACGCGCTATAGACATGATTGTCGTAGGGCCGGAAGATCCGTTGGTGCAAGGCATCTATGATGAATTCCAGAATGATGTAAGCACGCGGAACATCGCCGTTATTGGCCCGTCGAAGGCTGGCGCGCAGCTGGAAGGTAGCAAGGAGTTCGCCAAGGAGTTCATGCTGCGTCACGGCATCCCCACCGCCCGCCACAAAAGCATTACGGTCGAAACACTGAACGAAGGTCTCGCCTTTTTAGAGACGCTGAAGGCTCCTTATGTGCTAAAGGCCGACGGACTCTGTGCCGGCAAGGGCGTGCTCATCTTGCCCACATTAGAAGAGGCAAAGAAAGAATTGCAAGAGATGCTGGGCGGCATGTTTGGTCAAGCCAGCGCCACGGTGGTCATTGAGGAATACCTCAGTGGAATCGAGTGCAGCGTCTTTGTATTGACGGACGGTGAGCATTACAAAGTTCTGCCCGTTGCAAAAGATTACAAGCGCATAGGTGAAGGCGATACAGGATTGAACACCGGCGGCATGGGCAGTGTGACGCCCGTCCCCTTTGCCAATGACGAATTCATGCGGAAGGTGCGCGAACGCATCATCGAACCTACTATTCGGGGGCTGCACGACGAGGAGATTGTTTACAAGGGCTTCATTTTCCTGGGCTTAATGAACGTAGGGGGCGACCCTATGGTCATTGAATACAACGTCCGCATGGGCGATCCCGAAACGGAGAGCGTGATGCTGCGTCTGCAATCAGATTTGGTGGATTTGCTGGAAGGGGTCTGCCAAGAAGACCTGCACCGTCGTACAATGATACTCGACCCACGCACAGCGGCCTGTGTCATGCTGGTGAGTGGAGGCTATCCGGGAAAGTATGAGAAAGGACTTCCCATCACGGGTTTCAACTTGGCCGAAATTACTGACAGTGTCTTGTTCCATGCCGGCACGACGGTGAAGGACGGACGCATCGTGACCAATGGAGGACGTGTCATTGCCGTCTGCTCGTATGGCGACACTAAGGAGGAAGCTTTGGCAAAGAGTTACCGCGTGGCGGACATGCTGGGCTTTGAAGGAAAGTACTTCCGCAGGGATATCGGGTTTGACCTATAAACGGAAGGAAATCGGCCATAATGAGAAATAAGACCTTGCAAAGCCTCATCGCTACAGGACGCTTTACGCTACCTGTCGTTATCCTTATCTCCATCGGCTGCTGGACAGCGGTGGGGATAGGTACGGGCGTTCCCGCTCTCCGGCTCTTGCCCAGCTTTGCACTTTGCGGACTTGTGGGCTATTTGCTGGTAGAGACAAATAATACGTTTGCATTGATACGTGTCAGAGCCTCTGCGCAAACGACTTTGTATCTCTTGCTGGCGGCTGTCTCTCCTGCTTTATACAGCCTTTATAGTGGACAGGCGGCATCGGCTTGTTTCCTTTTGGCCGTCATATTTTTGTTTCGCAGCTACCGGGGTGAACATACATCAGCCCACTTGTTTCACGCATTTGCATTTGTCGGGATCGGCAGTCTGTTTGTGCCTCAACTAATCCTATTTGTTCCCATCTTGTGGATAGGCGCTTACAACCTCCAGGCATTGAATGGGAAAAGTTTCGTAGCCTCATTCATGGGGTGGGCACTACCTTACTGGTTCCTTTTGGGGTACGCATATACGAGCGGTAAAATGGACTTGTTCTTCAGTCCGTTCCAAGAACTGGCTGATTTCAGTCCTCTCGGTCTTCTGTCTGACGTTTCTCAGATAGTTACCTTGGCCTACCTCTTCATACTTTTTGTGGTGGGAGCTTGGCATGCCATAGCCTTGGGTGATGAAGATAAGTTAAGCACACGCAGCTATTTGCGTTTCTTCGTGTTGTTGGGCGTCTGTTGCATTGTGCTTATTGGGTTGCAGCCGGTTTTATATACCTGTTTGCTTCCTTTATTATGGGTGTGCACTTCTATTTTGGGTGGAAGATTGTTTGTCCTATCCCATGGCCGTGCATCCAACATATTCTTTACCTGTTCCATGGTCGCGACTGTTTTATTGTTTGCCTTTAATTTATGGACGCTTTTGTAGACTCGCTTGTACAGTTGCTGATTCAATGGGGGTATGTGGGGATTTTTTTTTCCGCACTATTGGCTGGAAGCATTTTGCCTTTCAGTTCGGAACTGGTACTGGCTGCATTAGTAGGTATGGGGCTGAACCCTACATGGGCTTTGCTTTGCGCTGCGACAGGAAATACCGTTGGAGGGCTGACTTGTTACGCTATGGGATTGATAGGTAAGGTGGAATGGATAGAGAAGTATCTCAAGGTGGAGCGTGCTAAGGTGGAACGGATGCAACGTTTTCTGCACGGGCGCGGTGCGCTGATGGCTTTCTTCACCTTCCTGCCTTTTGTGGGCGAAGCCGTCGCCGTTGCCTTAGGATTCATGCGGGCCAATCCCTGGTTGGTTACCTTCTCTATGTTTGTGGGCAAGTTGGCACGATACGCCTGTCTATTGTGGGCTATTAGTGCTGTGATTAATTAATATGTAGAATGATGATGATAAAGAATAAAATAGGGTTACTGATACCTTTACTATTGCTCGTTGCCTGCGTGCCTGCCGGAGTAAAAAACGAGGTTAATGAGGAGCGTCCTGTCATTACGGTCACCATTGAGCCGTTGCGCTACTTTACTGAAGCCATTGCCGGTGCGCGCTTTACGGTAGAAAGTATGGTACCCCGTGGGAGCAGCCCCGAGACATACGATCCTACTCCGGCTCAACTTATGGCGTTGGCCAACAGCCACGCTTACCTGCGTATAGGACACATAGGCTTCGAACAAGTCTGGATGGGTAGACTGGCTGCCAACATCCCCGACCTGCCTGTTTTCGATACCTCACGAGGCGTTGATTTTATCTTGGAAGATGGAGGACCGGAGCCACACATATGGACGTCCGCCGTCAATGCGCGCATTATAGCTGACAACGTAGCGAAGGCCTTATGCGCTCTGGATTCAACGCATGTCGGCGAATACCTGCACCGTCGCGACAGTCTCATGAATGTCATTGCCCATACAGACAGTCTTTGTCGTTCCTTGCTGTCCCGTTCAAACGCCGACCGTACTTTTCTTATCTATCATCCGGCGCTTAGCTACTTTGCACGTGACTATGGTTTGCGCCAGTTCCCTATTGAAGAAGCAGGGAAAGAACCTACTCCCGCAAAGTTGAAAGCTCTTCTTGATATATGCCGGAAAGAGAAAATAAACATCATTTTTGTGCAGCCGGAATTTGACCAACGCAACGCTGAACTTATAGCCCGACAGACGGGTACCCGTATCGTCCCCATCAATCCTTTGTCTTATGAATGGCAAGACGTGCTTGTAGGAGTGGCAAAAGCCTTGGCCGAGGATTGATAATTGACAATGAGTATTGGCAACTTGTAAATAGTGACTAATAGCAACTAATGGCAAATGGAAAAAACTCCCCTTATCGAAATAAAAAGTCTCAACGTAGGATATGACAGCCGCACTGTGCTGCACGATGTAAACCTGAATGTCCGTGAACGCGATTTCTTAGGCATTATCGGTCCTAATGGAGGCGGTAAGACTACGCTTGTGCGCTGCATTTTAGGTCTGTTGACTCCCCAAAGCGGACAAATCATCTTTCATCCGCGTCGCCCAAACCATGTCAGGCAAGGGCTGTCCATCGGCTATTTACCCCAGTACACCAGCATCGACCGTAAGTTTCCCATTAGTGTGCAGGAAGTCATTCTTTCCGGACTGGGAAGTGTCAAAGGCATGGTAGCCCGCTTCACTGACCAGGATTGTCGGCTGGCACAACAAGTGGCGCAACGTATGGGGCTCTCCGGACTCGAACATCGTTCCATAGGAACCCTAAGTGGAGGCCAGTTGCAACGCACCTTATTGGGGCGTGCTGTCATCAGTGACCCGGAAGTTATTATCCTTGATGAACCGTCCACTTATTTGGACCGTCACTTCGAAGCGCAACTCTATCAGTTGCTGGCCGATCTCAACCACCAATGCGCTATCATCCTCGTTTCGCACGATATTGGCACTGTTCTACGACAAGTTAAATCCATTGCTTGTGTTAACGGTACATTGGATTATCATCCGGACACAGGCATCACCGCCGAATGGCTGGAGCGTAATTTCCAATGCCCCATTGACCTGTTGGGGCATGGCGACCTGCCACATCGCGTATTGGGGCGGCATATCCATCATTCGAATGAAGACGGCAACGAGAGCAATTGATACTTCAACGTCAACGCCATGCGGCGGTGTCCTTCAGCATTGGGGTGCAGACGGTCTGCCGATTTCTGATGGAAATATTGTGCATGGGCATCATTCATCGGATAAAGCCCGCTCAAGCTGTTCAGGTCGATGACAGGAACAGCCCATACATTGCCCGCTTCTTTCACTGCTTGCACGTAAGCATCCACATATATGCCCAACCGATTGGGAAAAGCCTCTTCCGGTTGTACATTTGCAGGACTGAATTGGGCAAAACCCCGGTGTAAAGGTGTCAGCATAATGACCTGCTTCGTAGGATAATGAGTCTTTAGAAAATCCATCAGTTGATTGATGCGTCCACGGAATGTATTCTTATCCATAGAGGGAAGGCGATACGTCCGGTTTCCGGTAGCCCCATGGGGTAACTGGGCATCGCGTCTCACTTCGTCATACCACTGCCCTAAAGGCACCGAACCGTTATAATCGTTTGTTCCGGCAAAAATAATGATGGCATCTACGTCTTGTCCCCGTTCCTCAAGCAAACGTTCCGCTTGTGTCAGCAAACCGTCCATGCGGCTTCCGTTTACACCATAGCTATACGCTTCAATTCCAAGCATTTCCGTCAAGTATTCCCAATAGCACTTGGCGGTTCCTATGTGACGTTCATCTGTAATGCTGTCGCCAAGGAAAGCCACACGCTTACCTTTCCATTGGTTCTGTACGCATTCCACTCCTCCCGTTACGGTTTGAGCCATAGCCACAGGCGTTACATGGGTTGTCATTAAAGCAAGCGCCAATGCGCAAGTCATCCACTTCTTATTCATAAAGCTAATTCCTCCTATTATGTATGATTTTTATATAGTTTTCCTGTTCCTGTCGTGCAAAAATCTATCTATGACCTTTCTTATCTATGGCGAACGGGTTTTTGTTTGTGACGGTCGGCTCCAATTCGTCACTGAACATGACACATAAAGTCATCATGTGGGTTCAATATACTACTCTGCCATACGGACATTTTATCTTTTTGGATTCATCTCGGACGCTGCCATACAATCTCATTTCACAGGCAAAAATAAGAAAAACAAGCTAAAAACAGAGCAGTTCATTGAAAAAAATAGCCGAATATTTGGAGACTATTCAAAAAAGCCCTATCTTTGCCCCGCTTTTTAACAGAAAGCCTAAAGTTTGGACTATGGTGTAATGGTAGCACAACAGGTTTTGGTTCTGTTTGTCCAGGTTCGAATCCTGGTAGTCCAACGCAGAATAAACTCCGATATCTTCCAAGATTATCGGAGTTTTTATTTTGCGTCCTCGTAAAAATGGGTCAGCGTTTAGCATCATTGGTTGCTTGTCCAAGTATTATTGGATGTTTGGCCATTTATCCAACGATACTTTGCCATTCATCCTTGGATATTTTTGCAACTGTTTTTGGGGGACTGTCTTAAACAGAGGCTACTTTTGGCAAAAAGATGCTATGTGGCGCACGAATGGCTTGTGCCGGTTTTATTTGGTTGACGGTTCTCGATTTCGCTCACTCATTGAATTATCATTCTGGTTTATTCTTCCTGCTGTTTTTTTTACCTTTGCTTCATATTGTCGGTTCATAATTTTCGTTTCTATCCGAAAAAATTCTATTTTTGCATGGGAACTATATATGTACGAACCGAATTTTTAAATTAAAACTTATCGTTTATGAAATTTATTTCCTGGAATGTAAACGGCTTGCGGGCTTGTAAGGATAAAGGGTTTGAAGACGCTTTCCGGAAGCTGGATGCAGACTTCTTCTGCCTGCAAGAAACTAAAATGCAGGCGGGCCAGTTGGATTTGGCTTTCGAAGGTTACACCTCTTATTGGAATTATGCCGAGAAAAAAGGCTATTCGGGCACAGCCATTTATACACGGCACGAACCGTTGAACGTGGCTTATGGCATCGACATGGAGCATCACGATAAAGAAGGGCGGGTCATTACGCTGGAAATGCCGGAGTTCTTCTTAGTGACGGTGTACACTCCAAACTCACAGGACGGGCTTCGCAGGCTGGATTACCGCATGGCATGGGAAGACGATTTCCGTGCTTATTTGCTTTCCTTAGATACGAAGAAACCGGTCATTGTATGTGGTGACCTCAATGTGGCCCATCAGGAGATTGATTTGAAGAATCCCAAGACCAACCGGCGCAATGCAGGGTTTACGGACGAAGAACGTGCCAAATTCAGCACATTGCTCGAAGCCGGTTTTTGCGATACATTCCGCTTCTTTTATCCAAACAAAGAGGGCGTCTATTCTTGGTGGTCCTATCGCTTCCGCGCACGCGAGAAGAATGCCGGTTGGCGCATCGACTATTTCCTGGTGTCTGACCGCTTGCGCGACCGGCTTACCGACGCCCAAATACACACGGACATCTATGGCTCCGACCATTGTCCGGTGGAAGTGGACATTAACATATAATTTTTGTACATAATTAATAGATATAAATAGAAGATTAATACTTGCCTATTTTTTATTTTTACTAAATTTGCATGGTTAATTATTGAAGCCCATGAAGACAAACTATGAAATTCGCTATGCCGCGCATCCCGAAGATGCCAAGCATTACGATACGCAACGCATCCGCCGTGACTTTCTGATAGAGAAAGTCTTTACGCCGGACGAAGTGAATATGGTCTACTCCATGTACGACCGTATGATTGTAGGAGGCGCCCAGCCGGTGAACGAAACATTGCCACTGGAAGCAATTGACCCGTTGAAGGCTCCTTATTTCTTGACCCGCCGCGAGATAGGTATCTTCAACGTAGGAGGTCCTGGAGAGGTGAAGGCGGGCGATACCGTTTTTACCTTGGACTATAAGGAAGCCTTATATTTAGGCTCAGGCGATAGAGAAGTTTCCTTCCGCAGTCTCGATGCCGCTCGTCCTGCAAAGTTTTACTTTAACTCCACTACCGCCCATTGCAATTATCCCGACCGCAAGGTGACGAAACAAGACGCCATCGTGGCTGAAATGGGTTCGCTGGAAGGCTCCAACCACCGTTGTATCAACAAAATGCTGGTCAGCCAGGTGCTGCCCACGTGTCAGTTGCAGATGGGCATGACGGAATTGAAGCCGGGAAGCGTGTGGAACACCATGCCCGCCCATGTGCACAGCCGCCGCATGGAAGCGTATTTCTACTTTGAATTGCCCGAAGAACATGCTGTGTGCCACTTCATGGGGCAGCCGGAGGAGACACGCCACTTATGGATGCGGGGTGAGCAGGCCGTGCTTTCGCCCGAATGGTCTATTCATTCCGCCGCAGCTACCCACAATTATACATTCATTTGGGGTATGGGAGGTGAAAACCTGGATTACGGAGACCAGGACTTTTCTCAGATAACGGACTTGAAATAAAGCATTTTAAATAAAACAGATTATACTTTATACTTAACATTTAATAGTTTAACAACATGAATCCTTATTTGAATTTTTCTTTGGAAGGTAAGGTAGCCCTTGTAACAGGCGCTTCTTACGGTATTGGTTTTGCCATCGCTTCGGCTTTTGCAGAACAAGGTGCAAAAATCTGCTTTAACGACATCAACCAGGAGTTGGTAAATAAAGGCCTGGCCGCTTATAAGGAAAAAGGTATCGAGGTTCACGGCTATGTATGTGACGTGACGGACGAGCCTGCCGTACAAGCCATGGTAGCTCAGATTACAAAGGAAGTAGGCCCGATTGATATCTTGGTAAACAATGCCGGTATCATTCGCCGTATCCCGATGCACGAAATGGAGGCTTCCGAGTTCCGTAAGGTTATAGACATTGACTTGAACGCTCCTTTCATCGTGTCAAAGGCCGTATTGCCCAGCATGATGGAACGCAAGCACGGTAAGATTATCAACATCTGCTCCATGATGTCCGAATTGGGCCGTGAAACCGTATCGGCCTACGCGGCAGCCAAGGGAGGCTTGAAGATGCTGACCCGCAACATCTGCTCAGAATATGGTGAATACAACATCCAGTGCAATGGTATCGGCCCGGGTTACATCGCTACTCCGCAAACCGCTCCGTTGCGTGAGCGTCAGCCGGATGGAAGCCGCCATCCGTTCGATTCATTCATCTGTGCAAAGACTCCCGCAGGCCGCTGGTTGGATCCGCAAGAGTTAACCGGTCCGGCAGTATTCTTGGCATCAGAAGCTTCAAATGCAGTCAACGGCCATATCCTCTATGTGGACGGTGGTATCTTGGCTTACATTGGCAAACAACCTAAATAAAAATATTTAATTTAGGATTTACCGAATAATGGATAATTGAGAGCGAGGATGGTATATCCTGATTTCAATTATCCATTTTTATTTTTAATAAAAGTTTCAATTATGAAGAAGATATTTATGTTACCTTTCGCCGCTTTGAGTTTGTTGGCATGCCAAAGCAATCCCGAAATAGCGGTCACTGTAGAAAACACTTTGGGGACAGAACGCGCCGGCGAAATAGTAGAAGTGTCTATGGAGGAGATTTCCACCCGACTGAACCTGCCTGACACGGCACAGCTTGTAATTTATGACGCCGAAGCGCAGGAAGTGCCTTACCAGATTACGCATGACGGCTATCTCATTTTCCCTGCCTCGGTGGGTGCCAATGCTACCGCCACTTACACCATTACGCAAGGCGTTCCCGCTACAGTGACAGTACGCGCTTGCGGACGTCAATATGCCGAACGCTTGGATGACATGGCTTGGGAAAACGACCTCGTAGCTTTTCGTGCTTACGGTCCTGCCCTGCAGGCTAAAGGAGAGCGGGGATATGGCTATGACCTCTTCTTGAAACGCGGGACGGCTGAGCCAATACTGGAAGACCTGTATGAAAAGGCATTGGATCCCACCAGACAGCAGCAAGTGAACGAATTGCGGAAGACCGACCCTAAAGCAGCCGATGAATTGGCGCAATCATTCTCCTACCACATCGACCATGGCTATGGCATGGACTGCTATGCCGTAGGTCCGACTTTAGGAGCCGGAACTTCCGCTTTAGTGGACAACGGGACAATTGTTTACCCTTGGTGTTACAAGGACTATGAGATACAGGACAATGGTCCGTTGCGCTTCAGCGTAAGGTTAACGTTCAACCCGCAAAGTGTAAAAGCGGATACGTCGGTCGTAGAAACCCGTATCATCACTTTGGACGCGGGCTCGCACTTCAACCGCACCTCTGTTTCTTACCAAAACCTGAGTGAGACAACACCAGTTGTAACAGGTATCGTACTGCATAATGAAGAAGCTGCAACAACTGCTCCCGACAAAGGTTATATGACCTATACCGATCCCACCACCGGCACGGATAACGGCAAACTGTTCATTGGCGCAGTGTTCCCCACAACCGTACGGGAAATGAAAACCGTTCTTTTCTCTGCTGACGAGAAGAAGCAGCGCAACAATGCCGAGGGACATGTGTTGGCTTACAACAACTACGAGCCTGGTTCTGAATACGTCTACTACTGGGGATACGGCTGGGACCGTTCTGACATAGAAAATGCCGAGGCTTGGAACAATTATGTGGCTGGCTTTGCCGATAGAGTACGGCATCCGTTGAGAGTCAGTGTGAAATAAGACACATGCGGGACGAGAGCATGTCAAAACTCAGAATGACGGTGAAAGAGTTGAATTCCTGTTTGCATAGGTGCTTTGGGGCATTTGTCCGAACGTTTGGACAGAAATGCGTCAACAACATTATTAAATAAATCGGTATGTCCGGTAACAGTTATGGGTTTATTATCAGACGGTTATAGGATATGACTATTTAGAAAGCGAACAAATTAGTTTAAAATGAGGCTATAAACGTTACAACCAATGAGGAAAAACGTTACTTTTGCTCCCGTAATTAGTACTAATCATTTAAAATTAAAAGAAAATGGCTTACGTAATTAGTGACGATTGTATTGCTTGCGGAACTTGTATCGACGAATGTCCGGTAGGCGCTATCTCTGAAGGTGACAAGTATTCTATCGACCCCGAAGCTTGCACAGAGTGTGGTACTTGCGCTGATGTATGTCCTTCTGAGGCTATTCATCCGGGAGCATAAATACAATTTAAAAGGGTTAAACATTTTAGGAAAGGATATGTCGCAAGGCGTATCCTTTTTTTGTTGGATTGGATTCCTGCCCCTTCAATACAATCAGCTTCCTCAACCATCCATGCATTCAGTCGGTTCCCTAAAACCGGGTGAAACTTTCCCTACTGTATCAAAAAGTGTCTCATAGGATGAAACAATATGTTTCAAAGCGTGAAACAATGTATTTCAAAATATGAAACATAAATTGAAGCACTTTGAGAAGATAGGGAAGAAGTTGTGATTACGTTGCTGACAACAGACATTTATGATGAAAAATCGGTGATAAAGGTTCATTTTCTGAAATGTTTGTCGTATCTTCACGGGCAAAATGGAAAGTAAAAAAATAACCATGGAAAAATATCAAGTAGCTATTATCGGCGGAGGCCCTGCGGGCTATACGGCCGCCGAAGCAGCCGGACGTGCGGGACTCAGCGTCATTCTGTTCGAAAAAAATAATGTTGGAGGTGTCTGCCTGAACGAGGGCTGTATTCCCACCAAGACTTTATTATACTCGGCCAAGACATTGGATAACGCACGCCATGCTTTCAAATATGCTGTGAAAATGGAAGGCAGTGTCACTCCTGACTTGCCGAAAATCATCGCCCGCAAACAGAAGGTGGTGCGTAAGTTGGTGTTGGGCGTAAAGGCCAAGTTGACAGCGGCAGGCGTGAAGCTAGTGACGGGCATGGCCACGATAGAAGACAAAAACCACGTGCGTTGTGATGAGGAGGTGTACGAATGTGACAACTTATTGATTTGCACCGGTTCGGAGACGTTTATTCCGCCCATTGCCGGTACGGACATCGTGCCTTACTGGACACATCACGAGGCCTTGGAATGCAAAGAACAGCCTGCACGGTTAGCCATCATCGGTGGTGGAGTCATCGGCATGGAATTCGCTTCCTTCTTCAATAGCTTAGGCACGCAGGTGACCGTTGTAGAGATGATGGATGAGATTTTAGGTGGCATGGATCGTGAGATTTCCGCTTTGCTTCGTGCCGAGTACGCTAAACGGGGCGTGATGTTCAAGTTAGGTGCCAAAGTAACAGCTTTACGCAATGTGACGGTTGAGGGCGGTATGCCGCAGGTGCAAGTAGCTTATGAGGATGCGGAAGGCATAGGCGAGGTCACAGCCGACAAACTGCTGATGAGCGTAGGACGCCGGCCGGTGACGAAAGGTTTTGGCTTGGAGAACTTGAACTTGCAAATCACCGAACGGGGACGTATTGAGGTGGATGAGCACATGCGTACATCCGTTCCCGGTGTTTACGTATGTGGTGACTTGACGGGCTATTCTTTGCTGGCGCATACCGCCGTGCGCGAAGCCGAAGTTGCGGTGAACAATCTCTTAGGCCGTGCAGATGTCATGAGCTATCGGGCCATTCCTGGTGTGGTGTACACCAATCCTGAAGTGGCGGGTGTAGGCGAGACGGAGGAAGCGTTAAAACTGAAAGGTGTCGCTTACCGGTCGGTGAAACTTCCCATGGCTTATAGCGGTCGTTTTGTGGCGGAGAATGAAGGCGTGAACGGCTTGTGTAAACTGCTCCTTGGCGAGAATGATGCGATATTGGGTGCACATGTGTTGGGCAATCCCGCCTCGGAAATCATCACGCTTGCAGCGATGGCTATTGACTTGAAACTGAAAGTGGAAGAGTGGAAGCGTATCGTGTTCCCGCATCCTACGGTAGGAGAGATATTCCGGGAGGCATTATGATGAACCGGATGAACAGACTTTTACTCCAGACAGGCATAGACGTTTGCTTATGCCTGTTTACATGTATAAGTGTCTTTGCCGCCAATACCGACAGCCTGCTGAAAGTACGCATTGATACATTATTGGCAGATAAAATGCCACGCGGGGCGGAAGCGGGCATTTGCATCTACGACCTCAGCAAAGGACACACGCTTTACGAGTATCGGGCGGACAAACTTTCTCGTCCGGCTTCTACCATGAAGCTGATGACAGCCATTACGGCACTGGCTACGCCGGGTGCTAACCGTCCTTTCCGCACGAAGCTCTGTACCGACGGCATGCTACGGGGAGACACCTTGAAAGGTAACCTCTATGCGGTGGGTGACATGGATCCGGAGTTTGACGAGGATGCCATGGAGGAATTGGTGGCAAAGCTGAAAGAACAAGGCATCCGCGTGGTGGAAGGTCATATCGTAGGAGATGTTTCGCTGAAAGACTCGCTCTATTGGGGCGAAGGGTGGCTGTGGGATGATGCGCCGGCATCCTACCAGCCTTACATGTCACCGCTGATGTTGAACAAAGGGGCGCTCCAGATAAGCATCCGTCCTGATGAACCCGGTTTCCCGGCTTTTGTACGGGGCTATCCCGCATCTACCTATTATACATTCGACAACCGTACGCACAGCCATTTACGCGGAGGACGGCCTTTGCAAGTCAATCGGGACTGGATGCATCACAGCAACCTGATTACCCTGACGGGAAACGTCAACCGCAGTGAAGGGCGAGAGATGAGCCTGTTCGATTCCGGTAGTTTCTTCCTACATGTGCTCACCGAGAAACTAATGCAGGCAGGCATCCAGTGCACGGCTGTGGCAGACAGTACGTACGAGGGTATCCGGGCGGCTTACTGCTTTGGGCAGATGCCGGACAGCGCTGTGATGGAACTGGCTGCTTACGAAACGTCCTTCCAAGCTGTATTGGACGAGATGCTGAAAGAGAGCGACAATCTGAACGCTGAAGCCGTGCTCTGTCGGACGGGTGCACAAGCCACGCACAAGAAGAAGGTTTCCGCTGATGACGGGTTGGACGCAATGCGGAAGCTCATCCGTAAAGTGGGACTGAATCCTAAACGCTATAGCTTGGCCGATGGCTGCGGCCTTTCCCACTACGACTATCTGTCGCCCGAGTTGCTGGTAGCGATGTTGAAGTATGCCTACGCCCGTACCGACCTCTTTGCCCCGCTTTATCGGGCATTGCCTGTCAGTGGGGTAGATGGTACACTGAAGTATCGCATGAGCTACGGCACATCGGGCTTCAAGCGCGTGCATGCCAAGACAGGATCCTATACGGGCGTAAACTGTCTGGCGGGATACCTGCAGACCAAGTCCGGCCACTGGGTAGCTTTTGCCCTCATGGTGCAGAATTCGCTATCGGCACGGGCGGCACGAGTGTTGCAGGATGCCATCTGTTTAGAAGTGATAAAGAGTCTTTAGAAATAGACATCAGCCTATTAAAAAACTATTGAATTTTTAATGCTGTTATCTTGGTAACCCGTCGAAATAGTTGGCGGAATGAAAAATATTGTTTACCTTTGCGGCGCTGTAACGTAAAAACACTTGCGGGTGTGGCGTAATTGGCAGCCGCGCCAGACTTAGGATCTGGTGCCGCAAGGCGTGTAGGTTCGAGTCCTATCACCCGCACAGAAGCAAAATCCTTCCGCGTAATCATTTCACGCAGAAGGATTTTTTAGTTGTTTGGGAATCGGGCATTACTCTCCGCTTCCTGCTGTTCCGCTTCCGCCACCTCCAGACTTCACATCGTCGTTGCTGATGGTGCGTGCCGCTTTCTTCACGCTGGCTTTTAGTTCGCCGAAGCGGTAGCTGATACTTAGACCGAAGCGCATTTGTGGATATTTGTTCCATGTGTCGCTTACAAAACCCGTGCCTTCAATGTGCGACTCATAGCGGTTGTATTTCTTGAAAAAATTGCTGGCGAAAGCCGATAGGGACAGACGCCGTTCCATGAACGACTTGTTGAGGCTGATGCTATAACCCAAGAAACTGCTTCCCTTACCTTGCAGCATAATCCATGGTGTCTGCCCGAATACGTTCAAGCTTAGGCGCCAATCATGTTTGAACGTTTGTTGCGCGCCTCCATACCCAAAGAAGTTCCAGCCATCGTTCTCCAGATTGCCTGCTCCCTTCAGCTTGGTGTAGCCGCCAAACAGGTTGGCATAGACGCGGGTATCTTTGCTCGCATTCCAGTTGATGTAAGCGCTGAGGTTGAAATCGCGACTCTTGCCGATGTTCTGATAGGTAGTGTAGAGCACGTCCTTGCCTGTCTTCTTGTCCTCTGCCAGGTCGGCTATATCATCCTCGGACATCAGACTTGTAACGGACTGGATGCTGTTATTGGTAAATGAATAGCGGGCGGAAAGGTTGAGATTGAATTTCGGCGTGAAGTTGCTATAGCTCAAAGAGAAGGCGTGACTGTGCTCGCTTTCCAGTTCCGAATTACCTTGGCTGAGGTTGGATGGATTACTGTCGTCTAAGTAGGGATTAAGATACCAAATGCCCGGTCGGTAGATGCGCATGTTGTATCCTAAACGGAGGTTGGATAAATCGGTTAGTTTCCAGCCGATAGAAGCAGACGGCACGACATCATCGTAGTGCTTGCGGAAATCATCGCCACGTCCTATCAAGTATTTTACATCCTCAATGGTGTGTTCGTAACGTACTCCCAGGCGGCCGGAAAATTTTTCCCAAGTCAATCCGTATCCCAGGTAGGCGGCTATGATGTCATTCTGATGCCGGTAGTGCGAACTGTGCTCTTCGTCAAAAATGTAATCCGAAGTCTCGGTGGCGCTTTTTAGATAGCGGTTATTGTCGGAGGCGTTGTTGCGAAGGATGTATTTTACACCTCCTTCAATGGTGTGCGCCTTGCCGATGGGCGTAGTATAGTCCGCCTGGAAGGTATGTTCGGTCGTGTTTTGCTCGCCATTGTTTTGTTGGTCTTCCAGCCGGCGCAGATAGTCAGCCCAGTCGGTACTGTAACCGTCTTCTATCTCGTATTCAGTATCGGCATCCGATGTCTGCGGACGGGTATTGACTTTGTAAGAGAATGTCAGCATACGTCCTTTCACCGTAGGCGAGATACGCTGGTAGTCAATGCTTCCGTCAATGGAGTACCATGATGAATGGCTGCGGCTGTTCGTAGCATAGCGATACAATAAGCTGCCATCTAAAGGTGAAGTGCCTGTATAGTAGCTTCCTCCCCGGCTGTCATTGCCTCCTCCCCACAGGCCGAAAGAAGCGGATATCAAGTTTAGGGTGTCAATCTCGTAGCTGGCTTCCAGACTTCCCGATTGGAAGTTTCCATCCCCCTTGCTACTCCCGTCATAATCGAGGTTGGCTACCTCCGAGGTGGCATCTGTAGCCCGTTGCGTACCTCCCGAATAGCTTCGCGGACTGTTGTTATAGTTGTAATTGTAACGTGCGCTCAGCGTGAATTTCCCTTTTTGAATCGTTCCGAACAGTCCTCCGCCAGCTCCGGTGTTGCTCGCATTGCCGCTTAGGGTTACAGTATAGCCTTCAAAACCACCTCCTTCAGTCACAATGTTCAGAATACCTCCTACGCCTTCCGCATCGTACTTAGGCCCCGGATTAGTAATGACTTCGATGTGTTTAATCGTATTAGCGGGCATGCTCTTCAGTACTTCTGTGGGATTATTGCTCATCATGTTGTTAGGTTTCCCGTTGACGTACACTTTGAATGAACTGCTGCCGTTCACCTTGATGTTGTCCTCGCCATCCACGGTTACCAGCGGCACTTTACGTAGCATTTCCAACACCGTGTTCGTTTCCGAGTCGGGGTCGTCCTGTACGCTGTATTCTATCTTGTCTATATCGGCCTTCACTAAGGGCTTTTGTGCTACCACTTCCACTAGCCCTAATTCGTTGGCGGCATCGGTCACGTAAAGCGTTCCAAAGTCCACTAATCGTTCTCCGGACTTCACGGTGAAGTTTTTCACGATGGTCGTACGTCCTACTGACGTGACGGTCAGTACAAAATCACCTCTTCCCTTGATGTCTTCCTTGAAGCGGCCTTGCAGATCGGATACCATCATTTTCACCGGCTTTTCCGGATTTTCCTTGCGTGCCACCCGGATGGTGGCATACGGTTCTCCCTCTTGTGTCAACGAGTCGAGCAGAACTCCTCTCAGCTGGAAAGTTGTTGAATTTTGTGCTGCTGCCAGCCCGGATATACATAACATTATCCACAGCAGCACCGTAGTTTTCAAGTTCATGCGTTTTTTAAGTTTAAAAAGTTGTCTGTTCTTGTTCACATCCTTATCAGACGTCAGCCTTATGTCAAAATCACACACGACGGCGCAAAAATAAACGCTTTACTTACAGTTACGAACCATTCGGAGTTAAAAAAGGTTAGATTATAATAGATAGAAAAGAATAAGCAGCAATACGTTCGCAGCAAGGACAACGCCAAATCCACGTATAAGCCAAGGACGCAAAGCGCTTTTTCGTCCGGCGAAAAACAAACCATAGCCTAAATTGATAAGAATATTACTGAGAATAGCTTGCAGACTGCATGCTGTAATAACTGACGTGGCCACACCTCCGGTGCCTTGCAATAGGTTAAGGATAAAAGGTGTGATGTCACTGAATCCGGAAACGAAGGACAGTACAGTCAGTCCTTCGTTTCCGGCATATACCAACGTATAGTGTGTAACAACGGTGAACACGACAAACAGTACGGCAAATATCAAAGCCACCTTAAACTCCAACGGGTTGCTGGTGTCTTCTTCTTCCATTAGTCCTTCTACGCTTACCGGGCGGCGCAAATGAATATACCACGCCGCACAGCCTGCCACCAACGACATGACAAGCAGGTAAGGATAAATGACTGTCAACGTATCGCGGCTGAAGATGCCTATCAGAATGAGAAAACGCAGAAACATCATGCTGACGGCCATTAGCATGGCGGCTACATACTCAGGGGCTTCGTCCGGTGTGGCAGTACGGCTTTTACGGGCCAAGACGGTGATGGTAGCTGTACTGCTATAAAGCCCGCCTACGATGCCAGACACCAAAATGCCCGATTGTTGAAACACATAGCGGCGCAATAGGTACGACAAATAAGAAATGCCGGAAACCACTACTGTGGCCAGCCATACGGCATGTGGAGTCAGGTTGATTCCGGGAATCAGGTTCTCGCGGGGAAGCATAGGCAGAATGATTCCACTGATGGCCAGGAATTTGGCCAATGTAATCATTTCGTCATTCTTCATCCGCTGGGCCAGTTCGGTGAAGGTGTGCTTCAGTTCGGTGAAGAGCAACACCGTTACCACTACCATGATGTAGAACCATGAGGGCTGTGTGGCTACAATGGGAGCCAGACAATACGTGATGAGTGCAATGACAATGGTCGTTACTCCGAATACGTGGTACTTCACCTGCTTGACATAATAGTTCAGTGCCAATAGCAGGCCTAATATCGCTCCGCCACCCATGAAGAGCTTGTAGCTGTCGGGGTCGAGAATGTAGAGCAGGTAGCCTAAGATGCCGATGAAGGTAAACGTACGGTCGGTACCGAACAAGGTGGTCTCCCCTTCGCGCTTCAGGCTGATGCGCCGTTGCGAAAGCCCGATGAGCAAGGAGAACACGGTCACAAGTAAGAAAGTGACCAGTTCGTTCGGCAGGTATTGGTACAGTTTATCCATCTCTACTCGATATTTAAGTATAAATGGGGCAGTCGGAAAAACAGGTTACGAGTCATTGGTATAGTGACGGACTCGAGTCGGCGGATTTCTTTAGTATCATTGGTTACTTGCCCAAGTATTGTTGGATACTTTGTTATTTATTCAACGATACTTTGTCTTTTATCCTTGGATACTTTGTAACCCAG
Organism: uncultured Bacteroides sp.; assembly: GCA_949289345.1. Lineage (GTDB taxonomy): Bacteria > Bacteroidota > Bacteroidia > Bacteroidales > Bacteroidaceae > Bacteroides. The sequence continues at coordinate 172,259 of CASENS010000052.1, forward strand.
TTTTCGGACTGCCTCTATAAATGGGACTCATCATTTACCCCCATTCCTTGTATGGATGCTTCATCAGTTGTGAGTTATAATAGCGAACATCGCCCGTCACTTCCTGTCCGATGAAGTCTGGTTTTACGAAAGGTTCGTCTTCCGCGGTCAGTTCCACTTCTGCCAAGGTCAATCCTTCATTTTCTCCATAGAACTCGTCCACTTCGAATACATGTTTGCCACTGCGAATCAGATAACGGGTTTTGTCTATTACACCCGGTTCGCATAACTTCATCAGTTCCTTGGCATCGTTCAAGCGTATTTCTTTTTCCCACTCGTAGCGACTTACGCCTGTAGCATCCGCTGCGCCTTTGATAGTCAAGTAGCCACGACCATCGCGAATGCGTACTCTTACCGTCCGTCCCCGTGCGCTACAGATGTAACCTTGCACAATGCGACTGTGTGCGTAGGCTTGGGACTTGTATTCTCCCTTCACCAGGAACTTACGCTCAATTTCCTGTGGCATTAGCCCCAATGTGAATAAGCGATGAACATCAGCACAACCAGTATTACCGCTACCACACCCATGGTTATCATTACTTTCTTTCCTTGTTGCGCTTCTTTCTCTTCACGTGCCTGTTTCCTGTTTTTCTGTCCCATACTGTTGTTCTTAAAGGTTTGACTTCTAAATAAGTGCGCTTACACGCACTGAATTTCCATTTAGCTTTGGACAAAGGAAATGATAATTTTGGAAGAAAGCAAGCGAAACTGGAATAATTTTTATAGCTTTGTGGCGATAATGAAGCATTATGACAGCATTCAAGCGGCAAACTTTGTTTATTCTTTGCCTAACCCTTATTATTGTGGGTGTGGGCGGGTGTGTCATTAACGATGAAGACGGCTATCCCGGTACCGGCGCTACTACCTGGCAGTTGTGCGGGCATCTGTGGCAAGGCTATTACTCATGGAATGACGGCACATTAGTGGATCATCAGATATATTTCTATTCTGACGGTCGTGGATACGAATCTCTGCTATGCGATTATTATGGCGAAATATGGGAGGAAACTTACGACTTCTACTGGCACTGGGCCAATAGTTTACAGAACTCCATTGCATTGGAGTATCCTGGAGGCGTCGTGCTTTATATGGACCATGTGTACATAGATCTCGACCTTTTCTCTTGCTTGTTGGATGGCACGTTTGTCACGTTTAGGGGAACATGAATTCTCCAGATCCTTTTTTCGTGGGGAAATTTTCTTTTAGTAGTCCCTTGTTTAGACGTTAAACAATTATTTTCTTTCTTAATATTTTGCAGGCGAATAGATTATTTGTATCTTTGCGGACGAAATGGATGATAAGGTGGAGGGGCAATCAAAGCTCCTCTTTTTTGTTCCTGTTAAAGTAAAGTTATGATAGAAAAAACTACCGTTTGCCAGATTGTAGATGAATGGCTGCAAGGAAAAGATTATTTCTTAGTAGACGTAACTGTCAGTCCGGATGATCGTATCGTGGTGGAGATTGACCACAAGGATGGAGTCTGGATAGAAGATTGTGTGGAACTGAGCCGCTACATAGAAAGCCGGCTGGATCGGGACAAGGAGGATTACGAACTTGAGGTGGGTTCAGCAGGTATAGGACAGCCTTTCAAGGTGTTGCAACAATACGTCAATCATGTGGGGAGCGAAGTGGAAGTCCTGACGCGTGAAGGACGTAAATTGCAAGGCGTGCTGAAAGATGCCGGTGAGGACAACTTTACGGTAACGATACAGAAAAAAGTGAAACCCGAAGGTGCCAAGCGCCCGCACATGGAACCGGAGGACGTCACTTTGGGATATGGAGATATAAATTACACGAAATATTTAATCAGCATTAAATAAAAGGGACAGACGATATGGCCAAGAAAGAAGATGCCATCAGTATGGTGGATACGTTTACGGAGTTTAAGGAACTAAAGAACATCAACCGCACCACAATGGTGAGTGTGTTGGAGGAGTCGTTTCGTAGCGTAATAGCGAAGATGTTCGGGACGGACGAAAATTATGACGTGATTGTAAATCCCGACAAAGGCGATTTTGAGATATGGCGTAACCGTGAGGTTGTGGCGGATGAGGATTTGACGGACTCCAACAAGCAAATACCTTTGAGCGAGGCGCAGGAAATAGACGCTTCTTATGAGGTGGGTGAGGAAGTTACAGATGAAGTGGACTTTGCTAAGTTCGGCCGTCGTGCTATTTTAAACTTGCGTCAGACGTTGGCCTCAAAAATTTTGGAATTGGAGAAGGATAGTTTGTATAACAAGTATATAGATAAGGTGGGCACCATTATCAGTGCCGAGGTCTACCAGATATGGAAGAAAGAAATTCTTCTGCTGGATGATGACGGTAATGAATTGCTGCTGCCTAAAACGGAGCAGATACCTTCTGACTTCTATCGCAAAGGTGAAACGGCACGCGCGGTAGTAGCTCGTGTAGATAACAAAAATAACAATCCTAAGATTATCTTGAGCCGTACATCGCCCCTTTTCCTTCAACGTCTGTTGGAACAGGAAGTTCCGGAAATTAACGATGGTCTTATTACCGTCCGGAAAATAGCCCGCATTCCAGGTGAACGGGCCAAAATTGCGGTAGAAAGCTATGACGAACGCATAGACCCGGTAGGAGCCTGTGTAGGTGTGAAAGGCAGTCGCATTCATGGCATTGTACGTGAGTTGCGTAATGAGAATATTGATGTCATCAATTATACAGCCAATACGCAGCTCTTCATACAGCGTGCGCTGAGTCCGGCTAAAATCTCATCCATCCGTCTGAACGAAGAAGAACATAAGGCGGAAGTGTTCCTAAAGCCTGAGGAAGTGTCGTTGGCCATCGGCAAGAACGGACAGAACATCAAACTGGCCAGTATGCTGACGGAATACACTATCGACGTGTTCCGTGAATTGCCCGAAGGATCGGCTGAGGATGAGGACATCTATTTGGACGAATTCCGCGATGAAATAGAAGGATGGGTTATCGACGCCATTAAGGGAATAGGCATTGATACAGCGAAAGCCGTGCTGAACGCTCCGCGGGAAATGTTGATAGAAAAGGCTGATTTGGAGGAAGAAACGGTGGATGACGTATTGCGCATCCTTCGTAAGGAATTTGAAGAATAAAAAATAATATAAATTATAGGTTATAAGTTATAAATTGTATGCGGGCCATGTCGGAGTGGAATGTGTATTTGAGGCTCGGTTCATTTCTTTTGTAATTTATAATTCATAATTTATAGCTTATAATTTGTGGCTTATAACTTATAAATTATCATAGATGACGATAAGGTTAAACAAAGTAACGAGAGATTTGAATGTTGGCATTACGACGGCTGTCGAATTCCTTCAGAAGAAAGGATTTGTCGTGGAGGCAAACCCAAACACTAAAATAACGGATGAACAATTCGACCTGTTGAAGAAAGAATTCAGTACAGACAAGGATTTGAAATTGAAGTCGGAACGTTTCTTGCAGGAACGACAGACCAAAGAACGCAACAAGGCTTCGGTTGCTATTGAAGGCTATGGACCGAAAGAAGAGAAAGAAAAAAAAGGTGAACAGAAAGCGGTCGTACCGGGTGACCTGCGCCAGAAATTTACACCACTTGGCAAGATAGACTTGAACCATCCGGGAAAATTCAAACCGATAACAAAACCTGTGGAAGAACAGAAACAGGAAAATATTGAACCTGCCATTGAACCTGTTTCGGAACCTGTGATGTCAGTTGAACAGTCGGTAGAAAATCTTCCTGCACAAGAACCTGTATCGGTATTGGAACCCGACAAAACGATTGTAGAAGAAATACCTGTTGTGACAGAAAAAACAGACACAGAAACTGAAGAAGAAAACATAGAAGAACAAAGTCCAGAACCTATGAAAGAGGGAGACAAGCAGGAAGAAGAAATATTCCAGTTGCGCAAGCCCGAGTTCGTGTCGAAAATAAACGTCATCGGTCAGATAGATTTAGCAGCATTGAACCAATCGACACGTCCCCGTAAGAAGTCGAAAGAAGAAAAACGGCGTGAACGTGAAGAGAAAGAAAAACAACGCCAGGACCAGAAACGCCAGATGAAAGAAGCCATCATGAAGGAAATACGGCGTGAGGACAGCAAACTGAAGGATGACCGGGACGGCGAATCAAGCGGTAAGAAAAAGCGTGTGCGTATCAATAAAGAAAAGGTTGATATCACTAGTGCGGCCGATAGCTTCAAAAAAGGTGGCGGCGATCATGGCAAGGGGAAGGAAGCCCAAGCCTCCGGTAAGAAGAACAAAGACCGCTTCAAGAAGCCTGCCCTCAAACAGGAGGTTAGCGAGGAAGACGTAGCCAAGCAGGTGAAGGAAACCTTGGCGCGACTTACCGCCAAGGGTAAAAACAAAGCCGCAAAGTACCGCAAAGAGAAACGCGAGCAAGATGCCGAGCGTCGCCACGAGCTGGAAAGTCAGGAGCAGGCTGAGAGCAAGATACTGAAGCTGACGGAATTTGTGACGGCTAACGAGCTGGCCAATATGATGAATGTACCCGTTACGCAAGTCATCGGTACATGTATGAGCGTGGGTATCATGGTGTCCATCAACCAACGCCTGGATGCGGAAACCATCAACCTCGTGGCCGAAGAGTTTGGCTTCAAGACGGAGTATATCAGTGCCGAAGTAGCCCAGGCCATTGTAGAAGAAGCAGATGCGGAGGAAGACTTGGAACCTCGTGCGCCAATTGTGACGGTAATGGGACACGTTGACCACGGTAAGACTTCGTTGCTGGACTACATCCGCAAATCGAACGTCATTGCGGGTGAGGCCGGCGGTATCACGCAGCACATCGGTGCCTACCACGTGACATTGGAAGACGGACGCAAGATAACCTTCCTCGATACGCCGGGTCACGAAGCCTTTACTGCCATGCGTGCCCGTGGTGCCAAGGTGACGGATGTAGTCATCGTCATTGTGGCTGCCGATGATAACGTCATGCCGCAGACCAAAGAAGCCATCAACCATGCCATGGCTGCCGGTGTGCCCATCGTTTTTGCCATCAACAAGATAGACAAACCGGGAGCCAACCCGGACAAGATAAAGGAGGAGCTGGCCAACATGAACTTCCTCGTGGAAGAATGGGGCGGCAAATACCAGTCGCAGGACATCTCCGCCAAGAAAGGCATCGGAGTCAACGACCTGCTGGAAAAGGTATTGCTGGAGGCCGAAATGCTTGACTTAAAAGCCAATCCTAACCGCAAAGCTACAGGCTCCATCATCGAGTCATCGCTTGACAAAGGGCGCGGCTATGTGGCTACGGTGCTTGTGTCTAACGGTACGCTCCGTGTGGGCGACATCGTCCTGGCCGGTACGCACTACGGCAAGGTGAAAGCCATGTTCAACGAGCGTAACCAACGCTTGAAGGAGGCCGGACCGTCCGAACCTGCCTTGATACTGGGCTTGAACGGAGCGCCCGCAGCCGGTGATACCTTCCATGTCATCGAGACCGAGCAGGAGGCACGCGAGATAGCCAACAAGCGCGAGCAGCTGCAACGCGAACAGGGTCTGCGTACGCAGAAGATGCTGACACTGGACGAAGTAGGCCGCCGCTTGGCTTTGGGCGACTTCCACGAGCTGAACATCATTGTCAAGGGCGATGTGGACGGTTCGGTAGAGGCATTGAGTGACTCGCTCATCAAGCTGTCGACAGAGCAGATACAGGTGAATGTCATTCACAAGGGCGTAGGACAGATTTCCGAGTCCGATGTATCGTTGGCCGCCGCTTCGGATGCCATCATCGTAGGTTTCCAGGTGCGTCCGTCGAGTGGTGCTGCCAAGCTGGCCGAGCAGGAAGGCGTCGACATCCGCAAGTACTCCATCATCTACGATGCCATCGAGGAGGTGAAAGCTGCCATGGAGGGTATGCTTGCCCCGACGGTGAAGGAACAGGTGACCGCTACCATCGAGGTGCGCGAAGTGTTCAACATCAGCAAAGTAGGTCAGGTGGCCGGTGCGATGGTGAAGACAGGCAAGGTGAAACGTACCGACAAAGCCCGCCTCATCCGCGACGGTATCGTAGTCTATACCGGCGGCATCAACGCCTTGAAGCGCTTTAAGGACGATGTGAAGGAGGTAGGCACCAACTTTGAGTGCGGTATCAGTCTGACGAACTGCAACGACATCAAGGTAGGCGATGTCATCGAGACCTACGAGGAAGTAGAAGTGAAGCAGACGCTGTAAAAGTCGTATAAAGGAGAATAAGTTATGCCGGAACTGATTGTGAAAGTAGACGATGCCAGCTTGTTGCCCGACTTGAAACGGGCCATCAAGCTGTTGCGAGGTGTATCCTCCATTGCCATAAAAAAAGAGAAGCCTGCCGTCTCCCAGGCTTCTTCCATTGTGTCCGAGGAAGCGGAACCCTACCGCCGCCTGACCCGCGAAGAACAGATTGCCGAGGTGAACGAAATGTGCGAGGAAATCAAGCTGATACGGGCGGGAAAGCTGAAAGGACAAACGTGGGAGGACTTTAAGCATGAATTACACGGTTAAGCTGTACGATACATTCAAAAAGCAGTTCAAACGACTGTATAAACGGTATCGGTCGTTGGAGGCAGATACCGACTTGCTGATTGAAGGCCTTTTGCGGAATCCCTATCAAGGTGCCGACCTGGGGCGCGGCCTCCGCAAAGTGTGCATGACCATCGCAGCCAAAGGCAAGGGAAAGAGCGGCGGCGCGCGGGTCATCACCCTCCTGCTGGTCTACAACGAGACGGAGGCGGAAATAGGCCTGCTCTACATCTACGACAAGTCCGAACGCGAATCGCTCACCGACAGCGAACTGACGGAACTGCTGCGACATAACGGAATCATATAGACCATGACCACTATCGACATCATCATCCTCGTCATCATCAGCATCGGCATCTTGCTGGGGCTGGTCAAAGGTGCGCTGAAACAACTGGCCGGACTGTTGGGACTGGTCGTGGGACTGTTGGCTGCCAAGGCCTTGTATGCCACTGCCGCCACCGAGGTGTTCAGCCGTGTGACGGACAACATGACCGTAGCTCAGCTGCTGGCTTTCATAGCTATCTGGGTGATTGTCCCCTTGCTCTTTTGGGGGGTGGCTTGCGTGCTGACCAAGGCTTTGGATGCTGTTTGCCTGGGGTGGATTAACCGCTTGCTGGGCGGAGTGCTGGGCGGAGTGGTGCATGCCTTGCTGGTCAGCCTCGTGATATGCGTACTGGAGGCTGTGGATACAAAGAACGACCTGCTCAGCAAAGGACAGAAGCAGGAGTCTGTGCTCTACTACCGCATGGAACCCTTGGCAGGCCTCTTCTTTCCCGTCGCAAAAGAATTTACTGAACAAATCTATAACGAGATAAACGATGCAACCGAACGAATCTGACAAGAACAAAGATACCCTCAAGGCGGATAACGAACTGGTGCGCCGCTTAGCCGAGGAGAAGTATAAGTACGGCTTCACCACCGACGTGCATACCGATATTATCGACCGCGGCCTCACGGAGGACACCGTGCGCCTCATCTCCGAGAAGAAGGGCGAACCCGAGTGGCTGCTTGAGTTCCGTCTGAAGGCCTTCCGCCACTGGCTGACGATGGAGATGCCCACGTGGGCACACCTCCGCATCCCGGAGATTGATTACCAGTCTATCTCCTACTATGCCGACCCTACGGCGCAGAAGAAGGACGCGCCCAAGAGCATGGACGAAGTAGACCCCGAACTCATCATGACTTTCAACAAGTTGGGCATTCCCTTGGAGGAGCAGATGACGCTGAGCGGCATGGCGGTGGATGCGGTGATGGACTCCGTATCGGTCAAGACCACCTTTAAGGAGACGCTCATGGAGAAGGGCATCATCTTCTGCTCCATCAGCGAGGCCGTGCGCGAGCATCCCGACCTGGTGCAGAAGTATCTGGGGAGCGTGGTACCCTATCGGGACAACTTCTTCGCCGCGCTCAACTCGGCCGTATTCTCCGACGGGTCGTTTGTCTACATTCCCAAGGGCGTGCGCTGCCCCATGGAGCTGAGCACGTACTTCCGCATCAACGCCCGCAACACGGGTCAGTTCGAACGCACCCTCATCGTGGCGGACGATGACAGTTATGTTTCCTACTTGGAGGGCTGCACCGCCCCGATGCGCGATGAGAACCAGTTGCACGCCGCCATCGTGGAAATCGTGGTCATGAATCGTGCCGAAGTGAAGTACAGTACCGTGCAGAACTGGTACCCGGGCGACAGCGAAGGCCGTGGAGGTGTCTACAACTTCGTCACCAAGCGGGGTCTGTGCAAGGGTGTGGACAGCAAGCTCTCGTGGACGCAGGTAGAGACGGGCAGCGCCATCACGTGGAAGTATCCCAGCACCATCCTGGCAGGCGACAATTCCGTAGGCGAGTTCTACAGCGTGGCTGTCACCAACCACCACCAGCAGGCCGACACGGGCACCAAGATGATTCACATAGGCCGCAATACCCGCAGCACCATCGTCAGCAAAGGCATCTCCGCCGGACTGAGCGAGAACTCCTACCGCGGCCTGGTGAAGGTGGGCCAGCGTGCCGATAACGCCCGCAACTACAGCCAATGCGATTCTCTCTTGCTGGGCAGCCGGTGCGGGGCGCATACCTTCCCCTACATGGACATCCACAACGAGACGGCCATCGTGGAGCACGAAGCCACCACCTCCAAGATCAGCGAGGACCAGCTGTTCTACTGCAACCAGCGCGGCATCAATACCGAAGACGCCGTGGGCCTCATCGTCAACGGTTATGCCAAGGAGGTGCTCAACAAGTTGCCGATGGAGTTTGCCGTGGAGGCGCAGAAGCTGCTCAGCGTGTCGCTGGAGGGGAGCGTGGGGTAATGGCTGAAGGCCAATCATATATAAATGATGTCGCAAATCCTCCCCCGCTATCCCATCACCCAACGGGTCTTCTTCCCAAAGCAACGATAGCACAGAGCCACGATGAGCCACGACACGCTGAAGGCAATGATTGCCGCCAACGGAATCTGCAAGCTGATAGGAACTTGCCACGCACGCACCAACAAGACACTGGGTCCCGTAAGGAAATAATGTATCATGTAAACCCCGAAACCGCAAAGCGTCAGGTTGGACAATAAGCGAATCAAACGTTCCGAACGTACCTTCACTCGCTTGCACCACATGAACAGTGGGATGGTCATTAGCACCACATTCAGCGAACAGTAAGTGAAAAACAGTTCGTATTCTTCCGGTGTATAGTTCGGACGGGCAATCATATGTCGGAATCCTGTCCAGGTGATGATATATCCCAGCAAGAACATCGGAATCCCCCAGCTGTATGCTTGTGTTCGGTTCCAGTCATGATGCCGCAAATAGTGTCCCAACAGTAGATAACCGTTGAATCCCGCAAAATAGTATAACATGCCGAAGCTGTTCCACGAGCATTCTCCCCACAGGTATGGAGCTACGAACTCGTGTGCATAAGGCAACAGCGTAGTCACTCCCCATGCCCCAAGGAAATGGCGCTTGGCACGTTCGGAAGCCTGCGATACCCATGCGGAGAAGATGGGTAAGTACAGATACAAGCCGATGAGCAGATAGATGTACCACATGTGTACGCCCAACGGTGAGAAGTTAACGGGCATCTGAACGATATATCCGAGGCTGACCGCCAGAGACTGTGTCATCACCTCTTCACCTGAATAGGGAAAGAAATCGAGAATGACCTTTGCGTCCAATCCCAATACCCCCGTGAGCCAGGGGAACAGACTGTAGAGCAACGACCATATCACAAAGGGAAAAAACACACGCGGGATACGCTTCCGGTAGAACACTGAAACTTCACCACGCACAGGCAACAGCAACGCACCGGTAATCATGACGAACAACGGCACACAAGGGCGTAACACCGCTCCATAGACTCCGCCCCAGAACTTGATTTCGTCTATGTCTGGCGAATCACCCGGATAAAAATTGAAAGGGTCGGTACAATGGCAGCACACCACGGTAAACATGGCCACCAAGCGGACTACGTCCAGCCAGACGACACGCTGAGGTGAAGATACGATTAATTCAGATGGTTGCATAGCTATGTGATGTTTGTTATAAGGCTACAAAGGTGTGCCAAAAAAGTGAAATATGCAAGAGTCACTTGGATACCTGAGGTCGAAAGGTGTTTTTTGGCAGTATCCACAGGAAGTAACACATTAATTTGTATCTTTGCACCTCTGATTGATTAATAAATACCGAATAGAATATGTTAGAAATCAAAGACCTTCATGCCAGTATCAATGGTAAAGAGATATTGAAAGGCATTAACCTCACGATTCGTGATGGCGAAGTTCACGCGCTTATGGGACAGAACGGTGCCGGTAAGAGCACGTTGAGCAACGTATTGGTAGGTCATCCGGCTTACGAAGTGACGCGCGGCTCGGTGACTTTCAACGGCAAGGACTTGTTGGCTCTTTCTCCCGAAGACCGGGCACATGAAGGGCTGTTCCTTTCCTTTCAGACACCGGTGGAGATTCCCGGTGTGTCGATGGTGAACTTCCTGCGTACGGCGGTCAATGAGCAACGCAAATACCGTCATTTGCCTGCCCTCTCTGCTTCGGAGTTCCTTAAGTTGATGCGTGAAAAACGTGCCATTGTGGAGTTGGATAGCAAGTTGGCCAACCGCTCAGTAAACGAAGGATTCAGTGGAGGTGAGAAGAAGCGTAACGAGATTTTCCAGATGGCCATGCTGGAACCGACCTTCGCCATCTTGGACGAGACGGACTCCGGACTGGATGTGGACGCCTTGCGCATTGTGGCTGAAGGTTTCAACAAGTTGCGCACTTCGCAGACTTCTGCTCTTGTCATCACGCATTATCAGCGCCTGCTAGATTATCTGAAGCCGGACACGGTGCATGTGCTCCTCGGTGGTCGCATCGTCAAGACTGGTGGTCCGGAACTGGCTACGGAGATAGAGCAACATGGATTTGACTGGATAAAGAAAGAAGTAGAGCTATGAGACCCGAACAACAATACATCGACCTATACGCCCAAGCGGAAGCCCTGCTGCGCACTTACAGCGCTGCCCCGCTCAACAATTTGCGTGCCCGTGCTTTCGCCGATTTCGAGCGTCTGGGTTTTCCCACCCGTCGGCAGGAGGCCTACAAATACACCGACATTGCCAAATGCTTCGAGCCGGACTATGGCATGAACTTCAAGCGGCTGACTTTCCCGGTCAATCCCTACGAAGTATTCAAGTGCGACGTGCCCAATATGAGCACATCGCTTTATTTCATGGTGAACGATGCCTTTCATGCCACGGAGAAAACATTGTCCGATGGCATCATCATCGGTAGTTTTCGCGACTACACTGACCTCGTATCGAAATACCTCGGTACCTTGGCCGATACAGCGCAAGACAGCATCACTGCCTTCAACACCGCTTTTGCACAAGACGGCTTGCTTATTTATGTGCCCAAGAACGTAGTGGTGGAGAAGCCCATTCAACTCATCAACATCTTGCGCAGCGACGTACCCCTGCTGGTGAACCGTCGCGTGCTCATCGTGCTGGAAGACGGTGCACAAGCCCGCTTGTTGGTTTGCGACCATGCCATGGACGAGGTGAACTTCTTGGCTACGCAGGTCATCGAAGTCTTTGCGGGGCGCAATGCCATGTTCGACCTCTATGAATTGGAAGAAACGCACACTGGTACCACCCGCCTCAGTAATCTATATGTCCGCCAGGAAGCTGGCAGCAACGTCCTGCTGAACGGCATGACTCTGACCTGCGGTACTACCCGCAACACCACCCGTGTCCTCTTGGCTGGCGAGCAAGCCGAACTGAATCTGTGCGGCATGGCCATTGCTGACAAGAACCAGCACGTGGATAACCGCACCGTCATCGATCATTCCGTGCCTTCCTGCCGTTCCAATGAACTTTACAAGTACGTTTTAGACGAACAGGCCACAGGTGCCTTTGCCGGACTCATCTTGGTACGTCCTGGTGCACAGCACACCGATGCCCGGCAGACTAGCCGCAACCTCTGTGCTACCCGTGAGGCCCGTATGTTTACCCAACCTCAATTGGAGATTTATGCCGATGACGTGAAGTGTAGTCATGGAGCCACTGTGGGACAACTGGATGAGGCAGCTCTGTTCTATATGCGACAACGGGGCATTCCGTTGCATGAAGCACGCCTGTTGCTGATGTTTGCTTTTGTCAATGAAGTAGTGGATACCATTCGCCTCGATGCGCTGAAAGACCGCCTGCATCATTTGGTGGAGAAACGTTTTCGTGGGGAACTGGGCAAATGTCGCACGTGCAAGATGATGTGCCGATAAAGGATAGGTACATAAAGATACGGAGACACCGAGGCTGTCTGTTATGCCTCCATGTCTCCGTGTTCTGTGATTGCAGATTTCGTTCTTTATTTCTTAAGTTTCTTCTTCCACTCTTCGTACTTCTTGAACACTTTAAGCCCTCCATCGTTGTACCAGCTATAGCCGTTGCGGCGTTCGTGACCAATTTCGGAAAGGTCGAAATGCATGATGCCGTCGCGGTCGCAGAAGAAGGGACGGTTATCTTCAAGCGTATAGAAACGTGCCCAAAGTGGGGTACATTTTTCTCCTTCCCGACAGGGAACCATCCGATAGTCCTTCTTGCCTTCGGCGTTGGTGAAGGTTTCTCGTTTCAATCCGTTTATCTGTACTTTCTTGAACCAAGCTACCGCAGCGTCCACGCTGGCGATGATTTCGGGTGAAGGCTTGGAGAGAGACATGAGGAAAAGTACAATGTCATCCGACTCTTGGCCGCTGAGCGAGGGCAGTTCGTAGGCGCGGGCTTTAGTGGGAGCCAGGGTATGTTCATCATGCTGGGCACACCACACCGTGAGTACACCGTTTTGCCGTACTTGAGTCTTCAGAATACAGTCTACACCTTTGTCCATAGATTCTTTGGCTTGGTGGCGGATGTCTTCGGGTAGGTAAGCGTATGGTGCCTTGCCTTTGCTGATGTCGCGCATCTGCTTCAAGACGTTGGTCATGGCGTCGTCATTATACGTAATGTGGGTGTAGTAACCTTTGGAACGGGGATAGAACTGAGGCCAGCCTCCATTGTCGTATTGTGCCTCAAAGAGGTAACGGATGCCTTGGATGGCTGCGTCCTTGTACTTCTCGATACCGGTGGCGTTGTAGAGGCGGGATAGGTAGGTGATTTCCGTAGTAGTGGCTTTGTTGTCAATGGTGCTTTCGTTAATGTCATCCTTTCGGCCAATGGCCTCTTGACGTTCCTCCTCCGTCAGTTCGGCGGGGATGAAGATGTTTTTCGGCCAGCCGCCCGTGGTCTGTTGGTAGAGCAGGATGTTATCACCGATGCGCAAGGCTTCCTCCGTGTTGAAGAAGTCGGCATCCAACTTTGCGGCCAGTTTGGGCCAGTCTTTATACGATTGTTTATCTCTGTAAGTCTGTTGGGCGGTTGCCATACTTGTGCAGCTCAAAGCCAAAAGACACGCTACGATGGTTCTTTTCATGACGCTGTTCTCCTTTTTCTTTCGGTACAAAAGTAGTCGATAAATTGATGATGAGTGTCGAATATTTGATTTATTCCAAATATTTCGTGATTTTTCCGCTGATTTGTAGTAGGGAGATTTCGCACAGCTTGGTGTCGTATTCGGCACTGAGAATGCGTTCTTCAGCATCCAGCAGACTTTTCTGTGCTTCACGCATCTCGATGCCGGAGAGGTCCCCCAACATGTAGCGTTCCATGGCAATCTCGTGGTTGTCACGGGCAGCGATGAGGTTCTGGCGTTCCAGGTTCAGCATCTCCAAGTTGTTACGGTAGGCCTGCCACAGGTTGCTGAGGTCTGCTCGCAAGCTCAGTTCCAGTTCGTCGCGTTGCAGACGGGCATTCTTCACAGCTATGCTGGCGTTGCGGCGTTCCCGCTTGCGGTTGCCGTCGAAGAGGGTGAAGCCTACGGTGATACCTCCGTTGAAGCCGAAGTTGTTGCGGTGGGTGTAGTTACTGATGTCATACTTATTATAGGTATAGCCATAGCCTGCGTTCAATCGGACATAAGGATAGTCGCGCGAGGTGGCTTTCTTGTAGTCCATCTGTGCCAGTATGGTGTTTTGGTCAGCTTTCAGCAAGGAAGAGTTTACGGTGAGTGTGGCTTCCCACAATTCATCGAAGTCCAGCGTGGTGTTCACGTCGATGAGGCTGTCCGGGATGATGATGGGTTGATCCACGTTCTCATTGCCCATCAGCTCGTTCAGATTGATGCGCGAGGTGTGTAACAGTTCTTGTTGTTTCATGTATTGAGCGCTGTCTGCATTGAAGTCCACCTTGGCTTGTTGGTAATCCAATCGTGAGAAGTCACCGATGTGGTAGCGGGCTTCTACGATGCGGAGACGTTCGCGCGAGAGTTGCACGGCATACAGGAAATTCTTCATGCGTATCTTTTGCTGGATGAAGTTGTAATATTCGGCGGCTAATGAGGCAATGAAGTCTTCCATGGCGATGCGGGTGTTGGTTTCACCCTGTTCGCGGAGGAGTTTGAGTTGCTGGTAGGTAGTGGAGATGTTGAACCCGTCAAAGATGGTCCAGTTCAAGTCAATACCTAGGTCAACGGTTTGGTCGAATACGCCATTCTCCTTTTCCGTCAGTCCGGTGCTTCTCACTTTGCTGCTGGTGTTGTCCATAGTGGCCTGATACCCTCCCGTCAGGTCGATGGTAGGCAGATAACCGGCGTTGGCTAAAGTGGCGTTGTTCCTGCTGATTTGTTCCTCGTTGTGGGTGATGCGCAGGGAATAGTTGTTGAGCAGTCCCGTTTCGAGGCACGATTTTAGGGTATAGGTGGCTGCCGGCTGCGCTTGCATGACAGCCAAGACACTCAGTATCGTTATAAAGAATAATAAGATGCGTTTCATATCTTTCTTACTTTGCTTCGGTTGGTAGATATATAACTATAGATAGCGGGTACGATGTACATTGTGAGCAGCGTGGACACAATCATACCGCCCACTACCGCTGTACCCATGGCGATACGTTGGTTTGCTCCTTCTCCACTGGCAAATGCCAATGGGATGAGGCCGAGGACAGTAGCCGCGCTGGTCATGAGGATAGGACGCAGGCGTTGTAGGGCTGCATCTTGGATGGCCTGCATCTTGTCCTCCCCATGCTCCTGTTTCAAGTTGGCGAACTCTACAATAAGAATACCGTTCTTCGCCACCAAACCGATGAGCATGATGATACCGATCTGGCTGAAGATGTTCATTGTGATGTCCCCGAAATACATGAACACCAATGCTCCCGCGATGGCTAATGGTACAGTGAACATGATGACCAACGGATCTTTGAAACTCTCGAATTGAGCTGCCAGTATCAGATAAATCAAGAAGATTGCCAGGATGAATGCGAACATCAGGCTGGATGCGCTCTCGCTATAATCCTTGGAGTCACCTGAAAGGGCGGTACGGAACGTGTCGTCCAATACTTCGTCAGCAATCTTGTCCATTTCTTCCAATCCTTGTCCAATGGTCTTTCCTTCGGCCAGACCGGTGGAAACTGTAGCGGAGACAAAGCGATTGTAGCGGTAAAGTTTGGGCGGTGCCGTACCGTAGATGATTTCAACCAAGTTATCCAGTTGCACCATGTCGCCATTGTCGCTGCGGATGTACAGACCTACTAAGTCAGAAGGCTTGTTACGTTGTTGGCGGTTGATTTCACCCAATATTTCGTATTGTTTCCCGTTCATGTAGAAATAGCCCATGCGTTGGCCACTCAAACCGTATTGCAAGGTTTGGGCGATGTTGCGTGTACTGATGCCCATGGTTCCCGCTTTATCACGATTAATCTGAATACGGGCTTCCGGGTCGCTGAACTTCAAGTCTACGTCTGCCATTTGGAAGGTGGGGTTTTCGTATACCCGTTCCATGAACTTGGGTAATACTTCCTGTAACTTTTCAATATTGGTGGCTTGCAATACATATTGTACGGGCATACTGCTCCTTCGTCCGCCGAAGGAAGATTGCTGTTGTACGAAAGCGCGCGCTTTCGTCTCTTTTTGTACGGCTTTGGATAGTTGCTCGGCTACTTCCATTTGTGTATAATCGCGTTCTTTGATGTCTTTCAGTGTAATGCGAATGTTGCCACTACCGCTGGATACACGTGCCGTAACAGCTTGTGCGTCGGGAATAATAGAATCTACCACATCGTTGATACGTTCTGTGTAGTCACGGATGTATTCGTAACTTACGCCTTCGGCACCGCTGGTGTTGATGGTAATCTGCGAGCGGTCTTCCAATGGTGCCATTTCGGCAGGGATATGGTTCCATAAAAATACGATGAGTACGAACATGAGTCCTGAAAAGGCTAGCGCAATCCAACGCCTGCGCAAGAATGCTGCCAACGAACGGCTATACAGCCGGTTCATTCCCTCGAAAAATGGTTCCGTCTTACGATAGAACCAGTTCTTTTTCTCCCGATGTTTCAATAATTTGGTGGCAAGCATCGGAGTAAAGGTCAAAGCGGCAAAAGCCGAAATAAGGATTGAGCCGGAAATGACAAAGCTGAATTCACGGAACAATCGGCCTGTGGTTCCTTCCATAAACACAATGGGGAAGAACACTGCTACGAGTGTAATGGTAGTGGAGATAACAGCAAAGAATATTTCTTTCGCTCCTTCGATACCTGCCTGTAAAGGCTCCATACCCTGCTCTATACGCACATAGATATTTTCCGTCATCACAATAGCATCATCTACCACTAAACCTACGGCCAATACTACGGCCAGCATGGTGAGCACATTGATGGAAAAGCCTGCCACGTACATCACGAAAAAAGCGCCGATGAGCGAGACGGGAATAACTATGCAAGGCACCAGTGTCACTCGCCAGTCACGCAAGAACAGGAAAATGATGATTATAACTAGCACAAACGCTTCGTACACCGTGTGTTCCACCTCGCTGATAGAGGCACGGATGAAGCGCGTGTTGTCGAAGCCGTACGTATAATCCACATCGTCCGGCAAATCCTTTTTCATGCGTTCCATACGTTCATACACGGCATCGGCAATCTCTATGTGGTTGGCACCTGGCTGCGGTATGACTACCACACCGACCATAGGCACACCGTTCATCTTCATGTAACTCTTGATGTCCGCCGCACCCAATTCGGCACGTCCTATGTCGCTGAAACGGATAATTCGGTTTCCGTCCTCTTTGATAATCAAATTGTTGAATTCCTCTGGCGTATGCATTAAGCCTAAGGTGCGGATGGTAAGTTCGGTGGTGTTCCCTTCAATACTTCCCGAAGGCAACTCGATATTCTCGCGGTCTATGGCGTCTTTAATGTCTACCGGGGTAATGCCATAGCCTGACATCTTGGTGGGATCCAGCCAAAGACGCATGGAGTATTTCTTTTCACCCCAAATGCTGACGCTGCTCACATCGGAAATGGTTTGTAATTGTTCCTTCACCGTGAGGTCGGCAATCTCACTCAATTCCAGCAACGATCGTTTGTTGCTTTGCAGGGCCACCATGAGGATTGGCGTGGCGTCGGCATCTGCCTTGGATACCGTGGGCGGGTCACAATCATCGGGCAGGTAACGTTGGGCACGCGACACTTTATCACGTACGTCATTGGCTGCAGTTTCCAGGTCTACGGAGAGTTCAAACTCCACCGTAATGCGGCTTTGCCCTTGCTGGCTCACGCTGGTGAGCGAACGAATACCTGGTATACCGTTGATGTTCTGCTCCAGAGGTTCGGTAATCTGGTTCTCTATGACATCGGCGTTGGCGCCTGTGTACGAGCATTGTACGGAAATAATAGGGTTGTCCACCGATGGATATTCGCGCACACCCAAGTAAGTATAACCGATAAATCCGAAGAGCAGGATAATAATGGTCAATACTGTGGAAAGTACAGGGCGGCGTATGCTTAGTTCGGAAATGTTCATTGGGCTGATTGGGTATTATCCATTGATACAATGTGGTCGATAGTCACGTCCATGCCTGTACGCAATTGTTGGGTACCGGACACAATAACAGTGTCACCTACAGACAAGCCTTGCTTAACTTGCACCAAAGCTTCCGTACGTATACCTGCAATAATCTCTACAGGTTCGGCTTTGCCTGAGCGGTAGAGATAGACTTTATCCTTACCCATTTCGGGTACGATGGCCTCCGAAGGGATAGCTAAGGCGTTTTCATATTCCTGCTTCTTCAGGTTGATGGAAACGTAACGGCCCGGCATGATGAAACCCGATTCGTTGGGGTAAAGAGCACGGATGGTTAACGTGTGCGTATTGGGGTCGATACTCGATTCGCGGGCATATACTTGGGCATGGTAGGTGTTCAATGAACCTTCCAGCGTAAAGGTAAGATTGGTGCCCTTTTGTATCATAGAGGCATAGCGCTCGGATACGGAGAATTCGACTTTTAAAGGAGAGGTCTTGGTGAGCTTGGCCACAACTGTCGTGGGAGAAGCATAGCTGCCTACGCTGACCTGTCGGAGTCCGATAATGCCATCGAAAGGCGCGCGTAATTCGGTTTGCTCTATTTGCGCTTCTACACTTTCTATGTCTGCATTCAAGGTGGCCAGGTCAGTCTTTACCTGCTCGTACGCTTCCTGGCTGACTGCATCACGCTTTAGCAGGGCGTCCTGGCGAAATACGCGGTCCTCGGCCAACTTCAGTTGGGACACTAAGCGTTGCAGTTGGGCTTGAAGCGGACGGTCATTCACTTTGGCCAGTAATTGGCCTTTTTGGACAAAGGTGCCTTCTTGGAAATTAATTTCAGTAATCTTGCCCGATGTTTCGAAAGAGAGATCTACTTCTTCATCGGGTATGAGGCTGCCGATAATGGGAATTTCATCGGATAATGTTTGTGGTTTGACAATGACAGCGTTGATATTCAATACTTTTTTCATGCGGCTTGTCCCGCTCATCATCTTGTCGGCTTCCGCCAGTTCTTCATTGGGCTTTGGCATCTGTGACCAGACGCCCCAGCCTATCAGCCCGGCGCCAGCTATGGTTATGATGCTCCATTTCAGTTTTTTATTCATTGGCATTGTGGTATTAGTTAGTATAAGTAGCTATTTTGATTTAGATTTAGGGAACGATTAAAGTTTAAAAAGGTTCGTTCAATTTACGTTTTTTTCATGTTTCAGTATGCTTCCCTATATTTGCTTTCCTCTTTATCTTCCAGCATGCTTATATAAGAAGTGTAGCGTGACTGGCTGATACGGTGTTCTTCCACGGCTTGAAGTACGGCGCAGCCAGGCTCGTGCCGGTGAGTGCAATTCCCGTAGCGGCAATTGGCCGAGGTTTCGAATATCTCCGGGAAGTAGTGTCCGATTTCCTCCACCTCCATGTCGAAGGTGCCGAAGCCCTTAATGCCTGGTGTGTCGATGATGTATCCGCCGGCATCATCCACGGGATACATTTCGGAGAAGGTGGTGGTGTGCATACCTTTATTGTGGACTTGTGAGATTTCTCCCGTACGGGTCTCGGTGCCGGGCAGGAGAGCGTTGATGAGGGTTGATTTGCCTACGCCTGAGTTGCCCGAGAGGAGGGTGGTGACTCCGCAAAGTTTTTCCTTTACCTCCGCAAGACCTAAGCCTTGGGTTGCCGAGACTTTGATGCAGGGATAACCGATACTTGTATAGAGATGAATAAGGCCTTCCAGATAGCGCAGGTCATCTTCTCCGTAAAGGTCTGTCTTATTGAAAAGCAGGATGGTGGGGATGCGGTAGGCTTCGGCCGTGGCCAGGAAACGGTCGATAAAGTTGGTCGAAGTCTCCGGGTAGTTGACGGTGACGATGAGCATGCATTGGTCGAGGTTGGCGGCCAAGATGTGCGATTGCTTCGATAAGTTGGATGCCCGGCGGATGATGTAATTCTTACGGTCTTCTATTTCAGTGATGAAAGCTGTGCCTTCGCGGTTTCCGATGATGCGCACACGGTCGCCTACGGCCACGGGGTTAGTACTGCGTATGCCTTTTAGGCGGAAGTTCCCCTTTACTTTGCATTCCACATCGCGTCCTTCGTCCGTACGGACGAGATACCAGCTTCCTGTATTTTTGATTACGAGACCTGTCATTGTATCAGTTGCAAGTTACGAGCTACAAGCTACAAGTGGCAAGCCTCCAGGCGTAAAAACTTGTAGTTCGTAGCTCGTAACTGGCTATTAAACCGTCATTATCTCCTTATCCTTAGCGGCCAGCATGTCGTCTATCTGCTTGATGTACTTGTCATGCACCTTTTGCAGCTTTTCTTCGCCGCCTTTTTGGGCGTCTTCGGCCAAGCCTTCCTTTACGGCTTTCTTCAAGGCATCAATAGCATCGCGACGGGCGTTGCGCACGCTGACCTTGGCCGTCTCGCCTTCGGCCTTACATTGCTTAGCCAGTTGCTTACGGCGCTCTTCGGTGAGGGGCGGAATACCGATTCGGATGATTTCACCATTGTTCTCTGGCATGATGCCCAGTGAGGAGTCGATGATAGCCTTCTCGATGATGCGGAACATCGACTTGTCCCACGGTTTGATGGCAATGCTGCGTGCGTCGGGGGTGGTGACGGCGGCTACGTTGTTGATGGGTACCATACTCCCGTAGGAATCTACGCGGATGCCGTCCAGCAGGCGTACGTCGGCTTTGCCGGCGCGGATGTGTGCCAATGTTTCTTCCAGGTACATGACGGCCATGTCCATTTTTTCTTGGGCTTCGCCAAGGATGTCTTTTACGTCTTTCATATCAGGTTATGTGTATTTAGTTTCGTTGCTGGGGACAAATATAGTTGAATTTCTTTATTTCCCCTTCTTTATTCTTTATTAATTTAATTATGGACCAATGTCCCGATATCCTCCCCGCTGATGACTTTCTTTAGGTTCCCCACGGTATCCATGTCGAAAACGATAATGGGCAAGTTGTTTTCCTTGCACATACAGGTGGCGGTGAGGTCCATGACACGCAGGTTGCGTGCAAGGACTTCATCGTAGGTGATATCCTTGAACTTCGTAGCAGTAGGGTCTTTCTCCGGGTCTGCGGTGTAGACACCGTCTACGCGGGTGCCCTTCAGCATGACATCGGCTTCAATCTCAATGCCGCGCAAGGATGAACCGGTGTCGGTGGTGAAAAAAGGATTGCCTGTGCCGGCGGACATGATGACTACTTCGCCCGCCTCGAGGCACTCGATGGCGCGCCATTTGTTGTAGAACTCGCCAATGGGCTCCATGCGCACGGCGGTCAGCACGCGAGCCTTGACGCCCTGGGCGGTGAGAGCCGAGCTGAGAGCCAGGCTGTTGATGACCGTGGCCAGCATACCCATTTGGTCGCCCTTCACACGGTCGAAACCCTTCATGGCACCTTTCAGTCCGCGGAAGATGTTGCCTCCACCGATAACGATGCCTACTTGCACGCCCATGTCGCGTATTTCCTTTATTTGTTCGGCGTATTGCACCAGCCGCTGGTCATCGAAGATGCCCGGCTGCTCTCCTTTCAGGCTCTCGCCGCTGAGCTTGAGGAGGATGCGTTTGTACTGAGGTGTTGCCATAGCTGTTGTTTATTATATATGTATGTATTCAATGGGGACAAAGATAGTATAATTTTCTTAGGTAAGAATGAAGATTAAGCGATTATTACCAATCATTTTCCTGCTGTTTGTCTTGGCTAAGCCCCTTTTGAGTATGGGCGAACAGGCCGTTCGCATAGTCGATAAAATCAGCTAATACCCTTCTCATTTTTCGCTTTAGCTTATTGGTGAATGGGAAAAGATCGGTCAATTCTATGTCGTAATATTCTGGCTGCTTGAAGGAATAAAGAATAATTGTCGCTCTTACTTTGTGGTCTTTAACTTCTAATTTGTATACGTATTTGGCAGTGCCATACATTTTACCTAATGCTTTGCCCCAGTACAAATTATCTATTCCTTCTGTTATTATGAGAGAATAATCAGTGTACGAATAGTTCGCGTTCGTAGATAGAGGAGCATATTTCTTTTGGATACGGTCGTCCAAATATGCTTTTGCTCTTTTGTATAGCTCTTCTTTATCAAGATTGGGGAACTGTAATATTCGTTGCATTTCGATGTTTCTTCCGACAATCTCAAATTGGCCTGCATAATTTTTGTTGAATTCCGTTTCATTTATGCTTTTTCTGTTTTGAGCCATAGTTGTCAGGCATATGACAAAAAACGCTAATAAGGTGTAATAACGTCTCATATCGTGGTATCTTTGGTTCTCTGCAAAATTATCTTTTTTTTTATTACCTGCCAAATCCTCATTATAAAACAGTACATTTTCCTCCCTATCTCTTTGGCGGTCTGTTTCGTGGCGGCATTGGCACTGACGCCGTTCGGCAAGGGCATTGCGAAGAAGGGGTAATGTCTCAGTATCTTGAGAGGAGGAGGCTTCTTTTTATATGTGAATGTCCGCTATTTGCCAAAGCATAGGATGAGAGGCAAAGTAAGCAAACTTCTACGACCATTTCATCTTGCTTCTATGACGGTTGAAGTATAGTTGCATTTGCGGAAATGTTACTTTTCTCTTTCCTTTAATCGAATCGAACGGATTTTCGTTAAATGATGTCAATTATACTTTACTTTTTAGCTTTGTTCCTTGTAAATACGTAAAGTGTACTTTACTTTTGTGGCATCACTTTAAAAAGGAATGATTATGAAAAGAGATTATCTGTTTCCATCTTGGTGCCAGACGTTGGGATGGATTTGTTTGCTTCCTTCGGCCTTCCTGGGGTTGTGTTACCTGTATGACTTCCTCCCGGCTTTCAAGGGGCAGGCTGAACTGAGCACGGTGGGTGTTACGCTGGGTTTGCTGCTTGTCGCTTTTTTCCGTTGCCGTCAGGAGGACGAATGTGTGGCAGCTTTGCGCCTCAGTTCGCTGACACTGGCCGTGTGGGTGGCGTATGCGGTGTTGATAGGAGGTACGTTATTGTTCTATGAACTTAGTTATCTGGAGTTTGTCATCTACAATCAGTTCACGGTGCTGGTAGTGTTCATTCTTGCCTTCCGTCTCCGTTTGTGGCTTTGGAAGCGAGGACGCTTGACGGTGCATCGGGCGGGCTGGTTACTGCCTTCGTCTTACCGGAAAGTGGGCTGGATTTTATTTGTACCGTTCGCTGCGGGTTGCTTGTTCGTCCTGCTGACGGCATACGGCTTTGTATGGCTGGACGAAGTCTGCGTGGTCGGGCTGACGTTGGGCCTGTTGTTCATCGTCTTTTCCCGCGAGCGGCAGGAGGATGAGTACATCGCTTCCCTGCGCACCAAAGCCTGGGTATGGGCTGTTTATGTGTCGTATGCCCTGCTGGTAGTAGGCACGTTGTTGCTATACGACGAGGAGTATTTATATTTCGTACTTGGCAATGCTTTTGTGTTGCCGCTGGTGTTTATAGGAAAATATCGTTGGATGCTTTATCAATCGAGGAGGGAAAATCATGACTAATAACTTACGAGTAGAACGGGCCATCTTGCGCATGACCCAGCAGCAATTGGCCGAGGCCGTGGGCGTAAGTCGCCAGACCATCAATGCCATCGAGACGAAGAAGTATGTGCCGTCCGCCGTATTGGCTTTGAAAATAGCCCGTGTGTTTGGCAAAGCGGTAGAGGTGGTGTTTCAGTTGGAGGAGGGAGACTGAGAGGATTATTCCGGTTTCTCTCGGAAAAGTTCGACGGTTCCGTGTGGCGTGTCGATACCATGATGCAAACAGGCGGTTGCGATGTTCTTGCCGATTGTCGCCTGTCTCACAAAGGTAGAGCATGACGGCCTCCCGATTGCGGAAGAATTCATAAAGCTGGGTAAGGATGCTGTTGCGCAACTTGTAGTCGCGTGGTGATTTGCGGTGATTCATTTGCGGAAATGTTATTTTTAGGAAAAAACAGAATTAATCTCTACTTTTGCATCCTCATAATAAAAGGAAATGGTAAATGAATAGTAAGTTATGCGGGATTATTGCATCCCTGTTTGCATTATCCCATTTGAATCTGAATGCTCAAATCATCCTTGTTGATAAAACGGATAGAAGTGTTGTGGCTTTTGCACAGGTTACGGATGAGAAAGGAAATACCATCGCTATGTCCGGCATGGACGGACGTGTCTGTATGGATGGCAAAGGCGGGCAGGCTTTTATTGTCAAGCATTTGTCATACGAACCTGAGAAAGTCAAAATCTCTCATCTGGCTAACGGTGACACGTTATGGCTTTCTCCCATCAATTACAACTTGAATGAAGTCAGCGTATCAGCCCGACAATTAGATTACATACATTTACGGGCATACTTCCGCAGTTACCAACAGAATGATTCGTGTCTGAAATATTTCAAGGATGGCATTGTACATTACTATATTCCTCTACGTGGGAAAAGAGTCAGGCGGCACATGGAGGCATCGCGCTTATTTGAGAATAAAAGCTTGATAGCCAAAGACAGAAAACGGGCAAACAGCGTGATAGACAAGTACATCACGACTCCTTATCTGGAAGGCAAGACTTTGTTTGAACGCATAAAGTCGCAAGCCGATGCCTTTGAGGAAGGTTTGCCGTTTGCGAAACTATTCATTGGAGGCGTTCCGACAGGCGTCTGTAAGCAAGATTCATTAACCCGCCGTGTGGAGTATGATGCCTTGGCTTTGGAAGGAGGAAAACGGGAAGGCAAGCTCTTCGGTTACACCACACGGATAGAAGAGTTTGTCCAAACCGAAATCTACCGTCGGCGAACAGGCTATCAGTCATACCTGGATCTCCTGAGCCATAGGGACTATCGTAAGATTTTCTATAAATATAAGAAAGACAATCGTGAGCAACTGGTAGAAGTGACTGATGAGCTTTACGTCCTTTCGCAAGCATATGTCACTGCCGAGGAGATGAAGCAGGCTCTAAAAGGAGAGAAAGAGGCACTGGGAATTGAAGAAAACTATTGGCTGAATCCGGCCATCCCTCCCATTCATGAGTATCTCCAATCAGTGCTGGAACGCGAGTTGCTTCCGGTGGAATGAAGCATCTCCATTAAGTCGCTATTTCCGTTTCATCCCCTTGATGGTCTGCTTGGTGGCGGCATCCACCCGATAGGACTCCGTTATCTTCTGCAAGGCTTTGTTGTAGGTGAAGTTGTCGAGAGAGTTCGGCCCTTGCAGGTAGCGCAAAGTAATATCGGGAAACTTCACGAAGCAGACGGACAAGGCCCAGGCCACACCCATCTTGACGTAGTAGCCCTCGTGGCGGATGCGGTCGTACAGGCGGAGTAGTTCGTCAATGTGCTCTTCGTCGATGAACAGTTGCATGGACATCACCACGCCGAAGCGTATCTCGTATTCGCCTTCGGCTTGCATCCAATCCTTAAGATATTGCCACAGGCGGTCGCGGTTGGTCGTGATGAACTTCTTCCCGCCGCCGAACTTGAACGTGTCGCACACCGACCAGCTGTTGATGATGTGTACGAAGCGTGTCACCCGTTCCAGATACACTTCCACGTCCTTGTCCGGACGGATGCAGCCCAGCACCATGCCTTGCAGCATCCGTTCCTCCATGTAGTAGGTATCGGCGGTGGTGAGGTAAGCCTCCCAGTCACTTTTGGCGATGCGTGCCGCCAGCTTCCGCAGCTGGGGGAGGCGGATGCCCAATACGTTCGGTACGCCCGGGTTGAGGCTTTGGGTGAAAGGTTTGTTGCCTTGCTCGGCCAGGCGGAGGAGTTCGGCTTTAATGTCGAGTGGGGTGCTCATGATGGTTTTGTTTTTATAGGGCACATTCGTGCTTCAGTTCATTGGTGATGGCTTTGTTGATGAAATCATTGATGGTTATGCCGGCATTAGCGGCAAAGGCAGCCACACGTGAATGCAGTTCCGAAGTCATACGCAGGTTGAGTTTCCCGCTGAAAGGCTTGGCAGGAGTAATACCGTCAGCTTTGCATCCTTCCAGATAGCTGTCAATACCTTTTTCAAAGTCTTCACGGAGTTCTCCGATGGTGTTGCCCTCATACGCTATCAGCACTTTGTTACCCAATCCCTGCACTTTCCCGCAGAGGCAATCGTCTTCCTTACTGTATTCTACAGAACCTTTGTAGCCTTTGTATTCCAAATAGTCCATAATCGTTTATATTAATCCGTTACTCTTTAGATGTTGATAAATGGTTCTCATCATCCAGGCTTTCATAATACTTCCTGGATGAGGACGGTGCAAGTCTATCCATTGTCCTGTATCTTCGTTTTTAAAGCGAATGCGTGAACCGGAAGTAGCCCCTTTGTTATGTTGTTTGTATCCGAAGTATCCCAATAACGATACTGACTCTTCAAAAGTAAAGTCTTTGGGTAACTTTTTGAATCGTTCAATCAGTTTCTCTTTTGAGCCCATACTATGTTGGTTTTGTGGCAAAGGTACTGATATTGGTACTAATCGACAAGCAAACTTACTATTTTTTCCTGCTTTTGTGCAACCAAATGTTCCCAACTTCCGTCTAAACGAGCAATAAACATATAATTAATATCGATGAAATCTACATCTAAGAAACGTCCTTTGTGGAAGAAAGTATTGAAAGTGGCGGGTGTCGTCCTGCTGGTTCTGATGTTGGCTTTGGGAGGTCTGGTCGCTTACGCCTATTGGTTCTACAAAGAGCCGATGGCCGAAAGTTATTATCTGAGTGAACTACCCTTGAACAAGGAAGACTTTACCGGTGACTTTGAGGAAATACACGGCACTGTGTTGGAGAATTATTCACTCTATCGGCAGAAAGGCATCGACATGGACTCCCTGCATCGGGTATATGTCGGACGAGTGGCTCAGGCACAAACCACTACGGAATATGGTCAGGCGGTCATCGAATATATCGCTGCCTTGCAGGCGGGGCATGCCAGTACGCCGTTTGCCTGGTATATGGCGCCGGGTAGTCCGGTGGTCATCCACGACTCTCTGTTTGTAAGCAAGCCGGGCAGTTACTTGCGTCAGCACGGATTCCTCGATAAGGACCGTATAGTGGCTATCGACGGGATGTCTTTGCAGGAGTGGGCTAAAGAACAGGAAAAGTATCAGTTCGCTTCCACTCCGTCCGACCGGCATTTCCGGGCTTTGCGCAGTGTGTTTCATAGTTATACGGACAGCCTGCGCAGCTATACGGTGATGCGCGGTGAGGATACTTTATGCCTCAGCTTGCCTTTGCACCGCTACGACTATTACCCCAAGCACGAGCCCGGAAGCAGACCCGGTGATGCGGTTGAGGTGAAGGTGTTGCAGGACAGCATCGGTTATATGGCTATTCATACGATGATGCCTCCCGTGATGGAAGAATTTGAAGCTTGTTATTTGCAAGTACGTCATTTGCCTTACCTTATTGTGGATGTGCGAGACAATGGCGGAGGCAATAGTTCGAATGGGCGGAGCATTTGCGAACACTTCATCCGCTGTCCTCAGCCTCATTGCGTGTCGCCCGATTGGACGATGGAGCCTACGCCGGATGCTTATCAAGGGAAGATATACTTGCTGACCGGTCCCGTCACCTTCTCTGCCGCCGAGAGCTTTACGCTTGATATGAAGGAAAGCGGCAACGTTACAGTGGTAGGCGAACCTACGGCGGGCGACACAGGCAACTGGCCGCGTAACTTTTGCACATCGCATGGCACCTGGTTCCGTTTGCCCACCCGCGAACCTCGAAAATCACCGCAAGGATTCCCGATGGAGGGCGTGAACATTCCACCTCATGTAGAGGTGCATCAGACGGTGAGCGATTTCTTGCAAGACAAGGACACGCAGTTGGACGATGTGTTGCGAATGATTGCGGAATAAGAAAGAATGTATTTTATCCTTACAAGATGTACGATAGAAGACAACCGGGTAAAAATAGGGTTACTACCCTAAAGGTCGAATGTTAGTAACCTAAGGGGGGAATGTTAGTAACCTTCGACCCGAATGTTAGTAACCTTCCCAGCCCCCTTTCAGAAGCCTTTCTGGAGAGGGTGATGTTTTCTTATGAAAGAATGGTTAAAAATGAGGACAATTTGCGATGTCTCAAAGGAACTACCCTCCGGGGTAGTGCGCACGTCCGTTCTCCTCTCTACCTTTGCAGCAGAAAACTAAAGCCGGGGAGATGGGCAGAGTATTAGCCGGATGTAATGAGTTTTCAACGTATGTCTTAATCGTCAACGATAGAAAGTCTGAGGCAGACAGTTACGTATCTCATCGGTCAACCCCCTCTACAGTGCCTTCTGGCTGGGGTATAAAGTGTCCGATGAAGAGTATATAAAGTCTTTGGCAAAGAGTATCGATACTCTTCATGCAAGAGTATATAAAGTGTCGATGCAAGACTTTATATACTCTTGACCACAGACTTGCGTAAGTGTCTATTACAGGCTTTCGATATAAGGAATTATGGATGAAGTTTACGCTACTTATATGAATCATTTAAACATTAATTGATATGATAGGAATTAGAGTAAAGACGGCTTTTATCGCCCTGTTATTGTGTGTATCGTGTTGGGCGGAAGGCTATTCTTTCCAAGTGGTCCGGCAAGGAACTGGTAAACAGCCCGTGGTGTTCATTCCCGGCTTTGCCTGCTCCGGTGAGGTTTGGCAAGAAACGGTGGAGTCTATTAAAGATAATTATACTTGCTATGTGCTTACGATGCCCGGCTTTGCCGGTGTAGCTCCCGAAGTGCATCCGTCCTTTGAGGGATGGAAGCAGCAAATCATCCGTTTCATTGAAGCAGAGCATTTAGTGAAGCCTGTGTTGGTGGGGCATAGCATGGGTGGAGGATTGGCGTTGGCTGTGGCGGCCGACCGTCCGGACTTATTAAAGAGTGTGGTTGTGGTAGATGCTTTACCATGTTTGTCTGCCTTATATAATTCCGGTTTTCAAAGCCAGGCGGAAGTGGATTGTACAGGTGTCGTACAACAATTAATGGCCTTGGACAATGCTCATTTTGCCCGCCAACAACGTCTTAGTGCAGCCAACCTGACTACGGACTCTCTTTTATGTGACCGCTTGGTACAATGGGGCACGTCATCTGACAGGCGGACGTATGCACAAATGTATTGTGATTATTCCAACACTGATATGCGTCCGATGCTGGGGCGGATTAAAGTGCCTGTTTTGGTTCTGCTTGAACCTTCTTTCCAAAGAATTTCCTCGATTGTGGAGGAACAATCAAAGATTTGCAGACTTCGCATCTGGAATACGCCACCCGAGGGCTGCATTTCATTATGCGGGATGATTGGGATTGGTTTATCAGGCAACTCAAAGGTTTCTTGGGTGAATAGGCATGGAAATGATTCGAGTCGGCTCACTCTGTGCAGCGGGCCAAGAACTCAGCCGGAGTCATTACGGGCAAGTCGAACTGCCGGAATCCGCTGGCATCGCGGGTGATTTACCTTTCCGTTTCACGTTCAATGTCGATATCCACAGGCAGGCGGTCTGCCACCATATTCATTACCTCCGGCGACAGTTCCCTGTTTGCCGGGATATGCGGAAACACCAGTTCCTTGCGGGGTTTCTTTTGGCCGATTTCTTCATACACCTTGTCGGCCAGCCATTTCTGGTCGTCTTTGCTGAGCGACTGTATCAGGTTCCAAATGCTGTCTAAGGATACGGTTACATTCATATACTTGTCGTTTAATGGGTTAGGATAGCACAAAGATACGGATTATTTTCATACGCCGTAGCTTTGCGGCTGTTTTTCCTTTATTGGATGTCTGTCGTCTTCCTAAATCAGCCTCAGTTGGGCGGCGAAGCCTACGGCCTCGGTGATGTTTTCTGCCTGTAGTTTTTCGAAGAGTTTCTTCTTGTGGAACTTCACGGTGTCGGCGCTGATGAAAAGTTGTTCGCCTATCTCCGTGTTACCCAGTCCGCGCACACTGAGGCTTAGGATGTCGTGCTCGCGGTCGGTTAGCGTCACGTTGGGTACTTCGCTCCAGCGTCGTGTCAGGAAGGAGTAGGTGTGGTGCGTCCGTGCTCCGTGCCGTGTCATGCGGACGTTGCCGGCTTTTTGGGCGAGGGAGAGGGACACGGTGCATAGGGCCAGCCAGATATGTCCTTCCGGAGTGAGGAGTATAGGCGTCAGTTTGTGGTGAATGAGTTGCGGCCTCCCTTCGCCAGGATGACGCAGGTGGAAGTCGTATTCAACGGTCATCTCCGGACGCTCCTCTACGGGGCATTGATAGAAGAAACGGAAGCCTGCTTCGTTGATTTCGAGCAGCATTTGCAGTTCTTCGTCGCTTACTACTTGCGTGTAAAAGGCATAGCCCAGTTCTTGCACCTGTTCCGGTGTGTATCCGCAAAGGAAAAGCGGGTTGGGCGATACGTAGAGAAAGTTGCGTCGGTTGTAGTCGATGATGTAGAGGCTTTGGTTGGTGCTGCGTGCCATGGCGCGTACCATAGCTACGCAGGGGGCAAGGCTGTCGTATTGTTCATCAGCTATTTGAAGCAGGGGGATGGGCTGGAAGAAAGTGCGTGGCATGGTTATTTCAATGATTGGGTGAGTTGGCGGGGTTCGCGACGAGTATCCCACAGGTCGGCGATGTGCAGCGTATCGTTTTCTACATAGTAGATAATCTTGCAGTTCTTGTGGGCTACGATGCTGCGGTATGGTTTCGCACGGTTCTCCAACATAGGTTCTCTTTGTCCCATGTTAGGGTTCAGTGCAAGGCTGTTTACCCAATCCTGAATGTTTGCCATAAATCTGTTTAGGCTTTTTCTGCCGAGCGTGCTACAGTAAACAGCCATGCTGTACCATGCATTTTCTGCTTCCTGATGCCAAATCACTTGTAACATGTTTCTACAAATTGCTGCATCCTGCGGTTCATTTCTTCATTAGTGATATATCGTCCGGCTGCGAAGTCAGCTTCCGAACGGTCAATCCGTGCGTGCAGTTCCTCCAGGGTGTAGGGCTTCAACGTCTCCTCTTCTTTTTCTTTCTTCAGCTTGCCCATGGCGCGGCGGTAGGCGCGGCGGATGCTTTCCAATACTTCGAGGTTGTCCACGTTGCTGATGTCTTGCAACAGTTGGGCGCGATAGGTATCGATGTTGACGGTGGTACTCATAAGGCTTTGTTGTTTAGGAGTTACGGGGACAAAGATAGCGATTATTCCTTTACGTTGTATGAACGTGAGCGAAACACATCCGTCAATGACTCTCTTTTTCTTTCTTCCGATACAAGCCGGTCACTAAGTCGCAGGCTGTTTGTAACCCCAGGCTGCCGGTATTGAGTGTCAGGTCGTAGCGGTGCGGGTCGCCCCATTTCTCGCCGGTGTAGTATTCGTAGTGGGTACTGCGGTTGCGGTTGATGCGGTTAATCTCCGTCCGGGCTTTGTCGGCTGGGATGCTGTATTCTTTGGTGCAACGACGGTAGGTGCTTTCGGCATCGGCATAGCAGAACACTTTGATGAGGTGCGGATAGTTTTGCAGCACATAGTCGGCACAGCGTCCTACGATGATGCATGGTCCTTGTGAGGCCAGTTCATGGATGATGTTGCTTTCGGCCACAAACAGCACATCGTCCGGTGACAGGCTCCGTTCACGCGAAGTTTCACTCCCCGCTGCCAGGATGCACTTCAGCCAGAAAGAAGGAATGGACTGTTCATTCTTGCGGATATAAGTCTCGTCAATGCCACTCTTCTGTGCGGCCAGATGAATGAATTCCTTGTCATAGAGTTTGATGCCTAATTCCTTGGACAACATCTCACCCAATAGGTGGCCGCCGCTGCCGTATTCGCGGGCAATAGTGATGATGATATGCAGTGATTTTTCGGTTGTTCCCGTTTCCACAGATGCTTTTCGCTTCTCCGTTATCCAGCGGTCGATGAAACGGTAGTAAGGACTGACGAAGTGCACGATGGGACCTACGAGCAAGGCGGCTATTACTGTGCCTTCGCGTACCCCGTAGAGTCCGCCCATGAAGCTAAAGGACAAGGCAATGGCTATGAGTACCAACGTCCAGTCGAATCCCAGTTTTACATAGCCGAAGTCTTTTCGGAACTTCAATGAGATGACCCTTACAAAGTATTCACCCGCCATCATGGCCACATCAGCTTTCACTTCCAGAGCGATGCCGATAGCCAGGATAATGCACCCTACCAGCAGATTGGTGATTTTACTGAGATAGGTGACGGGAGTCAGGTCTTGGATGAGATACATGCACAAGTCGATACAGGTGCCGAAGAAGAAAGTGACGATGATTTGCAGCAGATACATGCGCATATCATTTTTGAGTTGCCGTCGTGTCATCAGCGGAAGTTCCAGAACAACGAACAGCAGGTTCAGAATAATGGTCCACTGACCCATGCTGAACGGGGTAAACATGCTGGCCACGTAGGTGACACTGGTGATAGGCGAAGTACCCAAAGCTGCTTTCGTGATGTAAGCAATGCCCATAGCGTTGATAAAGAGGGCGATGACAAATAGAAAATAACGTCTGATAATATATTTATTCTGCATACTTAGAAAATTTAGTCTTTCCTCGCTTTCGCTTAAGCGAGTGCAAATATACAAAAAAACAGCCGGATTATTCTCTCCTTTTGCCCCTCAAGCAGGTTGATACGCCACTTTCTGGCTCGTCGGTTAACATCCCTTAGTACTTGTTGAGCGGCCGTTGAACAAGAAAGTGTATCGAGTTGCCGACCTTTGCCTCATCAAAAATACTAAAAACAATAGAACGATGAAAAGAACATTTGCACTGATTCTGCTGCTGCTCCCCCTCTGGCTGGGCGCACAAGAAAAAGCCATTTACCGCATCACTTACGATTGCGATGCCCTGCGTGACAACAAAGTACGGAAGACCTATCGCTGGAATCTGGACATAGGGGAGGCCACCGCCGTCTTCTACAATTCAGCCAACCGTCAATATCTCCAAGCGTCTGAAGAGCTTCAGCATTCTAAAGACGTCATGGCGGGCATAGCCGGCTTGCAACAACTTTGGGCGAAGTATCCCAACCGGAGCAACCTGCAAGTCTTGACGGGTAAGCCCCAACCGGGGAAATATACATACATGAATGCGATAGGTGCTGACGACCTGAAGTATGAAGACTCCTTACCGCAGTGGGACTGGACGCTGACGGACAGCGTGAAGACAATATGCGGCTATGCCTGCCACCAGGCGGAGACAGAGCTGTATGGCCGCACGTGGACAGTGTGGTATTGTCCGGAACTGCCCCTGTCCTATGGCCCGTATGTGTTGGGCGGACTGCCGGGGCTTATCTTAGAGGCGGTGGATGCAGACGGCTTTTTCCACTTCACGGCGGTCGGCATCGAGCAAGCTCCGGAAGATGTCCGGGTGGAGTTGGGACCGAGCCTGCATAAGCCTGTGAAGTGTACACGAAAGAAGTATCTGGCCTTGCGCAAGGTTCGTGATGGACAGAGTTATTCTGAGCTTGCCAAAGAGGCCTTGGCCGGCTCTGGAGGCAAGGTGGTCAAGATTACGGATGCCAACGGCAATGACATATCAAATCAGGAGCGGCCCAAGAAGAATTACTTAGACTTGGAGTGAACCTATGCGCATTTCTCTTTTTATACTATTAATAGGCATATTGGGAGCGGTGAGGGTGATGGCCCAGTCCTCCTTGCCTTTCAAGGGAACCGTGCACGATGCGTCCGGCCAGCCGCTTTATGGGGCCAATGTCGTGCTTTATGCTGACGGAGGCAAACTCTTGGGTTATACAGTCGTGGGGCGGGACGGGCATTTCTCCCTGAAACATCTGCCTGGAGCCGACTGCCTGACCGTCAGCTTCATGGGCTACAAGCCCGTCACCTTGCCGGTGGCCGGATTCCGGAACGGACAGGACATCGTACTGACGGAAGCGGCTTTCCAACTTCGAGAAGTGGTAGCAAAGGCCGAACGCATTTCACAGCGTGGAGATACACTGACTTATTCCGTAGCCAACTTCAAGCAAGCGCAGGACCGCTCCATTGCCGATGTCATCGCCAAGATGCCGGGATTGGAGGTGACGCCTAACGGCAGCATCGAGTATCAGGGCAGGGCCATCAACACGTTCTACATCGAGGGTCTCGACCTGATGGGCGGGCAGTATGCCGTGGCAAGCAACAACATCCCGGCGGACAAAGTGCAGGATGTGCAGGTGCTGGAGCATCATCAGAAGGTGAAGTCCCTGCGCGGGGTCAGCTTCAGCGAGCAGGCCGCACTCAACATAGTCCTGAAGGAAGATGCCCGTTCGGTGTGGACGGGATTGGCCGACCTGGGTGTGGGTGTGGCAGGGCGGGGTGAAGGCGTGACGTACGACAACCGTCTGATGGGGATGCAGTTCAACAAGCGTTTCCAGACCTTGATGATGTATAAGAACAACAACACGGGCACCGACATCGGCCACGAGGTGCTGGACATTGCCGACCTGGGCGGCTATCAGGCCGAGGCGGGACTTATCAGCCTGATGGAGTTGGGCGGTCCGGACTTCAGCGCGCAACGCTACACGTTCAACAGCAGTCACCTACTGGCCGGCAACTGGCTGTGGAAGACCGGACGTGATGCCGATCTGCGCATCCAGGCCAGCGGCTTCCTCGACCGGGAAGAACAGCGCAGCGGGAGTTCCCTCACCTACCTGACCATCGACGGGATGCCCGTGATTACGGAAGACTATAGCCTGACCAACCGGCGGAAGGAGCTGAAAGGCGAGGTATGCTACACCCTGAATGCCGACCGCACCTATCTTCGGAGCAGCACCCGGGTGTATGCCGACTGGGATGCCGGAGCGGGAACGATGCACTGCAACGATCGCGATGTCCCGCTGAGTGTTAAGCCCTATAAGCGCATGGTTTCCGAGGACTTGAGCCTGTCGCGCACCACGACACGGGGAGACGTGTGGCAGTTGTATTCCTCCACCGGCTGTACCTTCCTGCCCGGTCAGCTCCTGACCATCAACGGGCAGACCCAACTGCTGGACTTGAGCCTGTTTTCCACTCGGAACGAGGCGGCTTTCAGCAAGAAGCTGGGGCGGCATTTCTTGAAAAACACGGCGGGATTCGACTACAGGCGGCAATCCGTCAATGGCATCGTCTGGCAGTTGGCGCAGCCGTATTGGGAGTCTTCCACCCAGCTAAGGTTCGGCAGCCATCGGCTGGAAGGCGGCGTCAAGGTCAGCTATGTCCGGCAGGCTTATGACGGTTCAACTGTCGGGCGTGTCTGGGCAGAACCATCCTTGCGCTGGGAGTGGAAGTCGTCTCCGCAATCCGAGTGGACTCTCAACTACCGTTTGTCGGCCACGCCCCGCGAGGGAACGTCCTTGGTCATAGGGCCTCTCTTTACGTCCTACCGCAACCAATATGCGGGCAGCGGGCAGATGGGCGAACGGTTCTCCCATATCCTATTGGGCAGTTATCAGTATCGCCATCCTGTAACGGGATTCTTCTTCAATCTCCGTCCGATGTATGTCCGCTCTTCCGGCAATATCTTGTATGAGAGTGCGTTGGACAATGACGTTTATGTGCGGCGGGCCACGACCCGGACTTACCGTTCGGACTCGTACAGCGTCAGCACCCGCCTGGCGAAGACTTTCTTTTGGGGCAGGACTACGGTCGGACTGAACGGTTCGTTCCACTCCGCAGGCTATGCGTTCTTGTCTTCCGGGCAGGTGATGGAGGGCAGAGTGGATGGCTACACCGTGTCGTTGGACTATTCGCTTCGTCCGCTCAAGTGGCTTTCCGTGGAGGGGGAATCCAAGGCAATGGTCACCTGCCGCAAGGATTTGAGCGATGCTTCCGTCCCGGTCGGCCGCGTGGTGGATTGGTCTCACTATGGGAATTTCCACATTTTGCCTGCCGCTGGGTGGATGCTGTCGTGGGACAATGAACTGTATCACAGCAGCGAGAAGAGTTTCGGGTTGAATTATTTCTGCAATGTCTCCTTGAGCTACCGGACGAAGCGTTGGGAACTGTCCTTGCTGGCGAACAACGTGGCGGGCACTTCGGAATACCGGCGCAGGGTGGTGTCTTCCACGCTCCAGTCCTATACACTGACCTATCTCCGGCCACGGGAGTTCCTGCTGAAGTTCAGCATCGACCTATAGGAAGTACGCTTTCCGTGCTGTCTTTGTCCGGCCTTCCCTATACCAAGGTCATGCAGGCGCAGTACCTCCATTAGGAAGAGGTGGCACCTATTGTAGGAAAAGGTGGCACTGATTGTAGGAAAAGGTGGCACCTTTTCTATGTGGGGGTACTGGCTTGTGTCGGACGAAGTGCTTAGGATGCCCGGTCTTTGTCGGATGTCGGGGTCAATAGAGTAGCCGGTAGCCCTCTCCCCGCTGGTTAATCAGCTTCACGTCGGGGTCTTTGGAGAGGCGGCGTCTCAGTCGGGAGATGAGTGTCTGGAAGCTGCGGGTGCAGAAGAAGTCGTCGTCGCCCCAGAGGTCCAGCAGGATGTCCTTGGCGGGGACGATGGCATGCGGGTGGCGACAGAGGCGTTCCAATATCTCGCTTTCCCGGTTGGGCAGTTCGTGGATTTCGCCGGTGGGCAGGTAGGTCAGTGTCCGTTTGCAGGGGTCGAATTGGTAGTGGCCGATTCGTGTTTGCTCTTTCTGCGGGGCGGAGGTGGGGGAGATTCTGCCCAGCAGGGCTTGTATGCGCACCATCAGTTCTTTCATTCCGAAGGGCTTCTTCAGGTAATCGTTGCCCCCGGCGTGAAAGCCTTCCACCACATCGTCCACCGTGCTCTTGGCTGTCAGGAAGAGGATGGGCGTGCGACTGTCCGTCTGCCGAATCCTCCGCACCATGTCCAGGCCGGACAGTTGGGGCATCATGATGTCCGCCACCAGAATATCCGGTGAGAGCTGGGCGAATGCTTCCAGTCCGGCTTCACCGTCGGTGGCCAGGGAGACCTGGAAGTGGTTGGCTTCGAGGGCGTCTTTGATAATTCTGGCCAATGTGGGTTCGTCTTCTACTATCAGTACGTGTATCTTGTCCATGCTATAATTCGATGTAAAATGTGCTACCCTTGCCCGGTGTGCTTTCCACCGTCAGGCGGCCGCCGTGCTTCTCCACGATGTTCTTTGCGAAAAACAGTCCGATGCCGTAACCCTTGACGTTGTGCACATCGCCGGTGGGCACCCGGTAGAATTTCTCGAAGATGTGGATTTGGTCGTGCGGGGTGATGCCGATGCCGTTGTCCGCGATGGATATGCAGGTCTTGTCCCCGTCCTGTCGGGCTTCGAGGGCGATGGTTACTTGCTTGCTCGAATACTTCACGGCATTGTCGAGCAGCGTGGAGAGCACGCTGGACATCAGCTTGCGGTCCAT
Organism: uncultured Bacteroides sp.; assembly: GCA_949289345.1. Lineage (GTDB taxonomy): Bacteria > Bacteroidota > Bacteroidia > Bacteroidales > Bacteroidaceae > Bacteroides. The sequence continues at coordinate 209,431 of CASENS010000052.1, forward strand.
CCGGACGGTGAGGTCGTCGGGGCGGACAGAGACCGTTGTCGTGCAGGGCTTCTTGGCGCTCAGCCGGGTCTGGGCGGCGGCTTCTTCCAGTAGCGGCCTGATGGCGGTATCGGTCAGGTCGAGTTGCAGGCTGTCCCGGTTCTTCAGCGTGGTGGAGAGAATCATTTCCACCAGCCCTGTCAGCTTGTCCAGTTGTCCTTTGATGATGTTCAGGTATTCTTCGCGCAGGGAGGGATTGTTGCCTAAGTCGCTGCATTCCAGCAGGGTGTCGCTGGCGGCATAGGCCACGGCGATGGGTGTCTTCAGTTCGTGGGTGATGTTGCCGGTGAAGTCGTTTTTCATTCGCTCCAGGTCCCGCTGTTTCCGCAAGGCTCTGTCGATGAAGACAAAGGCGGCGATGACTGTCAGCAGGATGCCCGCCGACACGGCCAGTACGCCTGCCATTCCCCGGAGGATGTGCGCGGCGAAGGATGGGGAGCGGAATTCGTAGGTACCGGCATTGAGGTTGGAGACAATCGGGATGACGGGGTCGTCCGTCGCGGGTCGGTATCCTGCCGTGCAGACGGAATCAACCGCTTGTCCGTCGCGCAGGAAACGTAGCTGGTGGGGCAAAGGTAACCCGATGGAGTCCAGGGCGGGTGTAAAGAGTTCGTCCACCCGGCGGATATTGAAATTACCGGCGATGAATGCTTCTCCTTCCGGCGTGTGGTGGTCAATGCGGTGTATGGTGATTTCCTTGGGCTTTCCTTTGAGCGTGTCCATGCCGATGGATATGATCTTACCCGTGGGATTGGGTGAGGGAGTATAGAGGACGGTGGTGTCCGACTCCAGACTTTTGCGGAACTGCTCGGCAAACTCCATACCTTCCGCTTCGGTCAGCAGGGAACTGATTTGGGTCGTGAGCGCCTGCCGCTGGCTGGTATATAGTCCGTGCAGCCAATAGGCCTCGTAGGCGGCCACGGCCAGCAGGGTTCCTATCGCTATGAGGAGGATAGAATGGTTCCGGAAGAAATGGTTCATTATCGCTTGTTTTTGTCTGGTTCACTTTGGCGGCAAAGATACAAAATCAGGCGCGGATACCGTCCGTCGCTATTCGCAAAAAAACGTTGGAATCCGCGTCTTGTGGCAGGACAATGCCCGGTCATTCACTCAGCGTGTATTCCCCCGCCTCTTCCGTCACCTGCTTCTGAAGTTCCTCCAGCGTATATTCCTTCCCACTGAATGCTACCGTAGCAACAGGCGGTTCGAGGGTGACGGTGGCGCTGATGCCTTCCAGTTTGTTCAAGGCTTTCTCTACATGCATGCGGCAGTGGTTGCACATCATGCCGCTCACTTTGAATTGCTTTTCCATTGTCTTTTCTTCTGTTTTAGTTTGACATATATCCGTTAATTCTTCATCCTTAGAGAGCTTCTTTCTCCGGAGCCGCAGGCTGTTTGTCACCACGCTGACGCTGCTGAACGCCATGGCCGCTCCGCCTATCATGGGATTGAGCAGGAAGCCATTGATGGGGTAGAGCACGCCGGCGGCAATGGGGACTCCCACCACATTATATATAAAGGCCCAGAAGAGATTCTGCCGGATGGTGCGCACCGTCAGGCGGGAAAGTCGCAGGGCTTCGGGTATCTTCCGGAGGTCGGAGGAGATAAGCGTCATCTTCGCCACGTCCATGGCTATGTCGCTTCCGCTGCCCATGGCGATGCTGAGATCGGCCTGTGCCAGGGCGGCACTGTCGTTGATGCCGTCGCCCACCATGGCTACCACCTTGCCCGCCCGCTGCAACTGGTGGACATAAGCGGCCTTCTCTTGTGGGAGTACGCCACTACGGTAGTGGGTCAGCCCCACTAACCTGGCAATGGCTTGGGCTGTCTTTTCATTATCGCCTGTCAGCAGATGCACTTCGATGCCTTCGGCCTGCAACGTGCGGATGGCATCGACGGATGAAGACTTGATGCGGTCGGCTATGGCGATGGCGGCCAAGGCTTCCGTCTCGTTGGCAAACCAAACGACCGTCTGCGCTTCAGCTTCCCAAGCTGAGGCGGCTTCTTGCAGGGCGGGAGCGATGTGTTTGCCTTGCATCAACCGGTGATTGCCCGCATAGTAAACAACGCCTTGACAGATGCCTTTCACGCCTTGCCCCGTCAGGCTTTCGAATTCGTTTATACGTACTTCTTCATTTCTCATTCTTAATTCTTCATTCAGAAGTATGGCTTCCGCCAACGGATGTTCGGACCTCTTTTCCAAGGCCAAAAGGATGGGAGCGGATTGCCGGGCTTCTTCGTTTGCCCAAAGGATGTGTTGCACGGCGGGATGCCCTTCGGTTACGGTGCCTGTCTTGTCCAGCACTACGGCATTCACCTTGCGGGCCGCCTCAAGGCTTTCGGCGTCCTTGATGAGGATGCCCCGTTCGGCTCCTTTGCCGATGCCTACCATGATGGCTGTAGGCGTTGCCAATCCCAAGGCGCAGGGACAGGCGATGATGAGCACTGTCACCAAAGCCAGCAAGCCGTGGCTGAAACCTTCCGAAGGGTCGAACACCATCCAGAGGATAAAGGAAAGCAACGCAATGCCCATGATGACAGGCACAAAGACTGCGGCCACCTTGTCCACCAGCTTCTGTACGGGAGCTTTCGAGCCTTGCGCGTCCTGCACCAAGTGGATAATCTTGGCCAATAATGTATCTGTTCCTACCTTCTCCGCACGGAAACGGAAGCTGCCTTTCTGGTTGATGGTGCCGGCATAGACTTTGGCGTCCTTATGTTTGGCCACAGGCACCGGCTCGCCGCTCAGCATGCTTTCGTCCACGTAGGAGCTTCCTTCGGTCACCACTCCGTCCACGGCGATGCGTTCACCGGGCTTCACTAAAACCGTGTCGCCCGGCTTTACTTGATTGATAGGAATTTCTTTTAATGAAGAATGAGGAATGAAGAATGAAGAATTTTCTTTCTGCGGGCTATTTGTTGCGCAGCCCAATTCTTCATTCTTAATTCTTAATTCTTCATTAATAACCACTGTGACCGTCTTGGGTTGCAGTCCCATCAACTTCTTGATGGCTTGCGAGGTATTTCCTTTAGCCCGTTCTTCCAACAGCCGGCCTAAGAGGATGAAGGCGATGATGACACTCGACGACTCGAAATAGACATGCGGCGTGATGCCCCGCGAGAGCCAGAAGTCGGGGAAAAACAGGTTGAACACGCTGAACAGATAGGCCACGCCCGTGCTGCTGGCCACCAGCGTATCCATGTTGGCCGAGCCGTGTTTTAACTGCTTCCAGGCATTGCCAAAGAAAGACCGCCCCAATGCGAAGACTACCGGCGTGGAAAGTGCCCACGTGACCCAGCCTGCCCAAGACCTGTCCATGAAGCCCATGCCGATGATGGCGATGGGGATGGCCAGGAGAATGGCCCAAGTGGTGCGTTGCTTCAACGATTTGTATTTCTTGGCGTGCGCTTCTTCCACCTCATCCGCCGTATGCTCATCGTGGCTGATGATAAGGTCGTAGCCTGCTTCCTGCACCGCATGTTGCAGGGCTTCGGGCGAAGTCTGAGCCGGGTCATATTCTACCAAGGCCGTGGCGGCCGCATAGTTCACGCTGGCTTGGCACACGCCCGGCTGCTTGTTCAGCGTCTTGTCCACGCGGGCGGCACAGGCGGCGCAACTCATCCCCAGGATGGGGAAGGTTTCTTGTCTGTTAGTCTTTGCCATACTTCTTCTTCGGATAGTTCCTGTTGATTGCGGTGCAAAAATACGAAGAATGGGGGAGAATAACGAGCGCCTGTTGCTGCAACTTGGTTGCAAAGTTGCATGATGTCATAAGTGGTCATTTCAGCAGGGTCAAGCCTCTTGTTTCTCTTTCCGGTTCTTTCCGCTTTTCAGCCGTTTCAGGTAATCTGTCGGCGACTCGCCGAATTCTTCCTTGAAGCATTGGCGGAAGTAGTACATGTTGTTCATGCCCACTTTGAACGCTATTTCCGAGATGTTGTATTTCCCTTCCAGCAGATACTTTTCGGCGTATTTCATGCGTATCTTCCGGATGTATTCGTTGGTGGACAGTCCGGTGACAGCTTTTATTTTGCGGTAGAGGGTCGAGTTGCTCATGCACATTTTGTCCGCCAAATAGCTGGTGTCAATGCGGTCCGAGTCCAAGTGTTCCGCAATGACTCCTTCTATTTTTTCCACGAACTCTTTGTCCGCTTTGTTTAACGATTCGTTGATGAAGGCCGACTTTTCGTTGAGTGCCGCGTGTTTGCTGAAGCGTTCGGCCAGTTTCTTGCGTGTTTGCAGCAGGTTTTCTATACGGCTGTGCAGCAGGCTTGCGCTGAAGGGTTTGGTCAGGTACGAGTCGGCGCCTCCCAAATAGCCTTCCTCCTTGTCCTTTATCGAGTCTTTGGCGGTCAGTAGGATGATGGGAATGTGCGAGGTGCGCAGGTCTTTCTTCAGTGTGCGGCACATTTCGATACCGTCCATTACCGGCATCATAATGTCGCTTACGATGATGTCCGGCAGGGTTTCTATGGCGATGTTCTGTCCCTCCTTTCCGTTAGCGGCCAGTTTCACTTCAAAGTGGTCGGCTAATGAGTCGGCTATGTAGTGGCCTATGTCTTCGTTGTCTTCCACCACCAGCAGGATGGGTCTGTTGTTGTGCGTGTTTTCTTTGTCGTGTGTTTTTTTGTTGGTATGCGGTTCATCATGGAGCGCATTGGGGTAGAAGTTGTCCGTGAGGAGGCTTACGCAGAATGTGCTTCCTGCGTGTGGCTGGCTTGTCACGTGTATTTCGCCTTCATGCAGCTCTACCAAGCTTTTTACCAACGACAGTCCAATGCCTGTGCCCGATGCTTGGTGGTCGCTTCCTTCCTGGTAATAGCGGTCGAAAATGTGGGGCAGGGCATTGGAACTGATGCCATAACCCGTGTCGCTTACAGTGATGTCGGTAAAGGTTGTTCCGTTGCGTTCGTTCAGGCTGACATCTATGTGGATAGTCCCTTTTTCGGTGTATTTGATGGCGTTGGAAATCAAGTTGTCTAAGATGATCTGTATTACTTCCTTGTCGAAGTATATGGTGATGTCTTCCGGGTGAGCCGTCAGCCGGATGTCTACTTCTTTGTTGCGGTTCAGCTCGATGTATTTCAGTCCTGTTTCGCGTACGGCCGTGACGATGTTGCTTCGGTTGACACAGAGCTTTCGGTTGCGGGTTTCCGCCTTACGGAACTCTAATAGTTGGTTTATCAGGTTCAGCAGCCGGATGGCGCTTTGGTAGATGACGGAAATCTTCTGCGAGTCTTTCTCCGACAGGGAGTTGCGTCTCTGCAGGTCTTCCAGCGGACCCACTATTAAGGTGAGTGGTGTGCGTAGTTCGTGCGTGATGTTGGCGTAGAACCGAAGTCGCTCGTTGTTGAGCTCTTGTTCATGTTCGTGGCTTTGCTTCTCCAGTTTGTACAGTGACTCGGCTTTCAACCTTTTTTTATAAATGTAGGCAATGAGTGTGAGAATGCCTAAACTGAGTAGTACATACAACGTTTTTGCCCACCCGGTGAGCCATAGGGGCGGGTGGATGGTGATGTTGAGCGAGGCGGTTTGTTCCGACCAGTCTTGGTTTCGCATGCGCGCTTTTACCATGAACCGGTAGTTGCCCGGTGGCAGATTGTGGAAGGTGGCGTTGTTGGGACTGGTGGAGATATACCACGAATTATCCATACCCTTCATCTGGTAAGCGTATTCCACTTGGCTCACCAGCGCATAGTTCTGTATGTTGAACGACAGGGTGAAACTGTTTTGTTTATAGGCCAGGTCAATGTCTTGCTGCCCGTTGGTCAGCAGGATGGATTGATTGGGATCTATGGTATATCCGGATGTAGTGAATGGCGATGTTTTCAAGTGTGTGATGAATACAGGAGGCGCCTGCCGTTCTTTCAACACGTTTTCCGGGTTGAAGTAACACAAGCCATTGATGGAGCCGAAGTAGCAGTTTCCTTCGTTGTCGGTAGTGACACATCCGCTGTAAAAGCTGCCCGTGGGGAGGTTGTCGTGGTGGTCATAGTTTCTTATTTGTCCATTGTTTGGATTGAGGCAGCTGATACCGCGGTTGGTGCTCATCCAGATGTTGCCTGCCTTGTCTTCCGTGATGGCGCGTATGTGGGTGTTTTCCAATCCGTCTTCGCGCCGGTAGACGCGATATTCCTGTTCCGTGAGTGAAGGGAAGCATGCGAGTCCTTCGCCGGTGGCTGCCCAAAGGCGGTGACGGCTGTCTTCGTAAAGGTGGTTGATGGTGTTCGACGGAAAGTCGGCCTGTACATTAAACAGTTTCCGCAGGTTGAGCGACGCATCGTACAGTGCCAGTCCGGAACCAAAGAAACCTACCCAAATCTGTCCTTGCGAGTCCTTCAGTACATATCTCACTTGGTTGTTCTCCCGCTCGTAGTGTCCTGTTGTTCGTTGGGTCTTCCGGTCTATTTGATAAATGCCTTCACTGGTACCTACCCAAATGTGTCCGTCCCGGTCCTCAAAAAACGAACGTACATCTGTATGCGTCCTTTTGTTTAATTGTAACTTCTTGATTGATAGATGGCTATTACCTATCCCTGAATTTCGTGGTATGTAGGCGATGCCTCCATAGAATAGTCCGAACCACAGGCCTCCTTCAGAGTCGCGCATGGCAGCCTGTACGGTGTTGCCTTCCAGGGGGCTGTTATTCCGGTTGTAGGTGGCTGTCAGTTTTTCGTCTTCGAAGACATTGATGCCGTCTCCGTCTGTCCCTATCCAGAGTTTTCCGTCATTGTCCAGGCAGACGGCTGAGGCGATACGGTTCGTCATTCGTTTTCCGGTTGAGGCGAAAGGGGAATATTGGTAGGCGTTGAATAGGGGTGCGCTTTGCCGGATAAAGTTGATGCCTCCTCCCCAAGTCCCGGCCCACACATTGTCGTACGAGTCTTGGAAAATGCAGCGGATGCTGGCGTTTGTCAGGCTATACGTGTCATTTCCTTCCCGTATAAAGGAGATGGAGGGTTCCTGGAAGAGGTGTTGTGAAAGGTCCAGGATGGCTATTCCGCCAAATTCAGTGGCTATCCACAGCTTGTTGTCATTCAGTTGATGGATGTCATACACACGGTTTGGAATGCCTTCTTGTGGATTGTTCAGAGGCTTGAAGCTGTCTGATTGCGGGTTATAGAGTGCCAGCCCTTTGTCTGTGCCTAACCATACGTTGCCGCTGCGGTCTTTGTAGATACACAACACTGAATTGCTTGGAATACTGTTCGGGTCGGAAGGGTCGTGTTGGAAATTCTTTACCTTTCTGTCTTTGGTGGACAGTACGCTGAAACCGTCTCTCACATGTCCGATGTACAGCAGTCCGTTGCCTCCGTCGGCTATCGACCAGATGCTGTTGCTGGGCAAATCCGGCACGGTGCTTGTGTTGAAGTGGATGAACTGCTGTTGCTGTTTGTCGAAATATTCCACACCTTTCCAGAAAGTCCCCAGCCAGATATTTCCGTCTTCAGCAGGTATTATGTCGGTAATGTCATCGGTAATCAGGCTTTCCGGGTTTTGCGGGTCGTGCCTGTAGGTATGGAAGGTGTTGGTGGCGTAGTTATAGGCGTTCAGTCCCGAGCGTTGGGTCGCTATCCATAGCACGGAGTCCACAGGGTCGTCCATGATGCAGTTCAGTTCGTTGCCGGTGATGCTTTGTCGGCCGCTGTTTTCATCTTTATAATAAGGTATAAAATGGATACCGTCGAATTTGTTCAACCCTTCTTCCGTGGCAAACCACAGGAAGCCTTCCTTATCTTGCGCGATGCTGACGACATAGTTGCTCGAAAGTCCTTCTTTCATGCCTAATTGGCTGATGGTGTAAGGCTGCCCGGTCAGCGTTTGTGCGATGAGGCAGAAAGCGGAAAGCAGTAGTATATTCTTCATGGATTCGATTTGCTGTTTGTTCCACAAAAGTACAAAAAGAACGTTTAATATAGGAGAAAATAGCTTATAAATCGTGCATTGACTGATTTGTATACCTTTGTTGACCGATTTGTAACGCTTCTTTATAGGCTTTAAACTTATTTTTGCAATGCCGGCCGTGGTGGGTCGGTTTATATAATAACATTTGTTTAACGTTAAAAGATAGTATTTTATGAAGAAGCATTTCTTTAATGCCATGTCTTTCCTGGCATTTTTTTCGCTCGCTTTATGGACTACAGGTTGTAGCGATGATGACGGCTTCGCGGATGTGGACGGACAGAATCCTGCCATGACGTTGGTGACCGACCATATCCAGTCGGCTGCCGGTCGTAGCTTTACCATCGAAGGAACGCTGACCGACACAGACGGCATTGCAACCATTTCTTTAGTATGTCCGGATTTGTATTTGAACAAGACCATTGATTTGATTGAAATCTATGGCGAACCGCAGACTACGTATGAGTTAAGTTATTCCTACGAACTTGACCGAAACGAACTGGGTGAGAGCTTTACGATTACAGTGACGGTGACCGATGTGGGCGGTCGTCAAGTGTCGCAAGACGTATTGGTGACGATGGACGGTGACTTCGAGAACCCGGTATTTACCGTTGAGCCGGCTACGGAACTGACCGTACTGATTGCTACTGAAACCGGCTTTACGCTGAATCTTTCGGTAAGCGATGACCGTGCTTTGAACTATGTACAGCTTGACATCCCCGGGCTTCCCGGTTATGAAAACATGCGTTTTGAAGCCAATGGCCAGACTTCGTTGGACATTTCTCAACGCATCACTTTCCCCAGTGAGGAAGCTACGTATGAGATGACGGTGACCGCAGTAGACATGATGGGTAATGAGGATGTACGTACCAGCACTATCACGGTGTCGGAGATGCAGGATTTCCCCAAGATGTATCTGGCTGATGTGGCTACAGTAGCTGAACTGAACAGCGATGTCTTCGGTGTGCCGATGGTTATTAATCATCCGGATGAATACCAATACCGTGCCCGCTACTACAACAAGGCTGCCGGTACCGAAATCTTCTTCCTCCCGCAGAAGACAGACTTTGCTCCGATTTGCTTCGGTCTCGACCCGAACGACAACACCAAATTGACGTATGATCCGGAAATTGCCCAACCCATTGTACTCGAAGAGGCTGGTGTTTATTATGAAATCGATATCAATGTGATGGACTTGACGTATAGCATGCGCACGTATTCGGTAGACGAGGCTACCAGCCCGATGGGTCACTATACGTATGGCACTGCTTGCTTCGACCGCTGGGAGAACGGAACGGAATACATCGACTTCTTTATCGGCTGGGGCAATTCACCTCAAGATGCCGGTAACCATCTGTTTGTACAGGATGCTGATAACCCGCACCTCTTCTATTATCCTTCCGAAGGCACTTGGACGCTGACTGCCGGTGAGGAAATGAACTTCATGATTTCCAATTATCACCCTGATGGCTGGTGGGATCATGTAGAGTGGCGTTGTGATGATTCTACAGAACCGGAGAAGTTCGGCTACTTCAGCAAGAAGAACGATGTGAACCCGAATTGGGAAGGAACCAACCAACGTTGGGAAGACGGAACCCCAGTAGGTGATAATTGGATGAAGCCAAAAGTCAATGTGGGTGGTAACTACCGTTTTGAGTTCGACGCTCATCTGGGACGCGGTAAGATTGTTCCGGCTAATTGATAATTGTAACATTAAAATCGAAGATATGAAACAACTGTTATTTTTATGCTGCTTTGCACTGATTAGTCTCTGTGGCTTTGCCCAGCAGATTACGGTGAAAGGTGTGGTGACATCGGCTTCTGACCAGTTGCCGATGATTGGAGCGACCATACAAGTGAAAGGTGCCGGTACGGGTACCATTACCGGATTGGACGGTGACTATACGCTGATGAACGTGCCTTCCGACGCTACGTTGGTATTTTCGTCCATCGGTTACGAGACACAAGAGATAGCTGTCAACGGGCAGACTACGATAAACGTGGTACTGAAAGAAGCTACGGAGTTTTTGGACGAAGTGGTAGTGATTGGTTACGGTACTGTGAAAAGAAGAGACTTGACCAGCTCTATATCTTCTGTAAAAGGAGATGAAATCACGCAGACAGTGACTGGTAACGCTATGGATGCCTTGCAAGGTAAGATAAACGGTGTGCAGGTCGCTAGTGGTGGTGGTCCCGGTACAACACCGAAAGTGTTGATTCGTGGTGTGACGACAGTCAATGGTTCCGATCCGCTTTATGTGGTAGATGGTATGCCCATCAGTGGCAATATCAACTTCTTGAACTCTAATGATATTGCAAGTATGGAAGTGTTGAAAGACGCTTCAGCGGCTGCTATTTACGGTACACGTGCTTCGAATGGTGTCATCTTGATTACCACTAAGAAAGGTAAGGAAGGAAAAGCAACGGTGAACTTCACTACTTCTGTAGGTTTTCAGACGATTGCCAAACCCAATATTGCAGATGCTGCCGAGTACAAGGAAGTCTTTAACATTCGTTATGCGAATGATGATATGGGGTCTATGTGGGAAGATACGGGCGCCACTACAAATCCGGGTGGTACCGATTGGTGGGATACGGTAGTAAACAAGACTGCCATGGTCCAGAATTATGCACTCAGCGTTTCAGGTGGTACAGACAAACTTATTTATAATTTCAGCTTGGGTTACTACCGTAATAATTCACAATTCGATGTAGGTTATTGGGATAAAATTAATGCCCGACTCAACTTGGAATATACCTTTAATAAATATGTGAAGTTTGGTTTCGATGTATCTCCGCGTGTGGAATCATGGGATGACACGCCCAATCAGTTCTCATCGGCCATGGCAATGGATCCGACTACTCCCGTGTTCAAACCCCAGGCAGAGTGGGAAGACAACATGTATAATAATTACGAACGCTCTTATAACAACCAAACTTGGAATCCGGCAGCGTCAATTGCCCGTTCAAACAGTCACTCACGCGAAATGGGAGCTATTGTGAATACGTTCATACAAGTGAACCCTATCAGCCAGTTGACTCTTCGCACACAGTTTGCCGCTAATGCACACTATCGTCGTTCGGATTCATTCACACCTTTGTTTTGGATGAATGCTTTGGAGAAAGCAGACCGTAGCGAGGTAAGCCGTACGATGAATGAGTGGTTGGATTGGAACTGGACAAATACGGCTACCTACATTGATACATTTGCCGAAAAACATAATTTGAATGTTATGGCAGGTTTTACGGCCGAGCGTTATGCCAATTATTCGGCTTTTGCCCGTCGGTACAATACTCCTAATAATATGGATGTTATGCAGGAAGTGAATGCTGGTGATGCTGATACGTCTTGGGCGGAAGGAACGAGTTCTTTCAACACGTTGGTATCGTTCATGGGACGTGTAATGTATAATTACGATAACCGCTACTATATTTCGGCCTCCCTCCGTGCGGATGGCTCTTCTCACTTTCCCGAAGGAAACAAGTATGCCCTCTTCCCGGCAGTATCGGCCTCATGGCGTGTTTCCGGTGAGGAATTTATGCAGAATCAAAGCTTCATTAACGATTTGAAGTTGCGAGGCGGCTGGGGACGTGTAGGAAACGAACACATTGACAACGATGCACTTCTGACCTATCTTGGTCCGGACTATTATTCGTTTAATAGCACTTTGGCCAATGGCTACTATATCTCCAGCGTGGGTAATAACCAACTGGTATGGGAAACAGTGGAAGACTGGAACGTAGGTATCGACATGATGATATTAGATTCACGCATGAATGTGACATTTGAGTATTTCCAGAAGAAATCCAAGGACATGCTCTATCAGAAACAGAACATTTTTGCAATCGGTTATCCCGACTGGAACAGTACTGTGTGGATGAACATCGGTAGCATGAAGGCTTATGGTTGGGAATTGGGTCTCAACTGGCACGATGATATCAATAAAGACTTTTCATATAATATCGGTCTGAACCTGTCGCAAGTACGCAACAAGGCTATCCGCTTCAATGGTGACGGTCCTGTTTATACAGGTGGTTTCAATAGCGACCAAATTATCCGCAATGAAGACGGCGGTTTGATTTCCCGTTTTTATGGATATGTGGCCGATGGCATATTCCAGAATATGGAAGAAGTCAATGCACATACCGATGAGCACGGGAATGTCATACAGCGAGATGCTAAACCGGGTGACATCCGTTTCAAGGATTTAAATCACGACGGCGTGTTGGACGACAACGATAAAACATTTATCGGTAATCCGTATCCCGACCTAATGATGGGCTTGAATCTCGGGTTGCGCTATAAGAACATTGACTTTGCCGCCAACTTCTATGGTACGTTTGGCAATGACATCTTCAACTTGACCAAAGGCCTTTATTCCGGTGCTGGCGGAAGCAATGTATGGGCAGGAACATTGGAGAAAGCATGGCATGGCGAAGGTACCAGCAACGACATTCCGCGTCTGTCATACAGTGATTTGAATTTGAACTATAACCGTGTCTCCAGTTTTTATGTAGAAGATGGCTCTTACCTGCGTTGCAAACTGTTGCAAGTGGGCTATACATTGCCTAAGCAGTGGATAGGCGGTTATACTTTGCGTGTATCGTTCTCAGCCCAAAATCCGTTTACCATCACCGGTTATTCCGGTATGGACCCTGAACGTCCGGCATTGGATGGCAGCGTAATTGAGACAGGTATCGACAATACGGCTTATCCCAATCCGCGTACATTCCTTTTTGGTATTGACTTAACATTCTAATTATCGAGACATATGAAAAAGATATTAACTATAATTGCGTTGGTCGCTACGCTGTTTACGACTACTACTTCATGCGAAGACTTCCTGACTGAAGAAGTGCGTGGCCAGCAGAACTTGGATTCATACTTTGCAGGCATTGAAGAAGCAGAGGCCTATATCACAGGGTGCTACGAAGCCTTGACTTGCAGTGGCTGGTGGCAGATTAATACCGTATGGTTGCTTTCCGAGATGTGTAGTGACGATGCGTGGATGGGTAATACGACCCAAAGCCAGAGTGATTACATATCATTGGCTCACTATCAAGGTAACGGTGCCAGCAACGGCCCTATTTCCAACTTTTGGCAGTATCGCTATAAAGGTATCCTGCGATGCAACGTAGGTATCGAACGCATTGCTGAACTCGAAGTGGAAGATACGGAATTGCGTGACCGCTTTGTTGCGGAAGCCCGCTTCCTGCGTGCGTTTTATTACTTTGACTTGGTTCGCAACTTTGGCGGACTACCTTTGGTGACCGGCTTTCTGATGCCGGACGAAATACAAGGTATTACCCGTTCTTCTACTGAAGAGGTGTATGCATTTATTGAGGAAGACCTGAAAGCGGCAGCCGAAATATTGCCTCAGCGCAGTGAGTACAGTGTGAACGACATGGGACGTGCCACTCGTGGTGCAGCATTGGGCCTGTTAGGTAAAGTCTATCTTTATCAGGAAAAATGGCAGGAAGCCCATGATGTTCTCAAAACAGTCATCGATGAAGGAGAATACGACCTGTTGCCGGAGTTCGGTCAGGTATGGGATGTCAATTATGACAATAGCATAGAAAGTCTGTTTGAGGTACAATACATTTATCATAGCACATTGGCTTTGGGCGGTTCGTTGGCAACAGTGACCGGTGCCCGTAACGGTCCCGGTGATGGTTGGAGCTGGTGTCAGCCAACCGCAAACTTGGAGGCTGCTTACATAGAGGCTGGTGATACGGAACGTTTGCGCTGGACCATTATTAAAGCTGGCTGTACGGAGATTGCCGGTGAAGATCAATTCCAAACTTTCATAGAGAATAATTCGACAGTGAACAATGCGCAGGAACTGATTGAACAGTATGGGTGGGACGAAAATTGTTACATTATCGACCCCGGTCAACACAAGTCGGCCCGTGTTATCCGTAAATATTTCTTGCCATTGGCAGATCGTCCGGAAGTATATAATACAGATAAAAGTCCCTTGAATCATCGTATTCTTCGCTTTGCGGATGTCCTGTTGATGTATGCGGAAGCTTGCAATGAACTGAATAACGATGCTGATGCACGTACGGCTTTGAACAGGATTCGTGGTCGTGTACATCTCCCTGATGTGACAGTTAGTGGCAATGAATTGCGTCATGCTATTCGTAACGAGCGCCGTCTGGAGTTGGCTTTTGAACAGAACCGCTTGTATGATATCCGCCGTTGGACAGATGATAATGGCAAAAAGATGATTTGTAATATTCTGGGTCCGAATGGCTCATTTGTACAATGGAATTTGAATGAGGAAACCCGTGATCCGTTGGAGTGGGCTAATCAAGGTGAATCCAGTGATAAGGGCAGTACATTCCAAGAGGATCGTGATATGGTGTTCCCGATACCTTTGTACGAAGTCACCATGTCGAATGGCTCAATTGAGCAAAATCCCGGTTGGAACTAATTTATTTCAATAGGTTAGGGTTAACAATAGATGATTGCCGCGGGTGGTCCTGACGGACTGCCTGCGGTTTTTTTAAGTTGATAAATGATAATTGAATAGAAAAATTCGGATGAGCTTTCTGAAATCACCGTATGTTTTGAGGCAAAGGATAGTTAGTTTTGCTTCAAAAGGTCGTATGATTTGAGGCAAAAGAGTGTATGCTTTAGCCCCCTCAACTCCCCCCGAAGGGGGAGCTTATGATAGAGTTTGTATCTCAAGCCCCCTTGGGGAGGTTGGGGGGACTTGACCTCCCCAAGGGGGGAGTTGAGGGGGCTGCTATTTCCAAAACATCTTTCACCCCTTCACGCTCAGTTCAATCCATTGAAACATTGTCGGATGTGGTGAAAGATACATCTTTCACAGATGTTTCACACCTTACTTTCATACTTCTGTATGTGTAATGGGCAGTGGAACAATTTTTCCACCTGGTGAAATCGGTGAAAGATAGGTGTGAAACCTTATGTTTCACCGGATTGTGCTTATATTCAATGAGTTGCGACTTGCGTGAAAGCGTGAAGGCTGTTTGGATAAACTTTCTTTCAATTAGTGAAATGATAAAACTTTTATAGTCTGTTTTCTTCTTATTATATTTGCAATTATGAAACTGAATGCGTTTTTTCTTTTTATGACATTGGGCTTGTTTGCCTGTAGCGATGAAGGCCCGAATGGTGAACCGGAGCCGGAACCAAGTCCGGAACCGGAAGTGCCGGAAGTGAGTGTGGCGAAGTCGGTTACCATTGATGCCGGGCAGACCTATCAGACCATGCGCGGTTTTGGCGCTTCGGACTGTTGGACGCCCGCTTATGTGGGTAAGCATTGGACGAATAGCCGGGAGGAAATATCCGAACTGCTGTTCTCGTCGGAGATTGTGGACGGACAACCGAAAGGCATCGGCCTTTCCTTTTGGCGGGTGAACATGGGCGGCGGCTCTATGGAACAAGGCGACGCAAGCGGCATAGAAGAACCTTCGCGCCGGGCGGAGTCGTACTTGAATACGGACGGTACCTACAATTGGTCGAAGTGTGAGGGACAGCGTTACTTCATGCGACGTGCCAAGGAACTGGGTTGTGAAGACTTTATCCTTTTCAGCAATACGCCTCCCGTGCAGTACACGCGCAACGGACAAGGACGTTCGGACAGCGGTTTCTCGTCCAACCTGAAAGAGGATTGTTACGATGACTTTGCCGCCTATATGGCGGAAGTTGCCGCACACTATACGGGCGAAGGATACAACATCACGCACATCTCCCCGGTGAATGAGCCTCAGTATGAGTGGAATGGGGTAGACCAGGAAGGCTGTGGCTGGCAGAATGAGGAGGTGGCCCGTCTGGCTCGTGAACTGGATGCCGCGTTAACGGCTAAGGGACTTTCCACCCAAATCCTGCTGGGCGAGGCTGCCGACTGGGAGTATTTTTATAAGGTGAAAGGCAATGCGGGTAGCAGCAAGGTGCTTGATGCGTTCTTTGCTTCCGCTTCATCGGCTTATGTGGGCGACTTAAGCCATGTGGGCAAGTTGATTGGCGGACATAGCTATTGGACGGACGGCTCGTGGGACGGCATGCGCAGCGTGCGTCAGCAGATGGTGCAGGCGGCCGCCCAATACGGCCTGGAAGTATGGCAGACGGAATGGAGCATGCTGGGCGACAACTACAGTTCGAGCGAATTTGTAGGCTATGATGCAGCTACCGAGATGGACATAGCCCTCTACATGACGAAGGTTATTCACAACGACCTTACCGTGGGCGGCATTACGTCCTGGAGCTATTGGGTGGCGATGGATGCCTTGCGCACCGGGCACAAGAACCGCTTCCTGCTCATCGCTTTGAATCCGCAAGGCTGGGACGGCGGTTGGGGTCATGTGACTACAATTGCTCAGGAAGGTTCCTTCCGTGCTACGCCTACTCTGTGGGCATTGGGCAATTACAGCCGTTTCGTCCGTCCGGGCTACAAGCGCATCGGGCTGACGCTGAACGAGGTTGTCAATTTCTTTGGTTCGGCCTATATTTCGCCGGACGGCAAGCAGATTGTGGCCGTTTATTCCAACCTCTCCGACAAGGCTATCCGCTTGGAGGAAACGCATGAAGGCTGGAGCGGTGCGACGAGTTCCATAAAGACTTATACTACTTCTGCCGGCAAGAATCTGCAAGAAAGTGTATTGGCGGCGGATGGTACGGTGTATTTGGATCCGGAGAGCGTGACGACCGTGGTTTATGAGTTGGAATAAGAAGTGAAATAATTATGTAATTATGAAAAACAGACTATTAACTTGGATTTTCGGAGTGCTGGCGATATGCCTGTCGGTTCCGTTAGCTGCGCAAGTATCGTTTGGAAATGCGCGGAAGTTTAATGAGGGGTGGCTCTTCCGTCTGGAGGATGATTCCACCTTTAAGCAGAAAGCCTATGATGACACGAAGTGGCGCAAACTGGATTTGCCGCACGACTGGTCCATCGAGGGACAAATCTCACCCGACTTGGCCAGCTGTACGGGGTATCTGCCCGGCGGTATCGGCTGGTATCGGAAGCATTTTGAGGTGAGCGACAAGTCTGCGCGCCATTACATTTATTTCGAAGGCGTGTATAACCGGAGCGAGGTGTATATCAATGGGCATCTGCTGGGTAAACGCCCCAACGGATACATCTCCTTCATGTACGATCTGACGCCTTATTTAAAGGAAGAAGGAGACAATGTCCTGGCGGTGCGGGTAGACCATAGCCGTTCGGCCGACTCACGCTGGTACACCGGTTCGGGCATCTATCGGGATGTGTGGATGGTGTCGGCAGGCGATATTCATTTTGCACAGTGGGGTATCGGGTGGCATGCCACATCGTTGACCGACCGTCGGGCTACCGTGGCCGTGGATGTAGAGGTGCAGAAACATGTGGAAACTTCCGGCAAACTGGAGGTGAAAGCGTCGCTTTTCGATGCGGAAGGCAAGGAGGTGGCAAAGGCTTCGCGGAAGATTGCTGACGGAAAAGTCGGTCTGACCGGACAAACTTTGACACTCCGCGTGAACAATCCGAAACGTTGGGACTTGGATACACCTTATTTATATACGTTGAAAACGGTGCTTTTATCGGATGAAGAGCTGATTGACGCTGCCGAGACAAAGGTCGGACTTCGTACGTTGGAGTTCAATCCGGACAAAGGGTTTGCTCTGAACGGGCGTTGGATGAAGGTGAAAGGCGTCTGCCTGCACCACGATGCGGGTGTGCTGGGAGCCGTTGTGCCGCCCGAAGTGTGGGAGCGCCGTTTGCTCAACCTGAAGAAATATATCGGCGTGAATGCCATCCGTTTGAGTCACAATCCACAGGCTCCTGTGTTGTATGACCTGTGCGACCGCTTGGGCCTGTTGGTGATGGATGAGGCTTCGGACGAATGGGAGTTCCCCAAGCGTAAGTGGATTAAGGGATGGAACAAGGGTGAGCCGGGTTTTCAAGGCTCTTATGACTTCTTTGAAGAATGGATAGAGCGTGACGTGACCGACATGGTGCGCCGCGACCGCAACCACCCCAGCGTATTCCTGTGGAGTATAGGCAATGAGGTGGATTATCCCAACGATCCCTATTCACATCCTGTATTGGACGGAACAACCATCAACCAGCCCATGTTCGGCGGTTACAAGCCCGATGCGCCGGATGCCATGCGTATCGGAGTCATCGCCCAAAAACTGGCGGCTTGCGTTCGTGCCGTGGATACCAGCCGACCCGTGACCGGTGCCTTGGCGGGTGTAGTGATGTCCAATCAGACTGCTTATCCCGAAGCAGTAGATGTTGTGGGTTATAATTATACGGAAAACCGTTATGACGAAGACCATGCCACGTATCCTGACCGCATCATCTACGGAAGTGAGACGGGATCGGGCATTGACACCTGGCATGCCGTACGTGACCGTGATTTTATCTTTGGCCAGTTCATCTGGACGGGAACTGATTATTTGGGCGAGGCAGGCGCATGGCCGTCACGCGGATTGGGCACGGGATTGCTGGATTTTGCCAGTCTGCCAAAACCTCGTGCATGGTTCCGCGCTACAATGTGGAAAGACGAACCGGTGACTTATGCCGGAACCTATCCGAAGAACCGTTGGGTGTCGCCCGATGCCTGGGATATTTGGAACTATGAGCCGGGACAGGAAATCCGTGTCGTATGTTATACCAATGCTCCACAGGCCCGCCTGATGCTGAACGGCAAGGAAGTGGGTGCTCTGAAACCTTACGATGACAAGAGTGGCATTATCTATTGGGATATTCCTTACGAAGCGGGTGAACTGGTGGCTGAAGGTTGCGACGCGTCAGGTGAAGTGTTGTCCAGCTATATTCTACGCACAACCGGACGTCCGTATGCCATCCGTGTGAAGGCGGATTGTGAAACGCTTTCTGCCGGAAAAGCTACGGCGCATATAGAGATAGAGGTGGTCGATGAAAAGGGCTTGACGGTGAAATTGGCCGATAATGAAATTACTTGCCGTGTGGAAGGTCCCGCACGCCTGCTGGGTTTGGAGAATGGTGCCAATAACGACATGTCCGAGCATCGCGACAACCGTCAGCGTGTGCACATGGGGCGCCTGCTGGCTTACATCCAGACCACCGGTGAGACGGGTGACATCCGCATTACTTTTACTTCACCTTTGCTGCAAAAGGCGGAAGTGGTGATAAAAGCGGAATAAAAAATGAACACAGACACAAAGGCGCAGAAAGATTTTGAAATCAAATCCCCGCGCCTCAGTGCCTGTGTGTGCTGTCGTTGGTTACTTGCCCAAGTATGATTGGATGCTTTGCCTGTTATCCAATGATACTTGGGCGTTTATCCTTGGATACTTTTGCGGCAGTTCTTTAGGCAGACTTTTATTTCAACTTATACACCTCGCTGCCCGCCAGCAGGAAGCATCCTACACCGAAATCCTCAAAGTCGGGTACTTTGTCGTAAGTGACGGGCTGGCTGTCTTTCGGTTCCTTGCCGGTTCCTTGTACATAGCCTAAGAAACCGTTGGGATGTACACATTCTTTCACCATGGCGTTCCATGCTTTCAGCAGCACAGGCAGGTATTCGTTCCTGTCCAGCAGGCCTTTGCGTACGCCCCATGCCATGCCGTAGACAAAGAGGGCGGTACCAGTGGTTTCTTTGCCTCCGAAGTTGGACTCGTCGTGCATGCTGACATTCCAGAAGCCGTCCGTACGCTGGCAGGCTTTGATGGCTTTGCTCATGGCGAGGAAGTCGTTCACATAGTCGGCATGATGCTTTTCATCAGCGGGAATTTCATCCAGTACCCTGACGAGAGCGGCGTATACCCATCCGTTGCCACGGCTCCAGTAACAGTTCTTGCCGTTCGGTTCTTTGTAGGGAGGATCAAAGTCATGGTCTCTCCACCACAAGCCTTCCTTGGCGTTGTACATACCGTTCTCACCATGTGTGTTGCGGGTGTAGGTGTACATGTCCCACATTTTGTCGAAATATTTTTGCTCACCGGTCAGTTTTCCCAATTTGGCAAATACGGGCATACCCATTTGGATGGCGTCTATCCACCACCAGTCGTTTACTTGCGGTGTATTGACCAGCATGTCGATGTTGGCTTTGGCCTTGCGTATCTTTTCCGGGTCGGGACAGATGTTGTACAGGTCGATGTAGGTCTGGCTGGCGCAATAGTCGTCCGCATTGCGGGTAACGGTACCGTTGCGGAAGCCCCATTCGTGGTAGTCCGCCCAGTCTGTGGCATATTTGTAGTAGTCATCACGCGGATAGATGGAGTAGAGTGCCATCAGTCCTTCGTAGTACACGCCGCGTGTCCAAATGTTGCTGGGGCGTACCACGTTTTTGACGTACGACGGAGTGCGGTAGTCCTTGTACTTCTTCATGAAGTAATCGTTGACTTTCACAATGGTTTTCAAGGTCTCTTTCTGGTCGGGCAGGTTTTGCGCCTGTACAAATCCGAAGCAGAAACATGCGACGAGGAACGATACGATTGTTTTCTTTCTCATATTAAAAGATTTTTGTTAATAAATATGGGGTACAAAGATAAAAGATTATGTAATATGATGCAATGGATTGGGGAATTATCCCCCGGAATAAATGGGTAAACCCGATTATTCCTTGTCATTTAAGGGGAAAACGGGAGGAAATGACCGTTTAATTTCCCGTAACACCTGTACTTCTGCTCAGTTCTCTGATTCCAGAAGTTATGGGAATGGATGCTTTACCCTTCCATGTTCTGTATCTCCACTTCCTTTACTTTGCGGAAGAGGTCGGAGGCGAAGATGAAATCGTTCAGCTTCTGGTTGGTGGAGGTATAGATGTCGTCCTTGGTGCCTTCCCACTCTTTGTTTCCTTTATAGATGAAGATAATTTTCTCGCCGATACCCATCACGGAGTTCATGTCGTGGGTATTGATGAGGGTGGTCATGTTGTACTCGCGGGTAATGTCTTGAATGAGTTCATCAATAACGAGCGATGTTTTGGGGTCGAGGCCGGAGTTCGGTTCGTCACAGAACAAGTATTGCGGGTTCAAGGCGATGGCGCGGGCAATGGCTACACGTTTCTGCATGCCTCCGCTTATTTCGCCGGGGTATTTGTCGCCTGCTTCGCTGAGGTTTACGCGATCCAAGCAGAATTGTGCACGGCGTTGGCGGTCGCGCAAGGTGTCGTTGCTGAACATATTGAGGGGAAACATGACGTTTTCCAGCACGGTCATGGAGTCGAAGAGGGCGGCACTTTGAAATATCATACCCATTTCGCGGCGCAGGGCTTTCTTTTCCCGTTTGTCCATGGTGAGAAAGTTGCGTCCGTCATAAAGCAGTTCGCCCCGTTCGGGAGTGAGCAACCCTACGATACATTTCATCAATACCGTTTTGCCCGAACCGCTTTGGCCGATGATGAGGTTGGTCTTTCCATTGTCGAACGTGGAACTGATGTCTGTCAGCACTTCCTTGCCATCGAACGATTTATAGAGTCCTTTGAGTTCTATCATATGCTTTAATCTATTATCCCATGAGTAATTGTGTTAATACCAAATCTGCAAAAAGGATGAGCACACTGCTGGTCACTACCGAATTGGTAGATGCTTTGCCCACCTCGATGGAACCTCCCTCTACGGTGTAGCCAAAGAAGGCTGACACACTGGCGATGATGAAGGCAAAGAAAAGGGATTTGATAATGCCGCACCAGATGTACCACTCCACAAACCAGTATTGCAGTCCGTACTCCAAATCAGTGGCCGTCATGATGCCGCCAAACCAGCATGTGCAGTAGGCGCCTATGATGCCGGCAAAGATGCTGAAGATAACTAATATGGGTATCATGGTGACCATGGCAATGATTTTGGGCAGGATGAGGTAAGAGGCCGAGTTGACTCCCATGATTTCCAATGCGTCAATCTGTTGCGTGACACGCATGGTGCCCAGCTCGGAAGCAATGTTGGACCCTACTTTGCCCGCCAGGATAAGACACATGATGGAGGAGGAGAATTCCAGCAACAGGATTTCGCGGGTGACGTATCCCACCGTCCAGCGTGGCATCCAGGGACTTTCAATGTTGAGTTTTATCTGTATGGTGATAACGGCACCGATGAATAGTGATATCAACAGTACGATGCCGATGGAGTCCACACCGAGCTTGGACATCTCGTTGAGGTACTGACGGAAGAACATGTGCATGCGTTCGGGGCGCGCGAATGTCCGTCCCATCAGCATGAAGTATCTTCCTACGGTTCTGAGTGCTTTAAACATGATTTATATGTATTTGTCTGCAAATGTACGGCTTTATCTTTTATTTTTGCTACATTTGCGGCAAATTAACGCATGTATGGAAGAGAACAAGATGGTGCTCCGCACCGAAAACCTGGTGAAGAAGTATGGTAAGCGTACGGTAGTGAACCATGTGTCGTATGACGTGAAGCAAGGCGAAATCGTGGGATTGCTGGGACCTAACGGTGCCGGTAAGACTACATCATTTTATATGACCGTGGGACTGATTACGCCGAATGAAGGACGTATATTTCTGGATGACCTTGACATAACGAACTATCCGGTGTACAAAAGGGCGCAGACTGGCATCGGATATTTGGCACAGGAGGCGTCTGTGTTTCGCCAAATGAGTGTGGAAGACAACATCGCTTCGGTGTTGGAGATGACGAACAAACCGTTGGACTATCAGAAAGACAAGTTGGAAAGCTTGATAGCCGAATTCCGACTTCAGAAAGTGCGTAAGAACAAAGGAAACCAGTTGTCCGGAGGTGAGCGCCGCCGAACGGAAATTGCCCGTTGCCTGGCCATTGACCCTAAGTTCATTATGCTGGACGAACCGTTTGCCGGTGTGGATCCTATCGCAGTGGAAGATATCCAGCAAATTGTGTGGCGGCTGAAGGATAAGAACATCGGTATTCTCATTACCGACCATAACGTGCAGGAAACGCTGAGCATCACCAGCCGCGCTTACCTGTTGTTCGAAGGGAAAATTCTGTTTCAAGGCACGCCCGAAGAACTGGCAGCCAATCAGATTGTCCGTGAGAAATACTTGAGTAACAGCTTTGTATTGCGCCGTAAAGATTTCATGGTGTAAGGCTTGTTTCAAATTAGATTTTAGAGTTCAGATTTCAGAGTTATTCCGGCTGTTTTCATTCCGCAGCCTTTGACTCTAAAATCTGAACTTTAATTTCTGAAACCTGTCAGTCCATGTGGAACACCTCGGGCAGTGGAATGGTGACGGGAGAATTGTCGGCGTTTACTTCCATGATGTCCGCCATGTAGTCCCACCATTTCTGTACAATGGGATTGGCACCCATGTCTTGGGAGGATTCTTCACCTTTTGTCTTCTGGCAGGCAAACAGAATGTTGGTGTCCTTATCCCAATAAATGGAATAATCGTATACGCCGCCATCAGACAACATTTTCTTTAACTCTGGCCAAATGGCCGCATGACGCCGTTCGTACTCTTTCTCGTATCCCGGTTTTAAAAACATTTTAAATGCTTCGCGTTTCATAATAAACTTGTATTAAGGGTTGTATAAAATTAAATGATAATTTAGATGGGTGCCTTTATGTTCGAAAATTAAATCCATTTGTTTTTATTCTACATGGAAAATCGGCTCATTCGTCTTCTGCTCCGTGCGATAATATTGGATGGCACTATCGTTCATTTTAGGATGCTGGGTCTTGAGCATTTTTATTATCTCGGCACCAGCCCAAATGACCGGCCCATATCCGTGGGCGGCATAGACGTTGACGGGACGATAGTAGTAGAAGGCAGGGTCGAAAGCCATACCAGTGCCTACGCAGGTGCCGTCCACTTGTCCTTCTTCATTGATTTGTGTGCTGACGGCATGCCAGCCCAGTTGGGCTACCGGACCGTAGGCCATGGCGTCAATCCAGCCTTTGTTAATGGCATGGGCAAAGCAATAAACGTAGATGGCCGTGGCGGACGTCTCCAGATAAGAGTCGTTGCGGTCGAGCAATTGGTGCCAGAATCCTTCTCCGCTTTGCAGAGCGGCTAACCCACGTACATGCTCACGGAACAGTTCCATCAGCTGGTCCCGTTGGGGATAGTCTTCGGGAAGTACATCCAGCACTTCACACATAGTCAACAAAGCCCAACCGTTGGCACGTCCCCAATGGAAAGCAGGGTGGTCGCCCATACCTTCTACCCAACCGTGACGGAAGAGTTTCTTTTCGGGTACCCACATGCGCTGGGCAAATTGGAACACCTGACGAAGCGCTTCGGCTTGGCAGGCCTGCTTCTTATCCTTGTTCAGTAAGGAATAGTAGGCGATGGGGGGAATCCCCATAAACATATCGTCCAGCCAGAGGGTGTTGTGCTGAGGACGGGTGCGGGCAAAAGTTCCGTCGGCCAAACGGTATTCTTTATTCAGGATAAAGTCCATGTAGTTTGCAATGAGTTCATCTACAGGAAGGGAGGCGTCTTTCAGCTTTGCCTTAATCATGGAAGCACATACGGCTCCAGCATCGTCCAAGGCGTGGGGAGTCAGGATTTGCTTCATTTGCGGGTCGACTTCCTTGCCGGCTTCAATCAGTTTACGGAAATGTGGAGCTACTTCAGCTAAGAATTTCATGCGGTTCGTAGCATATGCGGCGTAAGCCGGGTCACCTGTGGCTTCGGCGGCATCCAGCATGGCTGAATAGGTTACACCCCATTCGTAACTGGCCAAACGGAAAGCGCCCCGTTCCAGCTGGGAGTTGGAGTTAATTTGGGTATAGTCGGTAATCGCTTTTCCGTTGTTCTTATTGACTACACGTGTCGGGGTGTTGGCCTCCAGATAGTGCAGTACACGATCCATGTCATCTTTTACATCTTTGACCGACAACGGTCCATAGGGCACCTTATAGGCCGGTTGCAGTAGGTGCAACGGAGTATTGGAGTCGTTTATTGTCTCTTTGTCCTGCGCGCCTGCGCTTATTCCTGTTGCCATCAAGAGGCATGTCAGAGTAAGTGTTTTCAGTCTTTCCATATTTGTTCTTCGTTTTTCATTCTTATTCTTTATTTGATTTCGTATCCGCGGAACCAGCCTTTCTTCAAATCTGGTCCGAAGTAGAAGCCGGGTTGGGTAGGCTGGTTGTAGGCTACATTTTGTGTAGCGATGCTGATGCGGTAAACAGGGTCTTCCAAGAACGTGTGGAAACGGTAGGAAGTCGGTATAGGGGAAACGTAGAGACGCAGGGAGCGGCTGTCTTCCGTACGAACCAATACTTCCTCACGCCAGTCGCCTACAATATCGCCTTGCAGGCAGGGATTGGATTTGGTACCGTTGTTAAAGGCGCATCCTCCGAACTTAATGAGCGGACGACAGGTATCGGCTTGCGGGTCGTACTTGGAAACCGTCTCATGATCCAGCAATTCGCGCAGCAGGTCACCGTCCCACCATACGGCCATGTTGATGGAGAGGGGCTTCACTTCCGGACGGATAGCTTCCCCTTTGGTATTGTATACGCCGTGTGAGTCACTGGACCACATTTCTACGCCCGGATTACGCGGGTCGATGTCAGCGGCCATGCAACGTCCTACGTCAATATTGCTTTTTATCTGAAACAGTACTTTGCCGGTGGCTGCGTCACGGAAACTGGAACCGTCTTTGCGGTTTTCGTGACAGGCCCATACTTGCAGACCGGGCATATCGGGCGAGAAAGCGGTAAGGTGCATGGCGTCTCCGTGGTTCATACCGGTGGTGTAAAGCCCGGTTCCGTCGTGGTCGATGGCACAGGAGCCGTAGATGATTTCGTCGCATCCATCACCATCCACGTCGCCTACACGCAGGTTGTGGTTGCCTTGTCCGGCATAACCTTCACATCCGGGATTGTTGCTGTCGAATACCCAATGCTGTTTCAAGCGTTTGCCATCCCAGTCGAAAGCGGCCAATACAGCACGGGTATAATAACCTCGGCACATAACAACGCTTGGGTGTACACCGTCCAGATAAGCTACGCAAGCCAGGAAACGGTCGCTGCGGTTGGCGCGGTTGTCACCCCAATCGCTCAGATTACCGCGGGCGGGTACATAGTCGATGGTATGCATGGCGGCACCTGTCAGCCCATTGAATACGGTAAGATATTCGTTTCCGGTCAAAATACGGCCTTGATTGACAGGTGTTTTGCCTTTGCCCGGTACACCTTTCTCACGATAGTCGGCATTGGCGTCACCTATGATTTTGCCTTTGCCGTCTATGGTGCCGTCTGAAGTTTTCATGACCACCTCAGCGCGTCCGTCTCCATCGAGGTCGAACACCATGAATTGGGTATAGTGGGCACCGGCACGTACATTGTGTCCCAAGTCGATGCGCCACAACTTTTCACCGTTGAGGCGATAGCAGTCGAAAAACACATTGCCCGTGTAACCGTCGTGGGCATTGTCGTGGGAGTTGGAAGGATCCCACTTTACGATGAACTCATATTCGCCGTCTCCGTCCACATCGCCGATGGAAGAATCGCTGGCGCTGTATGTATAGGTGTCGCCCGCAGGTGTCACCCCATCGGCTGGCTTGTCCATCGGAATTTCCAAGTAGCCGACAGGAGCATTAGCAGGCAGAATGTAGGTGCCGCATTTGTCGGATAGTTCCTTACCGTTCACTATCGGTCTGACTTCATACACAGCCTTGCCTGTTCCGTCGTAGGCGTCGCGGTAGAAAGTTCCCGCATTGGCAGGTACATTGGCTATCTTCTTGCCATCCCGATAGATGTTGAAAGAAACCTGTGTCGCATCGGATGAAAGATAGCGCCACGACAGGCATACGTCTGATTGACTCTCGCGAAAAGCCACAACACCGCGTCCCAAATCTTCGCGTTGAAGTTTGGAATAGTCATAAGCGGGCTGGCCCATGGCAATGGCTATTGGAAGGCAGGCGGCCATTGCGCAAATTTGTTTCTTTATTTGTATCATGTGCGTTTATTATTTATTTAATGTATATTGCAGGTTGGTTTCCGTTACATGCTCGGCATTTACTATATTTTTTAAGAATTTGGTCACTTCGTCCACATGGATGTCTTTGATTTCTACATTCCGGATGGGCAGGCGTGAGTCTCCTTTTAAGTCGTAGATGGCTTCTGTACGTTGGCAGAAGATGCTGTCCATGTAGATACCTTCAATGCGGGTGATACTGTCCTTGTAGGTGGGGACCAAGTCGCGCCATTGGTAGAGTACGTCGGTATCAATTTCCAGCACGCGTTGCATTCGTCCGGCCTGGATGCCTTTCACCCAAATGTTTTCGATGAAACCGCCTCGACGGTGGTTGGTTTTGGCGAAGACAAGGCGGAACACGGTGTCGGCTGCTTGGCAATCGTGCATGCAGATGTTGCGTACTCCTCCGGATATTTCGCTTCCGATGCCCAGCAGGGTGTGTGCCCGTACGATGTGGCAATCGCGTACTACGATGTTTTCAGTAGGTGTATTCAGACGCCAGGCGTCCTGGTTGCGGCCGGACTTGATGACCACTCCGTCATCGCCTTGGTCGAACTTGCACTTTTCTACCAGTACGTTGCGGGTCATTTCCAGATCTATGCCGTCATTGTTGTGTCCATGAGCTTTGACGTCCAGATGGCGCACAATGGCTCCGTCGCACAGATATAGGTGAATGGTCCAGAAAGGGCTTTGGTCAATTTGGAAACCGTCCAGCAGGATATGTTTGCAGCGGTTGAAGTGCAGCAAGTGAGGGCGGAGATGGTTTTCGCCTTCGGCCATCTGGCGCTGTTCTACCGGAACGTTGAAGGAGGCCATGTCGTATAGTTTCTTCAAGGCGTCAAGATGGGGTTGCGGACGACCGAACCACGTGCGCCACGTCTCCATAATGGGAGCTAACTTGCCCGGACCTGTTACGGCAATGTTCTCGCATTCATAGGCGTAGAGTAGTGGGGAATAGTTATAGCACTCCATGCCTTCCCAAGAAGTGGGCACTGCGGGCAGGTAGTCTTGAGGGTTGTCGGTGAAGCGCAGAACGGCATTTTCTGCCAGATGTAGATTGACATTACTCTTCATGTGCACTGCCCCGGTGAGCCACTCACCTGCCGGGATGACGACACGTCCTCCACCGGCTTGGTTGCAGGCGTTGATGGCGCGGGCGATGGCTTCCGTATTCAGTGTCTTTCCGTCCGCTATGGCGCCGTAATCTGTAATGGGGAAATCGCGTGGGGGAAAAACGTATTCCTGGATAGCTTCCATCGGGAAAGGAGCGTCCACCTGGACTTCCTTGTATTGGGGAGGAGGCGTGCCGCAGGAGGCTGCCATGATAAGCCCGCAAGCGAGCGCTAAAGTAATCTTTAGGTCTTTCATGAAATTTATTTTTTGTTATTCGCTGCTAAAGTACTATTTTGTTCTTAAACAGCGAAAAGTTTGTACTTATATTTTGTTTCCTAAATGACAAAGAGATGAGCTCTCTTTGCTATCTCATGTATCGTTCATTTCCTTATTCATCCAACGGAATGACTTCCTGCATATAGATGGCGTCCAAACTCCAAGTGGCCGCATCATTGGTGCTGATGTAGGGACATTCGTCCAACGGAGTGGGCGCGAAAGGTGGCTGTACTTTATTTATCTTCAGGCCTCCTTGTTCCATGGGGGGGACATCGTTCCACAGGCCTTTCCATGCTTCGCGGGCACGGTTGTTGTCACGCAACAGGTAGGCTGCGTATGCTTCCAGACGGGAAATACGGAAACGGTTGTGGTTCAGTTCCCAGGCTTTCTGCTTGTAGTTGGCGGCGTGGTTCAGCCAGGTATCGTTCCACTCGGGCAGGCGAATCATGCGAAGCATCTCGTTCATGATTTCAAATCCGCCCATAATAGTCATCAAGTGGTTGGTGGCCTGAAGTTTGGGGTCGCACTCTGAAGTAAGAATACCCGTTGCAGGGTCGAAACCTAAAGCCAGCGGACCAGTAAATGTGCGGCTGGGTAGGGCGGAGATGCTCTTCATGCCGGCGATGATTTTGTCCCGGTAGGCTGTATCGCCTGTACGTTCCCATTGAGTCATCCAGTTGCCGGCGTAGGCTATCCAGTCAGGACCGATGCGCAGGCGGGCGGGAGCCGTACAGGGATATTTTTCGCGCGGCTGAGCCAACCGCATGGGATCGAGGGTATAGAGTTTTTGTTCCGCATCTTTCACCTCGGTCATTAGGTCTCCGCAACGTTCGTCTGTAGTCAGATAGTAATAGAAACGGTTCCATGCCGCTTGGCTGATGCGGGCTTCTTTGGCTCCGCACCCCCAATGACTGACGTTGTGACGGCTTCCCAGTCCTGCGTTAGGTCCTATGTGATAGACGTCAACTTCACAGGTGTGGCGGGTCATGGCTTCGGCCATCCGCCAGATGTCTGCCCGTCCGGTACGCAGGAAGCTGTACCACAACCATCCGTTGGAAGCCAACTCGGTGTTGTCCCAGGCGAAACCACCGATGTCGTAGCGCCATGTGTGGCGAACAGGGTCGTAAGCATGCATCACATCACCGTAATGCCAAAAGCCGTACCACTTGTTCTGCTCAATGGCTTTTTGATAGAAGGTGAGGTAGGACTCTAAACGGTCTTCTACTTGAGTGCGGGAAGGTGTACTGCGATCGGGCAAACTCCAGATGCCGAAAGCTTCACGGTCGTGGAGATATTCGGGAACAGGCATCAGTAAGCCGGGTATGGAAATTTGTTTGGCTTCTTCGGCAAAAACTTGCTTGCCTGCATAGCCACTATCGGGTACGAGTGTCAATGTCGTGGTACGTGCCACTCCATATGGGGTACTCAGCCCGGGTTGCACATCTTCATAGCTGGCGTTGAGGTCGTGGGGCACATTGTCGTAATGGCGCAAATCCATCGGTTCAGCTTCAGGACTCCATAGCCAGGCGGTCAATGTGGCCGCTTCACTTTTCGCTCCGTTTATCTCCAATGATGATGGATAGGATTGCCAGAAGTCATGGAGGCGCACTCCCAAGCCACCGGACACATCGCCTACGAAGGCGTAGCCGTCGCTGCGTGTGCCGCTGAATGTCCCTATCCAAGGATTGTTACTGTTGGCGCGCTTGCGTATGCTGAAAGCGTCGGCGGTGAGCTGCGAAAGCCGATAGCTGTCCCATGAGGCCCAATGGCGGAGCAAGGCACGGCCGGCCGCATCAAATGCTGTGCTGTCCGGAATGCGTACGCCTTCCATTTGTTGGCGCTGTAAGAAAGGTGTACGTTTGTCCTTTGTGTCAGGAAGGGAAAGCACCCTGCGCCCTACCAGCGGTTGCACAGGTTCGCTCCATACACCTCCGTCGGCACATGAGAAGGCAACATGACGGTTGTAAAGCGTCTCGCGCAAAGGGACGTCAAAGCGTACGCCTAGAGCGTGGATGAAATCTTTCTGTTCATTACCGTCAAACACGATGCTGTGTACCATCTTTATTTCCGGACTTCCGGTGTAGAAGTACAGACGTACGACAAAAGGCAACCATTCGCGGGAGTTCTCAGTATTTTGGTGAACACCTTCTAATTTTACCACCGCCCGTACTTTACCTGCGCGTTCTATGCTGACAGATTTTAATGCGCTGACATAGTGGGCAAACGTCACTTGGGAAGTGTTTTCTAATATAGGTTCGTTTTGGGTAGTACAGACTAAACGTCCATGTTTGCCTACGCAGACATTTCTGTAGAGCAGGCTGTCTATCAAATAAGCTCCTTGACGGGGAATATAGGCTGATATCGCACCGGTATTTATCTGTATCTGTCCTTCAGTCTCAGTAATTGAAAGTGTTCCGACAGCAGGTTCTTGCTTGCTTTTGGGAAGTGCTTTTTTCAGCGTCAGTCTGTCGGTCATTCCGGGAGCAACGGCAGCTACGCCTAACCATTTTATTGAACCGTCCGGCCAATATGCCAACGGCCAAGTGTCAGTTTCTATAGCCTGTTCTGTTTTTGTGGAAAGTATCCATTGTTCTCCTTTTTTGGCATAACCCTCATCGAAAGGAACACCGAAACTTACCGCTTTGTCCGTAGCAGGTGTGTCGCCAATCCAATGCAGGGCTACTTCATCCGCTTGTAACGGCTCGGCTTTATAACGGAAATTAGTGATTTGTGTACGCGATAATGTCGTGCGGAATCCAAACCAGCCTTCGGTCAAGGGTTCGGCGTCACGGAAGTCTACCAGACGTTTACCATTTATATAATAGCACGTACGGTGCCCATCGGTGGTTATCCGGATGTGATACCAGCGGTTGGCTTCTAACAGATGGTCTTTATCATTGTACTCTTTTAGTATGGCAGGGCGTGCTTTAGCGTCGGTAACACCTGCTTCGTTGCCATCGTAGCGGCGGAAGCGGGTTGTAGAATTGTGATTTCCTCCGTAACCTAAGTAATAAAGTTGGAGTGTATAGCAGTTCACAAAGATACCGCTGCGCCATTTCTCACGTTTCCACAAATTATCAGGATGTTGAGGGTCGGAAGCCATCCAAAAGCAGTTAAGGTCACTCAGACGGTCGCCTTCTTCACGTACCACGACACGGGCGTCATATTCAATGGTTACCCGTCCGCTCATCTTTTCCTTCAGCCAAAGCGTGAGACCTTGGGGCGAAACAATCTCCGCCGTGTCTCCTTGGAAAGTCACGCTGTAGTCCGGAGACTCGGACTCCACTTTCCAGTATTTCTTAAAATCTTTCTTACCCAAGCCTCGTGATTGCCAGTTTTGGGCATTCATGGCACTTGGAATGAGCAAGAAGAATAAGATTAATAGATGTTTCATATTTAAATGGTAATTTAATTGTTCCTTAATCACGAGCTTTACAAGGATTTATTGGAAAAGTCCTTTGTAAAACCCGTGATTAGGCAATAGGAAACTTTATATATGGAACGATAAATAATATTGTTACTTTAAATATTCTTTCAGCGGACAGTCGGTTTGTCGCAAACCTTCCGCAATGCTTTGTGCATTAAGACGGGCGCCTTTCAATGAGGTGTGCGTATGGTCATTCTTGAAATATTCGGCTACCATGCGCAAACCTTGGTTGTATCCCATATCTTGGAATTTGTCGCCCGAAATTTTGTTTAGGTCGATGTAGTAGGCACCGGTACGTTCGGCTGCGGCTTTAGTCCATACTCCGAAGGAGTTCGTATTACGCTCAATTTGTCCGTTATCGAACTTGTTGCGCGGGGTGTGGCTCAAAACGATGGGGATTGCGCCTTTTTCCTTTGCATCCATAATGAACTTGCGAAGATACCAGCCGAAAGTATAGATTACTTGATATTTGCCGGTTTTTTCCATAAGGAATACACGGCTCTCATCGCCAGCTCCGTGCAGTTCACCGCGGGCTTTGCCCACGTTGATGTCACCGGCGTCATTGTGCCCGAACTGTATCAGTACGAAGTCGCCCGGTTGGAGTGCATGGTACACACTGTCCCAGCGTCCTTCATCTAAGTAAGTACGGGCGCTTCGTCCGGCCATAGCGCAGTTGGCTACTGTGATACGTGTCGTGTCCAATACTTCGGCAAATACACTGCCCCAGCCCCACATGTCGTCTCCTTTGTCTTTATTGCGCACAGTACTGTCGCCCACTGTGAATACTACCGGACAACCCTCTTTGCGCGTTACCTTGGCGGCTTTGTCTGTCACGGGCTTCAGGTAATCAGCTAGTTTCAGCCGTTTGCAGGCACGTATGCCTTCGGCCGCCGATTCGGCGTTCACTCTTGCTCCGAATTCGCTGGTGTGGATGCGGTCGAGGTAGAACATGTACTTTACTTTTTCTTTGCCGAACTTCTCGAACTTACGGGCCGTAATGTCATTCAAGTCAATAAAAGGAATACGTTCTTTTTTGGCCACTTGTTTGGCCCAAAGACCGAATGTTTCGTTAACACGTGTAATGATGGTGCTGTCGGCATCGTCCCAAGCGTTTCGCGGTGTAAGTGACATTAGAATGGGATGTGCGCCTTTAGATTTTACGTCGCGGATAAACCTGCGCATGTATTCGCCGTATGTATATACAGTTTCTTTTACACCTGTTTCTTTAATAGTCACTTGCAGGGAGTCTTTACCGATACCGGGAATAGAAGCCCGTGCGCGTCCACTGTCGTAAGGACCGTTGTCGTTGTGGCCTAATTCTATGATAACCCAGTCGCCCTTGCGGATACTTTTCAGTACATCCGGCCATAGGCGGTTATAAAATGTCCGGCTGCTGGTGCCACCTAATGCGTGGTTTTCCACCGTGATGCGATTTTCATCAAAATACTCATGGGCAAAATATCCCCATCCCCATTGGCCGTTATTGCCGTTTCCTAATGTTCCGGTACGCATGGTACTGTTTCCTATCAAGAACAGTACAGGATTATCACCCTTACGGCTACTTCCCGCTATGGGACGTGCTGTGCGTGCTTTGTTAAGACTGTCGAGTGTGTTGTCAATCACCTGGTTGACATCCTTCATCGGGGCGGCTACTTTGTTTTGTGCATGACCGTTCAGACCAAACAGCATGCTAAGGCAGATGCCCGCTAAGATTGTGTTTCGTTTCGTTTTCATATCTGTATTTTTATTTTTGTTATTTCATTTCAAAACTCACATGCGGCGGCTGGTTATAGGCCACATTCTGCCAAGCAATGGCTAAACGGTATTGGCGGTCGTTCATTAGCGTCACGCGACGATTCTTTGCTGGAATGGTCGTTACATAGATACGTAACTCTGTCTGCTCCTCAGATGCCCATATCACTTCCTCACGCCAATCACCCATGATGTCACCACTGAGACAGGGAGTGCCTTTAGTCCCATTGTTGGATACCACTCCTTCCGCTTTCATCAGCAAGTCTGTCGTTTCCGTTTCCCAATTCCATTTACTGATGGATACATAATCCAACAATTCGGCCAACGGGTCCGCATCCCAATAGATGGTAAAGTTGCACGAAGTCGGTTTCCGTTCATTGATTACAGCACCGGTATCTCCCCGACGAAGTCCTCCTACATTACACCAGCATTCCGCTCCTTCATATCTTGGGTCAATGTCAGCAGCTACGCCTCGGCCGGCGTCTTTGCCTAATCCGTCTTGCCAGATAATTTCACCGGTCGCACCGTCAAACATCGCTACAGCAGGGGTGCGCCGTACAATTTCATTGTCCCCTTCGTTCTCATGTACGCCATACACCTGTAGTCCGGGACGTGAAGGAATAAGCCTTCCTACATGTAAGGCATCACCGTGTCTTAAGCCTGTCGAGTAAACCTCCTGTCCGTTATGGTCTACAGTCATGGCGCCTACACAAATCTCGTCTTTTCCATCATTGTCGAAATCCGCTACAGAGACTCCGTGATTTGCCATGCCGGAATAAGCTTCCAGACCTGGTTGCGCACTGTCGAATGTCCATAACGGGCGTAACTTGCCTTTGCAGAATGTCCATGCCGCTAATACAGTTCGTCCATACCAGCCACGAAGCATTACTGGGGAAGGTGTCTGTCCGTCTAATAAGGCTACGCAAGCCGTAAAGCGGTCTGAGCGTCCACCTGTGTTATCGTTTCCGCAATTGCCTCCGATACCTCCCCAGCCATCCAATGGATAACGGGTCGGTATGTATTCTTGCGTGTCGAGTGCACGGCCTGTCTGTCCGTCAAATACGGTCAGGTATTCCGGACCGTTTACTATTTTCCCATATGTAGCTGATTCCTGCTCCCAAGTTCGCCAGTCTGCTTCCGCATTTCCTATTATCTGTCCGGTACCGTCTACAGTGCCATCTCCAGTCTTGCAACATAACTCGGCTCGTCCGTCTCTGTCAAAGTCGTATACAAGGAAATTGGTCGTTGCCGCTCCCGATCGTACGTTCCAGCCTAAGTCAATGCGCCACAGCCGCTGTCCGTTCATTTTATAGGCGTCTAAATAAGTTTTTCCCGTAAAGCCTCGTTGCGGTGGCCTTTTGGAATTTGTCGGATCCCATTTCAGTACAATTTCATATTCACCGTCACCGTCCAAGTCTCCCACACTGGCGTCATTGGCTCGATAAGTATAACGTTCACCCGCTACCTCACCTCCTTCTGGCTGTTGTATGGGTATGGAAAGGTAGGGTTTTTGCTGCTCTTCTTTGTAGTGTATCCATGAAGCTACTTCGTGCCCGTCTTGTCGTAGCGACCAGCGGTTATCTACACTCCAATTCACCGTACAGTCAATGAAGTCCGAAGTCTGCCGGATTGGGGCTTTGTTCAGCTTTACTTCTTGTCTGTTTCCGCTCTGTCTGTACAGGTCAAAAGCAATGTCCGGTGCATCAGCCAGTGTAATTCGCCAGCTCAAGTACATGCCTTCGTCTATAGGTATTGCTACCAGTCCACGCGACAATTTTTCGCCTTGATACGGCTGGGCATGCAGCTGACAATTTTCATTCCCTATTATTCCACAGGAAAAGTAGAGCAGGCCAAACAGTATTTTAAGGCTATATCGTTTCATCTCCACAGATTTTCTTTGAATTCTACTTCTACGATGCGCAGTTCGTGTCCTGTTTTATCCCCGTCTTTTGCTTTGTACAGATCCAGTTCGCCTGCGGCTGGTGCGGCTACTTCTACAATTTGTCCAAATGCATCGCTCTCATTACTAGCTCCTTTCAGACGAATGGTTATTTCATCAGTTAACACCGGCTTCACGTTTAGATGAACATAGCCAAGACTACGTTCTGTTTCACCACTCCAAATTAGCTCTTCACCCGCATACATTTCCAGTGGATAGCTGCGCATGCGCCATCCTGTCAGTTTGATACATACCTCATCCACTACGGCGCTGCGATCCAGTCTGTAGGTAATCCATGCCGTTTGCAGACGTCCGTCGTTGGTCCATTCGCTCAGTTCGTTGTCATCATAGCTGTTGATGGCTTTTTCCGTATGAGCTCCTGCTACGGCTGATATAATGTCTACATCTACTTTCGTGTCCGTGTAGGAGGGAGTCAGAGGCGTTTCGCCTCGTGTCAGACGGCCTTCCAGTTCTTCGGCAGGGATGTATGCACTTAGCCCTCCAACAACTTCTATGGGTGTTGTGCTCAATTCTACTTCGGCTGGTTTCAGCCCTTCAGCATTGGCTGTAATACGTACTGTACCTGCTGTGGTAAGTGAGCGTAGCAGGGCGCGGTTAATGCCACATTCTACAGGTAAGTCTTGTGATAAGATGTAGTTGTCTTTACCTTGGGCGATGCCTCCACGCCATTCTGCCGGACCTTCTACTTCAAAGTGTATCAAGTTGTTGGC
This sequence comes from uncultured Bacteroides sp., assembly GCA_949289345.1. Taxonomy (GTDB): domain Bacteria; phylum Bacteroidota; class Bacteroidia; order Bacteroidales; family Bacteroidaceae; genus Bacteroides. The sequence goes on from CASENS010000052.1 coordinate 245,478, forward strand.
CAACGGGCAACGGTGTCCGTTTTTATCCACCACCTCTACTTGTAGCAGTGCCATGTCTGCTCCATCAGCTTTCCAGCCGTTCGGGTTTTGAATGACACTCAGTTTGATTTCTTGCGGCTCACCTGCTGTCTGTATTTGAGTACGGCACAATTCGTTTCCTTCTGCATCATAACCTATAGCTACCAGTTCTCCCGGTTCATAAACTACATAGTCCCATGTGTAAAGGAAACGGTAATCTTGCCGTCCCATACCTAAGGAGCGTCCGTTGAGCAGCAATTCTACCTGGTCGGTATTGGAAGCCACATAGACCGGTTTGACTACGTCTGCTGGATAGTTCCAATGGCCGATGATATGGATGCGGGGATTTTCAATGTCTACCCATCCGTCCCACATTACTTGGTGTGTGTAATAGGAGTCTTTCGGAATTCTCATGGCGTCCGTCACTCCGCTGCGTCGGTAGTTTTCTACTCCCCGGTAATGCGTGTTGGTATCCGAAAAGATAATCTTTACACCACCTGAACTGACCCGCTCGCCTGTTCCGGGACGTTCACGCCAATAGTCATACCAGCGTCGTATCTGCTCAATGGTAAATGAGTCCTGATTATGGTTGTAGGCACTGGCATCCACATTTTTTTGTACTTTGTTGGTCATGGCTGAACGGAAAGCCTTGTTGCCTTCCCCGTTCTTATGATACGGATAGGAATATTCGTCCCAATATTTGCGCAATCCTTCGTCACGACAGTATTCCATGGCCCACATAGGATGGTGTTTGCTCTTGTTAATGTAGAGCATCTCGCCTCCGTACTCCGCTTCACGGATATCCAGCATTTCTCTAGAGCCGATGGCTCGTCCTCCATGCGGATCGTAGAGGTCACGTATAGCTTTCATTTGCAGCATGTGTTCACGACTGATGCTCTCGTTTCCGCATTCATAGAAAAGAATACTGGGATTGTTACGATTATAGATGATGGCGTCCCGCATCAGCTCCATACGCTGTTCCCATTGACGTCCTTCCCGGTCTTTTTCAGCATCACCTGCTGGCATGGCCTGTATCAGTCCCACACGGTCACACGATTCTACGTCTTGCTTCCAAGGCGTTATGTGCATCCAGCGTACCAAGTTTGCGCCACCTTCCACCATCAGACCGTTGCTGTAGTCGCTCAGCCAGGCAGGTACACTGGCTCCTACACCTGGCCATTCATTACTGGTACGTTGCGCGAAGCCCTTCATTTGGAGAACACGGTCATTTAGCCAAACTTTTCCACGTCCAAAGCGAGTCTTACGGAACCCTGTGCGGGTATTTACTTCATCTACCTTTTTACCTTCCACCCAAAGGCTGGTCTTTACGTTATACAGATAGCCGTATCCCCAGCTCCAGAAGTGTAGCCTGTCTACTTCGGCAGCCGCTTTTAGCACGACAGTCTCACCCGGTTTCACTACTTTTGTGTCACCCTCAATGCGTTTTAGCAACGTTCCGTCACGGTCTGTCAATTCCATTCGGTAACTTACTGTTTTTGGCCGTGTGTATTCATTGCGTACTTCCGATTCTGTGTGAATCGTTGCTTGTCGGCTTTTTACCCGTATATCGTCCGCATATACATATACGCCTGTTGTTTTCAGGTTACTGTACAGTGGTAATGTTTGGTAGAGTTTGTCCGTTATGTGCAACCACACGTTCTTGGGAATGCCGCCGTAATTGGCGTTGAAGTTGCGGTCACTCCATTGGTACTTGGTCTGTGTGCTACGTTCCTTATAGTTCCAATCATTGTCAATACGTACGGCCAACACATTATCTCCTTTATATTTAATATAAGGTGTCAAGTCATAGCCTACAGCCATTGCGCCGTTTTCATGCAGGCCGATATGTTGACCGTTGATATAGAAGTCAGCTCCCTGACGCACACCTTCAAACTCCACAAATATCTTTTTTCCGCGTGCTTCGGCAGGCAGGCTGAAGTGCTTGCGGTACCATACAATGGTGTCTGTCAGTTCTTCAATGCTTAGTTTGAAAGCTTCGTCCTCGTTGAAAGGGCGGGGAAGGGTCACTTGTTTCCAACCATCATCATTGCATTTTATCTTGTCCGCATCGGGCGCATCGCCTATATATAACAGCCATTCGGCGTTGAAATTGTATTTTTCACGTACACCTGCAAATCCCTGTGCGGTAACCAGCATACCAATCACAATCAGTAAAAGTTTTCTCATAGAATATGTATTTTGTTTATATGTATTATTCTTCATTAAAGTAAAGTTGTTGCATGGGGGTCAATGTTACAGGACCAAAAAGTCCGGAAGGCTTTGGCTTCCAATCCGAAGCGTTGAATATACCTTCCTTCCGGTTTTCCGGACGACGGGCAGCTATGTTGACATTGTAGAATCGCTTCCAAAAGATTTTCTTGCGATCCATGTCAGCTATGCGGTTAGCCATCAGGTTGGATACATAGACTTGCAAGGTGTCATTGCCTTTGAAACGGGTACTGCTTATGTAGAGTTCATAGGGCGCTTTCAATACGGTACCGATATATTCGCCATTAAGGTAAACCGTTGCGCTTTCTGCCAAATCACCTAAATCGAGTTTTATGCATTCAGTTGCAGGCATTTCAGGAATGATATTTTCATAACAAGCTGTTCCTGAGAAACTTTGATAAGTTTCATCCTTTAACAGAGTCCAAGAACGTAACGTATCCATCTGTACGGTTGGAGGTAATTGGGGACCTCCTTTAACAAAATTCAACGTCCAACCTTGAGCTAAGTCAATAGGTTTGCCTGCGGTTTCGTAATAAGGATAGGCGTCACCCTTGAAACGGATATCTGAAGTGGAAAGCAATACTGTTTCGCCCGGTTCCAAGTTCAGATACACTTCAAGACCTTCATCAGTCTTACGTGTGGGAGCTATTCCGTCTTGTCCGGTCATAGGATTGAAGATGGCGGAGTAAGTTTCGTTGGAACGAAGGGGTATCCAACCGGTTATAGCCTGTTCTGTCGGGTTGGCAATGAAGTAGGTATGACCGTTCTCAGTGATACGGCGCAAACATTGTAAACCTTGCTGATACATAGGCTCAGGATGTATGCCGGCTTTCTCCATCCATGATGTAAGTTTGTCCGACGGGCAAATACAATCGTTCATTGCCTTTTGCATGGCGGTATAGCGTTCCGACTTTGCTTTCATGTCGCCCCATCCAGCCACTGACTTAGGCAAAGCTGAACAAAACGCGATATGTGCGCCTTCTTGCGCCAATGCAGCCAATTGCTCCATGGTTTCTAACGGAATATAGTCAGCTTCTGCTATGATCACTGCTTTGTAACTGGTTCCACCTTTTGTTACAATGGAACCGTTTTCTACATGAGTATTAAGCAATTGTTTATCTGATATCAAATCCCAGGCATAACCTTCCTTTAGCAATTGTTCAGCTACCTGGCGGGTAGAGGATTTTGCCATGTTGCGATCCAGACCGCTGAAATGTTGCAATATGGTTGGACTTTGTTCCGATAAAACATCCGCAATGTTATAGTAGAGCAGAATGTCATTGTCCGGTTTGCCACTTTGAAGGAATGACTGCACGCGTGTGACATATGCGTTGAGATATTTGAAATCATTCCAAAAAGGATTATTGGGATGGAAATGCACGGCCGCATAGAAAAGTAATCCTGGCCATGACGCATCAAGAGGACTGAAACAAGTGCCGTGATAGAAAATATGGTTGACACCTCCCAGGAAGAAAAGGTCGAGCGCTTCCTTTACGTCACCCAGATTGGATAGGAAGTGTTCATTTAACCATGTGGCACTTTCAGAAGACGTGAGCCGCTTTCCCTCAGTATGTGCTACAGAAGAAGCGGCTTTAATGCTTACTAAGTCTTTTCCTTCTATTTCGGGCACATCACTGATGGCGTATAAATCCAAAATATTAGCGGGAGAACCATGAGCTTGATTACGGATTCCTTTCCCTTGGCGGACGGCCCATTTGTGCCAGCGGGTAGAATAGTATTCGGCTAATAAATCGCTTACTGTGATTCGGTAGTCATAGAGTACACGTGCATTTGTTTCTGGCAAGTCCTCACCTAACAAAGCCGGTAGATTACGGCGTAAATCATAGCCTCTGCGTTTCTGGAATTCGTCAAACATTCGTGGCGTCCAATTCGCCTCACCCTGTGCGTCATCCACTTCGTAAGAATCATTAAAATAGTAACGTAATCCGCTTAAATCTTTATCGGCGAAAGCTTCATCAAAACGTTTCAAGTAAGCGTCAATAGCATCAGCTGAGAAGTGATCGATGACATTTCCTTCACCTCCGGGACCTGCACGTTCTACCAACTTGCCATGCAAACCTTCAAACAAGGCGCACAAGGTCCAATCTCCTTCAGGAGCTGTCCAATCCAATGTCCCGTCCGGTTTAAGATTGCCTGTCAGGTCAATACATTCACCTTGAGCATTGTTGGCAGTCAAAATGATAAGAGGAAGCTGTTCTGGATAGCGGACTTGGTCTAATGCCAGCTCTTGCAGATTTTTATTGGCAGTGACAGGCTTTTGCAGTTGTTCCGGCTTTACCGGTTTCAATCCGGCTACTCGTACCAAACCTGGCTCTTCATATCGCACTGGCTCAGTCAGTCGTTCGCCTCCTTTCAAATGCCATACTTTATGCGCTATGGTCTTGCAGGCATGTTCTGCCGTTATCCACGGACCGCCAAACGGCCAACCCGATGCATTGGCAAGGTCAATACCCAAATCTAATTGTTTTGCTTTGTCTAATGTAGACATGAACACGTCTACCCATTCTGGAGAAAGGAAATCTTTAAAACGGGCTTCATAACCATGTGCGCCATAGATTGGTGTAATTTCCAATCCGCCTAATCCGGCTTCATGATAAAGTGGCATAATGGAATCCAAGTCAGTCGGACGTACGATATTCCCTTCCCACCACCAGCGTGTCCAAGGACGTGTCTCATTCGTTACTTGTGGCCATTCCACGGGTTGCTCCTGCTTGTTGCAGGCTGTAGCAGCTATCCCCATCAGTAATAAGCCGATATATTTTGCAATCCTGTTCATATGCAATAAGATTAAAAGTGAAATCGCTCATTCTCTGCGCGTTGAGAATCCATTAGTTTGCGCAGGCGAGTGGCTGTTTCCGGATATTGCTTTATCACATTAGTGGTCTCACCTGGGTCAGTGTAAATATTGTAAAGTTCCTCGTATGTTTTCTCCGGTTTGCTGACTTCCAGACGAATCAGTTTCCAACCGTCGGGGGTCAGAATGGATTGTTTGCCGCCAAACTCAAAGAATTCATAGTAGATGCTGCCATGCTGACGTTGTTCACCTTTTCCGGTCAAGGTTGGCAAATAGGACAAACCGTCCACGTCATCGGGTATGCATATGTCCAGTAATTCGCCCATGGTAGGCAGGAAATCCCAAAAAGCGGAAAGATGAGCCGTCACCGTTCCTTCAGGAATTACACTTGGCCATTGCACTACGAAGGGGGTACGTACGCCTCCCTCGTACAAATCACGTTTTTGTCCACGGAAGGGACCGTTACTGTCAAAGTAATATGGGTCGTGTCCTCCTTCAGCATGTACGCCGTTATCCGATGTAAACACAACAATGGTATTGTCATAAAGTCCATATTCTTTTAACTTCTGCATAATCAAGCCTACACTTTTATCCAGATAAGTCACCATCGCGGCATAAGCGGCGCGCGGACTTGGCTGTACTTTGTAGCCGCCTGTCTTACCGTCAAAGGGTGTTTCACAGAAGTCTCCTTCATATTCGTCCATTGCTTCCTGCACGGCGTCTAAGTCTGCATGAGGCAGGGTCGGTGAAAAATATAAGAAGAAGGGTTCATCAGCATGTTGGTCAATGAAAGCCAAAGCTTTCTCTAATATGAGGTCATGCGAATAGGCTTTTCCGTTCAGCATTATCTTCCGGTCATTCTCGTGCAGGAACTCCGGATAATAGTTGTGCGCAAATCCTTGCCCCAGATAACCATAAAAATAATCGAAACCATGTTTGTTGGGCATACCTTCAGTGCCTGGGCCACCCAACCCCCACTTGCCTACACAGGCCGTGGCATAGTCGCGTTGTTTGAACAGGTTGGCGACGGTGATTTCTCCCTCTGGCAACGGTGTTTCGTAAGGCAAACCGTCAGAGCCATTCACTTTGGCGTTGCCTCGGATGGCGGCATGTCCCATGTGCTTGCCGGTCAAGAGAGCACAGCGGGAAGGTGCACTTACGGTGGAACCCGAATAATGCTGCATGAATTTCATGCCATTGTGCGCTATTTCGTCAATGTTGGGTGTCTTTATCTGCCGTTGTCCATAACATCCCAAGTCTCCGATGCCCAGGTCATCTGCCATGATATAAACTACGTTGGGAGTATCAGTGGAAACAGCTTCCTGCGCTTCCACGGCCACCGGACACACCAAGGCGGCGGTAGATAATAAGGTATATATTCTTTTCATCTGTAATTTACTTACGGTTGAACTGTTTTTGTCTTATTTACCACTGATATCTACCATCATCAGATTTAATCGTTTCCCATTGGTGAAGTGTCCCGACTGGAACAGCACCTTTGTACCATCCGGGCTGAAACTTGGGTGTGCATGATCCGGGCGCATTTTGGTGTCTGATACTAATTGATGGCGTTCACCCGTCTCTACATTAATGAGCCAGACATTGCCGCCAAACGTATCACCCGCCGCCCATTTATTGTCACGGCTGGCATTGCAGTGCCAAAAGCCTCTTCCCGTCAGTTGCCCTTCAATGGCTTGGCGGTCTTTTTCCATTTCCACTTGTCCTATCAGTTCTACATCATCTGTCCTGAGGTTGATGCGTACAATGCCGCTGACCTGTTTGCGCAGGCGGGGTTGGAAGCCCAATATGTTAAAGTAGACGTAATCCTTGGTTGCCAACGTCTCGTGTGTCACCCAGTCGAGTGCGGTTTCTTTGTACAAGGGTTTGAACACTTTGCCATCTGCCGTGCAGTACCACATGCGTTGATGCGCATCACCACCTGTTTCGTTGCAGAATACAATTTCACCCGGCACGAAGCGGTTAGCTTGTATGTGCCCCACTTTGAATTCCGTATCGACCACTTTCTCTACTTTTCCGGTTGTGAGGTTCATCTTGCGGATACCACATAGTACAGGTTTTATTTTGATGGGCTGGTTACTTTCTGGCAAGAAAGCGTTTTTCATCATCCGTTCTTTTTCTTCGTCTGTCCCTTCGCGTTCCACGGTGATGTAGGCATAGTCATCATTGCAGTCAACGGCAAAACCGCCCGGACGTCCCATCTCTTTAGGGAAAGTGCCGATAAAGGTCTCATAATCCGCGGGCCGTCCCACTTTTCCTTTTTTCACATCGGCAAAGAACTTGTCGAGGTCCATTACATACATGTTCCATTTCCCTTCTTGTTTGCGGCTGATGAACATCCGGTTCGATTTATTGGCTAAGTAGGTGCCTGCCAAATCCGTTCCTTCCGTGGCTTGAATGATTTTACCGCTTTCCATTTCAATGAAAAACATTTGCGTGGGTGTCCATCGGCGTTTTTTGCCGTCGGGTGTGGTTGTTTCCATTTCCTTGTCTCCTGCCCGGCTCGACGAACGGAATATCAGGTATTTTCCGTCTGCAGTCCACATCGGGTCGGTTTGATACAGGTAATGGTCGTTTTTCGTGGTGTCGGTCAACACCGTAATGGAGTTCCCTGTCTGTTTGTCCACATAGGTGAATCTTTCAGCGGGTGTGCAATGCCCGAATTGTGCCAAAGCGGATTGTCCTAAACATAAGGATAATGAGGCTAAAAACAGAAATCGTTTCATGGTATGCTTTTTTATGGTATGACATATTTTTATTTGACAAATATAGCAAATCTTTTCCATGTAGGGAATATCCTTTTTGTGCGTAAACATATAAATTTTGTCCTTTATGGCTCTTATAGGATATCGGTACAAAAAAGGAAGGGATGTTTTTTCAACCATCCCTTCCTCGTTATTTATATTATATTTTTAGTACTGTTACCAACCGGGATTTTGACCCAGGTTCGGATTCTTCATTAACTCTGTTTGCGGGATAGGGAAGAGATACATTTTATCGTTCCATGTACGGTTTACCGTCTGGCGGTTATAAGTGATGGTACCGTCCGCATTCTTGGTAAGTTTCATCTGAATAATGCTGCCCAATTTATCGCCTTCTTTCCAACGGCGTAAATCCCAAAAGCGGTGTCCTTCGAAAGCCAGTTCAACCATGCGCTCGTTTTCGTATTTCTCCCAAAACGCATCGGCGGAAAGTCCGGTAGGTAATTCAGGCATCTGTACATCTGCGCGATTACGGATGATATTTACAGCCTCACGTGCAGTCATACCCCAATCACCGGGAGCATCAGCCGAACCGGTATAGCGGAACACAGCTTCTGCATAGTTCAGATAAAATTCACCTAATCGGTACGTAATCCATGAATGTCGGCTGGTTTTCGTTGTACTGCTTGCACTCAAGTCAATAGCCGAATCAAGATATTTCTTCAGATAATAGCCTGTAGGGGTTGCTCCTGAGATTGGCTCAGCATTGACACCGCCATAGAATGTCTCAATGGCACTGGTATTCTTTGACGGCCAGCCGGTATCACCATTCTTCACGATGGTCATGTAAAAACGCGGGTCTCGTCCTTCATAAGGATTGGCTGCATCGTAGCCGCTTCCAGGTTCGTCCCATGCCAATCCGGTTGCCTGCATTTCATAGGCGTCTACCATATTCTGAGTCGGACAGTTGCCTGAGTTGCCGCCGGGAACGCCGATGGGGAAGTTATATTCTTCCAAATCACTTATGTTCCCATTATAACGGCGGACAAATATCATCTCTTTAGCAGAGTAGTTGTTCTGTCCCCATAAGTCAGAATAGTTTCCTAAAGCAATTCCGTACTTGGCACATGTATCGATGACTGCTTTATTTGCTTCGGCTGCACGGCGCCACAGTTCAGGATCATTGCTTTCATTAAACAACGGACTTGCCGCATAGAGGGCAGTACGGGCTTTCAATGCCAAAGCCACATAGCGGGTGACACGTCCGCTCTCTGCCGGAGCGATACCGTCCAATCCTAAGTTGGTATAGTCTGCTGGCAGCTGTCGGTACATTTGGTCGCAAACCACCATGATTGAATCGAATACATCCTGTACCGGAGTACGGGTCAATGTATTGACATTCTCTGTAGTCGCCGTTTGGGTGAAGTAAGGTACGTCACCGTAGGCACGTGCTACATTGAAATAGAAGTATGCCCGCAACAGACGCGCTTCGTGGAAACTGTTCTTATAGCGGAAATAGTGCGAACGGTATTCATCGTTCAACTGTAGGTCATCAAATGTCAACCCTTGGAAGTTGTCGATGTACTGGTTACACATTTGGATGGCACGGTAACTGTCCGTCCAAATCGTAGACAACGGATTAGAAGGACTCCACGAACCATTGGTAAAGTCGCAGATATTATTATCGGCATACGCATAATCGGCTTCGTCGCAGGCGGAAGCAAGCATGCCACCGCTATAGTCTTGTCCGAAATCGTAGTCCAACTTGTCATAAATGTTGGTCAGCATGCCAATAACCTCGTCGTAATTCTGCGACAAGTATTCCTGGTTGTAGTTATTATATTCGTGATAGTCCATGTTGCAGGCTGTCAGTGCAGCCATACAGGCCATGCCTGTCACAAGTTTTTTGATTCTCATATTCATTTTTTCATTTAGGTTTTACAATGTTAGAATCCAATAGTCAGTCCGGCTACTATGCTGCGAGTCAACGGGTATGTGGCTCCATATGATTCCGGATCGGCAATTTTAATCTTGTCAAAGCAAAGCAGGTCAATACCGCGGACATAAATCTTGGCGTTGCTTAAAATCTTACTCTTTTGCATCCAGGTCTCGGGGAATTTATAATAGAGTTCTACGCTGCGGAGCTTCAAGAATGAACGGTCTTCCAGCCACAAGGTGTTGGTCTGGTAGTTGTTTTCGTTACTCTGCGAACTCAGACGGGGATACTTGGCATCAGGCGTTTCGGGTGTCCAACGGTTGTCATAGTACTCTTGCGAGATGGTCGTATTGTTAATCAGCGGCCAATACAAGCTCTTCGTATTCAGCACAGCGGAATAACGTCCCGTTCCTTGGAACATGGCGTCGAAGCCCAATCCTTTCCATTCCAAACCTAAGTTGAATGAGTAGTAGATTTCGGGAGCAGTCGTGCTGTAACCCATCCGAATTTCATCGTTGGCGTCAATAATATTGTCACCGTTTACATCACGATATTTGATGTCGCCCGGACGTACCGTACCAAACATCTGCTGTGGGCTGTTGGCAATGTCTGCTTCGTCTTTGAAGTAGCCGATGGCTTGCAGGCCATAAGTAGACTTCAGCGGGTTACCGGTTTGAATCAGGTTGTCATACAGACGGGGTTCTTCCATTTGTTCCACAATCTTGTTCTTTGCCAATGCGAAGTTGCCGCCTACATTCAGCAAGAAGTCACCCCATTTCTTTTGATAGTTCAATCCTACTTCCACGCCCCAACTGTCAACGATACCGCCGTTTTCAAAAGGAGCCGTGAAGCCCAACACGCTTGAATAGTGTCCGGCTGAAGACACCCAGATGTCCGAGCGGCGTTCGTAGTAAGCGTCCATGGTGAAGTTCAGTCCTTGGAACAGGCTGGCATCGATACCGAAGTTATACTTGTATCCTTTTTCATGCAGTGAGTTGATGGAAGCCAAACGGCCAATTGACCAGCTGGAGGTTCCTACCGAATAGTTTGTATCGAACGGATAAAAACTGCCGCCACCATAGGTCTGCTCCCAATAATTGGTCACTTCTGTATCGTCATCGAGCGGCAGACGGTCGGTATTGATAACACCGAAAGAAGCACGCAGTTTCAGGAAGTCAATCCAAGAAACGTCTTTTAAGAAATCTTCGTTAGAAGCCACCCAAGCCAGACCGACAGTCGGTGATACTGCCCACTTATGGCCCGGAGCCAATTTGTTGGATGCGGAACCCACAATTGTCAAGTCGGCGAAGTAGCGGTTCTTTAAGCCATAATGTGTATACCAAGATACATTCTGGCGATACCAAGTCTGGTCAACGCCCTTCGTATTGCGGTATTCGTAATCCCATTTCAACTGGCTGTAGATTTTGTTGTCCTCGTTGATTTGCTTGTCATAGAACAAGGTCGCTGCAAAATTGAACACACGCGTGAAAGCGATACATTGCGACTCACTGCCCAATGCACTTTCCGCACCATCGGTGTAGTAAGTTGTGGAAGCCGGTGCGCCGTTCTCCCAAGAGGATACGGAGTTGCTCCCGTAGACAAATGTCTTTGAGTGGTCTTCCCAATACTGGGCATAGCTGTCATAAGCCAGCATCGCGCTTGCGCCCAATCCCGGAGTGATGGACGAAAGGTCTTGTTCCAACGTCATGTCGGCAAACAGAGTGCGTTCGTGGAATTTGGTATAACCGGCGGCTTGCGACACGGCAATCGGGTTGCCTGTTCCTGCCCATGTGGCACTACCGCCCCATGTACCGTTTTCCAGTTGAGCCGGATATGCGGCGGATGGTATCGTATAGATCATATTCCACAAGTCGGCGCCTGCTTCTCCATCCGCTCCCGGTGTACGACTTTCAGCAAGAACACCCATCACGTTCAGTTTCAGTTTCGTATTTTCGCTCAAGTCGATATCCAAGTTGGTACGGAGATTGGCACGCGAGTATTCATCCTGCGTGGAGTACCCTTCGTTCATGTACGGATTGGCTATAAAACCTTTGTTCGTTGTCAGGTTCGCCATCGCATAGTAACGGAAGTTCTTGGCGCCTCCACGGAAGCTGATGTTGTAGATGTTGGTAGCGTCCATGTCGCGCATGGTCTCACCCATCCAGTCGGTATTGGCATACAGATAGGGGTAATTGCCGTTACGGAATGCGTTCAGTTCATCCTGTGAATAGCGTGCCGACAGACCGTCGTTGGCTAACGCTTCATTCATGGCGTTGGCATAGGTATAGGCATCTACAAACTTAGGCTTGCGGGCTTGCCAGCCGAAACCGTGGTCGTAGTTGAACTTGATTTCGCGTGAGTTGTATTTGCCGCGTTTGGTCGTGATATTCACCACGCCGTTGATGCCTTTGTAACCATAGATGGCTACTGCCGCCGCATCTTTCAAGATTGTCACTGACTCTACTTCTTCCGCGGTCACGTCGCTGATGTCGCGTTCGATACCGTCTACTAATATCAGCGGATTGTTTGTTGACAGACTTTGCAGGCCGCGGATATAGAATGTCGGGTCATAGTCGGCATAGCGTCCGGACCCTTGTAAGGTTGTCAGGCCGGTGCCATATCCAAAAAGAGAGTTCGCAATGTTCTTCGCACTGCGTTTGTTGAAGTCCTCGTTGTAGACCGTGGAAACCGATGAAGTGGATTCCTCCAGTCGTTGCGCTTTGTGATAGCCGATTTGTACCACTTCGTCGGCCATACGGGCAGGCTTGCCCGCCACCAAGCTATCGTTTGCTTCCTGCGCATAGCCCTGCATACAGAAGCAGGCAAGGAGCGCCGGAATTAAGATGTTCTTTTTCTTCATAATATAATAATGGTCAATCAAATTAAAATTGAATTATTCACTATTACCATCCCGGATTTTGTATCAATCCGTATCCTTTGTTCACTTCTGTTGCGGGGAACGGTGACAAATACCATTTCGGGTCGAAACCGTTTGTCCACCAGTAACGTGTCGGGTTATCCAGCGGGAAACGCTCGTATTCGAATTTTGTCGGGAACGGCATGTAGGAGTCTGTTCCTACTTTGTCGTCGTTGCCATACCAGGGTTGGTCTCTACGGGCGCCGTTTCCATCCAGACGGTAAATGTTCAAGCCATGCAACTGCTTCTCGAATACATCCGCGCGTTTGTAGCGGATCAAGTCGAAGAAACGGGCGTCCTCCATACCTAATTCACAGGCGCGTTCGCGCAGGATTTCTTCAATCAGCGCATCTTTGTCTGTGGTTAAGTTCTTGTCCGGATTACATGCTGCCAGTCCTTTCATGCCGACGCGGGCGCGTACGATGTCCACCTGCTCAATGGCTTTTGTCAGATTGCCTGTCTGCGCCAAGGCTTCAGCGTAAATCAAGTACATTTCTGACAAACGGATGCTGGGCCATTGAACGTAGCGGCGCAGCATGTCATCGTTCATCAAGAATTTGATGGGACCGAATCCTGTGCCCCATGAACCGTTTTCCTGATCCGTATTGGTTCGGGCATCATAACCGCCATACCATGCTTCAAAACTTCTTCCGGACATATTGCCGGTGCTCCAGTCAATGCTCAATACATCTCCGTTTACGATGGCTTCCTCGTATAAACGCGGGTCGCGTGTCAGTTGGATATTGCCGGTTTCCGCATTTCCTGTCATGAACATTTCGTCCAGGCGTCCTTCACTTTCAGTCTGTTCCCAACTGAACGGAGTGCCGTCCTTCCAGGGAAACATTTCTACGTATTCCAGAGTCGGACAATAACTGCGGTGGATTTTACCCAGCGGAGCGCCCCATTGATGCCAGTTGTAGTGACTCGACTTAAAGGCATCGTAGTCTATTACGCGTGTGCTGAGCAGTGTTTCCGGGCTGTCCAAGTTGGAGTAACCGATGCGGTAAGCCAAACGGTAGTCCTCCGGACGGGTGCCGTTGGCTTGTTGCAGGTGATAGCCGTTTCTGCTACCCAGTTCATTGAAGAAGTCTTCGCAAGCTTCCAACAGTTGTTGCCACAATTCGGCGCGGTAGCTGCCATACCAGATTGCGGGATTGTCTGTCATACCCGGATAGTAAGGTTCATCGGAATTAAACAACGGAGAAGCGGCGAACTGCAGGATGCGGCATTTGTAAGCCATGGCGGCCGCGCGGTTCCAGCGTCCGTTGTCGGTTGCCGGATTGGCTACAGTCCAAGGCAGGACAGCTGCGCCTTCGTCCAATAACTGCACGATGAAGTTTACCGTTTCCTCCACACTGGCGCGTGGATAATCATAGCTGGCGTCCGTACCGCTGAACGAAGCCTTGATGAGGGGCACACCGCCATAATGGCGGAACACATCCATGTAGCGCGAAGCCATGATGCACTTGGCTTCCGCCTTCATCTGAGTCTTTTCGTCTTCGCTCAGTCCGGGCACGTTGTCGATGTTTTCCAACAGCAACCATACGCCGCGTATGGCCTCCCATACCAAGTTCTTTGTGTAAGAGAACTTGTCCTGACGGATACCGTAATTGGCGGTATGCTGTCCCATGAAATAAGGATTATAGATGCCGGCGCTTGAACCATACGTGAATATGTACAGGTCGGTCAGCGCATCCACTTTGCCTACATAAATATTGGAAGATTCCTGCTCCGACTTGTTTTTATAAGGTATGCCGTAGTACTGCATACCGTAAAGGTTGGTCAGAAACTGCCGGGTGTATTCAGCATTGTTGAATACGGTATCTTTCGTTACAGAGCCGCCGGGAGCTTTCTCCAGAAATGCGCTGCCGAAAGTCATGTCGTCCACACACGAGGTGGCGGCACACAAGGCTATGCCAAAGGCGGCACAAGTAAACCATTTTGTATTTCGTTTCATACTGTGTTTCATTGTTAAGGATTAAAAACCGAGTTTCAAACTCAATGTATATGTCTTCGTCAACGGATACGTGGGCGAATTGCTGGCGCGTGATTCCGGGTCGCCCCATTTGTACGGCGTGAAAGTCAGCAGGTTGTAGCCACTCAGTGACAACTGGAACATATTCAGCTTCAGTTTCTTCATGAACGGAAGATCGAAGTTGTAGGCTATCTGCAAGTTCTTCAGACGGAGATACTTCGCATCCTTTTCCCACAGTGTAGAGCCTGCATAGTTGTTGGCAGCGTTCGTAAACGTAGCGCGCGGATATTCGGCATTGGGATCCGGATTGTCCACTGTCCATGTATTGTCCAAGTGTTCAACCAACAAACCTCCTTGTGTCACATTGTCACGTGCTGTAAACGGCTGACGGAATACGCTCGAAATCTGTCTGCTCACGTTCCAGGCTCCCGTCCACTGCATGGACACATCGAGTCCTTTCCAACTGAAGCCGAGGTTCAGACCTGCCATGTATTCGGGGTCGTCCGTGAAACCGTAGTCGCGGGACATATCGTTTGCGTCAATAATACCGTCACCGCTCAAATCCACATACACACAGTCACCATTTTGTAACCCTGTACCGGGAATTGGCAAACCGGTCTCTTGATCTATCTCCGGTTTGGCGATTTGAGTCGGCATATCCACACCATATACTTCTTTATATCGCTGTTCAGTTTTCCCTTCTTCATAGTATTCAAAGAACAGATACTGGCTGCGCTTGCCCAGACGGCGTCCTTTCTGGTACATATATTCAAAGTTTTGCGGGGCTTCCTTACGCTCTACCACGCGGTTTTGGTTGTACATCAAGTTCAAGCCGACATTGTAGCGGAAGTCGCTGCCGATTTGGTCGTACCATTTCAAGGTCAGTTCCCATCCCCAGCTGCGCATCTTACCGAGGTTGGCAAGGGGAGTCGTGAAACCGAGGATAATCGGTGCGGTACCATCCGACAACAAGATGCCGTCACGGTCTTCGTGGAAGTAGTCGAATGTTGTACGCAAGCGGTCATCAAAGAAGTTGGCGTCAATACCGATGTTGGTCTTTACGGCGGTTTCCCACGTTACATCCTGGTTGTTCTTGGAACTTTCAAATGCTGCCAACGAAGCGGTGGAGTTGTTGATACCGAAGAGGAACCCGTGTCCGTCGCGGTTGATGAGCGTACCGTTGTTCACTTCATACGGATCCGGCAAATAGAGGAAACGGACGTCGTTGTTGCCGTAGCGGTCGTTACCTACCTTACCGATGGTGTAGCGGAACTTCAGGAAGCTGACTACCGGTTTCAGCGGCTCAAAGAAAGGCTCCTCGCTGGCTACCCAGCCGAATGAGCCTGCCGGGAAAGTGCCGAAGCGCTTGTCCGGTGCGAAGTTTTCCGAACCGTTGTAACCGATGTTGAACTCTACCAAGTAACGGTTCTTCCAGTCGTATGTGGCACGGCCTACCAAGCCCACCAGACCTTTGGGAATATCTGAATACGTGCTGGGATAATATTCCTTCGACTGGTTGTACAGTGCCAAAGCTGTTACGTGGTGGTCGCCGAAGTCGCGTGCATAGTTGAAAGCTGCTTCCATGTACCAGTCACGGCTCTTGGACGGGTCTACGTCCTGATAGTCCAACTGGGAATCCATGCCGTTCTTCTTATAACCAATGGAACCGTTGTCCATAAGCACCGGCGTATAGGTAGCTACGCTGGCGGTAGCACGGGTATAAGATGTAAAGCCGCTGTTGTACGAACCTTTGAGGTGGAACGACAGGCCTTTCGTCACGAAATCCAGATTCTGTTTCAGTTGCAAGTCGGCGTTCAGCGTATTGTTGCTGGTCTGCATGAAACCGTTGCCGTAGTAGCTCATACCGTTGCCTCCGGTAAAAGGCAGCGCGTTTTCCGGATAATCCGTAGTCGTATTCACTAACTTGCCGTCCACGATACCCGGGCTGGAGAAAGGCGTCGCGTAATACATATTAATCAGCATACCCGCCGAACCTTGACCTGTGTAAGGCTTGGTGGCGTTGTTGATGTTGCCGGCCACGTTCATGCTCAGCGTTGTGGTCTTGGTCACGTCAATGTCCAAGTTCGAACGGTAGTTGAAGCGTTTGTAGCGGTAATCCAAGTGATACGGCAGGTCGAACTCCTCGAACAAACCGCCTTGCGTATAGGCACCGGCCGAGATAAAGTAACGCACACGATCCGTACCTCCGGAAATGTTCACGTTGTGCTGCGTCTGGAGAGTCAGTTTCTTCATGCAGTAATCCACCCAGTTGATACTTGGATAGCGGATGGGATCGGAACCTGTCTGAAATTTCTCAATAATGGCATCCGAGAATGTGTGCGGCTGGCCGTCGTTATCGTTCATCATGTTGTAGAATGTGGCGTACTGATACGAGTTCGCCATTTCCAGCGGGTCAGTGGGGGTCACGATACTGGCACTGGTCGAGAACGAGATTTTCGCTTTTCCCTGCGAGCCGCGCTTGGTTGTAATCAATACCACACCGTTGGCGCCACGCACACCGAATACGGCAGTTGCCGAAGCGTCTTTCAAGATAGAGATACTTTCGATTTCGTTCGGGTCGATTTCGTTGAAGTCACGTTCCACACCGTCCACCTGTACCAAGGGAGCCGAATCGTTGAACGTACCTTGACCACGCACAAAGATAGACGCTGCATCGCTGCCCGGCTCACCGGAATACTGCACCGTTGTCAGACCGGCTAACTGACCGGACAACATGTTGGATACGGAACCCACAGGCGTCTTGGCCAACTCGTCACCTTTTACACTGGCGATGGCACCCGTCACGGACACCTTTTTCTGTGTACCGTAAGCCACAACTTCCACTTCACCCAGCATCTGTGAGTCTTCTGTCATGGTCACTTGGATAGGCTTGCTGCTGTCCGCGTCTACTGTCACCGTGTTGTATCCGATAAAAGATATTTGTAACTTGGCTCCGGCCGGAACCCCGCTGAGTGTAAAATTACCGTCAATGTCCGTAATGACACCCAGTCCGGTATTTCCTACTACCACAACATTGGCGCCAATTACGGGGTAGCCTTCGCTATCCACAACGGTACCTTTTACAGTTTTCGTTTGTTGTTGTACCACGTTAGTCGCCGCTGATGCCCGCTGAGCACCCAACGGAGAAATTAATGGGGCAACCAACAAAGGAATGAGAAACAGCCATCGCGCTCTTGGGCGATGACTTAACAGACTATTTTCTCTTCTGTCTTTCATACTCCTTAAATTGTTAAGTTAAACAAAAGTTAGTTTGCAAAATTCTATTAGTTCACACATATCTTTATTAATCTAAAGACTCAGCAAATATATGTAAAATTAATCTATCTTCAACATTTTAATACAAAATTGTATGTTAAAAAGACGCATTTGTA